>NZ_QSLN01000002.1 GCF_003368535.1 Ammonifex thiophilus
TCTGCACCACCACGTGCTTGGTGGGATCGGCCAAGGCCGCCCAGACCTTGTCCGTGTCGTCCCGCTCGTAAATGGCTCCCACCGGACAGACCAGAGCGCATTGCCCGCACTGCACGCAGTTGGTCTCGTCGAGATAACGGCCACCTACAGGAGCCACCGTGGCAGTGAAGCCCTTGCCCTGTAAAGCAATAGCGCCTACCGTCTGGACGTTGTTACACACGCTCTCGCAACGCCGGCAAACGATGCACTTGTTGGGATCGCGGATGATGGCCACGGTAGAGGTGTCGAGGGGGAGCTCCTTGCGGGGCAGAGCAGGAATCCTGAGAGTTCGGATGTTGAGTTGCTGAGCCAGGCTTTGTAGCTCGCAGTTGCCGTTGCGGGGACAGGTGGGGCACTCCATGGGGTGGTTGGCCAAGATGAGCTCCAGGGTCATACGCCGCGCTTCCCGCACCGCCGGCGTGTTGGTGCGCACCACCATCCCTTCCTCCACCGGCGTGTTACAGGAAGTAACCAGTTCTTCCCTGCCCTCTACTTCCACCACGCAGATACGACAGGCCCCCACTTCGTTGATGCCTTCCAGGTAACACAGAGTGGGGATCTTGACCCCTACCTGCCGCGCCGCCTTGAGAATAGTCGTGCCCTCAGGCACCGTAACCGAAAAGCCGTCGATGGTCAAGCGAACGTCAGCCACGCTCTCCCTCCTATCCAGCAATGGTCTGCCAACCGGGGTTAGGAGCTACCGTCTTAGGCGGCTGGCCCGCACGGTAGGCCTCCAACTCATCGTAAAAGCGTTCCCAAAGCTTCTCCGTTATCAAGCCCGCCACCCGGCCTAGGCCGCACTTGGAGCCCTGCTTGAGGGTCCGGGCCAATTCTTTCACCAGGGAGGGATCCGGCATCTCTCCACCGTTTCTTAGATCGTTAAGTATGTCGAGTATATACTTAGTACCTATGGGACAGGGGCGACACTCGGCACAGGAATCTTGTTGCACGTACTCCATGAAGTACCTGACTATGTCTACCATGGAAACCGATTCGTCCAAAAAGACCTTGCCCGCCGAGCCCAGCACAGAAGCCGCCTTGCCCAACTCGTCCCAGTCGGGCGGAACCTCGTCCACTTTTATGGGGCCCAAAGCCCTTATCTGCTCGGTGAACTCCGTGACTACCGAGCCGAAGCGCGCTCCCTCTGCCGCCGAGATCCACTCCAGCCGCACCCGCTCCGGCTCGATTCCAAAAAGCTCCACCAGGCGCTTGGTGAGGTTAAAACGGCGGTGAGCGTAATAGTTACCCTTGACGTAGTGGCAGTCGCCCGGATGGCAGCCAGCTACCAGCACCCCATCGGCGCCGGAAAAGAGGGCTTTCAGCACAAAACGGGGATCCACTCGCCCGGAACACATGACCCGTATGATGCGGATGTTGGGGGGATACTGGATGCGCGAGACACCCGCCAGGTCGGCGCCGGCGTAGCTGCACCAGTTACATAGAAAGCCTATGATGCGGGGTTCAAAGGAAGACAAGAACCTCACTCCTTTCTACAAGTGTTGTTTAAAAGCAAAACCCCTTGCTGGGGAAAGCTCAGCTTTCCGCTAGCTTCCGCCGTGCCAGAGCAAAACTGGGGCGCCAGCTCTCGGAAGGAGAGTTATCCTGGATCTCCGTTCCCTTTCGCTTCCGGAGCTCCTCTGCCACCTGAGCTACCATCATATCGATCAAGTGAGGTAAGGGTTCGGTAGAGGAACCTACTATCTCCACATTGGCCCGGTTCAAGTGTAAGAGGATTTTCTTGGCGGGACTTTTGGCCACAGCCTCAGCCATCTTAGGCGTGAGTTCGCCCAACATGCTATGAGCGATAACGGCCGCGATGGTACCAAGGATGATGTCCACCCTTTCCGCATTGTAAACTACAGCGTTCTCCCCGCTGGCCCCGTCATTGGCCCCCGCCCGCAGCATCTCGGCTGTAGCGATGGCGTTGGTACCCAGAGCAATTATCTCTACTTCCTCTTTGGGAAGGGCTTTGCGTAGCTTTTCCACAATTACCCGCCCAATCCCGCCTCCTTGCCCGTCTATAACCGCCACGCGCAGCATGACTTTAATCCTCCTCGCTTAAAAGGAAAGTCTTTCCTGCTTGCGAAAAGAAAGGCGACTACGCCACCCGCTCCTAGCGAGCTCGAACTTTTGGCCTTCGTAGCCGCCAATAAACCTTCTATAAAAATTCAGGGGCCTTACCTTTTCAAGACGCTCGTTTGCCCATACTTAGCGGAACCTTCGCAGTTCCTTGAACTTCGCTAATTATCTATTCGCCGATCCCACAAGAATTCCTTCCTTGTCCCACAAATTTTTTGCCCTACAGCAACCCTTCCTCCTGCAGACGCGCCCCCGGCTGGGCCAGCGCCGTGGTCACCAGGCTTATGGCCTCACCCAGCCGGCAAGCAGCCTCTTCCGCACGACCCAAATGGAGCTCCCAGATCACCTCCTTCAGCCGGGCGCTCGCTTCTCTGAATTTAGGGTGGCCGGTTACCTCGTAAGCGAATTGCGCTTCTTGCCGCACCCGTTCTAGAAAAAGCCGGTAAAGCCTGCGCCCCCCTTCCCCCATTTCGGGCTGCTGCGCCTGTTCTAAAAGCGCAGTGGCCAGGAGCAGAGCTCCTTTTACCCTTTCGCCGTAAAGAAAAGTGGTGAAAGCCTCTTTCAGATCCAAAGCCACCTTACCGCCCCATTCTTCGCTTTTCTTTAAGTTTAACATTCCGCTTTCGCTTTCGCGAAGACAAAAAGGCCGGGAAGTTCCCGGCTTCAAGCGAAAGCAAGGGGGGATGACAAAGGCTTTGGGCTTAAATCCTGAAACTGCTCGGGCCGCGGCGCGAGTACACCCGCAGCTCCAGCAAGTGGATAGCGCAGGCCAGGCAAGGATCGAAAGAACGCACCACCCGGGTAATCTCGACCGGATTTTCGGGGTCTTGCACCGGAGTTCCGATCAATGCTTGTTCTATGGGTCCGGGCTGCCCCCGGTCGTCCCTGGGGCTGGCATTCCAGGTGGTGGGAACTACCGCCTGGTAGTTGGCTATCCGGTAGTTCTTGATTTCTATCCAGTGCCCCAGAGCGCCCCGGGCGGCCTCGGTGAGTCCCACGCCGTGCGCCTCCTCCGGCACCTGAGCCGGCAAGTACACGGGTTCGCCTACTTTAAGCTGGCGCAGCCAGTCCAGCATGGCGTGGGCCAGCCGGCTGCACTCTAAAGCCCGGGCATAATGCCTTCCCAGCACGGAAAAGGCCCTCTCTCCCAAAGAGAGAATTTCCGGCACCTGGTTTATCCAGGAGCGGGCCAGCGGGCCTACCTCGTGCGGTAGTCCATCGTAACGGGGGGCTTTAAGCCAGGAGTAGGCCCCGGCCTTGCGGGGCTGGGGAACGGTCTCGCCTCTGGCCGGCGGGAGCCCGGAAGTGTCGTTGGCGTACCAGGAGTACTTCACGTCCTCCACTATCTTCTGCGGATCGAAAGGCGCGAACTTGCCGTTAGTGTAAACCCCCGGCTTGAAAAAGAGGTCGCGTCTGCCGGCCTGCCCGTCCGCCTGCGGGAAGCCACCATAGGCCAGCATATTGCGGCAGCCCCTGCCTATATCCCAGTAGTCGCTGTAGTACTCGGCCACGGTCTTTACGTCGGGCACATAGGTTTGATCGATGAAACGAATGAGTTCCTCCAGATAAGCCCGGAACTTTTCTACCCTCTCCGCCGTCACCGTTTCGGTTACTCCCCCGGGAATGAAGACGGTGGGGTGGGGTGCCTTCGCCCCGAACACGGCCAGCATTTTGTGAGCCTTCCGCCGGGCATCGAACGCCTCTAAGTAATGCTGCACTAAAAGTTCGTTTACTTTCGGGGGAAGCCGGTAATCCCCCTTGAAGCGGGGTACAAAGGGTGAGGTATCCGGACCTTTCACGTAGTCTAGGGCAGCCAGGGTATAGAAGTGCAGGATGTGCGATTGGATGTAGTTGGCTCCTTGGATAAGGTTGCGGATGATGCGCCCGTTGGAAGGAACTTGAGCTTGGAAGGCGTCGTCGAGGCAGAGGACGGAAGCTATACCGTGTGAAAGGGGACAGACACCGCAAATTCGCTGCGCTACATGCTGGGCGTCCCGGGGGTCACGCCCTTTTAGGATGATTTCGATCCCCCGGAAGAGGGTTCCCGAAGACCAGGCGTTCACCACCTTGCCGTTCGCCACTTCCACTTCGATCTTCAGATGCCCCTCTATCCGGGTCATGGGGTCCACAATGACCTTCGTAGCCATCTTTCCCCCTTCTCCCCTACCCGGGTTTTGTTTTTTTCTCAGCATAGTATAACTTTGCGTTAACAGTCAAATAAATTTTTGCTATAACCTCAGTGCTTCCAGGACCACCAAAGACCCACCAGGCTCAGAAGGGCTGCAAAAATCATGACCGCCCGATAGCCCCAGTAGTAGGCCAGCAGACCGCCCACCAAAGGGCCCAACGCACCACAGAGGTTAATCATTCCTATCAGGGCCCCTGCCGCAGTGCCCCGTCCCTCCCCTTCGCGCAGGAGCACCGAAAGAGCTCCTACGTAAAGGGCCGACCAGGCGGCGGCCAGCAAAAGTTGCACCGGGTAAACCTGATAGAAGGAGGAGAGAAGGGGATAGAGGAGGAAGACAAGCACGGAAAGGCCCAAGCCCGCCCGGAAAAGGCGGAACCCATCTCCTCGTTCCGCCACCCCCATGAGCAGTGATTGTCCCAGATAGTTGGTCATGACGGCCATCCCTATCCAGAACTTGCTGGCGCCCAAATGCTGCAGGTACAGAGGAAAAATAATCCAGACCGACGAAGCACCTAAGTGGCGCAGAAAAAAGGGGAAATAGACCCGGTGGTGGCGGGTGAGCACCTGCCAGAGGGAAGGATGATTCATTTTTGCCCCCAAAACCTCTCCTTTAATTCGCCAACTGAGGAGAAAGGCTAGGAGACATATCAAGGCGCTTAGCAAGAAAATCAGCCGATAATACTGCAAAACCGCTGCCAGGAAGGAGCCGGCGATCCAGCCCGCCGCGCACCAGGCGCTGTACTTTCCCACGCCGCCCCGGTTTTCGTAAGCCAGGACGAGCAAGGCCCCGGTTACCACCCCCAGGGAAAAACCCACCGCCGCCCGCAGCCAGGCCAGGGAGAGTACGCTGCCGGCCGCCATCTGAGCGGCGAAACACAGGGCACTCAGAGCCAGGCCCAGGCGCACAAAGTACAGGCGGCCCCGCAGGTCAGCCTGCCTGCCGAAGAGGAGGGAAGCTACAAAGTAGGTGAATCCGTAAGCTCCCCCCACCAACCCCACGGCTAAAGAAGAGCCTCCCAGCTCTTCGGTCAGCAAGGGGATAAAAACCCGCGAAGCCTCAGAAGACAAATAAAGAAGAAAGCCCAAGAAACTAGGAAACGTTATTACCACCCCGTTTACCGCCGGGCTCTATGATGCCGGTGGAGACCATAAAGCGTAGCCCCTCCTCCACCGAGAGGTCGAGGAAGATAACTTCTTCTTTAGGGACTAGGAGGAGGAAGCCGGACATGGGTACCGGCACGTGGGGAATCAGTACTTTCACCAATTCCTGCCCCGTGGCCCCCCGGAAGCTTTCTCCCGCTTCCCCTACTAGGAAGCCCACTACCCAACTGCCGCGCCGGGGAAATTCCACCAGCACTACCTGGCGGAAGACCTGCTTGCGCTCCTCGCTGAAGGTGTCCACGATTTCCTTCGCCGTGCGGTAAATCGTGTTGACCAGCGGGATCCGGAAAACCAGCGCTTCCCAATAGGCCAGGAGGCGCTTCCCGATGACGTTGGTGGCCAGTACCCCCACCAGCAAGATGATCAGGACGGTGATTACTACTCCCAGCCCGGGTATGTGGTAGGGAGTGAAGTAGCTCACCAGCTTGCCGGCAAAACCGTCTACCAAAGAGAAAAGCTTCCACAGCACAAAAACGGTAGCAGCCGCCGGCAGGAGGACTGCTACCCCGGTGAGCAAATAGTTACGCAGGCTGCGCTTCATCCAGCGGGGCGGAGGAAAGAACCGCCTCTTCACCTCCTACTTAAGGCTCCGGATCTTTCTTTTCTGCTCAGCCAGAATACTCTCGTACTGGGAGGCGAGCTCCCCTTCTAGACGCAGCCATTCCTCCTGGAAGAGAGGGTGTTGCTCCACCTCTACGCGGACCCGCACTCCCAACTGGCGCTCCAGGGCCTCCTGGGCCGAAGCCAGGCGAGCTGCAAAGTTCTCCTTTAAGTTGCGGTAAGCGTGCTCGCGGGCCTGGGCATAATAGCTAAAGAGGTACTCCAGTTCCTTAAAAATCTGCCGGAGAAGGTTTTTGTTCTCCTTCAGCAGAAGCAGCCCCTCCATGGCCCGCCGGTTGGTCTCCATCGCAGCCTCGTCCCTAGGTAATTGGAGGTTCTGGAGAAGGGTCTCCTCCACCCCCTCGCGCACGTAACGGGCTGCGGTGCCGATGTACCCTTTGATAGCCCCTAGGAGGTCGAAGTCCTTCTCCTGCAAAAAGCGGGCGGCTAAGCTGCGGCCCAGCGGCACGTATTCCAGGCTGGCGGTGTCCACCTGGTCAAGGTTGAGTTTCTCAAGCCTCTCCAAAGCCTTTTCGTAAGCCGTTTTTATCTTATTCTCCATGGCTTGCCTCACACTCCTATACTTTTCTTTTTAGCCCGCAAACGGGCAAGTAATTCCTCATAGCTCAAAGTGTTTATCACCTGTTCCCGGGTAAGCCAGGCCCGCCGGGCCACCCCCACCCCCAACTCCAAAAACTCCATTTGCTCCAGGAGGTGAGCATCGGTTCCGATGGTTAACTTCACTCCCCGGGCAGCGGCCGCGCGGGCGTTGATGTCGTTGAGATCCAGCCGCTTGTAATAGGCGTTTATCTCCAGCCAGGTGCCGGTGCGGGCGGCGGCGGTGAATATGGCTTCCAAGTCGAGCTCATAGGCTTCGCGCTCCCCTAGGAGGCGCCCCGTGGGGTGGGCTATGGCGTGCACGTAAGGGTTGGCTATGGCCGCCAGCAGGCGCTTGGTCTGGACCTCCTTGCTCTGCCGCAATCCGGTGTGGATAGCCGCTACCACCACATCGAGTTGGGCCAGAATTTCGTCGGGGTAGTCGAGCCTACCGTCCAATAGAATGTCCACCTCAGCCCCGCACAGCAGCTTCACATCAGGGCTTTGGGCGTTGAAGCGCTCGATCGCCTCTTTCTTCTTCAGGAGGGTGGGAACGTCCAGTCCCCCCGCCACCTTCAAGGCGGGGGAGTGGTCACAAACGGCCACCCATTCCAGCCCCAGTCTTCTGGCCTCCGCTGCTATTTCCTCTAGGGTGGCCGCCCCGTCACTGTACTTGGAGTGCACGTGAAAATCTCCCTTTATGTCTCCGAGCTCCACCAGAACGGGCAAGCGCCCCTCCAGCGCGGCTTCGATTTCTCCCCAGTCCTCTCTTATCTCCGGGGGGATGTAGGGGAGCCCTAAAGCGGCGTAGACTTCTTCCTCTGTGGCCCCGGCTATCCGCTCCTCTCCCCGAAAGACCCCGTATTCGTTCACCTTAAGTCCCTTTTTTACCGCTAGTTCCCGCACCCGGATGTTGTGCGCCTTGGAGCCGGTAAAGTAGCAGAGAGCCGCTCCGTAGCTCTCCGGCGGAACCACCCGCAAATCGATTTGCAACCCGTCCCCGGTGCGCACGCTGGCCTTGGTCGGTCCTTGGGCTAGAACCTCTGCTACCAACGGCAAAGTAGTAAAGACCTTTATTACTTCTTCCGGGCGGGTGCTGGCGGCCAGAATGTCCACATCCCCTACGGTCTCCTTGAAACGGCGGATGCTGCCAGCCAGCTCCACCCGTTCTACCGGCGCTTTTTCGCGGAGCAGATTGGCCACCGTACGGGCCAGCGGCAGCACCAGACCCAAGGGGCGCCGCTCTTCCACTGCCCGCAGAAGGGCTATCCCCCGCCGAATGTTCTCTTCGGTTTTGGCTCCGATCCCTGGCAATCCCTTGAGCTTTCCCTCATTGGCCAGCCGCTCCAACTCCGCCAAGCTCTTGACTCCCAGCTTCTCGTAAAGAAGTTTAGCCGTCTTGGGACCAATGCCAGGAACCCGCAGGAGCTCCACCAGTCCCGGCGGCACCTTCCGCTTAAGCTCCTCGTACTTCTGGAGGGTGCCGGTGGCCAAGATCTCCTCTATCTTGCGGGCCAACTCCTTGCCGACACCGGGTATCTTGGTGAGTTCCCCCCGAGCGGCAATGACCGCTATGTCCTCCGGCAGGTTCTCGATGTTCTGTACCGCCCGCTGGTAGGCCCGAATGCGGTAGGGGTCTTCCCCCAGGATCTCCATGATGGCTGCCATCTCCCGGAAGATGGCGCACACCTCAGCGTTCCTCATTAAAGCTCCAGCACCTCGCCGGTGCTGCCGAAGCGAAAGCGGGCGCCGAATATCCCCCTGAGCCGCGCCGCCACGGCCAAGCCTGTGCAGTGGTTGGCCGCCAGAAGGTCGAGATCCATCCGGGTTAGGCGCTCTATGGTCTCCTCCAGCTGTTCTTCCGAAACGGGGCCAAGGTGGGTGCCGCCAATGATGGCCGCCACCCTCTTTTCTCCGGTAACCTCCTGGGCGTGCTGGACGATATTGATCACCCCGGCGTGAGCACAGCCCACCAGTATGGCCAAGCCCGAGGAGGTCTTGAGGTAAAGGCTAAGATCGTCCGCCAGGGGGTCAGGAACTTTTCTTCCCTCCACCAGCACGTACATTCGCTCGTCCCCCCGTTCGAACTCCGTCCGGCGGGGAACTTCGCCGCTGAGCCACAGGCCGGGGAAGAGCTCCAAAGGCTCTTTTATCCAGCGAAATTCGGCTCCCAAAGCCTCCAACTCTTCGCGACGGTAGGGAATGCCCACATAACGGTCCACAGGAGAGGAAACGCGGTGGGGGCTGAAGACGTCCGGGTGAGCGTAGACGGGGATGCGTCTGCCGATATACTCCAGTACCGCTCTTAGGCCCCCTGTGTGGTCGTAGTGACCGTGACTCAAAACGATGGCTTCCGCCTCCCGCAAATCCACGCCCAGAAAGTGGGCGTTGGTCACCACTGCCCCGCGCTGGCCGGCATCGTAAAGAATCTTGTGCCCCTCGTACTCCACCCACAGACTGAGCCCGTGCTCGCCGGTAAGCCCTAGAGGCTTGCCCACGCTATTTTCCACCAGCACCGTTACCCGCATGTTTAAACCCCCTTTGCGTTACTTAAGGGTGAAAAGCCACAAGATGATTTCAAAAGCAATGAGCACTACTATAGCGATGTCGATCATCATGAAGCGATGGGTTATGAGTTCGTCACTCAAGAGGGAGTAGTTGCGCTCCACCACCTGCATCTTGCGGTCGATGCTCTCCAACCACTCCTCCACCCGGAAAATCTTTAGAGCAGCGGTGTAAATGCGGACGTAAAAAATGTCCTGGGTAACCTTCAAAGCGTTCTCAATACGCCCGGTCACCTCAGTGATTTCCACCATCAACTCCATCAGCCGCCGCATGATGTTGCGGTACTGGCGCAGGCGGCGGTAGCCTCCCCTTCCCGCCTCTTCCAGTGCATCATACATGGCCGCCAGTTCCCGGTCAAGTACGCTATCGTAATAGCGGAGTTCCAAGAGCTGCGCGTTGGCGAATTCCAGGAGATCGGCCACATCGGTGGAGCCAGAGGGATCGTAGATGAAGGCGGCGTCCCAGGTGATGATTATCTGGTCGTCACTGTAGGAAAAGAGGTTTCTGAGCACCTCCTGCCGCATAGCCTGGCTTATCGGCTCCTCCTCTCCCAGGAGGAGCGGCACCGGATCCCAATCACAGGGCCAGTCCTGGAAGAAGAAAATGAGAAAATCCTCTACGAAACCAGTGAATCCATCACCCGTAAGGGCGGGCTTTAGTTGCCGTATGAGCTCATCGCGGCAGGCGGCAAACCAGGGAGAAAGAGAAGAGGCTTCGCCAGCCGCCACGGCCAGGGACCGCAGTTCCTCGTAGCTCATGTCGGGAGGCAACTCCAGCTTAAAGAGGATGCTTAAAACCCCGAAATCGTAAAGCCGGGCGCTGGCTGCTACCCGGTAGGTCTTGCCGTTAAGCGCAACCTCTGTGCCTTCCAGCTCCACCGTCAGGGGAGGGTTTTTGATTTCCAGAGCCCGCGGGCGAACCTTGGAAAGGCGCATGCGCGAAACGGGCTTATAAAGCGCCAAGATTTTTTCGGCCGCTGCCAGGTCTATGTCCTGGGCCACGTCATAAAGCCGGTAAAACCACAAAGAACCCCGCATTTCCCTCAAGCGAAAACCTCCCCGTTTCCGGTGTGCTAGAATTTAGCTTAGCCGCCTTGGGAGGTGAAAGATTTTGCTACGTAAACACCTTTACCTGTTTTCCTTGGCCGTATTGCCGGTAATGATCTGCTCAGGCATGGTCTACTCCGTGCTGGCTCTTTACTTCTCCCACCTAGGAGCCTCTACCGGTGAGATCGGGCTCATCTA
The DNA here is from genome assembly GCF_003368535.1 of Ammonifex thiophilus. Classification (GTDB taxonomy): domain Bacteria; phylum Bacillota; class Desulfotomaculia; order Desulfotomaculales; family Ammonificaceae; genus Ammonifex; species Ammonifex thiophilus. The sequence goes on from NZ_QSLN01000002.1 coordinate 10,474, forward strand.
CACCACCGGAGCTACCGCTGGTGCTCTGGCCGGGCCGCACCTGGGACGGCTGGCCGATCGGTACGGGCGCAAACCGGTCATCCTGGGAGCCATGCTCGGTTTCTTGGCCATCTTCCTGGGTTACGCCTCTATGAGACAGGTCGAGCTGGCTTTTTTAATCCAGGCGGTGGAGGGCGCCGCCTGGGCCGCCTTGGGAACCGCCGCTTCGGCCATGGTAGCCGACCTTGCCCCTCCGGCGGAGCGCGGCTGGGCCATGGGAGTGTACGACCGTACCTGGTTCATCGGCTGGATAATCGGTCCCTCCTTCGGGGGCTTCATAGCCGAGCACTTAGGTTTCCGGTGCACCTTTCTGGCAGCCGGTAGCCTCTTGCTCCTGGGGATCGGTCTGCTCTCCCTCGTTCCTGAGCCCCGCCGCTCCCCCGAGTCTAGCGGCGGATCGTGAAATCGGTGAACTCCCCCCGCCAGTCCTCCCAGGTTACTTCCACCCGCTTCACTTCGGCCCAGGGAGGGCCTTGGTAGCACCAGGCTACCATGCGCTTGACCCTCTCCTCCTCCCCTTCAAACACTGCTTCCACCGTCCCGTCAGGCCGGTTACGCACCCAGCCGGTAACTCCTTCTTCCCGCGCCTTCTCCAGCGTAGAGGCTCGGAAGTAGACTCCCTGCACCTTACCGTGCACGATCACGTGCGCGCGGGCCCGCTTCAACGACGCACACCTCCCTTAAAAATGGAATGCCAGAGCTTAGGGGGCAGCAGCTCTTTGAGCCGCACTTCCCCGTAGCTTTTCTTACCGGCAAAAGGGGTAGGAGGCCAGTCTTCCTCCCGCACCTTGGGCTTCCAAGAGCGATCCACTCTGCGGGAGGAAGTGAGCCACCAGCGCACCAACTCATCTTCGCCCCGGTTAAGAATAGCCTCGCGCACTTCCCAGAATTGGGGAGTAGCCGGGCAGCAGAAAAAGGTGCGGCAGACAAAGGGCCGGGCGGCATAGACCTTGCAGACCAGGCGCTCCCTGTCCAAGAAAACGCACCGGCCATCACGCAGGCGCCTCAGAGTGATATCCACCACCGGACCCCTTACTTCCACCGTGGCGTAGCGCGACAAAAAAGCGTCAAGCGTAGGTAGCTTTAGGTAACGCATGAGGACGAGACAATCCACGCTGGTAAGAGGAGCCCGCTCGCCACAGCAGGCATCGCAACCCAGGCAATCCTTCGCTCCCGGCCGGCGCACCCGGGTAAAAGGGTAGTGCCGCCAGGCCGAGTCCAGGGCTACTATGAAGTCCTCCACCGTGGCCTCCTCCGCTCCTACTTCCACCGCTAATCCTAAACCGTTGCTGAAAAAGACCGACGAAACCTTCACTTTCATTCGGGCAGCACCTCTGCTAAAATCAGTATAACGCCTAACTTCCTATCCTCAAAAGGAAGGAAAGGAGTTGGGCCCCGGCGTAATAATTTTTAAAGAGCACACCTTCTTTGGGGAGCCGAGCCGAGAAGAGCGGAGACGAGCCGAGCAAGAGGTGGCCCAAATCGCCTTCGCGGCAGGCTCCCACACCAAATAAGGAGGTTTGGGTAAGGGATGTCCCTGCCGCAGAGGGAAAGGTTGCCGCTTTTTGATTTTCAGGCGCTTCACGCTCGCCAACTACCTCGCCTCAAAGCTTGTCTGCAGTATGCTTACGAGCGTTCCCCCTTTTACCGGGAAAAGTTTCGGCAAGCAGGTATCAAGCCCAAGGAAATCCAGAGCTTGGCCGACTTCGCCCACCTGCCCTTTACCACCAAGGCTGAGCTCCGCGCTGGCTATCCTTTGGAGCTCATGGCCGCCCCGGAAGAAGAAGTGGTGCGCATACACTCTTCCTCCGGTACCACCGGCAAGCCGGTGATTATCCCCTACACCCGCCAGGACGTCGAGGTCTGGACCGAAATGATGGTTCGCTGCCTTAAGATGGCGGGGGTGAAGCGTCAGGACCGGGTGCAGATAACTCCGGGGTACGGCCTCTGGACCGCCGGCATCGGCTTTCAGGCCGGGGTGGAGCGCCTGGGGGCCATGGCCGTTCCCACCGGCCCTGGGAATACCCCGAAACAGATCGAGATGATGCTCGATCTCAAGACCACAGTCCTCATAGGAACCTCCTCCTACGGGCTGCTACTGGCGGAGGAGGTGAGCAAAAGGGGGCTCAAGGGTAAGATAGCCCTGCGCATAGGGATCTTCGGCTCGGAGCGCTGGAGCGAAAAGATGCGCCGTTTCATAGCCGAAGGGCTGGGCATTGAAACCTTCGACATTTACGGGCTCACCGAGGTCTACGGGCCTGGCATAGCCATAGACTGCCCTTACCACCTGGGCTTGCACTACTGGTCGGATCACCTCTTCTTCGAAATCATCGACCCCGAAAAGGGGACCCCCCTCCCGCCAGGAGAAGAGGGAGAGCTGGTCATAACTACTTTAACCAAAGAGGGCCTGCCCCTTATACGCTACCGCACGCACGATCTCACCCGTCTCTTGCCCTTCATCTGCCCCTGCGGTTCTCCTTTCCCCCTTATCGACCGCATAAAGGGGCGCACCGATGATCGCATCAAGATCAAGGGAGTCAACATCTACCCCGGTCAGCTGGATGGGGTACTACGGGAAGTGGAAGGCACGGGGAGTGAGTACCAGGTGATCCTCACCCGGGAAGGGGTGCGGGATAAGATGCTCATCAAGATAGAAGGCCTGCCGGGCTACGCACCGGAAAGAGTGGCAGAAAGCTGTCGCCAGGCGGTGAAAAGCCGCATTGGGGTCACGGTAGAAGTAGAAGTGGTGCCTCTGGGAAGCCTCCCCCGCAGCGAAAAGAAAACCAAGCGCATCTTTGATTACCGGGAAGACTGAGAAATAAAAAACCCACCCCCGTTAGGGTGGGTTTTAACCTCTTGCGAGGTGAGCCCTTAAGGCTGCTGCGGCACCTCCACCGAGATTCCCCGGAGTTCCTCGGTGCGGGCAGCCCGCCTACCCTTAGCTATGGCTCCCAGGATGATAACCCCGCTAACTACCAGCGCCAGGCACATGATGGCGAAGCTGAGATTCTTGAGAAGCTCGGCCGTGGAGGGAGCAAGGGCCAGCTTACCCAGATCGCGCAGGTACACGGGTATGCTCACCAGCCGGCTCACCATGACGATGAGCATAACCAGTGCCATAACCAACTTGATCATGTAGTCTTTCACATAGCTCGTCCCGATAGCACCGAGCTGTACGCCGAAGAGGGAACCAAACAGGATCAAAAGCGCCAGTCTGAGATCCACATAGCCGCTGTAGGCCCAGCTCAGGGTGCCTGTTAGCCCCATGACAAAGGCGATCACCAACTCCGTACCGCTGGCCACGAAGCTCGAGGCACCCAGGATGTACATCATGGCAGGCACGCCGATGAACCCGCCTACAGCTATGGTGGCGGCCAGCAAGCCAGTGGCGAATCCCAAGGGCACGGTGATCCAAAAGCTGACCTTCGACTTGGCTACCGGGAAGCTGAGCATGGGCGGGATGCGGAACTTCTGCACCTTTTGGGCCAGCTTGCCCGGCTCGACTACCACTACCTGCTGGTTCTTGCTCCGGTAGGCATCGCGTAGCACGATGAGCCCTACAGTCAACAGCACCAGCACGAAGATAGTGCTGACGTAGAGGTTAGAGCCAGCCGCCCCCCATACCTGATTGATCCACTTCTGAATCTTGACTCCCACTTGCACTCCCGCCGTGGCCGAGAGGCCCATAACCAGCCCAAGGAACACGTCCACGTGACCCAACTTGGCCCGCTTCATGGCTCCGACCAGCGCCTTGGGGAACTTGTGACACATGTTGCTGGCTACGGCCACCGCTCCAGGAACGCCCGCGCTCATCATGCCGGGCGTAAGCACAAAGGCTCCACCCGAGCCGATAAATCCGCTAAGCAGTCCCCCCAGGAAACCCAGCGTGGGGAGGAAGACTAGCATGAAGGGGGTAAGCTCCAGAACTTCCTTAGGCCCCATACATTCACCCCCTCTTTAACGGCCTTTGGCCCGGATGCCCAGAGCTTCGAAGAAAGCCCCGGTAAAGTTGCCATGCACTAGGGAGAAGATAATCGCCACCGCCACCACTATCGCCGCTTTACCTACGCCGCCTTCCGCGATGAACCCCTGCACCGCATCCCCTTTGAGGAAGACCACCGCGTAAAGTCCCAGCGACAGCGCTCCCCACAGTAAAAGCGCTCCCCAGGGCTTCTTGCGCCCATTCTGCTTACCGTTCATATTAACCCCTCCTCACCAATTAGCCGGTTTAAAAGCAAGGTGCTGGACTTAACACAAAGTACTCACAATCACTATCGCGGCAAGAAATTGAAGGAACCACTGCCACATATATCAAAGGTGCTTTAAGTAGACTCTTTACCAACTTCACGCCGCCGCTCGAGTTCTTTAAGCCTTTAAGCTCCTCCCAGCCTAGCTGCCACCTCCCCGATGCAATAGAGTATGCCCAGAGAAACGGCCGTCAGGGCCAGGATCCACAAATCGGTAACTGACAGGTCCAACTTCCGCGCCAACCCTTCGAGGCAAGAAACCCGCACTTCTTTGCTCCCCGCCACTGCCTTGGCCATAACCCTCATCCCCTTTTGAGAAATTTTTAAGAAGAGGTGGGTATGGCAAGCCGAAATCTTGGCTCACCATACTACCACAGTAGAGGCGCTACTACTTTTCAACCTGCTTGCGTTCCTTTTGCCTATTAGCAGAAGGAATTTCTAGCTCCCTTAAGGTTTCCAACAGCCACTCGCGTGCCAGCGAGAAGGCCAGGTAGTGCTCTACCAGCAAAACCCAGAGACCATAGCATACTCCAGCCAGAAAGAGAACCAAGAATCCTAAGGTCACCGCCGGAAGCCCTGAGCTACCGGGCGAGGGGGCTACCACCTCCTCTACCCGTAGGATGGTAGAGCGTAGGAAGAGAAGCGCCATGAGCACCAGTAAAGCTACTACCATTACCTTTTTCCCCTTGGTCGACTTGCCCACTCGCATCTCCATCAACAAGCGCCCTCTTCCGTATCCCTTTCACTCCCTATACCAATGCAAATCCCGTGCCACCCCCCACAAACAAAAAAGCGTTGCTTTTCGGGCAACGCTTTTAATAAAAGTGAGAAATATTTTTCTCACCTGTGCAAGTCCTTGCGCACCTACTTACCCAGAAAGACCGGCACGGGGGAAAGCTGCAGCACCCGCTGACTTACCCCTCCCAAAAGTAGCTCTTTCAGAGGATTGGTTCCCCGGCGTCCCATCACAATGAGCTCGTAATTCCCCTCGCGCGCCAGGGCCACAATCTCTTCCGCCGGATTGCCCACTCGGATGACTGATGTCCCTTCTATCCCCGCCTCCCGGAGGATGGCCAGCGCCTTCTCCAGATCCTGCGCCGCCCTTTTCCGCGCCGCTTCCTCCAGCTGCTGCGGGGTCACCCAAGGCACGTACTCTATGCTGGGGTCAACCGGCGGTACGACTTCCACCACCGCCACCTGGGTTAGAGGAGAAAACTTCAATACTTCCAGCGCCCGCCGCAAAGCCTGGTAACAATGCTCCGAGCCGTCGATAGCCACCAAGACCCTCCTGAACACCCTTCCCTTACCCCCTCGCTTAGGAGTTGAAGAGTCCTTTGCAAAATTAAGGCCAGCCCCTGCCGGAGGGCTAGCCCACTACAAAGTTCACCAACTTGCCGGGAACGGTGATGACCTTCCGGACCTCCTTGCCGGCTAGCAGTTGCTCTATGCGGGGTTCGCGGCGGGCCGCCTCTTCCATCTCCGCCGGCGTGGCCGTAGCCGCCACCAGTACCTTGCCCCGCACCTTGCCGTTAATCTGGATCACTACTTCTATCTGATCGGCCACCACAAGTTTAGGATCGTAAGGCGGCCACGCTTGCCGGTGCACGCTTTCCTTCTTACCCAGCTGCTCCCACAGCTCCTCCGCCATATAGGGAGCGAAGGGGGCAAGCAGTAGAATGAGCGTCTCCACCGCCTCGCGCAAGGTCCCGGGATCGCGCTCCTCCGGCTTCACCTCTTCGCAGTAGCGGGCCAGTCCGTTGGTGAACTCCATGATGGCGCTGACAGCCGTGTTGAGCCCGAACTCTTCTATGTCCTTGGTGACACGCTCTACGGTGCGGTGGGTGAGGCGGCGCAGCTCCCGGTTGGGGGGGCTCAAGCTCTCGGCCGGCTCTCCTGCTCCCTGCACCACCGGGATGAGGGAACGCACTAAGCGCCAGACCCGGTTGAGAAACCGGGCGCACCCCTCCACTCCTTCATCGCTCCACTCCAAATCCCTCTCCGGCGGGGCGGCAAAGAGAATGAAGAGCCGGGTAGTATCCGCCCCGTAGTGCTCAACTATCTCTTCGGGGCTCACTATATTCCCTTTGGACTTCGACATCTTGGCCCCGTCCTTCAGCACCATCCCCTGAGTGAGCAGGTTGGTAAAGGGCTCATCGCAGCTCACCAAGCCGATGTCGTAGAGGAACTTGGTGAAAAAGCGGGAATAAAGCAGGTGCAGGATGGCGTGCTCCACCCCACCGATGTACTGGTCTACTGGCAACCAGTAATTTACCTTGGCCTTGTCCCAGGGCGCCTTGTCCTCCTTGGGGCTAGTGTAGCGGAAGTAGTACCAGGAGGAGCAGATGAAGGTGTCCATGGTGTCCGTCTCCCGCCGCGCCGGAGCCCCACAGCGCGGACAAGTGGTGTTGACGAACTCTGGGCAGTCCTTCAAGGGAGACTCTCCTGTGGGTTTGAAAGCCACGTTATAAGGAAGAAGCACCGGCAGCTGCTCTTCGGGGACCGGCACGATCCCGCACTGGTCGCAGTAAACGATAGGTATAGGCGCTCCCCAGTAGCGCTGCCGCGAGATCAGCCAGTCGCGCAGTCGGTAGGTGACCTGCCTTTTCCCTAACCCCTTTTCCTCTAAGTAAGCCACAATTTCCCCCATGGCCTGGAGGTTAGGCTTCCCGTCGAAGGGACCGGAGTTCACCAGAACCCCCTCATCCACGTAGGCAGCGGTCATGGTATCCGGGTCTAGTACTTCCCCGGGAGGCTGGATGACCACTTTTATGGGAAGGCCGAATTTCCGGGCGAACTCGAAGTCACGCTGGTCGTGAGCTGGAACCCCCATCACCGCACCCGTGCCGTACTCCATGAGCACGTAGTTGGCCACGTAGATAGGAATATCCTCGCCGGTCAAAGGATGCCGGCAGAAGGCTCCTAAGAAAAGACCCTCCTTCTCCTGCTCCCCTGCGGTGCGGCTGAGGGCCGGAAGGAGGCGAGCCCTCTCCACAAAACAGCCGACCTCTTCCCGCCGGTCCTCGGCGGCCAGTTCCATCACCAGCGGATGCTCCGGCGCCAGCACTAGGTAGGTCACACCGTAAAGCGTGTCCGGGCGGGTGGTGAAGACCGTTATCCCTTCTTCTCTCCCCACGACGGGGAAGTTGATGAGCGCCCCTTCGCTTTTGCCGATCCAGTTGCGCTGCATCACTTTTACCTTTTCGGGCCAGCCCGTAAGCTTATCTAGATCCTGAAGCAGGCGCTCGGCGTAGGCGGTGATCCGGAGAAACCACTGCTCCAGCTCCCTGGGAACCACCGGCGTCTTGCAGCGCTCACACACCCCTCCTACCACCTGCTCATTGGCCAGAACGGTGGCGCAGGAAGGGCACCAGTTGACCGGAGCTTTTTTGCGGTAGGCCAAGCCCCGGTGGAAAAACTGGAGGAACAACCACTGGGTCCAGCGGTAGTAGTCAGGGTGGCAGGTGGCAATTTCGCGGTGCCAGTCGTAGCTGAAGCCCAGCTGCTTCAGCTGCTCCCGCATGAAGCTTATGTTCTGCCAGGTCCAGTCGTGGGGGTGAATACCGTGCTTGATCGCCGCGTTCTCGGCCGGGAGACCGAAGGCGTCCCACCCCATGGGGTGGAGCACAGAATACCCCTGCATACGCTTAAAACGGGCAATTACATCCCCTATAGCGTAGTTGCGCACGTGCCCCATATGCAGCTTGCCCGAGGGATAAGGGAACATCTCCAGGCAGTAGTACTTGGGCTTATCTTCAAAGTCGGGTACGGCGTACAGGTCTTCTTCCTCCCAGCGGCGGCGCCACTTCTTCTCTACCGCGTGAAAGGGGTATCTTTCGGCCACCTCTTCACTTCGCCTCCCGCTACAGAAATAAAAATAATGGCCTCTTTTGCAAGAGGCCCCTTTAGCCGCTTTTATGGTGGAGCTGGCGGGAATTGAACCCGCGACCTTTTCCATGCCAAGGAAACGCGCTCCCACTGCGCCACAGCCCCACACGCACTTTTAATTATAGACCAGAACCTTGAGCTAGTCAACAGGTACCGGGGTTCGGAGGTGCAGAAAGGAAGCTAAGACGCTTCCTCTGGTTTTTCCTCTTCCTTCTCTTCCTCTACCACCGTAGCTACTACCTCCCCAGGATCGGCCAGGACCTTTACGCCCGGCGGTATAGGAAGGTCGCGCACGAAAATGGTGTCCCCCACATCGAGAGAAGAGACGTCTACCTTAATGACTTCAGGAAGGGCTGTGGGCAGGCAGGAGATCTCCACCTCGCGCAGGAAGTGCTCCAGCACCCCTCCCTTCTTCACTCCCACCGGCTCGCCGCTCAGCTCCACCGGTACCGTGGCAGTGACTTCTTCGGTCAAAGAAACCTGGTGAAAGTCGACGTGGATGAGTTCGCCGGTCAAAGGGTTATGTTGCATCTCCTTGACCAGGGCCTTTTCCTGGCGCTCCCAGCCGTCGCCTACGATCTTCAGGTCGATGAGCTTCCCTTTGATCGTTTCGCCCCCGAGTACCTTTTTCAGGTCCCGCAGGCTAACTTCCACCGGCACGCTGCCCAAAGCCTTTCCGTAGACTACCGCCGGTATCTTTCCCTGAGCGGCCAGCCGGTTCCGGTACCCTTTGCCGCGACCCGTCCTCACCTGAGCCACCAGAACAGCTCCCACGCCAACCTCACCTCCCAATTATCATTATTTTACCTCGTCCTCCTTCAGATCACGATAGGAGAGGGCCAGGGGGCCGAAGTAAGCTACAGGGCAGTCTTGGTTGGGACAACGGTAGTACTGCCCTTCCGGCACTTCGTGCCCGCAGGGTTTAAGGGCCCGTTCCTTCACCTCCCGGAAGGGCACGGGAGAACCTTTGTGCCCGCAAAGGGGGCAAACGCTTTCCGGCAATTACTCCACCTCCAGAAAGTCTTCTACGTAGGCACGCAGCACCTCGGCCACCCCCCAGGCTTGGGCGAAGCAGCCGCGCGGTAAGAAGGGGTCGTCCCCGTCAAAAATCTCGCTTACATATCCCACCCCGTGGTCCCCCAGGTGAGCTCGGAAGGGATCGAAAAAGCGGCGTATCTGGCGATGGGCTGCCTTCTCGCCAGCGAAAACCTTACGGTAGGCAGTAATGAAGGGACCAATGAGCCAACTCCACACCGTACCCTGGTGGTAAGCGGCGTCGCGCTGGAGCACATCCCCCACATACCTCCCCCGGTAAGCGGGGTCGCGAGGAGAAAGGGAGCGGAGGCCATAAGGGGTATAAAGTTCCTCTTCTACCCGCTTCACCACCGCCCGCGCCTGCTCCTGGGTAAGAGGAGAGTGAGGGAGGCTCACCGCCAGTATCTGGTTGGGACGGAAAGACAAATCCCTTCTCCCCTCGTCGTCGATGACATCGGCGAGGTAGCCCTCTGGGCACCAGAACTTTTTAAACCCCTCCCTTATCTTGTCTCCCAGGCCGGAGTAAGGAAAAGGTAGGTTCCAACGGCCAGAAAGTTCCTCCAGGAAACGCACAGCGTTGTACCAGAGGGCGTTTACTTCCACCGGCTTGCCCTGCCGCGGGGTGATCACCCAGTCTCCCACTTTGGCGTCCATCCAGGTAAGCTGTACCCCCGGCTCGCCCGCCCGTAAAAGCCCGTCCCTAAGATCCATCCTGATGCCGTAGCGCGTGCCTTCCACATAGCGGCGCAGTATTTCCATCATGACGGGCCAGGCCTCGTTCCAGACGAACTCCTCGTCCCCCGTATAGCGCCAGTACTGCTGCACGGCGTAAAGATACCAGAGAGAAGCGTCCACCGAATTGTACCAGGGTTCTCCCTCATCTGGAAAGAAGTTGGGCACCAGTCCCTCCTTTACCGCCGAACCGTAGAGAAGCAGGATCTCCTTGGCTTCCGCAAAGCGCCCGGTTACCAGGGTGAGTCCGGGCAAAGAAATGAGGGCATCGCGCCCCCAGTCGGTAAACCAGGGGTAACCGGCGATCACCGAGGTGCCGGCGGGGCAGGAGCGCCTGACCAGAAAGGCGTCGGCCGCCCGCACAAGCTCCCGGGCCAAAGGGTCGGCACGGCCGGCCCGGCACACTACCTCCTCCAAGTGCCTCCGGGCTTCGCGCAGAAACCCCTCTGCCGCCGCCGGCTCCAGAACCTCCCCTAGAGAAGCGGTGACCACCACTTCGATCTCTTCTTCCGGAGGTATGAATACGGTGAAATAGCCTGGCAGGTAGTGGTCCTCGTAGGGGTTAAGACCTCGCTCCGCCTCGGCCGGGTAGTACATGCCGTAGTACCAGTCGGGAGAGGGGTGAAAAGCCCCCCGGCTTATCTGTAGGAAAAGCGGGGGCAAACCCTCCGGCCCCCAGATTACCACCCCGCCGGGCACATTTTCCTGCCGGAAAGAAAGGGTGCCACAGTAAGTGTTGCCGTGATAGTCCCGGTAGTTGACCAGGGGCCAGAGCCTGAGTTCGGCCGGCCCGGAGCCCGAGCTTAGGCGGTATAAGATCACGGTGGCGTTACGATAGCGGGGCATGAACACAGTTTTCTCCAGCCAGATAAGGCCGCAACGGTAGGTGAAGGTGGGAAAGGGGTCGATCTTTACGTGCTGCAAATGTGTAAATCCTCGCTCCGTGACTCCGTCCCGCGTGCAGTTGGTGGCCAGGTTGTAGGTAACACCGCCGCAAGTCAGTCGCTCGTCCAGCTTGGCCAGCAAAAGGCAGCGCCTGACCGGGGGGTTAAGCGCAGCTACCAGCAGCCCGTGGTAGCGGCGCGTATTGGCTCCCACCAGCGTGCCGGAGGCGAACCCCCCTAAGCCGTTGGTAACCAGCCACTCCCGCTCGCAACCGCGCTCGAATGTCCGCCAGGCCTCCTTGCCGAAGTGGTAAACCAAAACTCTCCCCCCCTAAACGGGCTCTAGAGCCAGGGCTACCGCCCCTAGCACCCCTGAACGGCCTCCCAACTCCGCCTTGGCCAGCTTCACCGAGGATGCGGTGGCCGGCAGGGCCCGCCGCTGCATCTCCGCCACCATCGTGTCCCAGAAGAAGGCCGAGCTGGCCATCATCCCTCCTCCAAAAACTATCATCTCCGGGTTCAAGAGGTTGAGGAGGGTGGCCAGCCCTATGCCTAGCCAGCGTCCTACCTCCTGGAAGAGGGCCAGAGCCTCAGCATCTCCAGCTGCCGCCGCCATACCCACCGTCTTGGCCGTAATCGCCTCCGGATCCCCTCCCGCCTGCGCTAGGATCCCCTTCCCCTTTCCTCCGGCCACCAGTCGCCGAGCCTCCCGCGCCACCGCCGTCCCCGAAGCCAGAGCTTCAAGACAGCCGTAGTTGCCGCAGTGGCAGCGCGGCCCCTCGGGCCAAAGCGTTATATGCCCGATCTCACCCGCCAGGTAACGCGCTCCCCGGTAAATCTTCCCCTCCAGAACCAAACCTCCACCGATGCCCGTGCTCACCGTCAGGTAGATGAGGTGCTGGGTTCCGCGGCCGGCTCCGAAGCGATACTCCCCCCAGGCCGCCAAGTTGGCATCGTTGTCCAGGTAAACGGGAACCCCCAGGATCTCCTCCATGTCCCGCTTGACGGGCATATCCCGCCAGCCTAGGTTAGGGGCCACGTGCACTACTCCTCGAACCGGATCCAAGGGCCCGGGGACACCCAGACCCACCCGGCAGGGAGGACGATTAAAACCGGCCAGACGCTTCACCTCTTCCACAGTAGCCGCCATGCGTTCCAGAACCGCCCGGTAACCTTTCTCCGGCCAGGTGGGAACCTTGACTTCCGCCCGCACTTTCCCGTCCAAAGTGGCCAAGGCGGTATAGATCTTGGTTCCCCCCAGATCTATTCCCACCACGTAATCCACCATCAGGCTTTACCCCCAAGGACAAACTTTTCCAAGGCTTCGGCCACGCCCTCTTCAGCGTTGGAAGCGGTGACGAAATCGGCCTCAGCCTTAATTTCCGGCCGGGCGTTACCCATGGCCACCGCCAGTCCCGCAAAACGGAACATGGGGAGGTCGTTATAGCTGTCCCCTATGGCCATGACCTCTTCCGGTCTGAGCCCAAAGTATTCGGCCAGGTAGGCCAAGGCCTCCCCCTTGGTAGCCCGAGGATGGGCTATCTCCAGGAAGTAGGGTTTGGATTTGCCCACGCTCAGGACACTCCGGTACCGGGCCTCGAGCTCGGGGAGGAGGCGGTCGATCTCCTCTTCTGGCGCCACCATGAGTACCTTGGTGGGAGGCTCACGGAGGAAGCGACGCAGGTCGCCTACTATGCGGGGCCTCACCCGGCACATACAAGCGTACCTTTCTCCCTCAGGAGTGAGACGAGAAAAGCACAGGGTGTCGTTGACGTAAACCTGGAGGTGAAAGCCCAAAGGGTAAAGGTAGTCCAGCACCTCCCGCGCCAGGTCCAGAGGCACGGGTAAGTGCAGCAACTCCTCTTCCCCGGGAAAGTTTTTCACCCAGGCACCCTGGTAGGTGATGAGCGGCCCTTTAAGTCCCAGCTCGGCCGCGTAAGGAGCAGTGGCCCGATACATACGCCCCGTGGCCAGCACCACCCGCACCCCCCGCCTCTCTATCTCTTGCAGAACCCGGCGGGTGCGGGGGGTGATTTTCAGCTCCGGATCGAGCAGGGTGTCGTCCAGATCAATGGCCACAAGCTTTATCGTCAATTTCTCCACTCCCGTGGAAGTAACGGTAAACCGCTTCGGCCGCCGGCCGGGTCATGCCCGGCACCCGGGCCAACTCCTCCACCGAGGCCCTAGCCAAGGCCTCCAGGGTGGGAAAAGCCCGCAGCAGAGCCGAGCGGCGGGCCGGCCCTATCCCCTCAATCTCGCTGAGCAAAGAGCGCAGGCTCTCCTTTTCCCGCCGGCGCCGGTGAAAGCCTAAAGCGAAGCGGTGGGCTTCGTCGCGTACCCGTTGCAAGAGGTGCAGGGCGGGACTCGACCGGGGAAGAATTATGGGGTTACCGGCCTGGTGCGGCGGATAAATCCATTCCTCCTCCTTGGCCAAGCCGAAAACGGGAATGTCATAGCCCAGTTCCTCCAGCACTTCCCGCGCCACCCCCGCCTGTCCTGCCCCGCCGTCCACCAGGATGAGGTCGGGCAAAGGCAAGAACTTGGCCTGCCGGGGAGCAATCCTCCCCTCCGCTATAGCTTCCTCTTCCTGCCGTGCCCGCACGAAGCGCCGGTAAAAGATCTCGCGCAGGGCCTGGTAGTCGTCGGGCTTGCCGAGCGGCGTCAGGGCAAAGCGGCGGTAGCCGCTCTTGTAAGGCTTCCCGCCCACGAAGACCACCATGACCGCCACCGGCGCCGCTCCCTGGAGGTGGGAGGCATCGTAACCCTCTATGCGGTGCGGCACCCGGGGAAGACCCAGGGCTTCTGCCAAGGAGGAGAGACTTTTGACTTGGGCCTCCGCCTCCCGCAAGCCCTCGTTCAAAGCGGCCCAAGCGTTTTTCTCTGCCAACTCCAAGAGCTCTCTCTTGTGCCCCCGGCGCGGCACCACAATCTTTACCTCAAAACCGGCCCGGGAGCGCAAGAGATCGACCAGCGCCTCCTCCAGAGGAGGGGAAGGGAGCACCAACTCCGAAGGAAAAGAGGAAGCAATAACACCGTAGTACTGCTTGAGAAACCCTGTCAGCAATCCCTGCTCCTCTTCCGGGGCGATGGTTAGGAGAAAGCTTTCCTGACCGATGAGCCTCCCCTCCCGGACCAAAAGGACCACCGCCTGAGCTCGGTCCCCTTGGCGGGCTAGCCCCACCACGTCCAGATCCTCCGGCCGGGAGGAGACTACGCGCTGGCGCTCCAGAATGAGTTTCAACGCCTGGAGCCGGTCCCGGTAGACCGCCGCCCGTTCGAAAGCGAGTTCCTCCGCCGCCTGCTTCATCTCTCTTTCCAACTGGCGTACCACCTGCCGGTAGCGCCCCTCCAGGAAGAGGCAGAGGGCCTCGATGTTGCGCCGGTAGACTTCCGGGTCCACCTGCCCGGTACAGGGACCGGGGCAGCGCTTTATGTGGTAGTTAAGGCAGGGACGGGAATGGGGACGCGGAACAGAACCGGAACAGGAGCGGTAGGGGAAGAGGGTGCGCAAGAAGCGCAGGGTCTCGTAAACGGCGCCAGCTTGGGTGTAAGGACCGAAGTAGCGTGCTTGCCCATCGTCCCGACGGCGGGTAAACAGCACGCGGGGGTACTCCTCCCCCACCGTCACCTTTATGTAGGGGTAGCTCTTGTCGTCCTTCAGCACCACGTTGAAGTAAGGCCGGTAGCGCTTTATAAGGTTGGCCTCCAAGATGAGCGCCTCCACCTCGTTACCGGTGACCATAAAGTCGAGGCTCGCCGCCCGGCGCAAAAGGGCCTCCACTTTAGGAGAAGGGTTGGCCTGGAAATAGCTCTTTACCCGCTGCCGTAGAGAAGCCGCCTTTCCCACGTAAATGACCTCTCCCCGCTCGTCCTTGAAAAGGTAGACGCCGGGCTCGGCCGGCAGGCTTTGGGCCTTAAGCAATAGCTCTTCCTTCAACTTCCCACCGCCTTAGAAGCAGGAGAGGATTCCGCCAGCACGCGGCGTAGATAGCGCCCAGTGTGGGAGTAGGGGTGGGCCGCTATCTCTTCTGGCGTGCCCACCGCCACCACTTCACCGCCCCGCTCTCCCCCTTCCGGCCCCAGGTCGATGATGTAGTCTGCTGTTTTGATCACGTCCAGGTTGTGCTCGATGACGATCACCGTGTTACCCCCGTCCACCAGCCGATGAAGCACGTCCAGGAGCTTAGCCACATCAGCGAAGTGCAACCCTGTGGTGGGCTCATCCAGGATGTAAAGGGTGCGGCCTGTGGGCCGGCGGGAGAGCTCAGCGGCCAGCTTCACCCGCTGCGCCTCCCCGCCGGAGAGGGTGGTGGCTGGCTGCCCCAGCTTAATGTAGCCCAGACCTACATCCTGCAGGGTTTTGAGCTTACGGTAGATCTTCGGGAAGTTTTCAAAGAAACCTAAAGCTTCGTCCACCGTCATGTCCAGCACGTCGGCGATGCTCTTCCCCCTGAACTTGACCTCCAGCGTCTCCCGGTTATAGCGCTTTCCCTTGCAGACGGCGCAGGGCACGTAAACATCGGGAAGGAAGTGCATCTCTATTTTGACGATGCCGTCCCCGCGGCAGGCCTCACACCTGCCGCCCGGAACGTTGAAACTGAAGCGCCCCGGCTTGTAGCCCCGAACCTTGGCCTCCGGCAGCATGGCAAAAAGCTCCCGGATCTCGGTGAAAACACCAGTGTAGGTGGCCGGATTGGAGCGGGGAGTTCGACCTATGGGGGACTGGTCTACGTTGATCACTTTGTCCAGGTGCTCCAGGCCCTCCAGACGGTCGTAAGGGCCGGGGAGCTCCCGCGCCCCGTGCAGTTCCCGGACCAGTGCCCGATAGAGGATGTCGTTAACCAGGGTGCTTTTACCAGAGCCCGATACCCCCGTAACGCAGATGAAGAGACCCAGCGGGAAGGCCACGTCGATCCCCTTGAGGTTGTGAGCCCTGCACCCTTTGAGCTTGAGCCAGCGGTCGCCCGGGCGGCGGCGGGGGCACAAGGGAATACTCTTGCGCCCGCTCAAGTACTGGCCGGTCAGGGAGGTAGGGTGGCGCATGATCTCCGCCGGTGTTCCCGTGGCCACCACCTCTCCACCGTTGGCTCCTGCTCCCGGACCTATGTCGATAACGTAGTCGGCCGCCAGGATGGTGTCCCGGTCGTGCTCCACCACGATGACCGTGTTGCCCAAGTCCCGCAGGCCTTTCAAGGTCTTGAGCAAACGGTCGTGGTCACGCGGGTGAAGCCCGATGCTGGGCTCGTCCAGGATGTAGATCACCCCTACCAGGCCCGAGCCGATCTGGGTGGCCAGGCGCAGGCGCTGCGCCTCCCCGCCGGAGAGGGTGTTGGCCGCCCGGTCCAGGGTGAGGTAGTCGAGCCCCACGTCCATGAGGAAGCCCAACCGCGCCGTGAGCTCCTTCAACACCCGGGAGGCGATTATGCTTTCCCGTTCGTCGAGTTCCAATCGGTGGAAGAATTCCAGCGCCTCCCGCACCGAGAGGGTGGTCACTTCATAGATGTTCTTACCTCCCACCTTAACGGCCAGGGCCTCCGGCCGGAGTCTGGCCCCCTTGCAGGCCTGGCAGGGGCGGGGGCGCATGAACTTCTCGATCTCGGCCCGCACCTGATCGGAGGCAGTCTCCCGGTAGCGGCGCATGAGGTAAGGAATGACCCCCTCAAAGGAAGCTACGTACTCCCGGCGCCGGCCGTAAAGATCGTAGTGCACAAAGCGGACCCTTTCTCCGCCGGTACCGTAAAGAATGATCTGCTGGTGGTCCGGGTCGAGTTGCTCGTAAGGGATGTCAAGGGGGATTCCGTAATGACGTGCCAGCCCCTCCAGCAGGTAAAACTGGTGGGTGAGCGCCGACCAGCCAGCCACCGCCCCTTCCTCCAGGGTGCGGCGAGGGTCCACCAGCAACTCCGGATCGATCTCCGGAAGCGCTCCCAGCCCCGTGCAGGCAGGGCAAGCCCCATAAGGGCTGTTGAAGGAGAAGAGCCGGGGAGAAAGCTCGGGCAGGCTCACACCGCAGACGGGGCAGGCAAAAAGGCTGGAAAAGAGGTGCTCTTCCCCTCCCTCCACCAGCACCAGCGCCAGCCCCTCGGCGTACTTCAAGGCGGTCTCTAAAGCCTCGGCCAGACGGGAGCGGGCCGCCGGCTTCAATACCAGCCTGTCTATCACCAGCTCTATGTTGTGCTTCCGGTTTTTATCGAGCTTGATTTCCTCCTCCAGCTCCACGATCTCCCCGTCCACCCGCACCCGCACGAACCCCTGCTTACGCGCCTCGGCAAACACCCGGGTGTGCTCCCCTTTTTTACCCCTCACCACCGGCGCCAGGACGTAAAGCCGGGTCCCCTCCGGGAGCTCTAGCAGGCGGTCCACCATCTGGGAGACCGTCTGGCTGGCAATGGGACGGCCGCACTCGGGGCAGTGTGGTCGCCCCACCCGGGCGAAGAGCAGACGTAGGTAGTCGTATATTTCGGTAACCGTAGCCACCGTGGAGCGAGGGTTGTGGCTGGTGGTCTTCTGGTCGATGGAAATGGCCGGGGAAAGCCCCTCAATGCCGTCCACGTCGGGTTTATCCATCTGACCCAGAAACTGCCGGGCGTAAGCGGAAAGGGATTCCACGTAGCGCCTCTGCCCTTCGGCGTAAATGGTGTCGAAGGCCAGCGAGGATTTGCCCGACCCGGAAAGCCCGGTGATGACTGTGAGCTTGTTCCGCGGTATGGCCACCGTTATGTTCTTTAAGTTGTGCACGCGCGCTCCGCGCACTATAATGGCGTCTTGCATGCCGCACACCTCTTTTTACTTCTACCCCTTCCTCCGCGCACCTCCACTCCCCGCGCTACCAACTCAGCCCTGAGCTCCAGCCAGATGTCGCGCAACTGAGCCGCCAGCTCGAAATCCAGGCTCTTGGCCGCCTCGCGCATCTGTCGCTCATAAGCCGCCGCCAGGGACTTGAGTTTGGGAGTAGGGAGCTCCTTGGGTCGAATTTCGTAAACGCCCTTTTCCTCCGCCACCTTGGTAGCCTCGATGACTTCCCGCACCGGCTTCTCCACCGTGCGGGGGACGATACCGTGCTTCTGGTTGTATTCTATCTGCAGGCGCCGGCGGCGCTCCGTTTCCTCTATGGCTCGGCGCATCGACTCGGTAATCCGGTCGGCGTAAAGGATCACCAAGCCGTTGACGTTGCGGGCCGCCCGCCCCGCTATCTGGATAAGCGAGCGTTCCGAACGCAGGTAACCCTCCTTATCGGCGTCCAAGATGGCCACCAGACTAACTTCGGGCAGGTCCAGCCCCTCGCGAAGCAGGTTTATTCCCACCAAGACGTCAAAAACCCCCAGGCGCAGATCTCGGATGATGGCCATGCGCTCTAAAGCGTCGATATCGGCGTGGAGATACCGCACCTTTACCCCCATCTCCCGCAGGTAATCGGCCAGGTCTTCCGCCATCCGCTTGGTCAGGGTGGTTACCAGTACCCGCTCCCCTCGCGCCACCCGCTTCTTTATTTCCCCCAGTAAATCGTCTATCTGCCCCTTGGTCGGCCGCACCACCATGGGGGGATCCACCAGACCGGTGGGACGCACGATCTGCTCCACTATCTGCTCACTGTGCTCCAGTTCATAAGGGCCAGGGGTGGCGGAGACGAAGATCACCTGATTCACCCGCTCGATGAACTCCTCGAACTTGAGGGGGCGGTTGTCGAAAGCCGAGGGGAGCCGGAAACCGTACTCCACCAGGGACTCTTTGCGGGAACGGTCCCCCTCGTACATGCCGTGCAGCTGCGGCACGGTCACGTGCGACTCGTCGATGAAGACCAAAAAGTCCGGGGGGAAGTAGTCGAGCAGGGTGTAAGGGGGCTCGCCCGGCGCCCTGCCCGTCAAGTAGCGAGAGTAGTTTTCGATGCCCTTGCAGTAGCCTACCTCCCGCAGCATTTCCAGATCGTAGCGCGTCCTGGTCTCCAGCCGCTGGGCCTCCAGAAGGCGCCCCTGAGCTTTGAACCAGGCCACTCGCTCGGCCAGCTCCTCCTCGATGGCCGCAATGATATTTTCCAGACGCTCCGGGGCGGTGACATAGTGGGTGGCCGGGAAGAAAGAAACGTGGTACCTCTCCCCTAGGATGTTGCCGGTCAGCGGGTCAAACTCCAGGATGCGCTCTACCTCGTCCCCGAAGAACTCCACCCGGATGGCCCTTTCGGAAGTGGAGGCGGGGAAAACGTCGAGCACATCCCCCCGCACCCGGAACTTACCCCGGGTGAAATCTCCTTCGGTGCGCTCGTAGCGGATGCGGACGAGCTTCCGCAGTATGCTGTCGCGGTCGTAGCACTCTCCTCGCCGCAGGGAAACCACCTGATCGCGGTAATCTACCGGATTACCCAGGCTGTAGATGCAGGACACGCTGGCCACGACGATGACGTCACGACGCTCCAGAACCGCTGCCGTGGCCGCGTGCCGGAGCTTGTCTATCTCTTCGTTGATGAGGGCGTCTTTCTCTATGTAGAGATCGGCCTGCGGCAGGTAGGCCTCCGGCTGATAGTAGTCGTAGTAGCTTATGAAGTACTCCACCGCATTTTCCGGGAAGAATTCCTTGAACTCACTGCAGAGCTGGGCCGCCAGGGTCTTGTTGGGAGCTATCACCAGGGTGGGCCGGTTGAGTTGGGCGATGACGTTGGCCATAGTAAAAGTTTTGCCCGAACCAGTAACCCCCAGCAGGGTCTGCATACGGTAACCTTTTCTGACCCCTTCCACCAGCTTGGCGATGGCCTGGGGCTGATCCCCTGCCGGAGCAAAGTCGGCCCTAAGCTTAAAAAGCCCCATATCCTGCCACCTGCCTCGACTTCATCCAAATTATTATAGCACGTACCCAGCAGTAAGGCAGGCTGCAGGGGAAGAACGTATAAAATGCAGTCTTGGACTTGAGCGAACGGTTGGTTCAACGCCCGAAGGACCAAGTGACGTCCTCCCCCGAATGAATTCGGGGGCATCCCTTTAAAGGGACGCGCGCAAGGTCTTTCCCTTGCGCTTCGGTTTGTGGACTCCGTGCCACCCCATGCGGAGCGACAGGACCACAGGCCGCGCCACCCGGCCACTACTCCCCTTCACGGGAGATACCTCGTACGCCCTCTCGAAGATGTTTAAGGCGCCGTTCACGTCCGCCTGCGCCCTCCAGCCGCAGGAACACTCATAAAGCCCCCTGTGCTTCCGGTTGGAGGGCAGTACGCGCCCGCAGGCGTGACAGCGCACAGAAGTGTTCCTCTCATCCACATCGTCCCGGACCGCGATCCCCGCCAGAGCACCCTTGTACTTGAGCATGTTAATAAGCTCCCGGTACGGCCAGGCGTGCAGCCTCTGGTTGAGCCGGTCACCATAGTCGATGCTCTCGCGGATGCCGCAGAAGTCTCCGATGGCTATCTCCCCCACACCCCGCCTCACGCACTCCTCTATGAAGTGGGACGTGGCCGCGTGAAGGAGATACTCCACCTGAAGCTTTTCCTGGTGGGCCACCTCCCTCCACCTGCGGGAGTTTGGCTTAAGGCTTGCCCGCACCTTCTGCCAGTACCGCCTCACCGACTTGATGAACCTGCCGGAGTAGAGCAGCACGGTCCCGTCCTCGAAGGCGGCTGCCATGAGGATGGTTTCCCCCAGGTCCAGGGCAGCCCTCTTCATCCCAGGGTGCGGGTTCGCCTTCACCTCCACCACCAGACGGGCTTCTATCCGCCCGGACACCTTGTCGTAGGTGACGGAGAACTCCCGCACCCGCTCGTACTCCACGCCGGGACGGTGGGATATGCGGAAGGAGACTTCCCTCACCCCGTCTTCCCGTCCGGTGCCCAGAGAAACCGTGACCTTATCTCCTTCCACCTTGAAGCCGCTCTGGACGTACTTGAGCGGGGAGAGGTAGCTTTGACCTTACGAAATCCGGGAGCGCTGTGCTGCGTAAGCCCCTTTTTCTTGAGGGCAAAGAAGGACTTGTAGGCTTCCCTTACCTCGTCCCGCGTGAGCTGCACGGACATCGAGTAGTAGTCTTTTGCCCGGGGGAGTTCTTTTAAAATGCGGTTGAGGTTCCTGCGGGAAACATTTGCTTTTCCGGTCTCCTCGTACTCCTTCCAGAGGTGCCAGAGAAGACCGTTGTAGACCTTGGTGGCGCAAAACATGGCGTCTTTGAGGACGGCCAGGGTCTTGGGGTCGGCGTGCACCTGGGCTTTGACGGTGACGAGGGGCACTCACGCTTCACCACCCTCAAGCGGCACTGGAGGCCCCGGCTTTTAAGCCTGGGGAGGAAAGCGCCGCAATTTTGAACTTCTCGTAACGCCAGCCGTCAAAACGCTGGACGAGCCTGAAGCAACGCCAGGAAACGCCTTGGCACACCCGCCTGCCAGAGAGGTCCTTCAGGTCGAAGTACCCGCTCTGCCGCACGGCCACATAGCCTATGTACCTTCCGGCATACTTCCCGGCGGGCACTTCCGCCATCACCAGATCGCCCGTCATGAAACCGAAGTAGAGCTTCCTTCCCGAACGGTGTCCCCTGGGAAAGCCGTGCCGGTCGGGGTTCGCCATCTGCCTCGTCCCGCGCCCCACAGCCCGGAAGACCTGCACGTATTCCGCGGTGACTTCCAGCCTGCCGGGCACTTCCCCCACACAGCAGGCATCAAAGTAGTGGGTTTTGGGGAGGCCAAACCTTGCCCGGTTATACTTGGTCCGGGCAGCGGTCGCGGTGAAGACAGGCAGGCCGAGCACTTTGAGCTTTTCTACCAGGACATACCGCGTGACGTTCATGCAGGCCGCGGCCTTCAAGGACTTCTTGAGCTGGGCCAGGACCCTCGGTATGTTTTCCGCCCGCTTCCTGTCAATTGCCCGCCCGGACTTCTTCAGCTCCTCCAGCCACTCCTGGAGAAGTTTGTTCCCCTTGGCCTGGTTGCACTCCCGGCAGGCCAGGGCGAGGTTGGAGACCCGGTCGGTCCCGCCCCTAGACTTCGGCACCACGTGGTCTACCTCCAGCGGCACGCCTTCCTTCCCGCAGTAGGCGCACCTCCGGCCGAACTTCTCCAGCAGGTACTTCCTGACCTCGTAGCCCTGGAGCTCTCCCTGCTGGTACTCGATGCCGGAAATCTCGGGGTTTTGCAGCTTCTGGGTGTCGAACCTGGCCGACTCCACCACGATTTCCGTGACGGGCAGCCAGCGGAGGAGTTTTCCGACCACCGAAAGTACCTGGTTTACGCGGGCCTCCGCGCTCGGCGGCAGCCAGCCCTCCGGCCTCCTGCGGTTCGAAAACCTGGGAACGCGGTACCTGGTATTGCGGCTCCGGCGGTCCCTCCTTACCTGCCTCCTGGAAAGGAGCTTCTCCGGTATGTCTGTGCGGTGGTGGACTTCGGCGAAGAAGACGACCACTTCTTTTTCTTCCGCCACCCGCACCGCGGAGATCCCGGTGACCTCATAGCCGGGGTCGATCTTGAGCCTGAGCGGCTGGAGAAAGGCTTCTTCTGCCATCCTGTCTTTGAGCCGGATGACAAAGGGCTCAAGCCGCACCACCACGGCACGGCCCTGTTCCAGGAGCTTTCTCGCCCGCTTTTCAGTACAGGGCATGAGCGGTCTTCCCTTTCTGTCCAGCACGAAGACCATACTTTCTTTCCTCCTTTCGGAGGACCCCTTACGGGGCTTGTGACGGGCTGAGGCGGACTCTCCTCAGCCTCCCTCCTCGCCAATGTTACCGGGCGGCCTTCTCCCGGCGGCACTGCTCGCTACACCCCCAGCTCGCTGTTTAACCGCCGGGTTGCAAGGCCTGGAGCTGGAGGAGCACCTAAAGTCGTGCGAACTCTGGCTCTCCCCAGTAACGTAGGGCCTTCATCCCCTTGTCCTTCGGGTCAGGCCTCTGAGGCTGGTCATAGCGAGGCCCTTTTTAGGCCTGCGGCTGAAACCTGGAGGACAAGCCCCCGGCTTCAGCCGTGGGGTCTATGACTATCCTCGGTTTGCTCCCCCCGAGCAAAGGAGCCATAAAGCGCCAAGCGCTTTACACCGAAACGTTCCCGCAGATAGGGCAATTCCGCCCGCAAAGTACGAAGTACTTCCTCTCTAGATTTCAGGTCGTTAAGAGTCAAAACTACCATTCTCCTTCCATCGTTCTCCCCTACAACAAAAAATTATAACCGCCGGCCAAAAAGAAAAAAGGGCCAGGTCACCTGGCCTTAGGGATGGGGGTTGTATGTTAAAGTGTTGCCGGGATGGCGCAGTCTAATCGCCCTTTTTCTTCACCACTAGGCTCTAGCCTACGGAACCACTCCCAGAAGCGCTCCGGCTCGTCCGTGTCGAAGGCCATGACCAGATCCTTCTCCTTTACCAGCACCACCCAACCTTCCGGACCGCTCACTTCGTACCACTTGGTCCCCGGAACCGGTCTCAGCTTGTACCCTGCTGCCTCCAGCAGGGCGAAGACGGCACTCAGCTTGGTCATGGGCCTCACCACCTTACGGGCCCGTCGCCCGTCTACTTGTGAAAGATGACACTTTCATTATTCATAATAGCCGGAACCCTTTCTCTTGTCAACCATAATTTTTTAAACTTTTGTGGCTATTTTTTAGCTCCTCTATCCGCGCCTTGACCGCTTCCGGCGCCGGGCCTCCTCTCAACGCCCTTTTATCTAGGCTCCGCTCCAACTTGATCGCCTCCAGCACGTCCTCTTCTACCAGCGGAGTGAAGCGCCGAAATTCCTCCAAGGTGAGTTCCTCCAGGTCCTTACCCCGCTCCAGGCAGTAAAGCACTATCTCCCCTACCACCCGGTGGGCCTCCCGGAAGGGAAGCCCCCTGCGCACTAAGTACTCCGCCAGGTCGGTGGCAGTAAGAAAGCCGCGGCGGGCGGCCGCCGCCATCTGCTCTCGTTTCACCTTCATGGTGGCCAGCATGGGCGGAAAGACCTCCAGGACGGCCTTCAAAGTGTCCACCGTGTCAAAAAGCAAGGGCTTGTCTTCCTGCAGGTCTTTGTTGTAGGTCAGAGGAAGAGCCTTAAGCAAAGTGGCCATGGCGGTGAAGTTGCCTATCACCCGCGCCGTTTTGGCCCGGCAGAGCTCGGCCACGTCAGGATTCTTTTTCTGCGGCATCATGCTGGAGCCGGTTGTGAAGGCGTCGTCCAGCTCCACAAAGTCGAAGTAGGGGGTGCTCCACAAAATGAGCTCCTCCGCCAGGCGGCTGAGGTGTACCATTAGCAAAACAGCGGCCGCGCAAAACTCCACCACGAAATCGCGGTCGCTCACCGCATCCATGCTGTTCTCCGCCACTTTCTCGAAGCCCAGGAGTTCGGCTACGTACTCCCGGTCAAGGGGGAAAGTGCTTCCTGCCAGAGCGCCCGCTCCTAAGGGAAGCACGTTGGTGCGGCGGTAGCAGTCGGCCAGCCGCTCATCGTCGCGGGTGAACATTTCGTAGTAGGCCAGCAGGTGGTGGGCCAGGGTGACCGGCTGGGCCGGCTGGAGGTGGGTGAAACCGGGCATCAAGGTGTGGCAGTGCTGCTCCGCCAGCTCCAAAAGCACCCGGCGCAACTCCTGCAACTTTTCCCGGAGGTTGTTTATTTCTTCCCGCAGGTAAAGGCGCAGGTCGGTGACCACCAGATCGTTGCGGCTGCGCCCGGTATGGAGCTTTTTTCCTACCTCTCCCACCTGTTCCACCAGCAGCCGCTCCACCAGGGTATGCACATCCTCCACTCCCTCCAGCTGCACCTCTCCCCGCTCTAAGATGCGCCGCACTTCTTCCAGCCCGGCCAGCAGCTTTTCCTCTTCTTCCGGTGTCAGCACCCCTATTTTCCTCAGACCGCGGACGTGAGCTTGGCTCACCTTGATTTCGTAAGGCCAGAGGCGAAAATCAAAACTTATGGAGTCTTGAAAGGCCCGGACGCGCGGGTCAGTCTCCTTGCGGAAGCGCCCTCCCCACAAAAGGGTCACTTGGCCCTCCCCCTTAGCGCCTGTACCCAGAGGGGCAGGCCGAAGATCCGAATGAAGCCGCCGGCGTCCCGCTGATCGAAGAGTTCGTCGGCCTCGAAAGTGGCCAGATCTTGTCGGTAAAGAGAATAGGGAGAAGAAACCCCGGCCGGGTAGAGGTTCCCCTTGTACAGCTTCAGGCGCACCGTACCCGTGAGGTAAGGGGCGAGGGAGTTCACAAAGGCATCCAGCGCCTCTTTAAGTGGGGAGAACCACAGGCCGTCGTAGACCAGCTCCGCATAGGTCTGGGCCACAAGGTTCTTAAAGTGAAGAGTGGAACGATCTAGGACCAGACGCTCGAGCTCCCGCAGAGCGTAGAAAAGAACCGTTCCACCGGGTGTCTCGTAAACCCCCCGCGACTTGATCCCCACCAGGCGGTTCTCCACCAGGTCCGCTATGCCCACCCCTTGTTCCCCGGCTAGCCGGTTGAGTTCCTCCAGCAGGGGTACGGGGGAAAGTTTTTGGCCGTTGAGCGCCACCGGCTCTCCTTTTTCAAAGGCAACTTCCAAGTAGAGGGGCCGATCGGGAGCCTCTTCTGGCGGCTTTATCAACTGGAAAAGATCGCGGGGCGGCTCCTGCGCCGGGTCTTCCAGGATGCCTCCCTCGTGGCTCAAGTGCCACAGGTTCTGGTCGCGGCTGTAAGGCTGGGAAGGAGTGGTGGGCACGGGGATGCCCCGCGCTTCGGCGTAAGCCATGGCCTCGGTGCGCGAGCGGATCGACCACTCCCGCCAGGGAGCAATCACCTTAAGCTCGGGGGCCAAAGCCCTTACTCCCACCTCAAAACGCACCTGGTCGTTCCCTTTACCGGTGGCTCCGTGGGCCACCGCCTCCGCCCCCTCCTGTCGGGCCACTTCTACCAGCTTTTTAGCGATTAAGGGCCGGGCCATGGCCGTGCCCAGGAGATACTTGCCCTCGTAGATGGCTCCGGCCTTAAGCACGGGAAAGACGTATTCCCGCAAAAATTCCTCCCGGGCGTCGATTACATAGGCCTTGGCGGCACCACTCTTCAGAGCCTTTTCTCTGACGGCTGCCAGGTCCTCCCCCTGCCCCAGGTCCACCGTGAGAGCGATTACCTCGCAGCCGTAGTTTTCTTTAAGCCAGGGAATGATGATGGAGGTGTCAAGCCCCCCCGAGTAAGCCAGCACAACTTTTTTTACCATTTTCAACTAAAACCTCCCGGTCTAGATTAAAGCAGCAGGGCCAGCAGGGCCTTCTGGACGTGCAGCCGGTTCTCGGCTTCTTCCCAGACCAGGCTGTGGGGGCCGTCGATTATCTCTGCCGTAACCTCTTCCCCCCGGTGCGCCGGCAAACAGTGAAGGAAGATATAATCGGGCTTAGCATGAGACACCAGTTCCCCGTTCACCTGGTAAGGCAGAAAAACTTTCTTTCTGGTCTCCGCCTCTTCCTCCTGCCCCATGCTCACCCAGACGTCGGTCACCACCACGTCGGCCCCCTTCACCGCCTGTACCGGATCCTCGGTTACCACTACCTCCGTGCCCTGGGCCGCCTCTTGAGCCCTGGCCACCACCGTTGGGTGCGGCGCGTACTGGGGCGGGGTGGCCACGTAGATGGACATCCCCACCCGAGGACAGCCCAGAAGGAGGGAATGACAGATGTTGTTGCCGTCCCCTACGTAGGCCAGCTTGAGCCCTGCCAACTGTCCCTTGCTCTGCAGTATGGTGAGAAAATCAGCCAATATCTGACATGGATGTTCCCAGGAGGTCAAGCCGTTTATTACCGGGATGGTGGCCGCCTCGGCTAGCTCCTCCACCTCTTCTTGCCGAGAGGTGCGGATGACGCAGCCGTCCACGTAACGGGAAAGGACCCGGCCGGTGTCGGCAATGCTCTCCCCCCGGCCCAACTGCAGATCTTGGGCGTTTAAGTAAAGGGCGTACCCCCCCAGGTCAAACATAGCCACTTCAAAGGAGACCCTGGTCCGGGTGGAGGGCTTCTGAAAGATCATGGCCAAGCTCTTGCCAGCGCAGAAGGTGTGGGTCTCTCCCCTTTTTTTGGCTTCCTTAAGCTCGGCCGCGAAGCTTAAAAGCCCCATGATTTCTTCGCCAGTAAAGTCGGCTATGGAAAGAAAGTCGCGGTGCCGAAAACGCTTGCGCAAAGAAGCGTACACTTACCTTTCCCCCCTTATTCCACGCAAACCAGAGCTTCCCGCAAGATCTCTAAAGCGCGGTCTATCTCCTCCTTGCTCACGGTGAGCGGGGGAGCAAAGCGCAGGACCTGCTCTTTTACCGCGTTTAGTAAAAGCCCCCGCTTGAGGCACTCCGTAACCACTGCTCGGGCAGGAACGGCGGTCACCGCCCCCAGGAGCAAGCCCAGACCCCGCACTTCCTGAAGCTTGCCGGTGTCCCTCCCGAGCTCTTCCAGCCGCTCCTTCAGGTACTCTCCTACTTCCTGTGCTCTCTGCACCAGCCCCTCCTCCTCCAGCACTTCCAGCACCGCCAGGCTGGCCGAGGTAGCCAGGGGATTGCCCCCAAAAGTGGAGGCGTGGTCGCCGGGGGAGAAGGCCAGGGCCACCTCCTCCTTGGCCAGGATGGCGCCGATGGGGAATCCACCTCCCAGCCCTTTGGCCAGGCAGACCACGTCGGCCTCCACGCCGTAATGCTCCTGGGCCAGGAAGCGCCCGGTCCTCCCCACGCCCGTCTGCACCTCGTCGAAGATGAGGCAGGCCCCGTAGCGGGAGGCAAGTTCCCTGGCCGCCCGCAGGAATTCCGGCGTGGCGGGAACTACTCCTCCCTCCCCCTGAACCGGCTCCAGGAGGATAGCCGCAGTCCTTTCCCCTACCGCTTCCTCCAGGGCCTCCGGGGAGTTGTAGGGGATGTAGCGGAAGCCGGGGAGTAAGGGTTCGAAGCCCTGGTGGTAGCGGGGCTGGCCGGTGGCGGTAAGCGCTCCGTAAGTGCGCCCGTGGAAGGAGTTATGGGCTACCACTATTTCGTACTTATCTTCCCGGCCGCTGGTCGATCGGGCATACTTGCGGGCCAGCTTCAACGCCCCCTCCACCGCCTCGGCTCCGCTGTTGCAGAAGAAGACCCGCTGGTAAGGGGTGAGTCCCGTGAGGCGCTGCGCCAGTTTTACCTGGGGCCAGGTGTAGAAGAGGTTGGAGCAGTGCCACAGCTTCTCCGCCTGCTCCTTTACGGCCGCCACCACTTTAGGATGACAGTGCCCCACGCTGTTGACCGCTATACCGGCCACAAAATCCAGGTACTCTTTTCCTTCCGCGTCCCAGACCCGCACCCCTTCACCTTTGACCAGCACCACCGGTAGGCGGGCATAGGTGGGCATGAGCTTCTCTTCTGCCAGCTCTATGCAGGACACCAAATTTCCCCTCCTCAGGGCACCACCATGGTGCCCACGCCTTCGTCCGTGAAGACCTCCAAGAGGATGGCGTGCGGGATCCGCCCATCCAGGATGTGGGCCCGCTTCACTCCCTCCTCCAGAGCCTCCCGACAGCATTCCAGCTTGGGTATCATGCCTCCGCTCACCCGACCGGAGGCCAGGAGTTGGGGGATATCGCCGAGGTGAATGGTGGAAATCACCGAGGTTTCGTCTTCCGGATTGCTCAAGATGCCGGGGACGTCGGTGAGGAGAATGAGCTTCTCGGCCTTAAGGGCTGCCGCTATCTTGCCGGCTACGGTATCGGCGTTGATGTTAAGTCCTTCTCCCCGAGGGCCAAGACCTATGGGAGCCACCACCGGTATGTATCCCTGGGCAATGACGCTCAAGAGAAGCTCCGGATTCACCGCTTTCACGCGCCCCACCAGCCCCAGGTCTTCCCCCTCTTCCTTCTCCGCCAGCAGGAGGTTGGCGTCCTTACCGCAAAGGCCTACCGCCTTTCCTCCCAGCTGGTTGATGAAGGCGGCGATCTCTTTATTCAGCCGCCCCAGAACCATCTCCACCACTTCCATGGTTTCCTCATCAGTCACCCGCCGACCGTTGACAAAAACGCTTTCTTTGCCCAGCCGCTTGAGCATGCGCGAAATGTCGGGGCCGCCGCCGTGTACCAACACCGGGTGCATGCCTACATACTTCATGAGCACCACATCGGTGAGCACCGCCCGCTTGAGCTCGCAGTTAAGCATGGCGTGGCCCCCGTACTTTATCACCACGATTTTACCGTAAAAGGAGCGGATATAGGGCAGGGCCTCCACCAGAATTTTGGCCTTCTCCAAAGCCGACAACACCAAGATTCTCTTTTACCCCCTTAGGTACGGTAGTGCGCGTTTATGCGCACATAATCGTAGGTTAGGTCGCAGCCCCAGGCCGTGGCCCGGGCTTCTCCGGCGCCGAGGTCTACCCGGATGATCACCGGATCGGTAGAAAGGGCCGCCCGAGCCTCCTCTTCGTCGAAGGAGGTGCCTTTACCCCCCGCCACCACCCGCACCGGACCCAGCCAGACCGCCACCTTATCCGGATCAAAGCACGCGCCCGAATAACCTAAGGCACACACTATGCGCCCCCAGTTGGGATCTTTACCGAAGACAGCCGCTTTTACCAGGTTGGAAGCAGCCACCGCCCGCGCCGCCCGCCTAGCTTCTTCTTTAGTGCATGCCCCTTCTACCTGCACTTCAATAAGTTTGGTGGCTCCCTCCCCGTCACGCGCTATCTGCCGGGCTAAGGAAGCGGCCACTTCATAAAGGGCCTGCTTGAAGGTGGCGTAGGCAGGCCCCTCTTCCTCGATCAGGGGAGCGGAAGCCTGACCGTTGGCCAGCATCAGCACCATATCGTTGGTGCTAGTATCCCCGTCCACCGTTATCAGATTAAAGGTGTCTTCCGTCACTTCCCGCAAAGCCCGCCGCAAGAGCTCGGGCGTTATGGCCACGTCGGTGGTAAGAAAGGCTAGCATGGTAGCCATACAGGGGTGAATCATCCCCGAACCCTTGGCCATCCCCCCTATTCTGCAGGTAAAACCTTCCAGAAGAAACTCTACTGCCGCCTCCTTAGGTACGGTGTCCGTGGTCATAATGGCCTCGGCCGCCACCCTGTGTCCCTCGCGGCTCAACCCCTTCACCAACTCGGGCAAAGCTTTGAGGATCTTCTCCACCGGTAGCCGCTCCCCGATAATGCCCGTGGAGCTCACCAGCACCATCTCCTCCGGTAAGGAAAGAGCCTCGGCCGCCGCTCGGGCCATGAGCTCGGCATCCGCCAGCCCTTCCGGGCCCGTGCAGGCGTTGGCGTTGCCGCTGTTGACGATGACCGCTTGGGCCTGCCCCCCGGCTACCCTGCTCTGGGTCAAGAGTACCGGGGCAGCCTTTACCCGGTTGGTGGTGAAGACCCCTGCCGCCGCCGCCGGCACTTGGCTCACCACTAAAGCCAAATCCTTCTTGTACCTCTTAATTCCTGCCGCCACACCGTTGGCCAGAAAGCCTTTCGGCGCCGTGACGCCACCCTCTATCCAGACCACGGGTTTTCTCCTGCCTCCTCCTTTACGGATAAATGCCAGAATCTTCTAGCCCCATCGTCTCCGGAAAACCGTAGCTCAGATTAAAGTTCTGTACCGCCTGCCCGGCCGCCCCCTTTACCAGATTGTCCAGAGCGGCCAGCAGTACCGCCCGGCCGGTGCGCCCGTCGGCCACCGCCCCCAGCTGCACCAAGTTCGAACCCCAGACGCTCTTGGTGCGGGGGTAAACCCCGGCAGGCAGCACCTTAACAAAAGGCTCCTCCCGGTAGTACTCCCGGTAGGTGGCGAGCAGGTCCTCGGTCGTCACTCCCGGAGCCAGCGGTGCGTAGATGGTGGCCAGGATACCTCGCGTCTGCGGAACTAAGTGGGGAACGAAGGTCAGGCGGACCTCTTTGCCCAGCTTGTCTCGCAGGATCTGCTCCATTTCCGGCGTATGCCGGTGCACTGCCACGTTGTAGGCCTGTACGTTCTCGTTGACTTCAGCGTACAGCGTCTCTATCTTGGGCTGGCGGCCGGCCCCCGAGACCCCCGACTTGGCATCCACCACTATCCCCTCTGGCAGGATCTGCCCCGCCTTAAGAGGAGGAACAAGAGCCAGCAGGACCGCCGTAGGATAACAGCCGGGGTTGGCCACCAGCCGGGCCGTTTTGATCTGGTCGCGGTAAAGCTCGGGCAGGCCGTAGACAGCCTCCCGCAAAAGTTCCGGTGCCCCATGGGAGATACCGTACCACCGCTCGTAAACCCCCGCCTCCCGGAAGCGGAAATCGGCCCCCAAGTCGATGAGCTTCTTCCCCGCCTCCAAGGCCGCTCGGGCGTAGGGTATCGCCTCCCCCGCCGGCAAGGCGGTGAAGAGGACATCCACTTCCCGGACGAACTCCTCCGGCGAAGCCGCTATTAGCCTTTCATCTTCCAGCCCCCAGAACTGAGGGAAAACCTCGGGCAAAGATTTCCCTGCGTGCGTACGGGCTGCCAGCAAACAGACTCTCGCTTCGGGGTGACGTCTTAGAAGACGAATGAGCTCCGCCCCGGTGTAGCCCGAAGCGCCGACGATCCCTACCCGAACCAAAAGCCTCCACCCCCTCCACCACTAATGCTACTAATTATACAGCCGGCTGCATAAAAATACAATAAAAAGTTTAGCGGGCGGGACGCACCGCCAAGCGGCGGTAACGATTGATGGCCGCCGCTATCTCATAGCACCGGGGCCGGGCCATCTCCCCTGGATGCTCTCCCTGCCGCCCGGCCAGCACCTCAAGCCCTTCTCTCTCCACTTCTTCCTCCAGAAGCTCTAGAATTTCCCGCAGGGTGCGCTTCCCGTCGGCGTACAAGGGTAGCCGGCGCAAGATGACGGCGATGGCCCGAGTCTGTGCCGGGTCCACCAGCTGCTCCACCGCCCCCAGATCGATGGTCTCCCGACCAAAACGAATCTCGTGCAAACCTTGAGCCTTCACCTTATCTTTGGAACCTAGGCGCCAGGGATCCGGCAAAAGAATCCTGGGAATAGGGGGCCTAAAAGGCCCGGCCTCTTCCTGATTGCGTTGGGTAGGCATCGCCCGGGCGATTTCCCGTGCCGCCGCTGTGACCACCCGGGGCCGGTAGTTCTCCATCATGATCACGTGGTCGGCCACGTCGAAGTAGTCCCCCGAACCTCCCACCACCAGGATGGTAGAAACGCCGTGGTCTTGGTAGAGTTGGCGCACCCGGTCGATGAAGGGGGTGATAGGCTCCTTGTCTTTAGCCACCAGGGCCTGCATGCGGGCGTCGCGGATCATGAAATTGGTGGCGCTGGTGTCCTCGTCAAGCAAAAGAAGCGAGGTTCCCACCTCTAAAGCTTCGGCGATGTTGGCCGCCTGGGAAGTGCTGCCACTGGCCGACGGGGTGGAGAAGAAACGGGTATCCTGCCCACCGGGAAGGTTATTTATGAAGCTTGATATGTCCACCCCAGTCACCGCCCGCCCGTCCTCGGCCCTTATCTTCACCGCGTCTCGGACGGTCAGCACAAACTCCCGGCCATCCCCAGGGATGTGGTCGTAGACCCCGCGCTCGATCGCCCGCAAAAGGGTGGTCTTACCGTGGTAGCCTCCTCCCACGATGAGGGTAACTCCTCGGGGAATTCCCATGCCGGTGATCTTCCCCCGGTGGGGCAGGGTGAAAGAGACCCGGAGCTCAGGAGGGCTCTGAAAGGGAACCGCCTTTTCCCGCGAAAGGGGACGATCACTGGCCCCGCTCTCTCGAGGCAGGACGCTACCGTCGGCCACGAAGGCCACCAAGCCCCTCTCCTCCATCTGCCGCCGTAAAGAGTCCTGGTCTTCGGCGGTGTGGACGTGCAGCCACAGGGCTTCCTTGTCCAGGTTGGCGTACCGGAGAGAGCGGCGCACCACCTCCGGTAATGCTTCGAAAAAGATCCGCTGGGCCTCCCGGGCCAGTACAGTCCTCCCCCGGGCCGGAAGCCCCACCGCGAACCGCACCTCCACGAACTCTTCGTTGACCACCACCGCCGTGCGCTCCAGGATCTCCTGGCCGCAGGGAAGGATGTGGATGAGCCCGCTCGACCCGGTGCCGCAAGGGCGAGAAAAAGCGCGGCTGTGCCGGCCGAAAACCCGGGTGAGGAAGTCGCACAGGGCCACGGCCCGGGGCTTATTGGCAAAAAGTTCCGGCGGGAAGCCGGCCACCTCTTGTTTTACCCGCACCCGCACCTTGGAAGGGGGAGCAAAGGGATCGCTCTGGGCGTGATCGATGAAGAGCTGATACTCCCCCCAATCGTAGGCCCCTTCGAGCTCCTGATAAGCCTTATATCCCCGGCCGTCTATGCGCTTAAGTTTATCCCGGAACTCCTCTTGACTGCGCAAAACCTCTCCTCCCCACTCTGATAAATCGCACGACTTAAAGTTTAGCGTACACAAGGGCCTCAAGGTACCAGACCGGGAAATAAAATTCGTCCCAGCTGCTGCAGCCAGGGCAATAGCACCATCAGTAGCGGGGCAATGAGCAAGGCCGGCAAAAGGTTGCCCGCGCGCAGGGGCTTGATGGCCAGCAGGCTCCCCACCGCTAGAGCCAAAAGGATAACTCCCCCGGTAGCTGTGAGTTCGTCGAGCATGGCCTCGGTGACCACCCCCTGCAGCTGCCCCGCTAGCAAGGTAAGCCCCCCCTGGTAGCAGAGCACGGTGAGCGCCGAAAAGAGCACCCCCACGCCGAAAGTGGAAGCGAAGGCCAGAGCGGCAAAGCCGTCCATCAAGGCCTTAACCGCCAGCAAGGTATAATCTCCCGTAAGCCCGTCCTGAACGGAGCCCAAAATGCTCATCGGCCCCACGCAAAAAAGCAGAGAAGCGGTCAAAAAACCACGCACGAAGCGGGAGCCATGCCCGTCAGCCCCGGCTTCCGGCGCAGCGAAGCGCCGCTCCAGCCCTTCTCCTATCCGCCGCAAGCTCTCTTCCAGATGCCACCACTCCCCTAGCAATCCTCCCAGCAGAAGGCTCAGCAGCACCAGGACGGGGTTATGCGTTTTGAGAAACATGGCGATGCCAAGCGCGGCAGTGAAGAGGCCCAAAGCCCCTATTATTGTCTCGCGCGCCCGCTCGGGCAGCTGCGCCCCAAAAAAGAGTCCCAGAGATCCACCCAGCAACACTGTGGATACATTAATGAGGGTTCCCGTCATCCAAGCACTCCTTCCCTTAAAAACTTTTAAAAGTCTTCAAGTCTTCCTTCGACGGGGTAGCCCCCGCGCCCTCTACACCGAAGTGAAAGCTTGACCAAGCTTCGCGCCTGGCGTTAAAATGTAAACCATAAAAGCCGTATTAGGTTTACGTTTTGGAGAGAGGTCACCACCGGTGTTGTGGGAGACAGAGCTTCGAAAAATGGAGGAGAAGAAGCTCCGGCGTTACCTCCACCCTCTCTTGCCTCTAGCCCCGCACCGCGCTCTATCGAGGGGCAGAGAGGTGGTTCTTTTCTGCTCCAACAACTATCTAGGGCTTACTCACCACCCCCGGGTAATAGCCGCCGCGATTTCCGCCTTGCGCGTCCTGGAGGAAGATCCTGAGCCACAAGCCCGCCTTAAGGCCAATATTTCCCGGCTGGCCGAGGGGTTAAAAGCCCTGGGCCTCCCGGCAAGCGGGGAGACCCCGATTTTCCCCGTGGTCCTGGGAAGCGAAGGACGGGCTCTGAAGGTAGCTTCTCTCCTTTTCGCCAAGGGGTTCTACGTTCCCGCCATAAGGCCTCCTACGGTGCCTCCTGGCACGGCCCGGCTCAGGGTATCGGTGAATGCCCTGCACACTCCTTATGAGATAGACTCTTTCTTAAAGGCGCTGGCCGAAACGCTAAAGGAGGTTTGAAGCTTGAAGCTACCTTCTCTCTTTGTGACCGGAACGGATACCGAGGTGGGGAAAACGGTGGTAAGTGCCCTTTTAGGCCTCATCTACTGGCAGCAGGGAGCGCGGGCAGCTTACCTCAAACCGGTAGCCACCGGAGGAAACGCGGATCCCTCTTTCGTAGCCCGGATTTTAGAACTTGACGAGCCCCAGGACATCATTTGCCCCTACGTCTTTAAAGAGCCCTTCTCCCCCCACCTGGCCGCACGCCTGGCCGGGCGCCAAATAAGGCGTGATGTCATCAGCGAGTGCTACGCCTACCTGGCCAAGCACTACGACGCGGTGATAGTAGAGGGAGCGGGAGGGCTTATGGTTCCCCTGGGACCTTCTTACTTGATAGCCGATCTGGCCCGGGATTTGGGACTCCCCCTCTTAGTAGTAGCCCGCTCGGGACTGGGGACCATCAATCACACGCTGCTTACTCTAGCCACCGCCCTGCAAGCGGGTCTCAGTGTAATGGGAGTGGTCATCAACCGCTACCCCCGCACTAACCCCGACCCGGTAGCCAAGGACAACCCTCGAACTATTGCCAGCTTTAGCGGCCTGCCGGTGCTGGCCCTGGTTCCCGAGATAGAAGGGCTTGACCTTTCGTTCATAAACCGTAAGCTACTGGAGGATGTGGCCGCCGAGGTTACCCGCCAGCACCCGGAGCTCCTGGAACGCTTACGACTTTTCGGCCGGGAAGAAGAACGATGAAGGAGCTTGTGCGCCTGCAAAGCCTGGCCGAGCGGGTGCTGGCCGGAGAAAACATAGGTAGCAAAGAAGCAGAAGAACTATTTTCCCTGCCTCCGGAATACACCCCTTTACTCCTGGGCTTTGCCCACCTCATAAAGCTTAAGTTCCGGGGGAAGAAGGTAAGCCTCTGCGCCATTGTCAATGCCCGCTCGGGCAGGTGCCCGGAAGACTGCCGCTTCTGCGCCCAGTCGGTTCACTATAAGACCAGAGCTCCTTCCTACCCCCTCTTGCCAGAAGAGGAGGTGCTGGAGAAAGCACGGTTGGTTTACCGGGCCGGAATCCGGCGTTTTAGTCTCGTCACCAGCGGTCCTCGCCCGGGTAAAGACTTTGAGCGGCTTTGCCGCCTGATACGCCTCTTAAAAAAGGAGCTCCCAGGGCTCAAAGTTTGCGCTTCCCTGGGAGCCTTGAACCGGAAAGAGGCCCTGGAACTAAAGGAGGCGGGGCTGGATCGCTACCACCATAACCTGGAAACATCTCCTAGCTTTTTCCCCCGTATTTGCACCACCCACCGTTTCGAAGATCGGCTGGCCACCTGCTGGACAGCTGCCGAAGCCGGCCTGGAGCTTTGCAGCGGGGGGATAATAGGCCTGGGGGAAAGCCCCGCCCAGCGCTGGGAACTGGCCCTGGCCCTGAGGGAGCTCCCCGTGGTCTCGGTGCCGGTGAATATCCTGCACCCTATTCCCGGCACCCCGCTGGAGAACCAACTCCCGCTCTCTCCGGAGGAAATCCTGCGCTCCCTGGCCGTTTTCCGCTTCCTCCTGCCCCGCGTGGCCCTGCGCTACGCCGGGGGAAGGGAGTTCAATCTCAGGGATACCCAGGGGTTGGGGCTCTGGGGAGGGGTGGACGGCATGATCACGGGGAACTACCTCACCACCCCAGGCCAGGGGATAGAGCGGGATTTAAAGCTTCTGACCGACCTGGGCCTGGAAGCCGAGCCCTAACCTGTACCGGCAGTCTTCAAACGAGAACGGGGGCCGTCTGGCCCCCGTGGCTGGATAAGCTCAGCTAACTGGTCAGAATGTTGACCACAGTCAATCCGCGCTCCTGGCTCACCTCCAGCCGGACCCCCACCATCTCCTGCGCTACGAAGCGCAGGGGCACAAAGGTGCGGTCGCCCACAATGATGGGCGCGGTGTCCATCTTCTTGGTTACGCCGTTGACCGAGTAGGCGCTCTGGTCGATGTACATCTTGATAACCTTATCCCCCTTGGTAACCGTAACCTCCCGGTTGACCGGATTCCAATCCACCTGGCAACCCAAAGCCTCCATCAAGGCCCGTGCCGGAACCATGGTGCGGTTATTCTGGTCGATAAAGGCCGGCGGTTCGGTGAAGAAGAGCTGGCCGTTGAGCTTCAGGATCACGTTGGCCGGGCTAACCGGTGTCACCGGCGCGGGGGGCGGGGTGGGAGCGATCGTCTCCAGGTTAACGCTGTTCTCCGGCGTGAGCTGGGGAGTTTCCACCTTCACGTTGGGGTCAACCCGGTCGATGCTGTCCCCCACCAACTCCAGATCTAACTGCACTTTGCCCGTCTTTTCGTCCACCGCCCTGGCGGTAATAGTTACGTGCGAATTGGCTTGCTGGCCTTGGATAAGGGTATAGCTTGCCAGCTCCCCGCTGATCCTAAGCCCTTCGGGCAGTAGCAGGTGAAGCTTCAAAGCAGTGTTGCTCCGCGAGTCCCCTCTGGTGCCGACGCAGCTGCTGTTAATCTCCAGCCCACCCAGCGTCTTGCCCTCATCGACGAAGGTCCAGGCCGCCTTCAGCTCCTTGGTTCCGCCAGGTAGGAGCGAAGCCCGGTAGCAAAACTCCTGGAGGCGGAAGTTCTGGGCCAGCTCATGCGCGTCCGCCCGGGTGGGATAATCGCCCGCCTTCACCGCCTCGTCGATCTTCTGGACGATGTCCCTTTTGAGCTGTTCCCTCATCTTTTTCGGATCGAGATCGGACGGCATCACGGCTCTGGTAAACATCGAATTGGGCGCGGGCCCCAGACTCACAGTCGCACCAGAAGAGGAAACGAAATTGGCTACCAGCTCGGCGAAGCGTTCCTTCTCGTTCTTCACCTTTTCTACCAAGTTGCCCAGCGTCTCTTCCCAGCCGGCCTGGTCGAGTTCCAGGGTAAACTGGGTGGGCGTTACCCGGAAATACTTAGAAGGAATGGCTTCCAGGAAGAAGCGCAAAAGCTCTTTGAGTTCGGGGGGCATTTGCTGTTCGCGGTAGTAACTTATATTCTTCCATATGTCACCGAGCTCCGGGCCCTGAACGTAAAGGTAGGTAGGTAAGAGCTGTAACTCCTCTTCGGAAGGGCCGGCTTCCGGCGGAAGCATGTGCCGCAAAAGCTCCAGGAAGCTTTTGTCCAAGATCACCTTATCCCCGTCGAGGTACGCGCGCACCGGGTAAGTATGCCCCTGCAAGTTGACCTGCATGTCTATAGCCATCTTCTTTTCGGAGGCGTTAAGCTTGCTATCCAGATCGATGACCGCTCCCTGAAGCTTAAGCCCCGTCATCTCAGCCAGACTGCCCGAGAAGCGTGTGATTTTTAACTGCCCCTTGCTGGTGGACTTGTCGTAGAACTCGCCAGGATAAGGGGTCGAGAGGCCCTTGAGCTGGTCAAGCAGCATCGCTTGAGGAGAGGAGGTCTGCGCCGCAGCGCCGAAAGCCAGGCTGAGGCAAAGCCACAACGAAAGGGTGATCACCAGGAATGTCCTTCTCCGCACTAACTTTCCCTCCCATGGTTACAGTTTGTTTTCATGTTAATTAAAAAACAACTAGACGGTCAAGAATGGTTTAAGGCGTAAAGTATGCCATAAAAGCGCTTGTGAAGGGCAAAGTTCCAACAAATTTCGCCCTTTCTTGGCCTTATGCACTTTATCACTAGAAGAATATTTTACCAGACCACCAGCTGGCGCATCTCGTCGTAACCCTGCTGCTCCAGTTCGGCCGCGCTGGCGAATTGGGGCCAATCCTGCTTGTTGAAGGGGAGGTAGTTCCCCAGCGGGTCCTGGTAGAAGAACTTCACCGTGGCGGGCAAAACCTCGCCCCGATCGTTGAGCTCCGCCACAACCTTGAGGAAGAGGTTGGCCTCCTCCGGCTGCTGCATATCCCGGCGAAGCTCCTGATCCCAGAAGGCGATCTTTTCCTCTACCTGGCGGATTTGCTCCGGGGTGAGTTTACTCCGGTTCTCCTCCAGAAACCTAATGCGTCCCTTCTGCACCGGCCACTCCGAGGGAGACGCCACCCCTATCCGGTAATGCACCTGGGTGGCGAAAATGGCCTCCGCCTGCTTGCCCTCACGGGCAAAGGACAGGCAGTTGATGGCCAGGTTTAAAAGCTGGTAGTGCTGGTACATCTCCTTCAGAAGGTCCGCCGCCCGTCCCTGGAGCTCCTCCAGCACTGGATCCACTTCCAGGTTGGCCACGCACCAATGCTGGTCGCAGGGCGCCACTGTAACCCACATCACCTGGGAGCCCGCAGGCCCAGTAGAAGTCATTAAGTCGAATTTAACCTCGTAGAGCCATTTCCCACCGGGCAAGGACACTTCCTTGATCACCCCATACTTTTCCACCCAGGGGCTGGAAGTGCTAGTCACCCATCCCAGGCTGGCGAAATCGGCATACTTCTGCTGCCGGAGCTCGGGAGAAAAAAGGGCGTACTGCAGCGCACCGTTGCGCGTCTGTACCCCCCGGGCCCACTCCTCCACCGCCGCCCGCGGGGTGGCCGGGGCCAAAGCTTTCTCCAGGAGCTCCAGACGCCGCTCCAAATCGTTGGAAATATAGACGGTGGAAGTGCGCCCGTCCCAGTCCACCCGACACTTAAGAGCCTCCGCCACCCAACGCACCGGCACCAGCACCCGGTCGCCGGAAATGACCGGCGGGACATCGGGCTTAATCTCCTTGCCGTTCACCACCAGCTTGACGGTGTCGGCGCCCCAAACGGCTACCGCCCCCACCGCTAAGAGCGCCAGCATCACCGGCAGGAGCCACCATTTCCTTGCCTTCATCCTCGTCCCTCCCGAAGGTTAAAGATTTCCCTCAGGCAAGGGTTCGCCTGCCGGGATGTCAAATCCTGCCGGTGGTAAACAAAAAGTAAAAAATTTTCTCCCGCTACATCTCCTGCAGCCGGCGGATGCGCTCTTCGATGGGCGGATGGGTGGAAAAGAGGCCGGCCCAGAAGCTTCCTTCCCCTTCCTTGAAGGGATGCACGATGTACATGCCGGCGGTGGCAGGGGTGGCCCGCTTGACCGTAGCGTGATGCTCTTTGAGCAAGGTCAGAGCCTTGATGAGGCCCTGCGGGTTGCGGGTCAAATCCACCGCCGAAGCATCGGCCTGGAATTCTCGGTTGCGGGAAAGAGCGAATTGAGTGAGCACCGCCGCCAGGGGAGCCAGCAAAAGCAGCAACACCGCCACCACATAAAGCAGCGCATCCAAGCCGCTCCGGTCCCGGTCGCGCCGCTCCTCCCGCCCGCCCGAGAAAAGCCCCCCGTAGAAAAGCAAGCGTTGCCCCAGGTCAGATAGAAGCACGATTACCCCCACCAGGGCGATGGCCAGGGTCATGAGGCGG
Source organism: Ammonifex thiophilus (assembly GCF_003368535.1). GTDB lineage: Bacteria > Bacillota > Desulfotomaculia > Desulfotomaculales > Ammonificaceae > Ammonifex > Ammonifex thiophilus. The sequence continues at coordinate 50,302 of NZ_QSLN01000002.1, forward strand.
GAATCGCCGTTGCGAAGGTGAGAGAGTTCGTGGGCCGCCACGCCCTCCAGTGCTTCCCGATCCAGGAGCTGGAGGAGGCCGGTGGTGAAGGCCACCGCTCCCGCCTCCGGACGCAGGCCCACGGCGAAGGCGTTAGGGGCCGGATCGTCCACCACGTAAACTTTAGGTTTGGGCATACGGGCAGCCAGGGCCAGCTCCTCCACCACGTGGTGCAGTTCCGGGTACTCTTCCTCAGAAACTTCACGCGCTCCGGCCAGATTCAGCACCTGCCAGGATGCGGTGGCGTAAGTGAAGGGAAGGTAAAAGGCGGCGAAGATCAATCCCAAGCCCAACCCCAGGCGGGTATCGCCCATGACGTAGCCCACCGCCGCCCCCACCGAGGCCAGCAGGAGCGCAAAAAAGCCCATGAGCAGATAGGTGCGGCGCTGGTTCCGCCGCAGGGCCTCGTACAAGATCATAGCCATCACCTAGACCCGCCCTAAGTGAGCTTAACCTGCAGGGCTTCCCGCTCCTCTTCAGGGATAGCGAGCTGCTCCACCCTCCGAAAGCCGAAAAGCGAAGCCAAGATATTGGCCGGGAAGACCTCCCGCCGGATGTTGTACTCCGCCACCGTTTTGTTATACAGCTGGCGAGCATAAGCGATCTTATTCTCCGTAGTGGTGAGCTCCTCCTGCAGGCGCAGGAAAGTGGTGTTGGCCTTGAGATCGGGGTAGGCCTCGGCCAGGGCGAAAAGGTGCCGCAGCGCTCCACCCAGCTCCTGGTTGGCCTCCATGCGCTCTTCCGGAGTTCCTTGGATCAGACGGCTCCGCATCTCGACGATCTTGGCTAGGGTCTCTTGCTCGTACTTCATGTAGCCCTTAACCGTCTCCACCAAATTGGGGATGAGATCGTGGCGGCGCTTCAGCTGCACGTCGATCTGAGCCCAGGATTCCTGGATCCAATTGCGGTAGCGCACCAACCCGTTGTAAACCAGGACGGCGTAGAGAGCCACTGCCAGGACTATGCCCAGCGCTATATACCCCAGCATTTGGCGAACGCTCCTTTCCAAAATAGTTAAAGCTAACCGCTAACGAGCATACCACAGCTTTCCTTGCCCGGCAAGCCGTCAACCGCCTTGAACTGTGTCAATCCACTGTAGGAACCGACCCCGAACCGGAGCGAACTACCAGAGAAGACTGACATTTCGGCTCAAAGCTTTGAGAGCACAAGGTTCAGGGAAGTCACCGAACCCCGTAAAGCAGGAAGATTATCGAACACCTCACCTGATACCTTCCTCAGCCTCTGCCTTTCTTCCTCAACGGCAGCCTTATCGATCTCTAAAGCCTTTAAGCCCTCCTCCTATCGGGCTACAGCAAGGAAACACCATTCGCCTTCGCCACTCGCAACCGAGCCATCTGGTCTACCCCACGAGCAAAGTCCTGAGCCATAGGCCGCGCAGATCAAGCCGCGCCGCCAAAATATGACTCACGTGCGCCTCTGCACTCACCCTAGCTTCCCCTGGACAGAGAGAGCAGGTAAAGCTTCCCGCCCCGCGGCCCGGCGGTGGCCACGTAAAGATGTCCTTCGGAGCGGCCGACGTAAATCGGCTCCTTATCCAGAGAGAGTTCGGCCAGCCGCTCTACCTCACCCTGCCGGAAAGAGAAGAGGATAAGTCGCCGCTGGTCCCCCTCGGAGTAGCAGAGGACCGGCACCAGGATGGCGCGGCGGGCGGGGTCGAACCAGGGCTGGGTGTAAGGAGCTCCAGCATAGAATTCTTGCTTCTCCAGGCCGCCCTTGGCCCGCAAGTCTTCCCCTATCCCCTGCCGCCAGCTGGAGAAAACATTCCGGCCCATGGCTACTAACTCGTCCGTGTCGGGATTGTAAGCTAAACCAAAGATGCGGTTTTCGGCCGGTACATTGAGCTTTTTCCAGGTAATCCCACCGTCTTCCGATTCCTGCACTCCGGTCCAGGTGCCACCCATAGAGCCGCGCCACACCCATAAGCGCTTGGAGTTTCGGGGATCAAAAAGCAGACCATCAGCCCCGGCCGGGACTTGACCGGGCAGAGATTTGACCTGTCAGTGTTTCCCTTCATCTTCAGTCTCCAGATAGTCTTTGAGGGAAAGGAGCTCCCCCAGATCGGCGAGATAAGCCAAGGCTTCGCTACCGGGAGTGGAAAAGATGTAAGCCCTTTGCGGCTCGGTCGGGTCTGTAACCACCAGCCAGGGCGGGCAGGCAAATTCACCGGCGGTGCCGGGCACGAGCTCCCAGGTCTTCCCCGCATCCCGGGTGAAATAGAGGGCGAAATTCTTCTCCCCCGGCTTCCGGGCCCAGACGAAGGGAAAAGACGAGGTACCAAAGACATAGTTCACCTGCTCGAAAACGCTTACCGGCTTCAGCTCCCTGCCGGGGGAGGAGCTGCGGAAAAGGGTGCAGGCGAAGCCCGCGCAACCGCCCTTCGAGCTCGGCTCGGATTCCTGAAGGGGCCGGTAAGCCAGAACCCCGGACCGGCTCACGTGAATGACGTAGGTGTTGGGTGGTAAGTCAAACTGCCCTGTCAAAGCTTCCCCTCCCCGGAACCCCTCGCGCGCGCAACCTAGCCACAGCACCAATCCGCCTAGTAGTAGCAGCCAATACCACCGCCAACTCATAAACCTTTATCCCTCCTCAGCTAAACTCTTACTTCACCGAGGCGGCGATTTCCCTGAGTTCCTCTGGGGAGAAAGCACCCTCGAGATCGATAAGGGTGAAAAAGACTCCTCCGAACTCCCATTCCAGCACGTTCATCGGCGGAACCGGCACTACCTTGCCGTCCGCCCCCACCCTGCTCCGTGGCACCCGAACCAGGTAAGCCACTTTCCCATTCACCTCGGTTTTCTGCACTTCCTCGCCCTCGGGGCGCTGCTCGCCAGCGAGCGGAGAGTAGTTAGTTATGAACAGACGGAGCTGGGGGTCCCCCGAGCGGGGACCAAAAGTCAGCATCGCGTGTCCCCGGCCGGAAATCTCATTCCGGGCCCAGTCGAGCGCAAGAAGACTCCAGCCGGGAGGGAGGCGGGTGGGTGAGCGAACCGGAAACCCCAGCTGAGCTTCGGCCTGGGCCAGATTATCGGGGGTGGGGGTTTCCAGCCAGCGCTCCTTCTTGAGAATCTTCCCTCCCCCGCTCTCCAGGTCGTGAAGCAGCGTATCCGTGCTTTCCACCCTTTCCGATGCTTTCCCCCACTCCCCCCGCTTTTCCATGACCAGATAACCGATGCCCGAGTCCTCGACTCGGACATACCGGTAGGTGAAGGCCAGCATGGGGTGCATGATATGCATTTCCGCCCAGGCCCGGAACTGGGGGAAAATGCTCAGGAGCGCCCCGAACAGCAAGACGAACGCTGCCGCAGCAGCGACCAGCCCTTTTTTCCAGCGGGCCCGGCGCCGTCTCTGCAACGCCGCCACTACTATCTCTGCCGCCCGCTCCCGGCCCAGCCGCACTTCCTCCGCCTCCCGCCGGAGCAAGCGGCGCAGCCTTTCTTCTAGCGGGTCAAAAGGATTCTGATCCATAAACGCCACCTCGCTTTTTCCCCTTTCCCGTCGGCAGCGGGTCGGTACCATTCAACTCCGCCGCCAGACGGCGGAGAGCGTAGTGCAGGCGGGATTTCACCGTACCCTCCGGTATCCCCAGCACCCCAGCTATTTCACTTAGGGGGAGTTCATTGAAGTAACGAAGGACCAGCACCGCCCGCATCCGAGGGTCCAGCTTCGCTAGTGCCTGCCTTAACCGCCACCTGTCTTCTTCTGCCTCCAACCCCTCTCCCACCGGATCGCTCCCGGTGGCGAGCTCCCGCATCGAAGGCAGCTCCGGTGCACTACTCCGGTTTTTTCGGGCCAGCTCCCAGCAGGTGCGAGTGAGCAGGCGGCAAAACCAGACGGGAAAAGCCTGCGGATCGCGCAGTTCCTTGATTTTCAGATAGCACCGAATCAGAGCTTCTTGCGCGGCGTCCTCGGCCAGATCCCGGCGTCCCAGGATGAGGTAGGCGGTCTTAAGGGCTCGGTCGCCGCATTCCTCCACCAGCTCCTCGAAGGCTCCCGGTTCTCCCCGCTGGACCCGCCGCACCAAAGCAGCAATTTCCATTCCCACTTCCCCTCTCCGGGAAGGAGCCCTTTCCACCATAATAAGAGGAGCAGTGGAGGGAAAAGGTTCAAAATCTCGGTACCGGAAAAACCCGTCCGGTTGGAGAAGAAGAAGGCGATATGGCTTCTCGCACTTCAGCGAGTGCCTAGAGCGGTGCCGGGCACGAGCTCGCCCAATTGGAGGCGCGCCCCTCTTCGCCCGTAGTCTCCAGGAAGGACGGCTGGAAAAAAAGATTGGCATCAGTGGCCGCGCTATTTAGAACGCTGTTTAAATAAAGAAAAGTGAAGGGTGAGGAAGCTTTTAATGGAACAGGGTAAAAGTCACCTTCTTCCGCCCCTGTGGGCCCTCTACCTGGGGCAGGCCCTGTTGGGCGCGCTGGCCTTCGCCGCTTTCTGGTGGGTGCACACCCGCTACCACCTTCCCTGGGAAGCTCTGACGCGCGTGGGCCCGCCAGGGCAGGTGCTGGCCTTCGGGATAGGGGGAGGCGCGGGACTAATCGCCTTCGTGGCCGCGACCTATTTCCTTCTGCTCCGGCGACTGCCGGAGAGGTTCTGGTTCGATCCGGCCGTTTTAGCCTTGACAGAGCTCAGCGGCCTGCACCTTGTCTTTCTCTTGCTCCTCACCGCCTTAATCGAAGAGACCCTTTTCCGAGCGGCGTTGCAGAACCTACTCCTTCTGCGCCTGGGCTCGGTGCCGGTGGCAATAGGAGCAGCTGCGGCCCTCTTCACCGGCGCCCACCTCCGCTACCTGGCCCGTCCCCTCCTGGCGGGCATGGCGCTGATCCTAGGGGGAGCTCTGGGCTGGCTTTACTGGTACACCGGCAGCCTCTGGACGGCGGTCATCGCCCATTTTCTCTACGACCTGCTCGCGGTTCAACTCCTCAAGAAAGGCTGGCTGCTCCCAAAAGTGCCAGCTGATCTTTTTGCCCGAGCCGCTCTGCCGGAGAAGGAAGAGAGTCAGCCCGGTGAAGGCCGCTTAAAAGGCTAACCAGGTTGGCAAGGGCTTCCCGCAAAACCAGCGGCGGCCGCACCAGCACGGTCTCTTTAACCCCGGCACCGCTGGCCTCTATCCCCATCGCCTCGGCCTCGCGCAGGGCCCGCCACAGGTGGAAGTCATGGGTGACAATGATGGCCCGCCGCCAGCCGTGTGCCCGCATGATAGAGCGCGCTCCCAGCAAATTTTCCCTGGTGTTGCGGGAAGCGGTCTCGGCGTAGAGGGCCGAAGCCGGAATTCCGCGGGCCAGCAAAAAATTTTTACCCGCTTCGCCCTCCGGCGTGGGATTGTACTCCCCCACTCCTCCGGTGACGATGATAACCGGGGCGTAACCTTGACGGTAGAGCTCGGCGGCCAGAAGCAGGCGCTCCTGGAAAGCCGGGCTGGGACCTTGGGGCCAGACCGCGGCTCCCAAGACGATAATGGCATCGGCAGGCTGGGGCTGCGCCAGACGGCCGAACCGCTCGGTGTAGCAATAAAGCCCGGCCAACAGGGACAGAAGCAAGAGTAAAAGCAGGGCCAAGACGGCAGCCACCCGGACGACCGCCACCCGGAATTTGGTAGCGTCCTTACCCAACAATTCAACCAGCGCTCCTCTACACCGCGAGGTTTAAGCCCGGCGACCGGGGCGCAAAAGCCAGTATTTGACCAAGTCGTTCACCACCAGGGATTGGAATTTTTTTAATCAACTGCCCCTCCGGCATATCTCCACCAACCTTTCACCGGTCTTCTCCGCCCAGGTAGCCAGGCTCCAGATGAAGCCTATCCATTTGTCGTTTTCTCTTTTGACCGGCCTTACGACCTTAGCCCAGACCCACTGCCTCTCTCCCACACATATCCGGAGGTAGAGTTCTCCTTTAAGCCAGACGAAGCGGAGGTTGAGGTTTCCCTCTGTGTCTTTACGGGCCCGGGACTCTCCCCAGCCAGTTTTCAGCATACCACCAGGTTGTAGAGCCTGGAGCTGGAGGAGCGCCCCAGGGCACAAACTTTGACTCCTCCGGCAACGTATGGCCTTCATCCGCCAGGTTGACCACTTAGCAAAATAGTATCATGGGGTATCCGGGCAGGAAAACACCTGGTACCTGACCAGACCTGAAAAAGAGGCTCAGCAAATTTCAGGAGCCCAAGGTCAAAGCCCCGAATTCTAGCAAGAGCAGCAGGAAAAAGTAAGGGTAACCGTCGAATATGATTTAATACACTCACGGGTGCGGGAGGTGAAGGCCGATGATCCCGGTCAAGGTGAAGGAGATAGCCTTCGACATCGCCATGAATCCCGTGCTGCTGCTGACCGATGAGGCGGGCAAGAGGCTTCTGCCCATCTGGATCGGTCCCTTCGAGGCCCACTCTATCGCCTTGGCCTTGGAGGGGGCCAGTATAGGCCGACCTTTAACCCACGACCTGCTGAAGTCCGTCTGCGAACAGCTAGGGGCAGAGGTCAAGAGCGTGGTGATAACCGATGTACGCGATGGCACTTACTACGCCGAGCTCCACCTTAAGATAAACGACCGGGAAGCGATAATCGACGCGCGCCCCAGTGATGCCGTAGCTCTGGCCCTTCGCACAGTCTCCCCCATATACATAACGGAAAAAGTAGCCGATTACACCCTAACCCCGGAAGAACTTTACAGCCCCGAGACAGAAGAAGCCCGGATACTCCGCCTTCCCGAAGAAAAGAAGCTTCACTAAAATAAACTCCAAAAGGCGGCCTTTTAAGGCCGCCTTAAATTTGACTCTAGTGCAACCGCAGCAGGAAGATAAAGATTACGCCGGCTCCTAAAAGAAATCTGTACCAGACGAAGATATTAAAGTTGTGTGTGGTTACGAAGCGCAGGAGGAAAGCTATGGCGGCAAAGCCGGTTATTGCTGCCGCCGCCACGCCACTAAAGAAGAAGAGATTGAGGTCACCAGGGCTCAAGTCTTTAAGCTTCAGAACACCTGCCCCCAAGATGATGGGAGTGGAGAGTAAGAAAGAGAAGCGCGTGGCCGCCTCCCGGTTGATCCCCAAGGCACGCGCCGCAGCTATGGTGACCCCTGAGCGAGAAACGCCGGGGATGATGGCGAAAGCTTGAGCCAGGCCGATTAACAGCGCCTCCTGCCATCTGATCCCCCAGAGGTTAATCTGCTTCCGTCCTTTGTGATCCGCCAGATAAAGTAAGAGTCCCATGAGAATAAGCATGAGGCCCACTAGCCAGGGGGTCCGGAAGACCGTTTCTGCCTGGTGTTCCAGTGCCAAGCCCGCCAAGCCTCCGGGAATGGTGGCTAGAACCAAGTACCAGAAGAGGCGGCCTTCCCTTGAACTTGCCTGCCTAAATCCTTTCTGGATGAGTTCCAGCCAATCCCGCCAGAAGTAAGCGACCACCGCTATGAGCGTCCCCAGGTGCAGCGCCACGTCGAACGTAAGGCCCGGATCGGGCCAGCTAAAAAGCCACGGAACCAGTACTAGATGCGCCGAACTGGAAATGGGAAGGAACTCTCCCAGGCCCTGAACCACTCCTAGCACGATAGCCTCCACTATTCCCAAGCGCTCTTCCCCCTCTGCCCGCAGAGAAAACTAACTAGTGCCATTCTACGCTGGACTCCCTCTTTCCTGTTGGAAAGAGCTTAAAAAATATTTAAGGACCCCGCCTCAATGCGGGGTCCTCTTAGAGCTCCAGAGCTTTATTCACCGGTAGCCGCCGTCTCACGCAAGGCGGCTTTTATCTGCTGGTAGGCCTTAGTGGCTTCCTCCACCGCCACCCCGTCCTCCAGAGTGGTGATGTCGCCCAGCGGCTGGCCGTGAATCACCGCCCGCAGGATGCGACGCATGATTTTGCCGCTACGGGTCTTGGGCAGGTTATCCACGAAGACTATTACCGCATCGGTGGCTACGATGGGACCAATGACTTTGCGCAGGTGCTGCTTGATCTCGTCCACCAACTCTGGCTCGCCCATGAAACCGTGGCGCAGTACGGTGAAGATGACCGGGACCTCTCCCTTGACCGGGTCGGGACGGCCCACGCAGGCAGCTTCCGCCACTGCCGGGTGCAACACCATGGCCGACTCCACCTCTGCCGTACCGATGCGGTGACCCGCAATCTTCAAAACGTCGTCGGCCCGCCCCAGCACCCAGATGTAGCCGTCCGGGTCTTTAACGGCAAAGTCGGAAGTGCAGAACTTGCCCTTGAACCTGCTCCAGTAAGTATCAATGTAGCGCTGCGGATCCTTGTAGATCGTCATCATCATAGCCGGCCAGGGGGTGGTAACCACCAGGTGACCGCGAACCCCCGGCGGGCAGGGCTTACCTTCATCGTCTACCACTTCTACGTCGACACCAGGGATGGGGAAGCCGTTGGTTCCGGGCTTGAGGGGGTAAATCTTCCCCAGACCCGGGGTGTGGGCCAGGATCATCTGGCCGGTCTCAGTCATCCACCAGCAACTGGAGGCCACGATGTCCTCCTTACCCAGGTTGCGGAAGTACCAGTTGAAAGCTTCGGGGTTGATAGGCTCGCCCACCGTGTTGACGATGCGCAGGGTGGAAAGATCGTAGCGGTGCACAAACTCTTCGGGGAACTTCATGAGCATGCGCACCGCCGTGGGAGCGGTGTAGAAAACCGTCACCCCGTGCCGGTGAATGATGCTCCACCAGCGGTCAGGGGCCGGATAGTCGGGAGCCCCTTCGTAGATCACGGAAGTAACCCCCAGCATCAGAGGACCGTAAATTACGTAGCTATGCCCGGTGATCCAGCCCACGTCTGCCGTGCACCAGTAAACGTCCTCGTCGTTGAGGTCGAAAATGAGCTTGGCGGAGGCGTAGACACCTACGGCGTAGCCCCCTACCGAGTGCTGGACCCCTTTAGGCGTACCCGTGGTCCCGGAGGTGTAGAGGATAAAGCTAAAGTCCTCCGAGCTGCAAGGCACCGGCTCTACCTGCACGTTGCGGCTGATGCCTCTCACGAAGCGGTGGTGCCACAGATCGCGCTCCTCTTCCCAGGCCAGGTTCTCCAGCCCCACGCGCCTCACCACGATGACGTGCTCCACCTTGTGCCCTTTCTCGGCACAAATGCGCACCGCCTCGTCCACCATGGGTTTCAAGGGTATGACCCGACCCCGGCGGTAAAGGCCGTCGGCAGTGACTATGATACGCGAACCGGCATCCAGAACCCGCTGGGCCAGGGCCTGGGCGCTGAAACCGGAAAAGACAATGCTATGAGCCGCTCCCAGGCGCTGCACTGCCAGCATGTAATAAACCATTTCCGGAATCATGGGGAGGTAGAGGGTGATAACCTCTCCCTTGCGCACCCGGAGCTTTTCCCTTAAAGCAAAGGCCAAGCGGTTCGACTCCCGGTAAAGGTCGTGGTAGGTGATCTTCCTTACCTCTTTGGGCTCGCGCTTTACCTCATCCCAGGGCTCCCCTTCCCAGATGAAGGCCACCTTGTGCTTCCTGCCTTGCTTGATCTGCCAGTCAACGGCCAAATAAGCCAGGTTGGTCTCTCCCCCTACAAACCAGCGGTAGAAGGGAGGATTGCTATCATCCAGCACCTTGTCCCACTTTTTGAACCAGGGAAGTTTCTCGGCCCACTCTGCCCAAAAAGCTTCTATGGCCGCTTTATCCTTAACGGTTTCGGCATGAAAGCGCTTGTATTCCTCCGCACTCCAGACCCTGTCCTGCCAACTGGGAGGCACGATGCGGTGGTCGAATTCCTCATAGATCTTCTCCTGAGCGCCCGCTTCCAGCGGCCGCGCCGCCTCCTGAGCCATGGCTACTTTACCCCCTCCTCCGTTTCACCCTATAAATCCTTGCCTCTAATCTTAAGTCCCCACAGGAACAAGGCCAAGCAAAGCGCAGTTAACGGTCGAATAGGCGAGGGGAGCGGTCATTTCTTCTCCCCGACCGGTTAAAAAACGAAACTACTGTTTCATGAAGCAGAACCCGCCTCAACCGGAGCGCTTAGATTGGGCCTTGGCCAGAAACTTGGCCACGTCCACCAAGACGCGTTCATGTCTTCCCCTGCCTATAACCTCTACCTGGTCCCGGGCCTCCACCCGGAAGACCAGCCTTCTCCCCTCCACCTCCACCAGCTCGGCCACCGCCGTGACCTCCATGCCCACCGGTGTAGGGGCCAAATGCTCGATTTCCGCCTTAACGCCGACGGTGGTGGCCTCGGGCGGCAGAGCCCCGGCCACTGCCGCTACCGCTGCCGCCTCCATGAGGGCTAGAAGGCGGGGGGTGGCCAGCACGGGCACAGTGCCGCTCCCCTGAACGATAGCCGTATCCTCCTCCTTTACCATCCAAGTGGCTGTGCCCCGTAAGCCCACCGACAAACCCAATTTTTCTCCCCCCTAGCAATGCCGGAGTTTTAACCAGAGAAAACTACGGAGGTCGCGCAAAGTGCGCACCCCTTTTTCTTTAAGCCGCTCCCGAAGCTTGAGCCACATGTGGGCGTGGATCAGAGCATCCCCTAAAGCCGTGTGCCGCCCCTTCAGGTCAACCTCGAGATAACGGGCTATCTCGTCCATCGTGGCGTGCTCCCACCGGGCATCCAAAGCCCGGGCTACAGTCCACACGTCCAAAAAGGCCTGCTCGCTGAGCCTCCCGTGGGGCTTAAGGGCCTGATTCAGAAAGGCCAGGTCGAAAGCCACGTTGAAGCCCAGAGGAAAGCCGCGGGAAAGGTAGGTTAGAAAGAGGGGAAGAACGGCACCGAGGGGAGGAGCATACCTGAGTAGCTCGGAGCTTATTCCGGTCAGCTCTTCTACCAGCGGCGGCACCCGGCGCCCCGGCCGCACCAGTTGATCGAAAGCCGGGTAAAGAAGCTCGTTGCCGCGCAGACGCACCGCCCCCAAAGCAATGATCTCATCTCCCGCACCGGGCTTAAGCCCAGTGGTCTCCAGGTCGAAGGCCACCATCTCTACCTCTTCCAGGGGCAGGTCCAGCTCGCGCCTCCGGTTGATCCTTTCCACCAACTCCCGCAGAGCCGAGGGTCGCGGGGACCGGGCGTTCAAACGCCAGGCCATGACCAATGTTCGCCGCAAGTAACCGTAAGCCATAACCGTCCCCTCCTAACCCACCCTGAAAGCCTTGCCCGTGAGGAAGTGCAGGCGCGCTGCCGAAATTAGTGCCTGGCGCAAGGCACTCTGATCCCGGGGGCTCAAATGACGGGGATTCACGTAGTTAGAAAAGGCCTTACCTTGCGCTCGCCTTTCTAAATAGAGCCTGAGCCTCAGAGTCAGGACCGCGTCGTAGGCCCGCCGGAACTCTTCGGCGTCCTCCGCCGAGAAAACCCCCCGCTCCGCCAAAGCCTCCAGTCGGGCGAAGGTAGAGGTCTCCTCGATTTTTTCCCGTAAGGCAAAAAGACGGACACAGTCCACGAAGTGAATGAGCACCCCGCGCTTGAGATCGAGCTCGTGTTTGTGCGGGCCCGCCCTCTCGGTGACCACCTGCCGGAAGGGGCCCAGGGGTAAGCGTTTGTTAAGCGCGTCCTGAGCCAAGAGCACCAGCACCCCCGGTTGCGCTTCCAGGCCCTTAAAAACCGCTTCCCTTAAGGCAGCAGCTAGCTCGAAGCGGCCATAGACCGGGCGGAAGTCAAAGAAGATAGTCATCTTGCGTACCCAGTCCCCTGTGGGATGCCGCAGCCAGTCCCACAAGTTTTCCCGCCATTCCTTCAAAGAGCGGCACCACAGGGGATTACTGGCCATGACCTCCCCGGGGCAGAAGGAGAAACCCAGCTCCGCCAGATACTCCGTCACTTTTCTCCCTAAGGCCAGGAAGTAGGACTGAAAGCGTTCCTCCTCTCCAGAAGGGGGGTCGGCGTAAATCAGGGCGTTGTCCTGATCGGTGGGATAAAGCTGTTCCCTCCTTCCCCCGCTCCCCATGGTGAGCCAGCAGTAGCTGGCCGGCGGCTTCCCCCATCCCTCCCGCTGCAACTCCGCTTCCGCAAAGGAAAGAAGGCGAGCGGTCAGGCGGTCGTAGAGCTCTGCCACCAGCGGCCCGATTTCCGCCGCCGTAGCCCGGCCTTGCACCAGCCCCACCAGTACCCTCTCTATCTGCGGCATTACTTCCTGCAAAGCTTTGGGAGTGGAGGCCCGCTCTATCTGGGCTACGGCGCTCACCGCGTCCAGGTTCTGGCTGCGCAAAAGATCGGAAAGGGTGACGACCCCGCAAACCCGGTCTTTCTCCGCCACGACCACATGCTTGGCCTGCCGCTGCACCATACCCAGCAAAGCCTCCCGAGTGAGTGTTCCAGGAGAAAGAACCAGCAGATCCTGTCGCATCACTTCCCGCACGGTGACGCTGTCCGGGCTGAACTTCGGGGTGGTCATGGCTTTAACCAGCTCCTTTTCCGTGACCAGACCCAGTGGGCGTCCGGCAGGATCGACCACCACCACCGAGCTTATCCCGTAGCGGGTGAGCTTGTCGGCCACCGTGCTCAAGGTGCACTCGGGAGTACAGGTGTGGACAGGCGTGCTCATGATCTCGTAAAGGCGGCGGCGCAAAGGCCGCTCCTCCACCCGGCTGGCGTAGCGCTCCCTTATAACCTCCGCCCACAGCTGCCTTATCCGGTCGGCCAGCAAAGCAGAAAGAGAGAGGGCGAAAGCCGGCTCCTCGCGCATGAGGCTCTCGCAGAGCCCCCGGGAGAGCAGACAGCAGGTGGTCTCCTCCGCAGCCCGGCTGGAAGCAGGGTAGGTCCCGTCGGTGAAGAAAACGGTCTCGCCGAAAAACTCGGCCGGGGAGCGCAAGCTCACCACCTGCTCCTTCCCTTCTGCCGTAGGCACCACTAACTCCACCAGCCCGGCCACCACGAAAAAGAGGAAGCCCCGGGAAGGCTCCCCCCACCGAAAGATGTAGCTTCCCGGGGGATAGACTTCATAGCGCAGCTCTTTCTTGCACCTCTCCCACCCCTTCTCGGAAAGGACCGAGAAGGGAGGAAGCTCGCGGCAAAGCTCTTCGCGAGCGCACCCCATTTACTCGGCCCCCACCGCCAGATAAGAGCGCACCTTCTGAGCTTCAAACTTGGCCTGAGCTTCCTTATCCGGGCAGAGGAACGAGCCCAGGATGGCCACGACAAACCCTATGGGCATGGAAACCAGAGCCGGATTCTTCAAGGGAAAGATGGGAGCGCTGTGTTTCAGCACATCCACCCAGACGGTGGGGCTCAGGAAAATCAGGGTAGCCGCCGTCAGAGCCCCCACCACAATGGCCGCCGTAGCCCCTACTGTGCTGAGCCGCCGCCATACGATGGAGAGGAAAAGCGCCGGGAAGTTGGCGCTGCAGGCGATGGCAAAGGCCAAACCTACCATGAAAGCCACGTTCTGCCCTTTGAAGACAATGCCTAAGAAAATGGCCACCAGCCCCATGATCAGGGTAGCCACGCGAGCCACCCTGACCTGTTCGGCTTCCGTAGCCCGGCCGCCCTTGACCACGTTGACGTAGATGTCGTGCGAGAGGGCCGAAGCCCCAGCTAGCGTGAGCCCTGCCACCACCGCCAAGATGGTAGCGAAGGCTACCGCGGCTAGAAAGCCCAGGAAGGGAGTGCCGCCCAAGAGCTCAGCCAGCAAGGGAGCAGCCATATTCCCCCCCTTATCAACCTGAGTGATGATTTGCTTGCCCACCAGGGCTGCCGCCAGCAAGCCGCCCAGGGGGATGAGGCAGTAAAAGTAGGCGATCCACCAGGTGGCCCACAGAAGGGACTTGCGCGCCTCCTTGGCGTTGGGCACCGTGTAGAAGCGCATCAGGATGTGGGGCAGGCCCAGGGGGCCAAACATCAGACCCACACCCAGAGAGATGGCCTCCCAGATGTTGGTGTTCACCGGTCCTGGCTCCAGCATGCTCTTCCCGTACTTGGTGCCGATCTCGGCCATCAGTTTGGTCACGCTGAAATCGAACTTCGACATACCCAGGATAACCAGCAAGGTCACTCCTATAAGGAGCAGCACCGCCTTGACGATCTGCACCCAGGTGGTGGCGATCATGCCACCGAAGAGAACGTAGATGAGCATTACGATACCAACGATGAAGATGGACACCTCGTAAGGGATGCCGAACATTAGCTTTATCAAGTTTCCGGCACCGACCATCTGGGCGGTAGTGTAGGCCAGTACCGTGAGGATGGCCCCGATGCCAGCGGCTATGCGAATGGGACGGTTCTGCAGGCGGTAGGCCAGCACGTCGGCGAAGGTGAACTTGCCCAGGTTACGCAGTGGTTCGGCCACCAGGTAAAGGAGCACAGGCCATCCTACCAAGAAGCCTATGGCGTAGATCATCCCGTCTATCCCCTTAAGGGCTACTAGGCCGGCAATCCCCAGGAAGGAAGCGGCGCTTAGATAGTCGCCCGCCAGAGCCAGGCCGTTTTGGGCCGCCGAAATGCTCCGAGCTGCCGCGTAGTAGTCCACCGCTGTCCGCGTGCGCCGCGAAGCCCAGTAGGTGATAAGCAAAGAGATGGCTACGAAAAGCAGGAAGAAGAATATACCCGAAGCCGTGGGTTGCCCCAGAGAAGTAACCGGCATCTGTCAAATCCCCCCTTCACTCTTCCACTTCCTTGGCCAGCTTTTCTGCCATGGGGTCGTAGACCAGGTTGGCCCAGAAAACATAGATGGCCGTGGCCGCAAGCCCTATGATTATGACCGCCACTCCCAGCCAGAACCACAGCGAGGGCAGCTTATCTACCACCGGGCTCAAGAGCTGGCGCGGACCTCCGGCCAAGGCCACGAAAGTGTAGTAAACCACCATCACCACCAGCAGGAGCACGGTGGCCACGGTCCAGCGCAGGGAAAGCAGGCGGCGAAAGGACGGCGAGTTTACCACCTCTTCCTTCCCCTTTTTCACTACCGGACACCTCCTTCCTCCGAAGAATTACCAGACTTTTTCCGGAACGCTGTTCTGATTTTATCGGGAGGCTGAAATAGCGGCTAAGCAAGCGACTCCTAAAGGCAAAAAAGAAGACCCCACCTGTCGAGAGAGGTGGGGTCTGTTAGCCTGAGTGAAACTCGGTACCGCCGGATTACCGTTCGGGGGTCGTTTTAAACCTCTTGGTCCCCGTAGCGACGCTTAAGCTCGGCGATGACCTCCGGGTTGGCCAAGGTGGAGAGGTCCCCTAAGACCTTGCCCTCCGCTATGGCCCGCAAAAGCCGCCGCATGATCTTGCCGCTACGGGTTTTGGGTAATTCCGCCGTGAAGTAAACGGCGTCGGGACGAGCGATGGCACCTATCTTGGCCGTCACGTGGGCTTTGAGCTCCTCTTCCATAGCCTGCCAGCTCCGCTTCCCCCTCTTTATTTCGGCAAATACCTCGTCTTTCAGGGTGACGAAGGCCACTACCGCCTGACCCTTTATCTCGTGCGTCTTGCCGATCGCTGCCGCTTCCGCCACCGCCGGGTGCTCCACCAGAGCGCTTTCCAGTTCCATGGTGCTCAGCCGGTGCCCCGCCACGTTGATGACGTCGTCCACCCGCCCCAGGATCCAGAAGTAGTGGTGGCTGTCCTTGCGTGCCCCGTCGCCGGAGAAGTAGTACCACTTGCCCGGAAACCTGCCCCAGTACTCCTTGACGTAGCGTTCCTCATCCCCGTAAACCGTGCGCATCATCGCCGGCCAGGGCTCCCTAATTACTAAAAGCCCCTCCTTCCCCGGCGGCAAAGGATTCCCCTCCTTATCCACCACGTCCACCTTGAGCCCGGGTAGGGGCACGGTGGCCGAGCCCGGCTTGAGGGGGGTGATGCCGGGCAGGGCAGCGATGATATGCATACCCGTTTCCGTCTGCCACCAGGTGTCGACTACGGGGCACCTGCCCCGGCCCACGTACTGATAAAACCAGAGCCAGGCTTCCGGGTTGATGGGTTCGCCTACGGTGCCCAGAAGGCGCAGGCTGGAAAGATCATAGCCGTCCAGCCACTGCTCCCCCCAGCGCATGAAGGCCCTTATGGCCGTGGGGGCCGTGTAGAAAATGGTGACCCCGTACCGGTCGATGATCTGCCAGAAGCGGTCGGGCCGGGGCCAGTCGGGAGCTCCCTCGTAAAGGACCACCGTGGCCCCGTTGGCCAGGGGGCCGTAGACCAAATAGCTGTGACCAGTGATCCAGCCGCAGTCTGCCGTGCACCAGTAGACGTCCTCTTCTTTGAGGTCGAAAGTCATGTGTAGAGTGGTGGTGACTCCCACCAAGTAGCCGCCCGTAGTGTGGACTACGCCCTTGGGCTTCCCCGTGGTGCCGCTGGTGTAAAGGATAAAGAGCATGTCTTCGCTATCGACCTCTTCCGGCGGACAGGGAGACTCCTCTGCCACCAGTTCGTGATACCAGCACTCCTTCCGAGGATCGAGTTCTAGCTCCTGTCCTATCCGCTTCACTACCACGACTCTCTCCACCGAAGGAGCCCCTTCCAGAGCCATCCTGGCGTTTCGGAGTAGAGGTACCACTTTCCCTCGACGCCAGCCGCCGTCGGCGGTGATAAGGACCTTAGCTCCGGCGTCGTTTATCCGGTCGCGCAGAGCCTCAGCGCTGAAGCCCCCGAAGACCACAAGGTGGGGAGCTCCTATGCGGGCACAGGCCAGCATAGCAATGGGGAGCTCGGGAATCATAGGAAGGTAGATTGCTACCCGGTCCCCTTTCCCCACCCCCAGCTTCTTGAGCGCCGAAGCCAGCCGCCCCACTTCCCGGTAGAGATCCCAGTAGGTTAGTACCCGCGCATCCCCCGGCTCCCCTTCGAAAATCAGGGCCGCCTTGTTGCGCCGCCAGGTCTTGAGGTGCCTGTCCACACAGTTGTAGCAGGCGTTGAGCTTGGCGTTGACGAACCAGCGAGCAAAGGGGGGATTCCACTCTAGCACCTTATCCCATTTTCTGAACCAGTCCAGGCGCTCGGCCTGCAAGGCCCAGAAAAGTTCGGGACTGGCTTGTGCTTTGGCGTATATTTCCCGGCTCTTGACGTTAGCCTGCCGGGTAAACCTCTCCGAAGGATAGAAGATCTGTTCCTCCGGCAGAACCGCCTCACTCTGCCTGGCCATACTTTCTCTCCTCCCAACCGCATCTTGGATACAGGACCATTGTAGAAGAGCGGGAGGAGAGAAAGATAGGATTTGCCGCTGCTCAGTCGTTTTTCCCCTTTCAGCGGTCGGTTTCCTGTACCGAATGGCGGAAAGATTGTTTCGTATAGCGAAACAACCTGAGTACCTAAAATTACCGTCCCCTGCGGCCAAAAGGACGGTAGCTCTAGCGGTGGCGAATGATCCCGTGGGCCACCGTAGCCGCCAGGGCGCCGTCGGCCACCGCTGTAACCGCATCCCGCAGGCGCTTGCGGCGCACATCGCCCGCGGCCAGGATGCGGGGGTGAGAAGTGCGCATCTCCTCGTTGGTGAGGATAAAGCCATGGGGGTCGAGTTCAACTATTTGGCCGACCAGACCGGAATTGGGCTGGTTGCCGATAAAGACCACCAGCCCGGAAACCTCCAGGCAGTCCTCTTCCCCCGTCTTCAGGTTCTTCACCTTCACCCCTTCCACCCAGTCGGAACCCAGAACTTCGGTAACCACCGAATCCCATACGAAAGTTATCTTGGGCTCGGCCATGGCCGCCTCCTGCAACACCTGAGCCGCCCTTAGGGTATCGCGGCGGTGGATGACATAGACCCGGTCAGCGTAACGGGCCAAGAACAAAGCCTCCTTTACCGCCGAGTCCCCTCCCCCCACTACCGCCACCTCGCGGTGACGGAAAAGAGAAGCATCACTCAGGGCACAGTAGGAAACCCCTTTCCCCCGCAGGCGCTCTTCTCCGGGGACCCCTAAAGGGCGAGGGCCGGTCCCGGTAGCAACAATCACCGCTTCCGCCCGGATCCTGAGCCCGTTGCCGACCACCTCTAAGTGCTCGTCTATCGGCTTCACCTCAAAGATGTCGGCGGTAGTGAACTCTACGCCGAAGCGGCGAGCCTGCCCCTCCATCTCCGCGATGAGCCTGTGCCCCTCTACTCCCATGGAGAAACCAGGGAAATTTTCTAGGCGTTCAGTGAAACGTACTTTACCCCCCAGGGCCCCCCGCTCGATGAGCAAGGGACGAAGGCCGACCCGCGCAGCGTAGATCCCCGCCGTGAGTCCTGCTGGGCCTCCCCCTACTATGACTATCGACCGCTCCTCCAAGCTTCTCCCCTCCCAGTTCCATCGTCACAAGGAAACCCCATGTCCCACGCCTTAAGCACCCTGCGTAGAAGCTTGCCGTTGGGCGTCCGGGGGAGCTGAGGCAAGACCTCGAACTCCCGCGGAACCAGATGATCCGCCAGGCGGGTGCGGATGAACCGGGTAAGCTCCGCCTGCAACTTGGCGCTCCATTGGTAGCCCGGACGCAGCACGATAAAGGCCTTGACGATCTCCCCTCGCCAGAAGTCGGGCTTCCCGATGACCCCCGCCTCCAGCACCGCCGGATGCTCCAGAAGCTTGCTTTCTATCTCGCAGGGTCCCACACGCCTCTCCCCTACCTTGATAAGATCGTCCACTCTCCCTTGATACCAGTAGTAACCCTCTTTGTCGCGGTACACTAGGTCGCCGGTGAGGTACCAGGGTGTAAGGCGGAAATATTCCTGGTACCTGGCTCCGTCGCGCCATACCCCCTGAAACATGGCCGGCCAGGGAGGAAGCAAGGCCAGCTGCCCGATTTCGTAAGGGCCGAGTTCCTTCCCCTGGGGATCCAGCACCGCTACCCTCACTCCGGGCACGGGCTTCCCCATCGAACCTGCCTTGACCGGCAGACAGCGGAAATTAGCTATCATGTGTCCTCCCGTCTCGGTCATGAACCAGGTGTCGTAAACTTCCACGCCGAAAACCGTGCGGCTCCAGCGGACGAGCGCCGGGTTTAAAGCCTCGCCGACGGTGAGGATATGACGCAAGCGGTGGCCCACTGGCGGCAGAGTTTTCTCCGCCGCCATCAAAGTCCTCAAGATCATGGGAGTGGTGTACCAGACCGTCACGCCGAAGCGCCGGAAGGTCTCGTAAAAGCTCTCCGGCTTGGGTTCGCCACCGTACACGACAGCAGTAACGCGGTTAAGCCAAGGGGCCAGCGCTCCGTAGGCCACCCCGGTGACCCAGCTGAGCTCAGCCGTGCACCAGTAAACATCGTTTTCCTTGAGGTCGAGCACCCACTTCCCCGTTTGGTAGTACTGTACTGCCGCGCGGTGGGGGAGCAGTATTCCCTTAGGCTTCCCCGTGGAGCCGGAGGTGAAGAGGAGAACGAAAGGAGCTTCCTTGGGCAAAGCCACTACCTTCGGCTCGCCTACCGCTTCTCCCACCGCCCGGTACCAACTTATGACTCTTCCAGCTTCCCGCGCTTCTACCAGGCCCACCACCAGAACGTGCTCGAGTCCAGGAACCGAGCGCCAATCAAACTTGAGGCGTCCGGGAGCGGAGGTCACCAGTACTTTGGCTTCTGCCTCCCGCAGAAACTCAGCGAGCGCCTCCGGCATATACCCTTCGAATAAAGGAACGGCTATGGCCCCGCGCTTGATAATGCCCAGGAAACTAGCATAAAGCTCGGGAGCGGGAGGGCCGAAGAGGGCCACTCTGTCACCCGGCTTTACCCCCAATCTCTCTAAGACCAGGGCGAAGCGATCGGAGAGGCTCTTAAGCTCCGCGTAGGTAAAAGAGCGCTCCTTCACCCCGTCCCAAAAACGGAGGGCTATCTTATCCCCCTTTCCCCCCTGACAGTGCTGGTCCACGGCCAGGGCGGCCAAGTTGACACGGGAGGAGTTCTTTACCCCCAGCTCCTCCTCCGCCTGTTCCCAGGTAAAAGTACGGTAGGCCTCCTCGTAATCCTCCAGGTTAGGTCGAAGCATTATTTATCCCCCGCTTCGGAGCGCAGCGTCCTTGAGGGAGGTAGAAAGCGCTTCTTCCTGCTGCTTGGTGGGCCGGTATCCTAGGCGTAGTGAGATCACGTAGCAAGTTTCTCTGAGGATGTTAACCAGTCGGTTGATTCGCTCCAGAGTCAAACGGCTGGCCGGACCCGCTATCCCGATGGCTGCCACCACCCGTCCCTTGACGTCGAATATGGGAGCCGCCACTCCTCGCAGGCCGTCCGCCAGTTCCTCGGCGCTCACCGCGTACCCCTGAGCCTTTATTTTCTCCAGGTGTAGGAGCAATTGCTCGGGGTTGCTTAAAGTGTTGATGGTATAGGGTTTCAGCTCTTGCCGCCTGAGATACTCCCTTAACCGCTCCGGTGACAGATAGGCCAAGAGCACTTTGCCTTCCGCCGAGCAGTAGGCCGGAGCTTTAAGGCCCAGGTTAACTGTGATGGCCTCCGACGACTGGCACCTTTCCAGGAAGAAGACTTCGTCTCCCTCCAGCACCCCCATTTGGGTGGTCTCCCCCGTGAGTTCCGCCAACTCCTTGAGGTAGGGGAAGACCTCGCGGCGAAAGTCGAGTTGGTGCAGGTAGTTAAGCCCTAAAGAGACGAAACGCATGCCCAACCGGTAGCACTCGGTACTTTCGTCTTGCTCTACGAAACCATAGCGCACCAAGGTGGCAAGCAGGCGGTGGACCGTGCTTTTATGCAGCCCCAGCTCTTTGCCCAGGCGGGTAACCCCCAATCCTCCGGGATTGGTGCCCAAGGCTTCCAGGATGGCCAGGGCGCGCTCCACCGAATGCACAGCGTACTCTTTTTCCCGTTTCTTCTTTGCCTTCACGCGGGAGCCACTCCCTTGCTCCTTTTTAACGAGAATTATAGCACTACCGGCTACCGGAGAACAGGTAGAGGCGGGCTCCCGAGGAGAGCAGGAGAAGGCACTTAGAGCCGGAAGCGCTCCAGGCGCAGGATTTTGCGTAGCTTCTTGGCCTGCCGGCGAGAAAGGGGAATGCGGGTACGCTCCGCATCGCTGAGAATAAGATCGTAGGTTCCCTTGGCCAGCGAGACCACTTCGTCAATCCACTTGAGGTTCACGATGTAGCAGCGGTGACTGCGGAAGAAGCCGAAGGGGGCGAGACGCCGTTCCAGCTCGTTGAGCGTAAAGCGGGAAAGGTAGGTGCCCTGCTCGGTTTTCACCAGGCTGCGCTTGGAGTGGATGCTACAGTAAACTATCTCCTGCACCGGTATAAGCCTTATTTTCCCTTCCGGCGTGATGCCGGAGATGTAGCGCAGGGTTTCCTCTCGCTCGCCCCCGTCATCCGCTAGGCAGTTCCACAGGCGCTGCCCGAAGCTTCCCCAAAAACCTCCCCCCACACTACCTCCCTCCTCAAGTCCCTCCTTGGCCGACGTAGGACACCAGATCCAGCACCCGGCAGGCGTAGCCCCACTCGTTGTCGTACCAGGCCAGCACCCGCGCCGAATGCCCCTCTACCACCATGGTGGAAGGAGCGTCTACCACCGCCGAATGGGAATCGCCGATGAAGTCACGGGAGACTAGAGGTTCCCAGCACACCGCCAGGATGCCCCGCAGTCCGTTGTTTGCCTCTTCTTCCAGCGCAGCGTTTATCTCCTCCGCCGAGGTCTTCTTGGCCAGCTCCACCACCAGATCGAGCGCAGAGACGTTCAGAACCGGAACCCTGAGAGCCATGCCGTCGAGCTTTCCCGCCAGCTCCGGCATAACCAGTCCGATGGCCTGAGCAGCACCGGTGGTGGTGGGTATGATGGAGGCTGCTGCAGCCCGCCCACGACGAGGGTCACGGTGGGGCATGTCGAGCAACACTTGGTCGTTGGTATAAGCATGCACCGTATTGACCAGCCCCCGCACCACCCCGAATCTCCGGTGCAACACCTTTACCACCGGGGCCAGACAGTTGGTGGTGCAGGAAGCGCTGGAAAGGATGTGGTGCCTGGTGGGGTCGTAACTCCCCTCGTTTACTCCCATGACCACCGTTAAATCCGCATCCTTGGCCGGGGCGGTGATGACCACCTTCCTGGCTCCTGCCTCCAGGTGAGCAGAAGCTTTTTCCCGGCTGCGCAGTCGCCCGGTGGCCTCCACCACCACCTCCACTCCCAACTCGCCCCAGGGGATGCGAACCGGATCGGCCTCGGCAAAGACGGAGACAGTTCTTTCCCCTACCACCAGCGCTTTCTCCTCCCCCCTGACCGGCAAAGGCAACACCCCGTGCACCGAGTCATACTTGAGGGCCGTGGCCAGGTAAGAAGTGAAGCCGGGGCCTGGCGGTAAGCGTCGAGAGTAATGGTTGACAGCCACTACCTCGACGTCCGGCCGGTTCAAAGCCGCCCGCAAAACCGCCCGACCTATCCGGCCAAAGCCGTTAATGCCTATCCGCGTTACGCCCACAAACCTCTACCCCCTTCCCTGCTTCTTTAAGCGCTCTTATGGCCTCCTCTACTTTGTCGGCCTTGAATACCGAAGTGCCAGCCACCAAGATCTGTGCTCCCGCCTCTACCACCAGGGGAGCGGTAGCGGCGTCTATTCCCCCGTCGACCTCGATCAGCACTTGCTTCTCTTTTGCCGCTATCATACGGGCTAGACGTGCGATTTTGGGCACCACCTCGGGGATAAATTTTTGCCCCCCAAAACCGGGATTGACCGTCATCACCAGCACCACGTCAACCAGAGGGAGAACCTCCTCCACCATAACCGCCGGGGTGCTAGGGTTGAGGGCCACTCCCACCATTGCCCCCCGTTCCTTGAGGCGGGTGAGCAACCGATGCAGATGCACCACCGCCTCCACATGCACGGTTATGAGGTCGGCTCCGGCAGCCAAGAAATCCTCTGCGTAGCGCTCCGGCTGCTCGATCATCAGGTGGACGTCGAAAGGAAGGCGGGAGTGCGGTCGCAAGGCGGCCACCACCTGTGGTCCGAAGGTGATATTGGGAACGAAATGGCCGTCCATGACGTCCAGGTGCAGAAGGTCGGCCCCCGCCGCCTCCACCCGCGCCACCTCCTCCCGCAGGCGGCCGAAATCGGCCGCCAGCAGGGAAGGTGCTACCTTCACCGCCACCTAGGCTTCCCCTCCCGCCGCCGCCCTGGCCTTTTTGGCCAACCGGAGGTCGATGAAGCGATCCCGCAGTTTCTCCATCACCTGGGGCATGGTGGTGTATTCCATCTCGTCCAGGTGCAGGCGGTGCGGTTCGAAGGGGCCCAGCCGCCTGAGATAATCGGCGATCTCCAGCGCCACCCGGCGCGCGTTGTCGAAGGCCGGGTCGCTGAAGAAATCGTTAGGCCCGATGAGTTTGCCGTCAGCCAACTGGAAGCCCAGGGCTACTACACGGGGAGGACCGTCAAAACGGGTGGGGCGGGCGTCATCCATGCTCACAGGCATAAGAGGCCCGCTGTGCGAGCCGCGCATCCAGCCCGAAACCAGGTGGGGGAAGGCGAAGGGTTCCAGCACTTCTCCCACCGAGGGATAGCCGTTCTGGCAGCGGACGATGCAAACAGGATCGTCCTTGCCCACGTAGCGCCCCGCCAGGAGGTTGAGCCGCTGGGTACTGGAGACAGCCGCTATCTCCCCCGTGCCCCGGTGAAAGACCCTTTTGATGGCGTAGCGGCCGGGTGCACCGATAAAGACCAGCATGTCGTAAAGATCCTCTGGAGCGTTGAAGATGATCTTTTTGTCCTCGATGAGATCCCTTACCTCGAAAGCGAAGCCGCAGTGCATCTTAGGATCGATGATGAGCCCGATGGTGTTGAAGGGGTCGGCGAAGATTTTGTAGAGAGGCAGGTTCCAGGCGCCGGGCTCGGTTTTATCGGCCATCAAGACCACCACCGGCTCGCTCTCCCGCTCTTCCACCTCCATTTCCGCCACGCCCGGCCCCAGCCCCTTGACGTTGCCGGAGAAGGCATCAGCTAAGAGGTCTTGCCCCGCTCCGTAGAGCTTGAGCTTCTTGGCTACCTCCGTGCAGGCCACGAAGGTGTCCCAGGCCAGCTTGTGGATCTCCCCGTTGTTGCGCCCGTGTTCGTGGGTCATGATGAGCACCAGGTCGTCACCCACGTGAGCTACGTAGTGATCGATGAGCAGGGGATGTTTCTCCAAGCAGGCGCGAGCTTTTGCCTTAACCTCGGGATGCACTGCGCTGTGCCCCACGAAGCCGCCTATGTCGGCCTTGATCACGCTAAGTGTCACTTTGGCCATTTTTACCACCCTTTCGCTTTATGATCTTCTCGGCGGCCTCTACCACGTTATCCGCGGTGAGGCCGTAGTGATGCAGGAGCTCCTGCGGCTTGCCCGACTGGCCGAAGGTGTCCCGCACTCCCAAGCGAATCAGGGGTACCGGGCACTCCTCCGACAGCACTTCGGCCACCGCACTCCCTAAGCCTCCGATGATGCTGTGCTCCTCCACAGTCACCACCGCTCCCGTGCGGGAAGCCCAGTGAAGCAGGGTTTCCTGATCCAGAGGCTTCAGGGTGGAGACGTTCAGCACTGCTGCTTTGTACCCCCTGCGCTCCAACTCCTCCGCCGCCTCCAGGGCCACCTTCACCATGTGGCCGCAGGCAGCCAGAGTCACATCATCCCCTTCCCGCAGCACCTGAATCCGGCCGATGGTGAAAGGCTGGTCGGGAGGGGTGATGAGGGGCACTGCCGGCCTCCCCAGGCGGATGTACACGGGACCCTCCCACTCCGCCGCCGCCAGGGTAGCCTGGTAAGCCTCGTGCGCGTCGGCCGGCACCAGCACTGTCATACCCGGCAGAGCGCGCATCAAAGCTAGGTCGTCTATGGCCTGGTGCGAAGCCCCGTCCTCCCCTACCGTGATTCCACCGTGGCTGGCTCCTATCTTGACGTTGAGGCCCGGATAGGCCACCGACTGAAAGATCTGGTTGTAGGCCCGCTGGGTGGCAAAGATGGCGAAGGTAGAGGCAAAGGGGATGAAGCCCGACGCCGCCAGACCGGCCGCCATGCCGATAAGGTTGGCCTCCGCCACACCGGCGTTGAAGAAGCGCTCGGGGAACTCTTTGGCAAAGCGGACGGTCTGGGTGGACTTGGAAAGATCGGCGTCCAAGACCACCACCCGTTCGTTGCGACGGCCGAGCTCCACCAAGGCCTGGCCGTACCCCTCGCGGGTAGCCATGGGTTTGGTCATCTTCTCACCTCCCCCCGAGTTCTTTCAGAGCCTGGAGGCCTTGCTCTTTGGTGGGAGCCACCCCGTGCCAGTCCACCTGGTTTTCCATGAAGGAAACCCCTTTTCCCTTGACGGTGTGAGCAATGATGGCGGTGGGCTTCTGGGCATAACCCACCCTTTCCAGGGCAGGAACTATCTCTTCGAAATTGTGGCCGTCAATCTCGATGACCGACCAGTTGAAGGCCCGCCACTTAGCGGCCAAAGGCTCGAGCGCCATGACTTTCTCCGTCTCCCCGTCGATCTGCAGCCGGTTGCGGTCCACGATGGCCACCAAGTTGTTAAGGCGGTAGTGCCCCGCCGCCATGGCTGCCTCCCAGACCTGCCCCTCCTGGCACTCCCCGTCTCCCAGGAGAACGAAGACCCGGCAGCCGCTGCCCCGTAGCTTGGCGGCCAGCGCCATACCCACCCCCACCGACAGGCCCTGGCCCAAGGAACCGGTGGACATCTCTACTCCCGGCACTTTGCGCATGTCCGGGTGCCCCTGCAGAGGGGAACCCAGACGCCTCAAGCTCTCCAGCCAGGAGACGGGGAAAAAGCCCCTCTCGGCCAGGACCGCGTAAAGGGCTGGAGCGGCGTGTCCTTTCGAAAGGACGAACCGGTCACGGTCGGGATCCTGGGGGTTTTCCGGGTCGATGCGCATGACCCGAAAGTAGAGTGCGGTTAAGATATCCACCGCCGACAGCGACCCGCCAGGGTGCCCCGAGCCGGCGTGCATCAACATGCGGATGACGTGCTGCCTTATAAGGCTGGCCTTGCGCTCGAGTTCCCGGTACTCCCCGGAGGCGTTGAGCTTAGCCAACAGCATACCTCTCCCTCCTTCCCACCTCCTGCCGTTCCGCCAATATCTCCTCTAACCGCAGCACCAGCAGGGTCAACATGAGTTGGTAGGGAGTTACTCTTGCTCCGCCACCCGCCCTTGCCAGCACCGCCTCTGCCCGCAGACCCACTCCCCGCAACAGCTCCTCGGCTACTTCGTAAGGCAGCTCCTCCTCGAAAGAAAGCACCTGCATCTCCCGGCCTCCCACCCACTCCCGCACCAGTCCCTTGGCCGCAACTTTCTGGTGGAGGAATTTGAACCAGGAGTGGGCCACCGGCTCCTTAACCTTCACGCCGATCTGGAAGGACGAGTTGACCGTCACCGGGTAGAGGCAAACCACCAAGTCGGTGTAGGCCAGCTGCGGTTCCACGAAGTTACGGATATCCCACTGCCGCTGCCGGATCTCCTTTACCACCTGCTCCACGGTGTAGCCCCGCACCGAGGCGTCCCGACTGATCTTCCAGTGGATCTTCAGCTCCTGGTGGGTATCGTAGTAGATTCTGAGATCGTACATATCGGCCGCCACTTTAAAGCAGAAAGGATGCAGCCCTTCTACCAAGATGAAGGGGCGGGGTTCCACCCACACCGGGTCGCCGAAGTCCCCCGTTTCGTGATCGTAGACCGGGCGCAGGACCCGCTCCCCCGAGCGGAGCCGGTAAAGGTGCTCGATGAAGAGGCCCAGGTTGTTAGCCCGGTGGTGCAGAGGGGTGATCCCTACCAGCTTGCGCTCTTGCCGGTTGAGAGAGTGGTAGCCGTCAAGCTCAATGATGCTCACCCGCTCAGGACCCAGGAGCTCTTGTAACTTGCGCACGAAAGTGGTCTTCCCTGCCCCGCTATCACCCGCTATACCCACCAGCACAGGTTCACGCCGCATGTTATCAACCTCCCCAATGCATGATGGCTTCCTCTAAGGTCTTCTCCCGCCGAACTACTTCCTGGAAGTTCTGACCGCCGGTCGCCGCCTCCACCGCCGCCCGCACGGCGCTGGCTCCGGCCCTGGTTCCTTGGGGGTGCCCATGCACTCCCCCGCCGAACTGCAGCACGCAGTCCACGCCGAAGATGGAGATGAGGTCCGGTATATGCCCGGGATGCAGCCCGCCGGAAGCCACCGACAAGACCGGCTTTATGCTGCCCCAATCTTGGGGGCGCAGGAGGTCGCCGGAGACGGGAGAGGCGTTGCCCAGCGCCGCGTGGCAGCGCAGCACATCCTCTCTGTCCCCCTCCATCTTCCCCACCACGGTGCCGATGTGCAGTTGGTCTACACCGGCCAGGCGGGCCAGTTTGGCCAGCACCAGCATGGCTATGCCGTGCCGCTTGTTTCGGGCAAAGCTAGCGTACATGGCGCGGTGGGCGTGGATTATAAGCCCCAAATTGGCCTTGCGCAGGCTTAAGAGTCCGGAAAAGCCGGCCGTCACTATGTCCACCATCACGTAGCGCCCACCTTCCCGCTTTACCAGCTCCGCCCGCCGGATCATCTCTTCCGTCTCCGCCGTCACATTGGGCAGGTAAACCTTCTTCTCTCCTGTCTCCGCCTCCGCCCGAGCGCAAGCTTCCAGGCTCCGCTTGACCCGCTCCTCGAAGGGGGAGAAGGGCTGGGAGGTCAAGTTCTCGTCGTCCTTGACCAGATCAAGCCCTCCCACCAGAGCCTCGTAAACCACCTCGGCCTGCTCCCGGGGGTCAAGCCCTAGCTTGGGCTTGACGATGGTGCCCACCAAAGGACGCCCGTGAACTCCTAAAATCTCCCTCACTCCCTGGACGCCGAAGGCCGGCCCCTGCGACCCGGATACGAGCTCGGGAGGGAAACTCAGATCCAAAAGCCTTAAGTTCTTTACCGCCTTCATACCGAATACGTTTCCGGCTACGCTGCTCAAATACTGGGGAATGTTCCCCGGCTCGAAAAGGGCCACGGGGTAAGCTATCCGCACTATATTACCTTCGATGGCGTACACCCGCGCCCGCAACTCCTCCCATATCCTGGGCTTCATGGTGGCCACATCGGTCCAGGTGCCTATAGAAGACTCCGAAGCCACCGCCCCGGCAGCCTCGTAAATGTCTACCCCCTCCGCCGGCTCCACGTAGAAGCAGGCCAGGCAGTCGGAAGGAGAAGGGGTGTAGTTGAGTTCCACGAAATCGCTGTAGCGCAAGATTACGCACCTCCTAAACTTTGCTCGCCCCGGCCGCGCTCAAAGCCTCTGTCGTCAGACGGTTCCAGTCTTCTAGGAAGCGCTGGATGCCCACATCGGTCAGAGGATGCTTTACCATCTGGGCCAAGACGCCGAAGGGAACGGTGGCGATGTGCGCCCCTGCCCGCGCCGCTTCCACCACGTGCAGAGGGTGGCGAATGCTGGCCGCGATTATCTCGGTGGAAAAGCCGTAGCGGGAGAAAATACCGGCCAGATCGCGTACCAGCGTCATCCCCTCGTGAGAGACATCGTCCAGCCGCCCTATAAAGGGGCTGACGAAGGTGGCCCCCGCTTTGGCCGCCAGCAGGCCCTGGGACACGGAAAAGACCAGGGTGACATTGGTCTTTATTCCTTCGCGGGAAAGCACCCTTACCGCCTTGAGCCCTTCCTCCGTCATGGGGATTTTCACCGCGGTATTAAGCCCCCACGAAGCGATGCGGCGCGCTTCCTCTATCATGCCCTCCGCCGTGGTGGAAATCACTTCCACACTTATGGGGCCATCCACCAGGGAGGCTATTTCCCGCACCACCGCCTCTACATCCGCCCGACCGGCCCGCGCCAGCAGGCTGGGGTTGGTGGTCACCCCGTCTACTACCCCCCACTCGGCCGCCCGCTTTATCTCCTCTACCTTGGCTGTGTCCAGAAAGATCTTCAAGTTTTCTTCCCCCCTTTCGCTTCCTCGTGCTTTCATTCTAGGGGAGGAAGAAGAAGGGATAAACAGAAAGCCCTTGAAAAGTAGCTAGAAGCGTTCAAACGGTTAGCCGACCGCAGAAGTTGCCGGTACAAAACCGCTCATCACGGATAAGTGCACGTTTAGTTCCTCAGTCCTGGCGGCCGCAAAGTAGGACCGAACGGCCTCCAAGTTCAAGGCTGCCGGCCAAAAACAAGCCCTCCTTAAGAAAAAACCAAAAGGCACCGGAATTCCCCGGTGCCCTATTTTGCCCTATTTTCTGAACCCCCGAAAATCTATCCTTTCAGCCGCTCACTTACAAAGTCGATCACCAACCGGGCTAGCTCCAGGGCCCTCTGCCCGTCGACCTCGTCGAAGGCTTCCGCCGGAATCCCTCCGGGCAAGCCGTTAGGGTAGCGGGTGGGAATGTAGTACTTGTCCAGAGCAGCCGCCTTACGGTGCAATTCTTTGAAGGAGCGCTCTAACCTGGCGGCTAGGCTGGCCAGCTCCGCTACCGAGTGACCACGAACCTCCGAAATACCCCGGGAGTAAAGAAAAGCTTTCAAAGCTTTTTCGGCGCTTTGCTGGGCTAAAAAGCAGGTTAGGTGATACCTCTTTCCTTCGAAGCAAAACTGGGCATCCTCGTAATCATGAAGCGCCTGGCGCCACCAGCGCTCAGCTTCTTCCCTCGGGCTTCTCCTCATAAACCAGTCTGCCCTCCTCGAGAATGCGCCGCACAAAGTCCCTGCTGGAAGCGAGTTCGGCCAGCTCCTCGGGCGTATAAATCAGAATATCGATCGCCACCCGGGGCTGTACTTCCCTGAAGAAAACCTCCAGACGCTCAAGCCAAGGGAGCTCCGTTTCCTGCACGGCGAGAAGATCGAGGTCGCTGCCCGCCGTCACCTCATCCCGGACTAAGGACCCGAAAACGTAAAGCTTTTTGAACTTCAACCGGGGGCAGAAAGAGATGATCCGCTTGAGTTCTTTGAGCAGCAGACGCTTGCGGCGCTTATCTTCCTTCCAGGCGACCCGCACTGGCAAAACCTCCAGACCCTGTTCCCTCAAACCAGTTTACCACGTTTGTACCTGATAGAGGTATCTTTCCAGGAGAGACCGGAGGGTAACAAAATCGCGGGCCTGGTAGGCCTGACCCCGGAGGGTAGAGGCTCCGGGTAAGCCACGTGTGTACCAATCTAGCACCATCCTTCCCCGGTTGAGCGCCTTATCGCCGTAAAGCGCCTGCAATAAGGCCAGGTGCTTTAAGCCCTGAGCCACCCGCTCCGCCGGCGAAGGAGGCGGAGGGATTTGGCCGCTCAGGGCGTACAGCTGGCATCTGGTGAAAATCCAAGGGTTGCCCCGCGCCCCTCTCCCCACCATAACTCCGTCACAGCCGGTCGAAGCCAGCATCCGCAGGGCATCTTCCGGGGCTCGCACATCGCCGTTGCCTATGACGGGGATTTTCACGGCTTCTTTGACCCTCCGTATAGCCTCCCAGTCGGCCTGCCCCCCGAAGAACTCGTGCCGGTAGCGCCCGTGCACGACAAGCGCCTTAGCCCCGGCTTCCTCCAGCAGGCGGGCTATCTCCCAGGCCGGGGGACTCTTCTCGTCCCAGCCCTTGCGCAGCTTGACGGTGACCGGCACTTTCACCCGCCGGCAGACTGCCTCTACCATAGCCGCTGCCCGGCGCGGTTCGCGCAAGAGAGCTGCTCCTGCTCCCGTCTTCACCACCTTCTCCACCGGGCAGCCCATATTGAGGTCAACGGCTACCGCCCCTGCCTCTTCCACCACTAAGGCCGCCTCCGCCATCTCCTCCGGGTCGCTACCGAAAAGCTGGACTACCACTCCTTCTTCTCCCAGAAAGTCGAGCAGTTGCTTCCTTGCCACAGGGGAGCGGGCCAAGGCTGGAGCTGGTAGCATTTCCGTCCAGCAAAGGCGCGCCCCGCCCTCTCGCGCTACCAAGCGAAAGACGCGGTCGGTAATGCCGGCCATGGGAGCCAGCACTATGGGGAAGCCGGAAAAGAGGAGAGAGAAAAAGTCAGCGGTTGCGCTCATAGATTATCCGCAATCCCACCAGGGTGAGATAGGGTTCCACCCGGTCTATGGTGCGGCTCTCGCCGGCGATGAGCTCGGCCATACCCCCAGTGGCCACCACCAGGGTCTTGCTTCCAAGTTCTTCCCACATGCGACTCACCAGAGCGTCCACCAGCCCGGCAAAGCCGAAGAGCAGGCCTGCCTGCATGCTGTGCACCGTGTTACGTCCGATGGCTGAAGGGGGAGAGACCAGATCCACCCGCGGTAGTTTGGCCGCCCGGGCAAATAGCGCCTCGCAGGCAATGCCTATGCCGGGAGCGATGGCCCCGCCCAGATACTCTCCCTTTTCCGAGACCACGTCGAGGGTGATAGCCGTGCCGAAGTCTACCACGATCAGCGGGCCGCCGAAAAGGGCGAAACCCGCCGCTGCGTTTACCACCCGATCGGCCCCCACCTCCCGCGGGTTTTCCGTCCTGACCGGGACCCCGGTGCGGATTCCGGGACCTATGAAAAAGGGCTTCCGGCCAAAGTACTTGGCTACCCCTTCCTCGACGGCGCGGTTGAGAGGAGGTACCACCGAAGAGACCACCACCCCTGTAACCGACCCAGGATCGAAGCCTCCTTCCCGCAGGAACTGGCGCAGCAAAAGCCCTAGCTCATCGGCCGTCTGCTCGTGGCGAGTGGCCAGACGCCAGGCGGCCATCAGTTCCTCTCCCCTGAAAACCCCCACCGTAACGTTGGTGTTCCCTATATCTAAAGCCAGAAGCAACCGCTTCAAACCTCCCTCAGGGTGACTTCGCCTCCCAGCAAGAAGCGGAGTGAGCCGTCGTCCAAGCGCAAGACCAACCTGCCTTTCTCGTCTACCCCTTCCGCTTTCCCCTCCCAGATCCTTCCTTCCTCCTCCACCCTCACCCGGCGCCCGCGGTAAAGGAAGAGCGCCTGATAGTCTTCCGCTAAGGGGGTGAAGCCTTCCCGGCACCAGAGGGAGTAAAGCTCTTCCGCCCGCTTCAAAATAGCCGCCAAAAGATAGGGGCGGCAAGACTTCTTCCCTCGGCAAAGTTCCAAAGAGGTGGCCCTCCCCTCCAGCTCCGGGGGGAAGAAGGGTATATTGACGTTGATCCCCACACCAACCACCGCCCAGTGCACTTGCTCGGTCTCCGCCGCTACCTCCACCAGCACCCCACCCAGCTTCTTCCCACGGCAGAGGATGTCGTTCGGCCACTTCAAAGCCCAGTCGAGCTCCGGGAAAAAGCCGGAAAGGCTCTGCAGTGCCGCCAGCGAAAGGACTAAAGGTAGGGAGAGAAGCGCCAGAGGATGAACGGCCGGGCGCAGGAGCAAGGAAAACCATATCCCTCCGGGAGGTGAGTGCCAAGAGCGTCCTCGGCGCCCTTTTCCTCCTGTCTGCTCCTCCGCCACCACTACCGCCCCCTCGGGGAGAGAGGCGGCCATCTGCTTCAAAATTTCGTTGGTAGACTGAAGTTGGGGGTAATAATGATAAGGACGGCCCCACTTCCCCCGCAGGAGGGGAAGGACAGCAGCCGGAAAAAGCCTATCGGGCCAGCCTTCCAAACGGTAGCCCCGGCGGGGCTTGGCGGTGATGGGAAAGCCCATGGCCTGCAGAAGCTTTACTTGCTTCCACACCGCCTCCCGCGAAACTCCCAGTTCCGCCGCCAGTTGGGCCCCCGAAACGAAGTCCTCGGTTTCCTTCAACTTCTCCAGTATCTTTAAGCGCGGATCGTCCATATTACTCCAGATCCAGGGAGATGTCCAAAGCCTTCACCGAGTGGGTAAGGGCGCCTAAAGAGATGAAATTCACACCTGTGGCTGCCACTTCTCGCACGTTTTTCTCGGTGATACCGCCGGAAGCTTCGAGCAGCGCCCTCCCCTTCACCAACTCCACCGCCCGCCGCATTTCCCCTACCGGCATGTTGTCCAGCATGATGATGTCAGCCCCGGCGGCCAAAGCTTCCTCTACCTCCGCCAGGCTCTTGGTCTCCACTTCGATCTTTAAAGTGGCCGGAGCTCCTTCCCGCGCCCTCCGCACAGCCTCGGCCACGCTCCCCACCGCCCGGATGTGGTTGTCCTTAATAAGGATGCCGTCAAAAAGGCCGAAGCGGTGGTTGCTTCCCCCTCCTACCCGCACGGCGTACTTCTCCATACTCCTGAGCCCCGGCGTGGTCTTGCGGGTATCTAGTATGCGCACTGGGTAGTCCTGTACCAGCTCCACCACGGCTCGCGTGCGGGTGGCTATGCCGGAGAGGTGCCTAAGGAAATTCAAAGCTACCCTTTCGCCCATCAGTATCCCTCTAAGCGGTCCCTCCACTCGGGCCAGCACCTCTCCCTTGCCCACCCGCGCTCCTTCTTCTACCTGGGGGAGGAAAGCAACGCGGGGGTCCAGCAAGGCAAAAACCCGGGCCGCCACCGGCAAGCCCGCCACCACCCCCTCCTCCTTGGTGAGGATGATGCCGCGGCCGGTCTTTTCTAGCGGCACTAAAAGCTCGGTGGTGATATCCCCCGGACCTATGTCCTCCCGCAAGGCCCGGATGATGATTTCGTCCCATTCCCCTAAATACATCGAAACTTACACCTGCCGACGAAAGATTAAATGCCGCTGCCAGCGAGGACGGGGTTCAGGGTAGTCCGAGCGGTAATGTCCTCCCCGCGACTCGGTGCGCATTAAAGCCGCCTCTGCCACGAGGTACGCTACTTCCAGCATGTTCTTGAACTCCATCTCTTCCAGAG
Organism: Ammonifex thiophilus; assembly: GCF_003368535.1. Classification (GTDB taxonomy): domain Bacteria; phylum Bacillota; class Desulfotomaculia; order Desulfotomaculales; family Ammonificaceae; genus Ammonifex; species Ammonifex thiophilus. The sequence goes on from NZ_QSLN01000002.1 coordinate 83,816, forward strand.
AAGTAGCCTCGTAGTTGTTGAGGGTCTCCCACTGGGCTAAAGCTTTTAAAGCTTCCTCCAACCCTTTACGGCAACGCACCGGCCCCACATGGGTCTGCATGAGTTCCTTCAGCTCCAGCTTGAGCCGGGCGTAGTCTATCGGAGGACCGGGAATGAGCCCCTCCCCTTTGGCCTCGGCCTTAGAGAAGACCTTTTCCGGTCTAACCCTCTTGGCGTGCTCCACTATCCGGCCGCCGAAAACAAGCCCGTCTAAAAGCGAATTGGAAGCCAGGCGGTTGGCCCCGTGCACCCCGGGACAGGCCACTTCCCCGCAAGCATAAAGCCCTTGCAAGGAAGTTTCACCGTGAAAACCGGTTTTTACCCCACCCATGAAGTAGTGTGCCGCAGGGGCCACCGGTATGCGGTCGCGCGCCAGGTCAAGCCCATAAGCCTTGAGACGCTGGCTGATGGTGGGAAAGCGGGCGTGCACCTGCTCCGGATTGAGATGCTCCAAAGAGAGGTAAACCACCCTGCTTCCTGTGCGCTCGAGTTCTTTGAGGATCGCCCGCACCACCACATCCCGGGGGGCTAGTTCGGCCATGGGATGGTAGCGGGGCATAAACCTCTCTCCCTGAGCATTGAGTAGGATCCCCCCCTCTCCCCTTACCGCCTCGGAAATGAGGAAGCGGGGAGCGCCTTCGAGTAGGAGAACGGTGGGGTGGAACTGGACGAACTCCAGGTCCATGACCTCTGCCCCGGCCCGGTAGGCGGCCGCTATGCCGTCCCCCGTAACCACCTCGGGGTTGGTCGTATGCTGGTATATCTGCCCCGCTCCGCCGGTAGCCAGAACCACCACCGGTGCCAAATAAGCCTTCAGCTTCCCTTCTTGGTGGTCCAGGGCCAAAGCCCCCCAGCAGATCCCTTTAGTGACCAGCAGATCCACCAGGAAGTGGTTTTCCAACACCTTGATCTTGGGGTTGGCTCGCACCGTCTCCGAGAGGACGCGCTGGATTTCAGCTCCGGTGGCGTCGCCCATAGCGTGCAGGATGCGCCGGCGGGTGTGCGCCCCTTCCCGTGTGAGGTCGAGCCTGCCGTCGGCCCGGTCAAAGCGCGCCCCCAAGCGAATGAGCTCCTCCACCCGGGCCGGACCCTCGGTAACCAAGATCTCCACCGCCGTAGGGTCGCAAAGCCCTGCCCCCGCAGCCAGGGTGTCCTCGTAATGGTAAAGGGGGGAATCGTTCGGACCCACCGCCGCTGCGATCCCCCCCTGAGCGTGCTCGGTGGCGGTATCGTCGATGCCCCTTTTGGTGAGAACCACGATGTCTTCCCAGTAAGAGCTGGCCGCATGCGCCGTGTAAAGACCGGCGATACCGCTGCCGATCACCAGGAAACCGGTTTCCACCCTTTCCAGATCGCCTAGATCAAAGTTGACTAAGTACCGTTTGGGCATCTAAAAAGCCCCCTTATCCTTTAAGGCCTAGCATCCTCTCCACCGTGAGGTAGGCCCGCTCTCTTACAGGGCGCGGAACCTCTACCCGGGGCTCGAGCCGCACCAGGGACTCGTAAACCTTGGCCAGCGTGATCTTCTTCATGTCGGGGCACTCCAGACAAGGGGAGGCTAAGTAGAACCGCTTGTCCGGACAGGTCCGGCGGAGTTGGTGCAGAAGCCCTTCCTCCGTTACCACGATGAACTCCCGGGCCTCGGACTCCCAGGCGTACCGGAGCATGCCCGAAGTACTGGCCACGGCGTCAGCTAGGTCTATCACTTCGGGACGGCACTCGGGATGAACCATAACTTTGGCCTCCGGGTGGGCTTCCTTCGCCTTTCGAACGTGCACCGGCGTCACATGCTCGTGCACCCAGCAATACCCTTCCCAAAGGACTATTTCCCGATCCGGGTAAAAGCGCTTTACGTAAAGCCCCAGGTTGCGATCGGGTATAAAGAGGATGGTCTTCTCCCGGGGAAGCTTCCCCACCACTTCCACCGCGTTAGCCGAAGTACAGGCCACGTCGCTTTCTGCCTTCACCGCTGCGCTGGTGTTGACGTAACAGACCACCAGACAATCGCCCAGGGCCTCTTTCCGGGCCCTAACCGCTTCCGGCGTGGCCATGTCGGCCATGGGGCAACCGGCACTGATATCAGGTAAAAGAACCACCTTGTCCGGGGAGAGGATGGCCGCCGTTTCCGCCATGAAATGAACACCGCAGAAAACCAGAACTTTAGCGGGGGTCTCGGCCGCCTGGCGGGAAAGCTCCAAAGAGTCGCCCACGAAGTCGGCTATATCCTGGATCTCCGGCCGCTGGTAGTAGTGAGCCAGGATGATAGCCTCTTTCTCCCGCTTGAGCCTAAGGATGGCCTCCTGCAGCTCCTTTACCTCATCAGTCAAAGGGCACCATCTCCCCGGAAAGGCACAAAGCCCGGATTTTGCTTAGATTTTATGGAACGTAAGCAATTACTGTCAAGCAACAACCCGATTGCGCTCGTCTACCAGGACCACGCGCGGCTTCATCTTCCCCGCTTCCTCCTCGGTCACCCAGGCATAGGCCATGATGATTACCTTGTCCCCGGGAACCGCCAGCCGGGCCGCCGCGCCGTTGAGGCAGACCACCCCCGAACCCTCCGGACCGGGTATGACGTAAGTCTCCAGCCGCGCCCCGTTGTTGAGATTAACCACCTGCACTTGCTCGTAAGGGAATATGCCTGCAGCCCGCATGAGGGCCTCGTCCAGAGTTAGGCTCCCTTGGTAGTGAAGGTTGGTCTCCGTCACCGTAGCCCCGTGAATCTTACTACGTAAAAGCACCAACTGCATGGTCTATTCCTTCACCTCCACCAGGAGGTTGTCGATAAGGCGGGCCCGGCCGAAGTAGGCGGCCACCGCTAGGAGGTAGGTTCTTCCCGGCAGAAGGAGGGTCGCCGGCTCGAGATCGGGCCAGCTCACAATCTCCGCGTAATCGAGCCGGGCCAGAGGCTCCGCCTGGATGGTGCGGCTCAGCTTCTCTTGCAAGAGGCGAGCCTCCCTTTCTCCCGCCTTCACCGCCTCTTCGGCCTCCTTAAGGGCCCTGAAGAGCACCGTGGCCGCCTTCCTCTCTTCTGGGCTGAGGTAGGTGTTGCGGGAGCTCAGGGCCAGTCCGTCCGCCTCGCGCACCGTCGGGTGCACCTTTATCTTCACCGGGAAGTTGAGATCCTCCACCATCCGCTTTATGACCGCCACCTGCTGGGCGTCTTTAAGGCCGAAGTAAGCGCAGTCGGGGCTCACGAGGTTGAAAAGCTTGGCCACCACCGTGGCTACCCCCCGGAAGTGGCCGGGACGCGACCGACCGCAGAGCACCGAAGTTAGCTGTCCGGTAACCTCCACGTAGGTGGCAAAACCCGAAGGGTACATCTCCTCCACCGAGGGCACAAAAAGGAGGTCAGCTCCGGCCTCCTCTACCAGCTTTTGGTCCCGCTCCAAGTCCCGTGGGTATTCGCGGTAGTCCTCCCGGGGGCCGAACTGTAAAGGGTTGACGAAGATACTCACCACCACTCGGTCCACTTCCTGGTCGGACCGCGCCTGGCGGATAAGGGCCAGATGCCCTTCGTGCAGGAAGCCCATAGTGGGAACGAAACCTATTTTTTCTCCCCGAGCCTTGGTGGCCACCACCCAGGAGCGCAGGTCTGAAAGTCGCTTTATCACCCTCATTCTTTCCCCTCCTTGAAGGCCCGGTACTCTTCCGGCGCCATGGAGAAAGAGTGCTCCGGCCCCGGGAAGATCCGGTTCTGCACCTCCTCCCGAAAGGCGGCCAAGGCCTTCTTGATCTCCTCCACCAGGTTGGCGTAGCGCTTGACAAACTTAGGAGTGAAGCCTCCGTAAAGCCCCAGAAGATCGTGGGTGACCAGCACCTGACCATCGCAATGGGGGCCTGCCCCTATCCCTATGGTGGGTACGGGCAAAGAAGCAGTGATCTCCTGGGCCACCTCCTGGGGCACGCACTCCAGCACCAGAGCGAAAATCCCCGCCTCCGCCAGCGCCTGGGCATCGCGGATAAGCTTACGGGCTGCCGCCGCTTCCTTCCCCTGTACCCGGTAACCGCCCAGCTGGTGGACGTACTGGGGAGTGAGCCCTATGTGCCCCATCACCGGGATGCCGCTTTTAACCAAAGCCTCCACCGTAGGGGCAACTTCTTCTCCCCCCTCCAGCTTCACCGCTTCCGCCCCCGCCTCTTTTAGAAAGCGCCCGGCGTTCCTTATTGCCTCCTCCTTGCTCACCTGGTAGGAGAGGAAGGGCATATCCCCTATCACCAGGGCCCGTTTTACCCCCCGCACCACCGCCCTGGTGTGGTGTAACATCTCCTCCATGGTCACTGGCAGGGTGTTGGGATACCCCAGCACCACGTTACCCACCGAGTCTCCTACCAGGATGGCATCGATGCCCGCTTCGTCCACCAAGCGGGCCAAGGAGTAGTCGTAAGCGGTGAGCATGGTGATAAGGCGCTTCTCCCTTTTCCAGCGTTTGAAGTCAGCCGTGGTTACCTTGTTCACGCGTTCTTACCCCCTCCCAAGATCTCCTCAAGCGCCCTGACCTTCTCCTCCGCTAAGCCCCTATCCCGCGCTATCTTTAGAGTATAGAGACCTAGAACGCGGTAGATCTCCCACTCCTCAGGATCAAGAGCTGACTTGTGGCGCCTTATGGTTTCCTGGTCCCCCCGCGCTACTGGCCCGGTAAGAGCCCCCACGGCACCCAGCGCTAGAACGTTCCGCAGAGTCCCCTGGATAAGGGGAAGGAAAGCAGGCATTATCTGCTCTTCGGGCAGGCCGGCCCGCACGGCCAGCCTCTTCATGAAGTGCAAAAGACTTACCAGGTAGTTAGAGGCCACGCAGGCAGCGGCGTGATAAAGAGGCTTGGCCTCGGAGCGAAGACGCCAGAAGGAGCCTTTGAGATCGGCCACCAGGGTCCGGGCCAGCTCCTCGGCATTCTCATCCCCCTCGAACACGAAAAAGCTTCCGGCCAGGAGCTCCGCCGCCGTCTCCCGGTCGGCAAAGGATTGCAGGGGATGGAGAGAGAAGACGATGGCCCCTGCTTCAGCGGCCGGCCGGAGCACCTCCGCCGGTAAGGAGCCACTGGTATGGGCCACCCACTGCCCAGCGCGAAACCCTCCCTCCCTTGCTATCGCTTCCGCCGTCCCGGCGATGGCATCATCAGGTGTGGTGATGAAAACCAGATCCCCTCTCCTGGCCGCTTCTGCCGGCGCCAGCACTTCCGCACCCACCCGCCCGGCCAACAGACAGGCCGAAGCCCGCGTGCGGCTGGTCACCGCCACTATTTCGTACCCTTGCGCTTTGAGCCCCACCGCTAGGGCCGTACCCACCCGGCCAGCCCCCACGATGGCCACTGCAGGACGCTTCAAAAATACCCCTCCTCGGAAGAGATTCAGTAGAAAAACAAAAACCCTCCGGACGGTTGCCGGAAGGTCCTTTGCTTCCCTTACCGTCCGTCTCGGTCCTAAGCGGATCCAAGCGGCTTTAGATTTTCGCGGTTGTTTCTAAAAGCTTTGATCTTCGGTACGGCTCCTACCTCTACGCAGGATGCCGTCCTCAAGCGGTTTTATTCTATTCTATACCCAGCTTGTTCCGCAAGAGCTTGGAAAGGCTAAAAACCCGGCGGTGGGTCTCTGCGTCATAATACTTAAGGCCGGCCGGCAGTTTCCCCCGGGGACCAAGATCGGGCAAGCCTTTAAGGCAGACAAAAAAGCCCCAAAGATCCTCAAAGGAAGGTACGTACTCGGCATAAGGGAAAACAGGAGAAAAAACCTGACACAAAAGGCGATAAAGGTGATCGAAGCCCGCGCTCCTGAGCCCCGAAAAAGCCGAGGTCCCCTGCACCGCCACTACCCCGGGGCTGGCCAAAGCTCGATCTAAAAGTTGGTAAAAGCCCAGATTATGGACGGTGCTGGCCGGACCCACTACGTCGTCGGTAACGTCCACTATGGCCACATCGAAAGGCTCTCCCTGGTAATCCTGCAGGAAGCGGGCCACATCGGTAAAAACCAGCTCGACGCGCGGGTCGTCAAGCGGCGTGCGTCCTAAGTACTCCTGGCATAGCTCCACCACCTCCCGGTCTATATCCACCGCCACCACCTGGCTGACGGAGGAATAACGCAGAACCTCCCGCACCACCTTCCCCTCACCGGTACCACAGATCAGTACCCGCCGGGGTGCGGGGTGGGCCAGCATCCCCGGATGCACCAGGAGCTCGTGGTAGATAAACTCGTCCATTTCCGCCGACTGGATATCGCCATCCAGGAAGAGGCACCTTCCCCATCCCTCTATATCCATAATCTCTAGCTTCTGGTAAGGGGTCTGCCGGGCCGCCAGGACGGACTTGACCTGGTAGACCCGGTACCCCCCTACGTCCGGCATCCAGTACCACTTGCCCGACGGATCAAGCCCCCACCTCTGCTTGGTCTCCTCCAAAATCTTTCCCCCTCCTCTCCAGCACTTGGGAAGCGGCCACCCGCGGGCACAAGGGATCGGGAGCTAAAAGGTCACCTTTCATGAGGTAAGCCCGCGCAAAGCAGCCGCCGGCGCATTCTTCTTTAACCGGACAATCGAGGCAGGGAGAGGAAAGCTGGGGCTCTGCCAAGGCACGCACCAGGGGATGTTTGGCCTGCCTGGCCCAAACCCGCGCCAATCCTTCCCTCACATTGCCCAGCCTCATGTCCAATACGTCGCAAAGGAGAACTTCTCCCGCCGGTCCCACATCGAGCTCGGTGCAGGCCCGACAACTGTAGTAGTAAACATAAGGAGAACGAACGATAAGCCCTGCGAAGGGCAGACACCACAACCACACCGGGAAACGGAGCTTTTCCGCTTCTCTTTCCACTTCCCGCACCACCCGGCAAAGGGCAGGGCTCGTAAGAGTCATATCCCGCCTCGCTTTACCTGCCGGCATAACGGGAAGGTAGATGGCCGCCCGCGCACCCCAGGAAGAGGCCAACCGGGGAAAAGCCGGCGCCTCCGCCGCGTTATGGGTGCCCAGGGCCATGACCAAGTAAAACTTGACTCCCGCCTGTCTGAGCCTGGCCGCCGCCGCCTGCACCTTTTCCCAGGTTCCCCGGCCCCGCACCATCTCGTGCGTTTCCGCCTTGACCCCATCCACGCTCAGATACACCTCTACGCCCAGGGCGGAAAGCCGTGCAGCTACCTCCTCGGTGAGGGCCAAGCCATTGGTCACCACCGTGGTTCTTACTCCCCGGGCCCGGGAGCGTGCCATGAGCTGGAAGACATCAGGGCGCAGGAGTGCCTCGCCCCCGGTGAACCCCACGTACTCCACCCCCATGTCCAGGGCTTCATCCAGCATTCTTTCAGCAGCGGCGGTGTCGAGTTCCGGTTCGGAGGCGAAGCGCTCAGCCACATAACAGGTGCGGCAGGAAAGGTTGCAGCGTGAGGTAATGAGCCATATGAGGCTGTCGGGAGCCTGCCACCGGGCAGTGGTGTTATCCTCGCTCTCCTCGTCCACCATTTCACCCCCGAGATACTATAGCAAAGAGTCCCGCTTTTCAGCAACCGCGCCGCCGACGCGCCTTAACTGCCTCTACTATCTTGGGAAGGATAATCCCTGCCTGGCCGCGGAGCACCACCGCCGCGCGGTCATCGGCAGGAGTGGGCTCGCGGTTGACTATGATGAGCTCCCTGGCATAGTCTACCAAAATGGCGGCTGGGTAAACTGTGAGGCTGGACCCTACCACCAGCAGGAGGTCGCAACCCTGGCGGAGGAAAACCGCCGCTCGGTGAAAATCGGGGGCCATGGGCTCGCCGAAAAGGACGATGTTCGGCCGCAATATTCCCCCACACGCGCAGCGGGGAGGAAGATCGTCTTTGGCCCAGGCCTCCTCGGCCAGATCGAAAGGGGCCGTGCGGCGGCAACGGGTACAAATGAGGTTCTCCAAGTTGCCGTGCACTTCCCATACCACCCGCGAGCCCGCCTTCCGGTGCAGGCCATCTATGTTCTGGGTGATCACCCCGCGCAGGATCCCCATTTCCTCCAGTTCGGCCAAAGCCCGGTGCGCCGGGTTGGGCCGGGCGCGCCGGTAGTCCTGCCACATGGGAAGGAAGAAACGGTAAAAGCGGGCTGGGTCCCGGAGAAAAGCTTCGCCGGTGGCCAGGGCAAGAGCCTCCGGGTTGGACCATAAACCCGTCCCCGGTGAGCGAAAGTCGGGGATGCCGCTTTCCGTGCTCACTCCCGCGCCGGTAAAAGCACAGGCCTTTTGGGCCTTAAGCAAAAGTTCGGCCGCCCGTTCAATCTCTTTCCCATCCATATCCCTCCACCCTTTCTATTTCCTGTTCCCGCCCGAGTTTCTCCGCCCAATCGATTGCCCGCTTTCCGTTCGGTAACTCGAGTTCCGGCACAAGATCGGCCAGAGGAGCTACTACAAAGGCTCGCTCGGTGAGGCGGGGGTGGGGGAGAACCAGTTCCTCCGTTTCCACCGCGAGATCTTCATAAAGAAGCAGGTCGAGATCGATAGGGCGAGGACCCCACCTCTCCTCGCTTTCCCGCCTGCGCCCCAATTCCTTCTCTATCTTCAGCAGGCTCGCCAGGAGGCTAAAAGGGGAGAGAAAGGTGGAGATTAAGGCCACGGTGTTAAAGAAATCGGGCTGGTCTGTCCTCCCCCAGGGGGCAGAGCGGTAAAGAGGAGCTACTCTCTCCAGCCTGACTCCCGGAGTCTTGCTCAAAGCCGCAAGCGCCGCCTTCAAGTTCCGGCGCTTATCCCCCAAGTTGCTTCCCAAACCCACCAGAGCCTTAGCGGGCTTCACCTTCCGGGATCGGTTGATTTCCACCCCCACGCGCTCAAAATAGCCGGGGAGGGGAGCCCCCGGCTTTTCCACCCGCACCCTGACGCGCCGCAACAGCGGGAAAAAGGAGAGAAGTCTCTCCGCCACCGCTTCGGCCAGCGCCTCCAGTAAGAGGAAAGAGCGCCGACTTACCACCTCCTCCACCACCCGGTAGGCTTCCTGGTAGTTGACCGTCAGATGAAGCTCGTCTTTCTCCCCGGCCGGCCGGAGATCGAGGTAAAGCTCCACGTCCAGACGGAAGTTCTGGCTGTAGGTCTGCTCTTCCGGTGAAACCCCGTGCCGCCCCGGAAAGAGCAGCCCTTCAAGGTAAATTTTATCGTGCATAACTCCTTCTCCTCACCAGGGCATCGACCATCCGGGCCACCCGCACCATCTGTTTGACGTCATGCACCCGGACGATATCGGCTCCCTTGACAATGCTCACTGCCACTGCCGCCGCCGTCCCCTCCAGCCTCTCTTCCACCGGCAGGTCAAGAACGTACCCGATGAAGGACTTGCGCGAGGGGCCGACGAGTACGGGCAGCCCCAAGGACTTCAGCTCATCAAGCCGCCGCACCACTTCCAGGTTCTGCTCCGGGGTCTTGCCGAAACCTATGCCCGGGTCGAGAATGATATGCTCACGCGGGATGCCGGAGGCCTCAGCGTACTCCACTCGCTCGGCCAGGTGATCTATTATGTCCCCCATGAAGTCGCGGTACTGGGGGGTTGAGGGGTTGTGCATGAGCACCACCGGGGCCTCGTAGCGCGCCACCACTGCCGCCATATTAGGATCGGCCAGCGCCCGCTGGTCGTTGATGAGGTGCGCTCCGCGCCGCAGGGCTTCCTCAGCCACCACCGCTTTAGAGGTGTCGATGGAGATGGGGACGGGGACCTCCGGCAGAATAGCTTCCAGCACCGGAATAACCCGCCGCAATTCCTCTTCGGCCTCCACCGGCGTGTGCCCCGGCCGGGTAGACTCTCCGCCCAGATCGATGATGTCCGCCCCCTCTTCTACCATTTCCAAAGCCCGGGCCCGCGCCGCTTCCACCGTGTTGTACTTTCCTCCGTCGGAGAAGGAGTCTGGGGTGACGTTTAAGATTCCCATGATAAGCGTTCTCTCCCCCAACCGGAGTTCCCGGCCCCGGCAATTGAGCCGGAAAGGACGGAACCCCTCAGCATTTTCCAAGACCTGGGCCAGCTTTTCCGCCAGCCGGGGCAGGCCGAAGGGCTGCTGTTTAAGCTTGGCAATCAACAGCCGGAACTGCTTGAGGGTGCCCAGGAGAAGGACGTCGGTGCGCTCCACAGTATAGTTTATAGCTCCCCGCGCCACCACCGCTTCCCCTCCCCGGGCCAGCATCTCCTGCTTGAGGATGTTGGCCTGTACCGGCGTAAGATCCCTCACTTTTACCGCCCGAAAGACCGCCTTGGGGGCCATGATCTTCTGCCCGGGCTCGTCAGCCCCGATCTTCCTTATCTCTTCCAGAGCCGTGGCCAGGTCAGGAATACTTATCACCCGCACCCGAGAAAAACCTCCCTTTCAAAGCAAAGGTCGCAGGAAGATGATGCCTCTTCCTGCGACCCTATTTTTAGCCGGAAGGCACCTGGATTCCTGCTAGCGCACCAGGGCGTTGTCCACCAGATCCATGAGGTACTTGATCTGGATGGGCATCTTGTACTCCCGCTTCATGTCGGTGAACTGGTCGAAGCAGTTGTGGCAGGGAGAAACCAGGATTTGAGCGCCGGTGCGCTCGATCTGCTGCTTCTTCAAGAGGGCCTTCTGCATGCGCACCCGCTTCTGGTCAAGCGCCAGGGCGCCACCTCCGCCGCCACAGCAGATGTTGTACTCCCGGTTGGGCCACATCTCCACGAAGTCCTCCGCTACCTGGCTCAGGACGTAGCGCTGCGGCTCCGCCACGCCAGCCTTGCGCACGAGGTTACAGGGATCGTGCAGGGTGACGCGCTCTGGGTTCTTGCTCTTGTCTACCTTGATCCGGCCGTCCTTGATGATCTCCGCCAAGAACTCCACCATGTGCAGGATGGGGTACTCGAAGGGCACCCAGTACTTGGAGCCGAAAACCAGAGCCCAGTACCCGTGGCCGCACTCGGTGCAGACCAGGCGTTTGCAGCCCAGCTCCTTGAAAGCATCTACGGTGAACTGCATGATCTTGGTAGCCATATCGTCACGGCCGTCGAACAAGCCAAAGTTGGTGACGTCGAAGGACTTAGTGGAGATGGTCCAGCTGACCCCCGACGCCGAGAAGATCCGGTACATGGTCTTCAAAGCTTCGGGATAAATGCCGATTTCACGCGGGTGCAGGAGGAGGAAGATTTCCGCGCCCTTGACGTCCACCGGGAACTTGACCGAATCGTCGCCCAGCTCGTCGCGCAGTTCCTCCTCCATCCACTCGACGGTCTCCACGAAGTCTTCCAGTGATACCCCCATCTGGTTGCCGGTGCGTACGTGCATCTCGGTGGTCTCCTGCAGGGTGCCCGAAGCCTTGAGCCCGAACTTGCCCCGGATGCAGCGGATCACGTTGGGCATGTTAATCCCCATGGGGCACTCCATGGTGCAGCGCCCGCACTGGTTGCAAAGCCAGACGAAAGGATCGTTTAGCACCTCTTCCCTCAAACCCAAAGCGATCTTGCGCATGAAGCGCCGCGGCTCCATGCCCTCAACCAGCCCCTTGAACTCGCAGCCGGCATCACAAGTGCCACAGGAGAGGCAATAATTGAAGTCGAGCCGCGTCTCCTGAGGCACTATCTTCTGCGCTATCTCGTCACGAAAAGTAGGGTCGGCCACTTTACTTAACTCCAATGCCATTCTAATCCCTCCAAAACGCCAGGCAAATTTTTAAGGAACCGGGGCTGCCGGGAAAGCCGGCAACCCCGGTCGAACCTCTTATCTTCAGGAGAGCAGCGCCTCGATCTCGGCGAAGATCTGCTCGTCAGTGAAGCCGCCCATGGTGATGGCTTTCGACGGGCAGGCAGCCGCACACACGCCACAGCCTTTGCAGACCGCCTCGTTGATCACCGAGACCTTGTTTACCTCGTCGAAGGAGATGGCATTGTAGGGACAGAGGCTTACACATATGCGGCAGCCGGAGCACTTCGCCGGATCGACCTTGGATACGATGCCTCCAGCCAGGATGGCGTCCTTGGTGAGGACGGTAGCCGCCCGCGCCGCCGCCGCCTTGGCCTGAGCAATGGACTCGTCCAAGAACTTGGGTGCATGGGCCAAGCCGCAGAGGAAGACACCGTCAGTAGCGAAGTCCACCGGACGGAGCTTCATGTGCGCCTCCAGGTAGAAGTCGTCCATGCCGCAGGTGACCTTGTAAAGCTGCCCCACTTCCCGCGCGTCCTCAGGCCCGAGCACCGCCGCACTCAGGGCCAAGACGTCGGCCTCGATGACCAGATCCTCCTTGAGGATGGGATCGAATACCGTAACTTTAAGCTTATCCCCTGCCGCCTCCACTTGAGGCTTGCGATCCAGGCTGTAGCGGATGAAGACGATACCTTTCTCCCGAGCCTTGGTGTAAAGGTCCTCCTTGAAGCCATAGGTGCGAATGTCGCGGTAGAGGATGTAGACCCGGGCCTGCGGATTCTTCTCCTTGAACTTGAGAGCGTTGCGGATGGCTTCGGTGCAGCAGATGCGGCTGCAGTACATCCGGGGTTCCTCGCGGGAACCTACGCAGTTGATCATAACCACCGTGTTGGCTCCGGCTACGGGCTCCTGCCCTTTGACCAGCGCATCCTCGAACTCCAGCTGGGTCATGACCCGCGGGTTCTGACCGTAAAGGTACTCGGTGGGCTTGTACTCCCTTCCGCCGATGGCGATGACAGTGGCACCATGGGTGATTTCTTTACCATTGGAGAGCTTGCTCACGAAGTTGCCCACGTAGCCGCTGGCCTCGACCACTTTGGTGTTGAGATGCACGGTAATGTTGGGGTGGGAGTTGACCGCCTCGATGAGGTTGTTGAGGATGGGAGCCACTTCGGTGCCTTCCCCGGTAAAGTGGAGGCGCCGTGCCAGGCCACCGAGCTCCCCTTCCTTTTCGACTAGATCCACTTTGAACCCCTGATTGGCCAACTCCAGGGCAGCGGTCATGCCCGCTACGCCACCGCCGATCACCAAGACCGAGCGGTTAATGGGCACGGGTACGAGGGAGAGAGGCTGAGCCAGCCGCACCTTGCTAACCGCCGCCCGCACCAGGTCTTTGGCCTTCTGGGTGGCCACTTCTTTATCCTTCATGTGTACCCAGGAGACCTGCTCCCGCAGGCTGGCGAAGGCGAAGAGGAAGGGATTGAGTCCGGCCTCGCGGATGGTGGCCTGGAAAAGCGGCTCGTGTGTGCGCGGCGTGCAGGCTGCCACTACCACACGGTTGAGGTTGTACTCCTTGATTTTCTCCTTGATGAGCTGCTGGGTATCCTGCGAGCAGGTGTAGAGGTTGTGGGTGGCGTAGACCACGTTGGGCAGGGTCTTGGCGTACTCCGCTACCTCCGGCACGTTCACCACGCCGCCGATGTTGATACCGCAGTGGCAGACAAAGACGCCGATGCGCGGCTCCTCCTGGCTGACGTCCCTCTCCGGAGGCAGTTCCTCTTTCTTGACCATAGTGCCCCGCACTGAGGAGAGCAAGGTCTGCGCCGCTGCCGCTGCCGCACTGGCTTCCATAACTGTCTGAGGGATGTCCATCGGGGTGCGGAAGGTACCGCAGACGAAGATTCCCGGACGCGAAGTGGCTATGGGATCGGCCTCCAGAGTCTTGCAGAAGTCGTAGTGGTTGAGCTCCAAGCCCAGCACCTTGGCCGTCTCGACAGCCGTCTTGGCGGGCCGCAGCCCTACCGAAAGCACCACCATATCGAAATCTTCGCGCTTGATTTCGCCCGACTCGTCGGCATAGCGGATGCACAGGTCGCCTTCTTTCTCCCCGGGCTCAACGGAGAAAATCCGCGCCCGAATGAAGCGAACTCCATGCTCCCTCTTTGCCTTCTCGTAGTAAGCCTCGAACCCCTTGCCGTAGGTCCGCATGTCCATGTAGAAGATAGCGGTGTCCAGGGGTTCGGCGCTGTGCTCCTTGGCAATAATGGCTTCCTTAATAGCATAAGTACAGCATACCGAAGAACAATAAGCACCCTTTTCCAGCTTACGGTCACGGGAGCCCACGCACTGTATCCAGGCAATCTTCTTAGGCTCCTTCTTGTCGGAAGGACGGACTAAGTGGCCACCGTAAGGACCGGAAGCACTCAAAATACGCTCAAACTCGATGCTGGTGACCACATTGGGATAGACACCGTAACCTAAAGCTTTAAGTTCCTTGGGAACGTACTCGTCAAAACCAGGAGCTAGCACTATTGCGCCCACGTTCAAATCGAAGGTCTTCTCGGTGTCATCGAAGTTGATGGCACCGCGCTGGCAGGCCTTGGCGCACAGACCACAGGGAGGCTCTTTGCCGGCAGCCTTGGCCTTTTCCATATGCAAAAGACGGAGGCACTTGGAAGCATCGATCATATAGGCGGCAGGAACCGCCTGGGAGTACTTGATGAAGATGGCCTTACGCTCGCCCAGTCCTTCATTGAATTCGTCCTTAACCTTGACCGGGCACTTAGCCGCGCAGTCGCCACAGGCCACGCACTTTTCGGGATCTACATAGCGAGGAGCTTGCTTGATGGTGACGGTGAAGTTGCCAGGTTCGCCGCTGATTCCGGTGATGGTAGCGTTGGTTATCAGCTTGATGTTGGGATGCCTTCCGCATTCAACTAGCTTAGGAGCGAGGATACACATGGAGCAGTCGTTGGTGGGGAAAGTCTTGTCGAGCTGGGCCATCACGCCGCCGATGGCCGGGGAACGTTCGACCAAGTAAACGTAATAGCCGCTTTCGGCGAGGTCAAGCGCTGCCTGAATACCAGCAACGCCTCCGCCTACTACCATTACGGCACCGATCTTGTCAGACATGGAGCATCACACCCGCCCTCCTTGGATTTTTCCGAAGTAAGCTTCTTGACTCGCTTCGCACCGTTACCCTGCCTCCTTCCTCGCCTTCCAGCCCCCTTTCTCCTGATCCCAAGAAAATCCGGCATTGAGAGGGCCTTTCCCGGCAAGCGTTCTCGTTGCTTCAAGTATATTAATTTCGTTCTAGCTTGTCAATCACTTCGCCATCCTCTGCGCCTCGGCTACCACCCCGGCCGCCAGGCGATCGGCATCCGCCGTCCCATACCGAAGGCTTTGGAAGTCACCCTCAGGCCCGGTGCCGCCTGCCGGCGCTTGTACTCCGCCCGGTCCACCCGTCTAATTACCTCCTCTACCAAGGCCAGGTCAAAGCCCCGGGCTGCGATCTCCCGGGCAGGGAGGTTTTCTTCTATGTACGCTCTAAGAATGGGATCGAGCACCCTGTACGGGGGTAAAGAGTCTTCGTCGCGCTGGTTGGGCCGGAGTTCAGCCGACGGGGGTTTCAATAGCACGCTTTGCGGAATGAGCTCGCGTTCCCGGTTGATGTACCGCGCCAGTTCGTAAACCATGGTTTTGGGGACGTCGGCCAGAACCGCCAAGCCCCCCGACATATCTCCATAAAGAGTGCAGTAACCCACCGCTAGTTCAGATTTATTTCCGGTGCTTAGAACCAGATGGCCCTCCCGGTTGGAGATGAACATGAGGATGTTGCCGCGGATACGCGCCTGAATATTTTCTTCCGCCACATCAATTAAAGGCAAACCATCGGGGTTCAGGGTTTTGAGGTAAGCAGTAAAGATCTCTTCGATGGGGATGACCCGCCAACCGATGCCCAGGTTGCGCGCCAGCGCTTCCGCATCGCGCAAACTTTCCGGGGAGGAGTACCGGGAGGGCATCCCTACCCCCAGCACGTTTTCTGGCCCTAGGGCGGCCGCCGCCAGCGCTGCCACCACTGAGGAGTCGATCCCGCCGCTAAGACCCAAAACCGCTTTCTTGAAGCCCGTCTTGCGGAAGTAATCCCGGATTCCCAATATAAGGGCCGAGTAAACGTCGGATATATCTTCGGCCACCTCGGAAGGATCCTTTCCCACAGCCGGGGCTGTGATGTCCACCACCGTAAAGTCTTCCTCAAAGGGTTTGCCCTCCCAGATAATCTTGCCGGTCGCGTCAAGACAGATACTCGAGCCGTCAAAAATAAGCTCATCATTCCCCCCCACCTGGTTAACGTAGACCAGCGGCCGACGATACTTGCGAGCGATGTGGGCCAGCATGTCAGCCCGCGAGCGTCTCTTCCCGTAATGATACGGCGAGGCGGAGATGTTGATTAACAACGTCGCCCCTTGAGCGTTCAACTCTGCCACTGGATCTACTTCATAAATTGGTCTTTGCCAGTAATCTTTGTCATTCCAGATGTCTTCGCAGACCGTAAGGCCCAGCACCTCTCCCTGGAACGTCAAAGATTGCCGCCGCGCTGCCGGTTTGAAATACCTGGTTTCGTCGAAAACGTCGTAGCTCGGCAAAAGCGTCTTGTCCTGTCGTCCGACAAGTTTCCCATCGGCAAAAAGGAGAGCAGCGTTGAAAAGCTTGTCCCCTTCTCTAATAGGCGCTCCCACCAAGATTCCTATTCCTTGGCTAGCCGGCGCTATTTCCTCCGCCAGTGCCCGCTCTACAGCTACCAGCATCTCCTCCCGGTAAAGAAGATCTCGGGGCGGATAGCCCACCAGTACCAGTTCCGGAAAAATCACGAGCTCCGCTTGGCTGGCCTTTGCCCGAGCCACACCCTCCAAGATTTTCCTTGTATTACCCTTGACGTCGCCCACCGTGGGATTAAGCTGCACCAGGGCCAACTTCAAGCACCGCACACCCCCGTGGAGATTCGGGCTAACTATCCAGGACCCGGCAAAGGTTCGCCAAAAAACGCGCGCGTAGATCCCGATCCCTTTCCCACTGCCTCACCGTATCCTCCTTAAGTCTAGCCGATGCTTCCGGTCCGGCAAAGTCCTCAAGTTCTTCCCGGTAGATCTCAGCCCAGTGAGCGACCATTGCCGGCGTAACCTCAAGGTGAAACTGTAAAGCCCAGGCACAATCCCGATAGACGAAAGCCTGGTTAGTGCAGGTGTCTCCTTCTGCCAGGAGGATAGCGCCTTTGGGCAGGTCGAAAGTATCGCCGTGCCATTGAAAGACCCAAAACTCCTCCGGCAAGTTCTGAAAAAGAGGTGTTTTTTTCCCTGCCTCTGTTAGGCGTACCTTGTACCACCCGATCTCCTTTACCGCGCTAGGCTTGACTGCTGCCTCCAACGCCCGGGCAATAAGCTGTCCTCCCAGACATATTCCCAACACCGGTACACGCCTGCTTATCGCGTCGCGTATAAGTTCTTGTACCTTGTAAAGATAAGGATAGGCCTCCTCTTCGTAGGCTCCCATGGGGCCGCCCAATACTATCAAGGCTTTGTAGTTAGCCATTGTTTCTGGTAAAGTAGCCCCCGGTTGATCCATTACGCGAATGTCTAACTCCCACCCTTCACTGGGAAGAACTTCGGCCAGAAGTCCTGGACCCTCGCAAGCCACATGCTGCACAATCAAGGCCCGTAACATTTTATCCCCCCGTTCGACTTCTATAAATCTTAACCAAAAGAGGGCCCACACCGGCAAACCGGCACGGGCCCCTTTGCCCCTGGGTAAGTGTTTACACTTCTCAATTCAGTCTACTCCCAAAGAAAATAGAGCGTCAACCATCCGTCTTCCCAAGGATGCGGAAGGGCCAGAGTTTCGTTCAGATAAGTCTTTCGATTTTCCGCACAGCGGCCAGCAAACTCTCCGCTTTTAGCTCCTCCAAGGGGCAGTAATGAGCGCCCAGCGTGTCGGCCAGCCGCCGGGCCAGCCCGAAGCGCAAAAATCCTCCCTGCTCCACATCCACTACCAGCGCCTTTATCCTGCTTTCCTCCCTTATGAGGGAAGCCACCCGCTCCACTTCCTCCCAGGGGTTGCCACTCCCCATGGAAACGTTGGCCCGCCCGTCGGAAACCACGATCAAGAGGGGAGCCAGGTCAGGGTCCCGGCGCAGGTAAGAACGAGCTACCTCATAGGCTTTGAGCAAGCCCGCCGCCAGCGGGGTACGCCCCCCCGTTGGAAGCTCTTTCAGCTGGATGTGGGCCAGTTCCACGCTATTGGTAGGAGGAAGCACTACTTCTGCCCGCTCCCCCTTGAAGACCACCATCCCTACCTTGTCCCGCTTCTGGTAAGCATCGAGGAGTAAAGAAAAGATGGCCCCTTTAGCTGCCACCATCCGCTGCTGGGCCCCCATGGAGCCGGAAGCGTCCACCACGAAGAGGAGGAAGTTCCCTATGCGCTTCTCCCTCTCCTTCTCCCGCAGATCTCCCGGCTCGATGGCCACCGCCACCCCTTCCCGCCGCCTCCAGGGCTGGTAGGGAGCCGCCGCCCGCAGCGTGGCGTCGAAGGCGATGTCCTGCCTCCCACGGGGAAATACCGCCCGGACGTAGCGCCCGCTGCGCGAGGGAGTTTTGGTGCGGGAGCGCCTCCCCGATCCTCGGCGCAACTGCCGGTCCCGGTCGTGCTCTATCCGGCGCACCGCAAAAGGCTCGCCGATGGCGAAGATTTTCTCCTGCGCTCCTCCGGGAGGGGGAGGAACCTTCTCGCCCGTCGCGCTGTCCTTCCTGGTCTGCGAGGGAGTAGATTCTGGCCGCTGGTCGGAATCTTCGAGTTCTTCCGGAGGCTCTTCCGGCGAAGGCGGCTCGGGAGGCTCTTCTTCCTCCTGCGGTGGCGGAGGTATCTCCCGGCGGCGGTGATAAAGCACAAGTTCAGCTACCCGCCGCACCGCCTCTTCCGAAGCTTCCCTTTCCCCCTCCAGGGCGGCCAAGGCGCGCGCGGCCTGCACCATAATGATCTCGGCCCGATGTCCGGCTGCGTTGGCCTCCTGCGCTAAAGCGACGGCCAGCCTTACGGCCTCAGGAGTCGCCCGCACCAGGGGGAGCAACTGCCGGGCCCGGACGATCTTCTCACGCAGCTCCGCCTCGGCCTGGGCAAAGCGTTTCAAAAAGCTCAAGGGATCGGCTTCAAACTCTTCCCGCCGCCGCAGGATCGCCGCCCTAGCTGCCGGATCGGCTACACTCTCCACCGGTACGCAAAGCCCAAAGCGGTCCAAGAACTGTGGCCTTAGCTCCCCTTCTTCCGGGTTCATGGTTCCTACCAGGATAAAATTGGCGGGATGGACGAAAGTAACCCCTTCCCGCTCCACCACGTTAATGCCCGAAGCGGCGGCATCTAAGATCACGTCTACCAGGTGGTCGTCCAGGAGATTCACCTCGTCCACGTAGATTATCCCCCGGTTGGCTCGCGCTAAGATACCAGGGGCAAAGCGCCTTTTCCCCTTCTGCAAAGCATACTCCCAGTCCAGGCTCCCCACCACCCGGTCCTCAGTGGCCGAAACCGGCAGCTCCACCAGGGGCACCTTCCGCCGCACGGGCACAAGTTTTTCCCCCTTGGCCAGCCTTTCTTGGCAGAAGGGGCAGAGCACCTCTTTGGGTTGAAAGGGGTCGCAGTTACAGGGACAGCCAGCCACTACCGTGATCTCCGGCAGAAGAGCCGCCAACCCGCGCACGGCCGTAGATTTGGCCGTGCCCTTTTCTCCCCTTATGAGCACCCCGCCCAGCCGCGGGTTGATGCTGCAAAGCAGGAGGGCCAGACGCATCTTTTCCTGTCCGATAAGAGCGGTGAAGGGAAAAACCACCCGTTCCATGTTCGCTCTAAGCCTCACATCACTTGCTTGAAATAGAGTTTTCGCCGCCCATCGGCCGGGATCCTAGTTAGAGGTTCAAAGTGCAGGTGGCCACCACCTTTTCCCCCGAAGGCAGGGAGCAGTCGGTAATCACCAGCCAACACCCGCCCCAGGGGAAAAAGTTCAGAGCGGGGAACCTTTTCCCCTCCTGCTCCCAGTAGCACCAGCCCCTCCCGTCTAGCCATACCCTGCCCTCGTCGTCGGTCTCCTGACACACTTTCTCCTGGCACCAGGGAGCTAGGGCCAAAGCGCATTTCTGTCCGGCAAGAGGCCTTTCCCCCAGGCTCACACGCAGGCAGACAGGAGCACTTAAAAAACTGCCCTCGTGGAAAACGGGGGCTATATGTAAAACACCTTCTTCTTTTCGCTCCTGCCACTCCCCTTCTTCCTCTACCACTAAGTAAGTCCAAGCGATGTACTGCACCCCACTTTGCAGAAGCGTCGCCCGCAGGCGGTAAATGCCCGTCTCGCCGGGAAGAAACCGTACCACCCCTTGCCCGCTGTAAAGAGCCAGGCTCAGATCCCGCGCTTGCCCGGAGGGGCCAGAAACCGTCACCTTTATCCCCTCGGCTACCGCGGCGAAAGGAAAAGCTTTGGTTAAAAGTTTTGCTTCGACCACCTCTCCCAGCAAATACTTTCTCCGGGCCAACTCCAGCCACAACACCATTTCTTCCCCCTTTTGCCCCTGGAAACAAAAATAGGGCCACCTTCAAGCCTTCGTGGCCCTTCTTCCTCATCCCCTACCTTAACCTGCTGCCGGGAGCAGGGTAAAGGGTCGGAAGTTGAACGGCCGAAAATAGCCAGCGAAACTCCGTTTACCTCGCCTGGCAGGAAAGCGATACCTGCGGAAGGGAATGCCTTCCCACCGCCAGAGCCACGCGGCGAAGCTCCCCCATGAGGCGGGAAAACTGAGCTGGGGTTAAGGACTGAGGGCCGTCAGAAAGGGCGCGGGCCGGATCGGGGTGAACCTCGATCATAAGGCCGTCCGCTCCCGCTGCTACCGCCGCTCGGGCGAGGGGCAGAACCATCCGCTGGTTGCCGGTAGCGTGGCTGGGGTCGACGATGATGGGCAGGTGCGAGAGCTCCTTCACCAGGGGAACCGCACTTATGTCCAGTGTGTTCCGTAAACTGTTTTCGTAGGTGCGGATGCCCCGCTCGCAGAGAATTATCTGCTGGTTGCCGGTAGCGGCGATGTATTCGGCCGCCAAGAGCCACTCCTCCACCGTGGCCGCTAAACCTCGCTTCAACAAAACCGGCTTGCCAGACTGCCCCACCTCCTGCAGCAACCGGAAGTTCTGCATGTTCCGCGCCCCCACCTGAAGAACGTCGGCGTAACGCGCCACCAACTCCACATCCCGGGTATCCAGCACCTCGGTGACCACCGGCAGCCCAGTCACTTCCCGCGCCTGGGCCAGAAGCTTCAGGCCCTCCAGTCCCAGACCCTGGAACGAATAGGGGGAAGTGCGGGGCTTGAAAGCGCCTCCCCGAAGGAGGTGCGCCCCGGCCTCTTTTACCGCCTTGGCGGTGGTGAGAAGTTGCACCTCGCTTTCTACCGCGCAGGGGCCAGCGATCACCACCACCTCCGGTCCCCCGATGACTACGTCCCCCACGCGGATGGTCGTTGTTTCTTCTTTCACTTCGCGCGCCACGAGCTTATAGGGGCGCAGCACGGGAACCACCCGTTCCACCCCGGGAAGATTAGCCACCTGCTCCATGACCTCGTCTCGCCGACTGCCGACGGCTCCGATAACCGTAAGCTCCACCCCCACGATGGGATGGGTAGCGAAGCCCAGCTCCCGCAGGCGCTTCTCCACCTGCCGCACTTCTTGAGGGGTAGCCCCTCGCCGCATCACTACGATCAACCTCGCATCCCCCCTTAAAAAATTTTTCCCGTCCCTAAGCTTAGGGACGGGAATTTTTTCCCGCGGTACCACCCTACTTGGCCGCCATCGAGGCGACCCACTCTCTGCAGGATACGGGAGAAGCGTTCCACCTTCTCCGATATCCCCTCCCTTTTAACGGTGGGAGTTCCGGCCTAGACTACGCACCCGGGAACCCTTTTCTTTCCCGGGCTTCACCCGGCAGCTCCGGGGCGAACTTCACGCCTGGTGGCTTTACCGGGCTCGCACCCTCCCCGGCTCGCTGGGAAAACCATTCCAGGGCTACTTTGCCCCTTCCTCGCCTTTAACCCTAGCAAGTTTTTACCGCTGAATTCAAAATACCACAACCGGAAGGCCCGACGCAAGCCTTACTGCTCCCGAAAATCTCCCTTTTAGCCCCTGGTAGTTCTCCGGATGGATTCCGCCTCGACAAAAATGCGACTAACCTCGGGAACCGCCTGGCGGATGTTTCTTTCTATTTTGTCTATAGCTTGCTCTATCTGGTCGGTGTCCAATCCATCTTTAAAGTTTACGCTGAGATTGACGAGTATCTGGTCGGGGCCAATATGCATCGTCAACAGCTCCACCAACTCCGCCACCTCGGGCACTTCCCTGACAGCAGCGGCGATGAGTCTGCACTGCTCTGGCGAAGCGCTCCGGCCGATGAGGAAATCCATGGTGTGCCTGGCCAGGTAAAAGGCCACCGCTCCCAGAATTAGCCCGATGAGTATGGAGGCGAGGGCGTCGAAAATGGCCTTGCCCGAAAGGGCGCTCAAAGAAACTCCCAGAAGGGCTAGAAGGAGGCCGAGAAGAGCCGCACTATCTTCAAAGAGGACCACCAGAAGGGTGGGATCCTTGATCTCCTTGAGGCCGTGCAGCCAGGCTCCCCGCACTACCTGTTTCACTTCGCTCAAGGCAACGCGCAAAGAGTAGCCTTCGAACAGAAGCGAAAGGCCCAGGACCACATAGTTGACCAGTGGATCTTCGAGTTGGCGGGGATTAAGAATGCCCTCCAGCCCCCTGTAAATAGAAAGAACGGAGCCTACGAAGAACATGGTGACCGCCACGAGGAAGGACCAGAAGTACTTTTCCTTCCCGTAGCCGAAAGGATGCTCGTGGTCGGGCGGGCGGCTGCTCCGGTTGATCCCCACCAGCAGCAAGACCTGGTTCCCAACGTCCGCCAGAGAGTGCAAGCCCTCGGCGAACATGGCCGAGCTGTGGGTCAACCAGGCCGCCACGAATTTAGCAGCAGCTATCAAGCTATTGGCCGTGAGAGCAGCGATTACTGCTCTCTTCCCCCTCTCCGCCAATCTTCGTCCCCTCTCTTACCTTTTAATTTCTAAGTTACCATGGGGTGGCCCGTTAGCGAAGGGGAGGGTCAGAAACGTCCTAAGCAGTCCGTATTTCAGTAGCCGACTCCTGCAAAGGCTCTTCGCACACAGTATAATTCCAGCACTATCGGCTTCCCCGGAGCATAGTATATTGGCAAATCATCCCATTTATAGGGGGAGGTGAAGGTATGGAGCAGCCTGCCACCGCCAAGCTCAGCTCACAGCCTCCCTGCGGCACCCTGCCCCCGCATCCTAAGCTAGCCCGGGCTTATGTAGCTATCCAGTGCTATGACCCGGACTATGATCTGGACGAAGCGCTGAGCAGAGGCACAATGTTCCCCTCCCTTTACCAGCCGGAGTACGTGGTGCCCTGCACGTCGTACCGCCGCTACGTCAAAACCTATTTTCCGGAAAAGGAGGGTGACCGGAAATGAACGGCACCCACCTTAAGGAGAAGTATGAACTCTTGCACGAAATCCAAAAGTGGCGCTTCCGGGTGCTGGAACTCGCCCTTTTTCTCGATACCCACCCTGATGACAGCCGTGCCCTGGAGGATTACAACGAGGCGGCGAAGCGCCTGCATTCTTTGCAGCGGACCTATGAGGAACGCTACGGTCCCTTGATGAATTTTAGCGGGGCTTCTGGTGGGCACACCTGGACCTGGATAGAAGAGCCCTGGCCCTGGGAGATCGGAACATAGGAGGGAAGGAAGATATGTGGATCTACGTGAAACACCTTCAGCGGCCGGTGCGCGTCTCGCGATGCGACGTAGGCTTGGCTAAGCTCATTCTGACTCAGTTTGGGGGGCCCGATGGGGAGTTCTCCGCCTCCTGGCGCTACATAACCCAGGCCTTCACCATGCCTACCGGGCGCACCAAGGCCCTTCTCATTGACATCGGGACCGAAGAGCTGGCGCATCTGGAGATGGTTGGTACGCTTTTCCATATGTTGATCCGGGATGCCACCCCGCAGCAGCTTCGCAGTGCCGGTCTGGGAGAGCAATACGCCGTTCACGGCTTCGCCAACTTCCTTAACTCTCCCGGGGGCGAGCCCTGGACCTCGTCTTATATCCAGGCCACGGGAGATCCGGTAGCAGACCTAACCGAAGATATGGCCGCCGAGCAAAAGGCTCGCGCCGCCTACGAGCGCCTGCTCTGCTCCACCAGCGATCCGGACGTCCGCGAGGTGTTAAGCTTCCTGCGAGAGCGGGAAGTGGTGCACTTCCAGCGCTTCGGCGAAGCCCTGCAGCACGTGCAAAGCTACTTAGATAACCCCCGACACCTTTGGCCGGGCTTCACACCGGAGCAAAAAGATTAAGGGGGGCGAACCCCCTTCTTTTTCATTCCACCGTGACGCTTTTGGCCAGGTTGCGCGGCTGATCCACGTCGCAGCCCCGGGCCACCGCCACATGGTAGGCCAGGAGCTGCAGCGGCACCACCGCCACCGCCGGCATGAGGAGCGGGTTTCCCGGCGGCAGGTGAAAGCAGACATCCGTTTCCCCGGCTACCACCTGCCCGTCGGCCGTGACGGCCAAGACCCAGGCGCCCCGCGCCTTCACCTCCTTTATGTTGCTGAGCATCTTCTCCAAAAGATGGGGCTGAGTGGCTAAGGCCACCACCGGCACCCCCTCAGTTACGAGAGCCAGAGTGCCGTGCTTAAGCTCCCCCGCCGGGTAGGCCTCGGCGTGTATGTAGGAGATCTCCTTGAGCTTCAGGGCCCCTTCTTCGGCCACGGCCCAGTCCAGACCCCGGCCGATGAAGAAGAAGTGCTGCTGTTCCTTCAAGGCCTGAGCCAGGCGGGCTATTTCCTCCTCCCACGCCAGCACCTGAGCCACCCGCTCGGGCAGGAGCTTGATCTCCTCCACCAGAGAAGCAATTTCCTCGGGAGGAAGGGTTACCTTTAGCTCCGCCAGGTAAAGGGCCAGCAAGGTGACGAGCAGCACCTGGGCCGTGTAGGCCTTGGTGGAGGCCACGGCGATTTCCGGTCCCGCCCAGGTGTAGAGCACCCAGTCGGCCTCCCGCGCCACCGAACTCCCCACCACGTTGGTGATGGCCAGCACCTTGGCCCCTCGCTCTTTAGCCAGGCGCAGGGCCGCCAGCGTGTCCGCCGTCTCCCCCGACTGACTGATGACCAATACCACGTCGCCCGGATCCAGAATGAGGTCGCGGTAACGGAACTCGGAAGCGATGTCCGCCTCCACCGGCAGGCGGGCCAGCTTTTCCAGAAGGTATTTGCCTACCAGCCCCGCGTGGAAGGCCGTGCCGCAGGCGGTGAGAAAGAACCGCCGGCACCTCCGAAGATGGGAAACCGCTTCTTCGAGTTCGGGAAAGACCACCCTACCCCCTTCTATCCTCCCCCTCAGGGTGTCCCGCAGGGCGCGGGGCTGCTCGTGGATCTCCTTGATCATGAAGTGGGGATAAGGGGCCTTTTCCGCCGCCGCCGCGTCCCACTCCACCAGGAAGACCTTCTTTTCAAGCGGGTGCCCCGCCGCGTCGTAAACCTTTATCCCGTCGGGCCAGATCTCCGCCAATTCCCCGTCCTCCAAAATGTAGGTGCGGCGGGTGTAGGGAAGAAGCGCCGGTATGTCGGAGGCGAGAAAGTTTTCTCCCTCTCCTAGCCCCAGGACCAGGGGGCTGTCCCGCCGCGCCACTACCAGACGCCCGGGTTCGCGGACGGAAAGGGCGGCCAGGGCGTAGGAACCATGCAGGCGGGGAAGTACCCGGCGCAGGGCCGAAAGGAGGTCGTCCTCATAAGCTTCTTCCAGCAGGTGAGGTATCACCTCGGTATCGGTCTCTGAGAGGAAGCGGTGGCCTCGCTTTACGAGCTCCGCCCGCAGGGAAACGTAGTTCTCGATGATCCCGTTGTGCACCACCGCCACCTCACCCCGGCAGTCGAGGTGGGGGTGGGCGTTGTGGTCGCAGGGCGCGCCGTGGGTAGCCCAGCGGGTGTGCCCTATTCCCGCCTTGCCCGAAGGGCAGAAGCCGTCAAGACAAGCCTCCAGCACCGCTATTTTTCCCGCCTTCTTTTGGAGGAAGAGACCTCCTTCCTCCAGCACCGCCACGCCCGCCGAATCGTAACCCCGGTACTCCAGGCGCTTGAGCCCCTCCAGCAGAAGGGGAAGGGCCTGCCGGTACCCGGTATATCCCATAATGCCACACACGGCTCGTTCGCACCCCCTAAAAAAGGCTAAAGAACGCCGTGCCTACCGCCGGCGTTCTCCTGACGAAGGCAACAATACCTCTTTTGCCACCTGGTGCTTTTGTCCCGGCAGTCGCCTGCCGGTTTTGTAACACCGCTAACGGCCGTGGCCAGCCGGGAGGCATCCGCCGAAAGCTCGATAAACCTCCACCTCGTCAACCGGCCTTTTGCTTAAGTCGAGGCCGGTCCTGGCGCTTAAAGTCTATGAACCTCTTCGCCTTCTAGCCCCAGCTCCCCTGCGCTGCCGCCGCCAACTCACCCCCCTCCTCGATTTCCCTTATGACGTCAACTAGAGAATCAAGAACGCTACGTGCCTTTTCCGGATCTAAAGCCTCCACCATTACCCGGATTACCGGCTCTGTGCCAGAAGGGCGGACGAGCACCCTCCCTTCCTCTCCCAGCCGGATCTTTTCGGCCTCGATGGCCGCCAAAAGCTTGGGGCTTTGCATGACGCGCCCCTTATCCCTCACCCGCACGTTTTCCAAAAGCTGCGGGTAGCGAACAAGCGACCGGTTGAGATCCTCCAGGCGCTGACCTGTCTCCACCAGCAGGCGCAGGAGCATCATGGCGGTTATGAGCCCGTCGCCGGTAGTGTTGTGATCGAGAAAGATGATATGCCCCGACTGTTCCCCGCCAAGACAGGCGCCGCTTTTGAGCATGGCCTCCAGAACATAGCGGTCTCCTACCCTGGTCTCCAGCACCCGGATGCTCTCGGCCTGCAGAGCTCGTTTCAACCCCAGGTTCGACATCACGGTCACTACTACCGTGTTCTCTTTCAACCTGCGGTGGGACTTAAGGTAGCGTGCACAACCCCAAATTACAACATCGCCATCGGCCACCTCGCCCCTTCCGTCCACCCCGATGAGACGGTCGGCATCTCCGTCAAAGGCTAGGCCCAAGTCAGCCCCCGTCTCTTTTACTAGTAGGGAAAGCCTGTGGGGTTTGGTGGAACCGCAACCGTCATTGATGTTGTGGCCATCAGGCTCCACTCCCAGGGGGATGACTTTGGCGCCCAAGCCCTCCAGTAGGGTAGGAGCTAAAGCGTAAGCGGCCCCGTGGGCACAGTCCACCGCTATCTTCATCCCCTTAAGACCGGGAGGACCGATCCGGCGCACGTGCTCCAGATACTCCTCCACTGCCTCGGCACAAGAATAGGCCCGCCCTACCCCCGTCCCCGTAGGGGAAGGAATCCTCTCCATTGAGCCCAGCACCAGGTTTTCTATTTCCTCCTCTAGCGCATCGGGGAGTTTGTAACCGTCGGGACCGAAGAATTTGATCCCATTGTCTTCGGCGGGATTGTGCGAGGCGGAGATGACGATCCCGCCCGCCGCACCGCGCGCCCGGGTAAGGAAGGCCACGGCCGGCGTAGGAAGGACACCGAGGAGACAGACGTTAAGACCGGCTGAGGTTATACCCGCTACCAGCGCCGCCTCCAGCATGTCGCCGGAAGCCCGCGTATCGCGCCCTACCAGGATGGTCTTCTTCCCCGTTTTCTCGGCCAGTACGAAGGCACCGGCTCGTCCCAGACGGAAGGCCAGCTCCGGGGTGAGTTCCCGGTTGGCTACCCCGCGCACCCCGTCGGTGCCAAAAAGTACCCCCAAGCTTATCCCCCCTCCCTTCTGCCCAAAACTTTATTACGCTACCGTCACCGGTGTCAACCGGTTGTCACTTTCATTCTACGCGGGAGGGGAGAATAAGGCTACTCAGCTTGTTTCAGCAGGCCGTAGGTGAAGCTGTCCGCCAAGGCCTGCCAGCTGGCCTCGATGATGTTGGGAGATACCCCCACGGTGACCCAAGTCCTCTGCCCGTCCCCGGTCTCTATGAGCACCCGCACTACTGCTCCCGTGCCAGCAGCACCGTCCAGCACGCGCACCTTGTAGTCGACCAGGCGCATGCGCCTGATGGCCGGATAAAACTGCTCCAAGGCCTTACGTAGCGCGTTGTCCAGAGCGTTCACCGGGCCGTTCCCCTCCGCCGCCGTGTGCACCACTTTGTCTCCTACCCGGAGCTTGATGGTGGCTTCGGCGTGCACCGCCCCACCTTCCTTCAACTCGGTAAGGATACGCAGGCTCTCCAGGACGAAGGGGCGCTCGTAGCTGTTGGCCGCTCGGCGCACCAGAAGCTCAAAGGAAGCCTCCGCGCTCTCAAACTGGAAGCCCTGCCGCTCCAGCTCCTTAAGCTCGGCCAGGATCTGCCGGGCGACCTCCCCCTGCGAGGGAAGGTCGAGGTTGAGCTCCCTGAGCTTGTAGAGTAAGTTGGACTGCCCCGCCAGCTCCGAGACCAGCACCCGCCGCCGATTCCCCACCAGAGCGGGGTCGATGTGCTCGTAGCAGCGGGGCTCCTTCATGATGGCGCTCACGTGCACCCCACCCTTGTGGGCAAAGGCGCTCATCCCCACGTAGGGTTGCTGGGGATAGGGGTGGACATTGGCCAACTCGCTCACGTAGCGGGAAAGCTCCACGAGACGCGCAAAGCTCTCACGGGGCAAGGTGGCGAAGCCGCACTTGAAGGTGAGGTTGGGGAGGACGGCGCAGAGGTCGGCGTTACCGCAGCGCTCGCCGTAGCCGTTGACCGTTCCCTGGACGTGCCGCGCCCCCGCCTTGACCGCCACCACCGTGTTGGCCACCGCCATGCCAGTGTCGTTGTGGGCGTGAATACCCACCGTGACCCCCGGGAACCTCTCCACCACCCGTCGCACCGCCGCCTCTACCTCCCAGGGCATGCTCCCCCCGTTGGTATCGCAGAGGACAAGGGTAGAGGCCCCCGCATTAACCGCCGCCTCTAGGGTGGCCAAGGCGTAGTCGGGATTCTCCTTATAGCCGTCGAAGAAGTGCTCGGCGTCGTAGATGACCTCTAACCCCTGCTCCTTGAGGTAGGCCACCGACTCCCGGATCATGGCCAAGTTTTCTTCCAGGGTGGTGTTGAGCGCCCGGGTGACGTGCAGATCCCAGGTCTTGCCGAAAAGAGTGACGGTCTTCACCCCGCAGGAGCAGAGGCGCTGCAGATTCTCATCATCGGCGGGGCGCGTGTTCTTGCGCCGGGTGGAGCCGAAGGCGGTGACCCTCTCCCGCAAAACTGGATCCCCCGCTACCTGGCCGAAAAATTCCAGGTCCTTTGGATTGGAGCCCGGCCACCCCCCTTCCACGTAATCGAAGCCGAGCTCCACAAGCCTCCGGGCTATCTTGAGCTTGTCGGCCACCGAGAAGGAGATCCCTTCCGTCTGGGCACCGTCGCGCAAAGTGGTATCGTAGACCACTACCTTGTCCAAAGGCGCTCACCTCGTTTTAAGCCGCTTTTCCACGTAAGGGATAAGCCCTCCCGCCGCGATGATCTCCTGCATGAAGGGAGGAATAGGGCGAGCTGTGAACACCTCTCCGGTATCCAGCACCTCTATTCGGCCGCTCTGGAGATCCACCCGCACCCGGCTCCCCGCCGGAATGCGGGGGGCATCGGGACACTCCAGCAGGGGAAGGCCGATGTTGAAGGCGTTGCGGTAAAAGATCCGGGCGAAGCTCTGGGCTACGACGCAGGCCACCCCCGCCGCCTTGATGGCTAGGGGAGCGTGCTCTCTGGAAGAGCCGCAGCCGAAGTTCACCCCCGCCACGATGACATCCCCCGGGCGCACCTCTTTGGCGAAGCTGGGGTCGGCATCTTCCAAGCAGTGCTTCGCCAGCTCCGCCGGGTCGCTGGTATTAAGGTAGCGGGCCGGGATGATGAGGTCGGTGTCGATGTGGTCGCCGAATTTAAAAACCCTGCCCTCGATCACGCTTGTACCACCTCCGAAGGATGGGCTAGGCGGCCGAGCACGGCCGAAGCCGCCGCCACCGCCGGGCTGGCCAAGTATACCTCGCTTTCGGGATGTCCCATCCTGCCCACGAAGTTGCGGTTGGTGGTGGCCACCGCCCGCTCTCCCTTCGCCAGGACTCCCATATGCCCTCCCAGGCAGGGCCCGCAGGTGGGGGTGGAAACAGCCCCTCCTGCCTCCAGGAAAACCTCGATCAGGCCTTCCTTTAAAGCCTGGCGGTAAATCTCCTGAGTGCCCGGGATGACGATCAGGCGCACATAAGGGTGAACCTTCTTCCCCTTGAGCACCTGGGCCGCCACCCTCAGGTCTTCCAGGCGCCCGTTGGTGCAAGATCCTATAACCGCCTGGTCGATGGTTATATGGGTAACCTCGGTTACCGGGCGGGCGTTAGCCGGAGAGTGGGGCAAGGCCACCTGGGGTTCGAGTTGGCTCACGTCGAACTCGTAAACCGCCTGGTAGCGGGCATCGGGGTCGCTACGGAAAAACTTGTAGGGGCGGCGGGCCCGGCCTTCCAGGTAAGCGGCGGTTTTTTCGTCGGGAGCAATGATTCCGTTTTTAGCCCCGGCCTCCACCGCCATGTTGCACATGGTGAAGCGCCCGTCCATGGAGAGTCCCTCGATCACCGGTCCGGTGAACTCCATGGCACAGTAAAGAGCTCCTTCCACCCCTATTTGCCCTATGGTATAAAGGATGAGGTCCTTGCCCCCCACCCAGGGCTTGAGCTTGCCGGTGTAGACAAACTTGAGGGAGGGAGGCACCCGGAACCAGGTCTCCCCCAGGGCCATAGCCGCCGCCAGGTCGGTGGAGCCCACTCCGGTGGCGAAGGCCCCTAAAGCGCCGTAGGTGCAGGTGTGAGAGTCGGCCCCTATGACCACATCCCCCGCTACTACCAACCCCTGCTCGGGGAGAAGGCAATGCTCGATGCCCATCCGGCCCACTTCGAAATAGTGAGGGATCCGGTGGCGGCGGGCGAACTCGCGCACCGTCTTAGCTTGCTCGGCCGACTTTATGTCCTTGTTGGGCGTGAAGTGGTCGGGTACGAGCACCAGGGCGTTCGGGTCGAAGAGGGGAACTCCCAGGCGCTCGAACTCCTTTATGGCCAAAGGAGCGGTGATGTCGTTGGCCAGGAGCACGTCTACCCGGCACTTTACGATCTCCCCCGGCTCCACGTACTCTTTGCCGGCGTGAAAGGCCAAGATCTTTTCGGTGATGGTCATCCCCATAAAGCCTTCACACCTCTCCCTCTGCTTGCTTGGTCCGGTTGCCGTTGAAGTCTGCCGCCAGCTTGTTGAGGGCATCGATGTAAGCTCGGGCGCTGGCCTCCAGGACGTCGGTACTAATACCTCTTCCCAGGTAGGTCTTCCCCCTGTCTTCGTCAGTCACCCGGACGGTGACGCTGCCGATGGCGTCTTTACCCTCAGTCACCGCTTCTATGCTGTAAGAGTCCAGGCGCAGGTGTCGGCCGGTCAACTTGTCGATGGCTTTGTAGATGGCGTCTACCGGGCCGTTGCCGCAGGCGGCCTCCTCTTTTACCTCTTCCCCTATCTTCAAGGCCACGGTGGCGGTGGGCACCACAGTAGTGCCGCTGGAGATGTGGAAGTAACGGAGCTCGTAAGTGGAAGGCACCTGCCCTATCTCCTCCTCCACCAGCGCCAGCAGGTCGTCGTCGGTGATCTCCTTTTTGCGGTCGCAGAGTTCCTTAAAGCGCTGGAAGGCGGCGTTGAGCTCCTCCTCCGAGAGCTCGTAGCCCAGCTCCTGCAGGCGCACGCGGAAGGCGTGGCGCCCGGAGTGCTTACCCAGGACCAGGCGGGAGCGCGGCACCCCTATCACCGCCGGGTCGATGATCTCGTAGGTGGTGCGCTCCTTGAGCACACCGTCCTGGTGGATACCCGACTCGTGCGCGAAGGCGTTTTTGCCCACAATGGCCTTGTTGGGCTGCACCGGCATGCCGGTGAGGGAGGAAATGAGCTTGGAGGTTCGGTATATCTCCTCGGTCCTAATGCCGGTGGTCACCTGGTATAAGGCGCGGCGGGCGTAAAGGGCCATGACCACCTCCTCCAGGGCAGCGTTGCCCGCCCGCTCTCCAATGCCGTTGACGGTCACCTCCACCTGCCGCGCCCCGTTGCGGATGGCCGCCAGGGTATTGGCCACCGCCAGCCCCAGATCGTTGTGGCAGTGGCAGCTTATCACCACTTTCTCTATCCCCGGCGTCTTCTCCCTTATGGTGCGGATGAGCTCCCCGAATTCTTCGGGGACGGCGTAGCCCACCGTATCGGGAATGTTGACCACGGTAGCCCCCGCCGCTATGGCCTCGGCCAATACCCGGCAAAGGAAGTCGGGATCGGAGCGGGAGGCGTCCTCAGCGGAAAACTCTACGTCGGAGGTATATCTTTTAGCGTAGGCCACCGCTTCCCGCGCCGCTTCCAGCACCTGCTCCCGCGTCATCCGCAGCTTGTACCGAAGGTGGATGTCGGAAGTGGCGATGAAGGTGTGGATGCGCGGTGCCTCCGCCTCCTTAATCGCCTCCCAGGCCCGGTCTATGTCGGCCTGTCGGGCCCGCGCCAGGGCGCAGATGGTTACCCCCCGCACCGCCCGGGCGATCTCCCGGCAGGCGCTAAAGTCCCCCGGCGAGGCCACAGGAAAGCCCGCTTCGATCACATCCACCCCCAGGCGGGCCAACTGCCGCGCCGCCTCCACCTTCTCCTTGACGTTGAGGCTCACTCCCGGCGACTGCTCCCCGTCGCGCAGGGTGGTGTCGAAGATGTAAACTCTCTCCACTAAGCTCCAACCTCCTCGTCTCTTCTCATTTCTGCCCCAGCCAGGGCATCATGCGCCTGAGTTCTTTCCCCACTCGCTCGATGAGGTGCTCTTGCTCCCGCCGGCGGCAGGCCTTGAGTACGGGCTGGTTGGCTTGATTTTCCAGGATCCACTCGCGAGCAAACTCCCCGCTCTGGATCTCTTTCAGCACCTGGCGCATCTCTTCCCGAACGTAATCGTTTATGATGCGGGGCCCCACCCGGTAGTCCCCGTACTCTGCCGTGTTGCTCACTCGCCGGCGCATCTCCGTAAGCCCGCCCTCGTAGATGAGGTCGACGATGAGCTTAAGTTCGTGCAAGCACTCGAAGTAGGCGATCTCGGGTGCATAGCCCGCCTCCACCAGGGTCTCGAAACCGGCCTTGATGAGGGCCGTCACCCCGCCACAGAGCACGCACTGCTCCCCGAACAGATCGGTTTCGGTCTCCTCCCGGAAGGTGGTCTCGAACACCCCGGCGCGGGTAAGCCCTATCGCCTTGGCGTAAGCCAGGGCCAGCCCCCGTGCCTGACCGGTGTAGTCCTGGTGCACGGCGAAGAGGCCCGGCACCCCCCTGCCCTCGGCATAGAGCCTGCGCAACATGGGACCGGGGCTCTTGGGCGCCACCAGAAAGACGTCCACATGAGGTGGGGGCACTATCTGGCCGTAGTGGATGTTGAAGCCGTGGGAGAAACCCAAGGCCTTGCCGGGCGTGAGATGCGGAGCGATCTCCTCCCGGTAGACCGCCGGCTGGTTCTCGTCCGGGATGAGGATCTGAATGATGTCGGCGCTGGCCGCCGCCTCGGCCACCGTCATAACCGGCAGGCCGTCCCGCTCCGCCAGGTCACGCGAAGGGGAGTCGGGCCTCAAACCCACCACCACATCGAGGCCGCTGTCTTTCAGGTTCTGGGCCTGAGCCCTTCCCTGACTGCCGTAGCCTATTACGGCTATTTTCTTTCCCTTAAGGAGATTGAGGTCGGCTGACTCATCGTAAAAGACCTTCAAGGGTAAAACCTCCTTCTGGAAGACGTTTTTACTCGGCGGTGAGGGCGCGCGGGCCCCGCAGGAGGGCGAGTTTCCCCGTGCGCACCATTTCTTTTATGCCAAAGGGTCGCAGGGCCTCGATCATGGCCGCTACCTTCCCCTCGTCCCCCGTCACCTCCACGATAAGCGTCTCGGGGCTCACGTCCACGATGTGCGCTCGGAAAATGTCCACGATCTGAATGACCTCTCCTCGCCGGGGAGGATCGGCCTGAACCTTTATGAGGGCCAGCTCCCGGTTCACGTGCTCCTCTTTGGTAAAATTCTCCACTTTTATGACCTCGATGAGCTTGTCGAGCTGCCTGGTCACCTGCTCGATTACCCGGTCGTCCCCCTCCACCACAATGGTCATGCGGGAAAGGGCCGGATTTTCGGTGCTCCCCACTGCCAGGCTTTCGATGTTGTAGCCCCGGCGCCGGAAGAGATTGGCCACCCGCGCCAGCACTCCCGGATGGTTCTCCACCAGGACTGAAAGTGTGTGCCGCATACCTCCCACCCCCTTAACCCAGCATCTTCCCGATGGATTCTCCGGGAGGCACCATGGGCATGACGTTTTCCTCCCGCTCGATGATGAAGTCCAAGAAAACCGGCTTGGGAGAAGCGATAGCCTGCTCCAGGGCGGGCCGCACCTCTTCGGGTTTGGTTACCCTTATTCCCTCCGCCCCGTAAGCCTCGGCCACCTTGACGAAGTCGGGATTGTAAAGCTCGGTGTAGGAGTAACGGCGCTGGTAGAAGAGCTCCTGCCACTGCCGCACCATGCCGAGGAAGCCGTTGTTCAAGATGGCCACGTTCACGGGAAGGTCGTAGCTCACCGCCGTGGCCAGCTCCTGGATGTTCATCTGGATGGAACCGTCCCCGGCGATATCGAAGACTACCTCCTCAGGACAGGCCACCTGTACCCCTATGGCTGCCGGGAAGCCGAAACCCATAGTTCCTAGGCCCCCGGAGGTGATGAAGGAGCGCGGGCGGGTGAAAGTGTAAAACTGCGCCGCCCACATTTGGTTTTGCCCCACCTCGGTGGCAATGCGGGCCTTGCCCTCGGTCACTTCCCATATTTGCCGCACAATGAACTGCGGCTTGAGCTTGCCGTTCGCCTCAAAGGTCAGAGGGTACTCCCGCTTCCAGGTCTCAATCTTCTCCAGCCAGGCCGGGTGAGGGTTCTTCTGCAGAAACTCTATCAAAGCCCTGAGCGCCCGCTTCACGTCTCCCACTATGGGAACGTCTACCCGCACGTTTTTACCCAGTTCGGCCGGATCGATGTCGATATGGATGACCTTGGCCTCTGGTGCGAAGGTCTCTATCTTGCCCGTTATCCGGTCGTCCAGCCGGGTACCCACGGCTATGAGCAGGTCCGATTCGCTCACGGCGTAGTTGGCGTAGCGGGTGCCATGCATCCCCAGCATCCCCAAAGAGAGGGGATGGTTACCGGGAAAGCCGCCTATACCCATGAGGGTGGTGGCCACCGGGGCCATGATGAGCTCGGCCAGCCGCACCAGCTCCTCGGTGGCTCCCGAGTGGATGACCCCACCTCCGGCGACAATAACCGGGCGTTCGGAGGTAGCAATGAGCTTGGCCGCCTGCTTGATCCGCTCCGGGTCGGGATCGTAAACGGGCCGGTATCCCGGAAGTTTGACTTCCGTTACCGGCTCGTACTCGGTTTCCGCCCCCGAGACGTCGCGCGGGATGTCCACCAGCACCGGTCCGGGGCGGCCAGTGGTAGCGATGTGGAAGGCCGCTTTTACCACCCGCGCCAGGTCTTTGACGTCCTTGACCAGAAAGTTATGCTTGGTTATGGGCATGGTGATCCCCGTGATGTCCGCTTCCTGAAAAGCATCCCGGCCGATCAAGCTGGTGGGCACTTGCCCCGTGAAGGCTATCACGGGGCTGGAGTCCATATAGGCAGTAGCGATGCCGGTTACCAGGTTGGTAGCTCCCGGGCCGGAGGTGGCTAGGCATACTCCCGGGCGACCGGTGGCACGGGCGTAGCCATCGGCAGCGTGCGCCGCCGCCTGCTCGTGACGGGTGAGGATGTGCCTTATCTCCCCTTCATAGAGGGCGTCGTAAATGGGGAGGACGGCACCACCCGGATAACCAAATACCACCTCTACACCCTCTTCTTGTAAGCACTTAAGGAGAATCTCTCCCCCTGTGAGCCGCATACAACCCTCACCCCCAGATATTTGATATATTACCTGGGAAATACAGCTCCCTGAGCGGCCGACGAAACCAGGCTAGCGTAGCGAGAGAGGTAACCCCGGGTCACCCGCGGGCGGAAGGGAGGAAGGGCCTCGAGGCGCCGAGCCAGTTCCCCCTCGTCCAGATGTACCTCTAAGCGCCTGGCCGGGATGTCGATGGTGATGAGGTCGCCGTCCTTGAGGGCAGCGATGGGACCCCGCGCCGCTGCCTCCGGGGAAACGTGCCCGATGGAAGCCCCCCGGGTGGCACCGGAGAAGCGCCCGTCGGTTATGAGGGCCACTTCTTTGTCCCGGCCCATGCCCGCCAGGGCGGCGGTGGCGGTCAGCATCTCCCGCATGCCCGGGCCGCCGCGGGGACCCTCGTAGCGAATGACGATCACCTCACCCGCGCGGAAGTTGCCAGTCAGGATGGCCTCCACCGCCTCCTCCTCGCTGTCGAACACCCGCGCCGGGCCTGTGTGCCGCAACATCTCAGGAGCCACTGCCGCCTGCTTCACCACCGCCCCTTCAGGCGCCAAATTGCCGAAGAGCACCGCCAAGCCTCCGGTGGGGCTGTAAGGATTCTCCACAGGCCTTATCACTTCGGGGCGTCTGACCTGCGCGCCTTTCACGTTTTCGCGCAGGGTGCGGCCGGTGACCGTAAGCGCCTCCCCTTCGATAAGCCCAGCCTCGAGGAGCAGATTGACCACCGCCGGTATGCCTCCCGCTTCGTCCAAGTCCTGCAGCCGGTGCACCCCAGCAGGGTCGAGGCGGCACAGGTTAGGCACCCGCTCGCTTATCCGGTTCACCTCGGCCAAGGAGAAGGGAACCCCCGCCTCATGAGCGATGGCCGCCAGGTGCAGCACGGTGTTGGTGGAACATCCCAGGGCCATGTCTACCGCCAGGGCGTTGCGGAAAGAAGCGGGGGAGAGTATCCGGGAAGGGGTAAGCCCCTCTTTGACCAGCTCCACTGCCCGTATGCCAGCAAGTTTGGCTAGGCGCCGCCGGGCCGCGCTCACCGCCGGAATGGTGCCGTTTCCGGGGAGGGCCAGTCCGAGCACCTCCGCCAGGCAGTTCATGGAGTTGGCGGTGAACATGCCGGCGCAGGAGCCGCAGCCGGGACAGGCCACCTCCTCCAGCTCCATCAGCTCCTCCTCCGACATCTTCCCCGCCTTCACCCGGCCCACCGCCTCAAAGACGGTGCTCAGGGAGACATCCTCCCCCCGGAAGCGCCCCGCCAGCATGGGGCCCCCGGAAACCAGGATGGCGGGCAGATCAAGCCTGGCGGCGGCCATGAGCAGGCCGGGAACTATTTTGTCGCACGCCGCCACCAAAACCAGGCCGTCCAAGGCATGGGCTTCCGCCATGACCTCCACGCTGTCGGCGATAAGCTCGCGCGAGGCCAAGGAGTACTTCATCCCTTCGTGGTTCATGGCGATCCCGTCACAGACCCCGATGACGGGGAACTCCAGAGGCACGCCCCCCGCCAAACGTACTCCCGCCTTGACCGCTTCGGTTATGTCCCGCAGGTGTACGTGCCCGGGGACGAGCTCGCTGAAAGCGTTGACCACACCGATGAAGGGTCGTTTGAGCTCTTCCGTGGTGAGTCCCAGCGCTTTCCAGAGAGAGCGGTGGGGAGCCTTTTCTAAACCCTCTTTTGCCCGCCCGCTGCGCAAGATCTAAAACCCTCCTCAAAAGATTTACTTGTAAATGGGTTCCCCTTCTACCTTAGTTAATTCCCGGAAAGCCCGGATGAGCTCTAAGGTAAGCTCCCCGGGGCGACCTTCGCCTATGGGGCGCCCATCGATCTCGATGACCGGCACGATCTCTGCTGCCGTGCCGGTGAGGAAACACTCCTCGGCGGTAAAGAGGTCGTAGCGGGTGAAGACAGCCTCCCTTACCTCCACCCCCATATCCCGCGCCAGATCCATGACCGTGTTCCGCGTAATCCCCTCCAGGATGCCGAGGTGGGGGGGAGGGGTTATGAGCACGCCGTTGCGTACGATAAAGACGTTGTCCCCCGTGGCCTCCGCTACGTAGCCTTCTTGGGTGAGCATGATGGCCTCCGGCACCCCCGCCAGGTTGGCTTCGATCTTGGCCAGGATATTGTTGAGGTAGTTAAGCGACTTTATGCGGGGGTTTAAAGCCTCCGGCACGTTGCGCCGGGTGGGTACGGTGATCACCTTCATCCCCCGCTGGTAAAGCTCAGGAGGATAAAGCTGGATCGAAGCCGCGATACAGAATACGGTAGGATTGGGGCATTTCCTGGGATCCAGCCCCAGGTCCCCTTTGCCCCGGGTAACCACCAGTCGGATGTACCCGTCCTTTATCTCGTTGCGGCGGCAGGTCTCCAGCACCACCTCTGTCATCTCATCGCGGCTTAAGGGAATCGTCAGAGCTATGGCCTTGGCCGAGTCGTAGAGACGGTCGATGTGTTCCCTGAGCTTGAAGACCCGGCCGTGGTAGGCCCGGATGCCCTCGAAGACTCCGTCGCCATAGAGAAGACCGTGATCGAAAACGGAGACTGCGGCTTCCTCCTCGGGCACGAACCTGCCGTCCAGATAAACGATAAGTCCCAACGCTTCTCCCCCCACGTGCAAAGTAAACTAAAGCCTCTCTTCCTGGGCGCACAGATAGAGCCTAATGTCCCAGGACGAGAGGCTTCGCTCCCGCGGTACCACCTGGATTGCCGCCCCCTTACGGAAAGACGGCCACTCGCTGCGTGTCGAAACAACACGCGGTTTTGGTAACGGGTAACCAACCCGGCTAAGGCCTACTGGAGGAGTAAAACCCTCTTTCGACCCGCAGCTCCGGGGCGATAGGGTTCCCGCCTCCTCCTGGCCGGCTCGCACCTCCCCCGGCTCTCTGAGCAGGAGTCCGCGGCCCTGTCCCCTTCCTCGCCTTTGGCCCGGATAATTTTCCCCACAGTATACAAAAAACAAAAAGCGGATGTCAACATCCGCACCTTAAATTTTTGCCGCACTTTATCTGACAAAAACCCTTCCCACCAGGGGCAGCGCAGCAGAGCAAGAGGCGCAGAGCCAACTCCCTTCCCCCTCTTTCAGAGCCACCTCCCGGATCTTATAGCCCTCCCGCTTAATGACTGGCCGGCGGCACTCCGGGCAGTAAGTAATGCCCCCCTCTTCGTCCCAAACGTTTCCCAGGTAAACGTAGCGCAGGTAGCGCCGGGCAATGTCCCGCGCCCGGTAAAGGTCCTCCAGCGGTGTGGGCGGAGCCGTGAATTCAAAGTTGGGAAAGTAGCGGGAAAGGTGTAGGGGAATGTCGGGACTAAGCCCGGCCAGCCAGGAAGCTAGGGCCTCTATCTCCTCTTCCCCGGTATTCTCTCCCGTCACCAGCAGGGTGGTAACTTCCAGGTGGCAGCGGCGGTGAACTTGCTCGATGGTTCGCTTTACCGGCTCCAGCCTCCCCCGGCAGAGCCGGCGGTAAAACTCGTCCCGGAAACTTTTAAGATCGATGTTCATGGCATCCACGTAAGGAAGGAGCTTGCAAAGCGGCTCCTCGTTTATGAAGCCGTTGGTCACCAGCACGTTCTTGTAGCCAGCCTCTTTAACCAGCTTGGCCGTGTCCAGCACGAACTCGTACCAGACTACCGGTTCCGAGTAAGTATAGGCCACCCCTATACAGCGCGGACCCTGAGCTCTGAGCATGTCCAGCACCTGGGCAGGCTCCAAGTTAACGGTGGGCGGGTTTCCCTGGGATATCTCCCAGTTCTGGCAAAAAAGACAGCGAAGATTGCAGCCCCAGGTCCCCAAAGAGAGGATGGTATGCCCCGGATAAAAGTGGTAAAGGGGCTTCTTCTCTACCGGATCGACGGCGCAACTGGAACAGGCACCGTAGTTCAAGGTATAAAGCTTTTCTTCCCGGTTTTGTCTTACCCGGCAAAGCCCGGTCTTCCCCTCCTTGACTGCGCACTCGTGAGGGCAGAGATGACAAACGACCTTCCCGTCCCTTTTTTCGTAAAAAAGCGCTTCCCGCAAGCTCCCCTCTCCCCCGGATCAAGTTTTAGTGGTATCGCGTCACCCGGAAGCGGTAAATCTTAACTGGCTCATGCGGACCTATACCCGCCTTGCGGCGAGCGATGGCCAGCTGCTGCTCCGGGGTATCCACCCCTTCGATGTCGGGAAGTAGCAGCCCCCGGCGCGAGCCGCTCACCACGATCACCCCGTACTCCTTAGGATCGAGTTGCGCGAGGCTTTCTACCGGCTCCGGTTCCTCCAGCACGTCCACCGATATAGTGAGGTCCTCTATTTCCCGGGGATCCACCGGTTCGAAGCGCGGATCGCGCGTGGCGGCACTGATGGCGTTCTCGATCACTTCCTCTACGATGTTGGGCTGGGTGGGGGATATCGTGCCGATGCAGCCCCGCAGCATCCCTTCCTTCTTGAGCGACACAAACACCCCCGCCCGGCGGTTAAACTCCGGTGGTATATCCTTCACCTTAAGTCTCTCTCCCCGGTTGAGATAAGCTTCGATAGCCTTTCTGGCCACCTTTACCAGGTAGCTTTCCTGCTTTCTAAATTTATTTGCCAATTCCTCCACCAGACACCGCTCCGGCGTCTCCTCTCCCGGCTCGAAATAAGCCACCAGATACCCTACCCCGAAGGGACCCTCGTAGGAGAGGATCTCCGTCCTGAGGCGGTAGCCGTCGAAGGTACCAAAGAGCATGATGAGGGGCCTCAGGCCGCACTCCCCCGCCCGCTCCGCCCAGGCAGGGTCCAAGGAGAGGAGAGCTTTAGCGTCGGCCGTTGCCACTATCTCGCGGATGCGGGCGTCGAACTGCGGCCCGGCTGGGTCGTAGCCGTAAGGGGCCTCGGGGGAAAGACGATGGGAAAGATCACCGCTGGCTACTACCACCACACGGCGGCGGCACCTCTCCGCCGCCCTCCTTACCGCCGTCCCGAAGCGGTAAAGCCGACGCCAAGAGAGAAAGGCCATGCCGCATAACACCACGGGGGGCAGCTTGAATCCTCCCTGCTCTAGCCAGTAAAGGGGAGCGGTGACGCCGTGATCCAGCCGGTACCCGGAGCGAACCAGGCTCACCGGCACCTCCAGCTCTCCAGCCGCCTCCACCAGAGCCCGGGCCAACTCCTCGTCGGTGGTGAGGGCAAAGCTCACCTCCGGAGCCCCGAAGCGCCCCAGATCCCCCTCAAGACGGGGCTGGAGCACCAGGGGAACCGCTTCCCAGAGTACTGGCCCGTGAGGGGTGATGAGCACCGCCGCTTCGGCCCCCTTTTCACTTAGCCTTCTGCCCAGCGCCTTGAGCGCCTCCTGCGTGCGTTGCACGCGGTGGGCCTCTTCTCCCCCTACCTCCGGCACCATAATGGGAGGATGAGGAACCAAACCTCCGCCCAGCACCCACATAGCCCGTGACACCCCCTAAAAGACGCCCTGAAAGTGCAGGCCGCTCAAAACAAAGTAGCCCGCCAGCCCTAGAAGAAAGATGCCGGACAGCCCCAGGATCCCTCGGTAGAATCTAGGTCCCAAAAAGTGGCGGCCGGAGGCAATCGCCCAAGCCACTACCGAGTACCAGAGAAAGTCGGCCAAGATGTGCCCGGTAAAGAAGGCCCCTACCCCCAGCGGGCCCATCGGTAGGGCAATCGTCAAGTAGGCAAAGCCCACCGTGGCCCACCAGAGGCTCCAGTAAGGGTTGGCCAGGCTCACCGCCGCTCCCAGCCCGATGAGCTTCCCGGCTCCACCTCCACCTAGTTCCCGGTTGCCAGCCGCTCCAAGGTCTAAAACCAGCCTGCCTTTTATAACGTCCCGCAAAAGGCTGGCTCCCATCCAGAAAAGAAAAAGACCCCCCACCATACCGATCACGGCCACCACCTGGGGTCGGGAGAGGAAAGGAGCCAGCCCCAGGACCAGCAGGACCACCAGCAAAAGCTCCAAAGCAGCGTGCCCGACCACCAAAAGGGGGCCAACCTTCTTTCCCCTGCGCGCACTCTCGGCCAGGGTCACCGTGAGCAGGGGACCGGGTGCCATGGCCCCCGTCAGGGCCACCAAGAAAGAAGTTCCAAAAACAGCAAATAGGTTCATGCGCTTCACCGAGCTTAAAACCTAAATCCCTGGGCTCGCTTGACGTACTTGTCGAGCAAATCTCGCGAGCCGGCAAGGTAGGCTCGCATCACTTCCGCCCGCTTCCCTCTTATGCCGGGGTTAAAGATGGTCATGGCTAAATGGGTGGCCAAAGGCAGGAAGGTGAAGCGGTGGTAGGCCAGATCCGGGGGAGCGATGCGCGCGTCCAGCTCCATCAGTTGCAGCCGGTAGCCCTCCAGATCGAGCAGGGTGAGCCGCCCCTTTCCTGCCCCGTCAGGGTGAGGGCGAGGGAGCAGGATTGCCGCCGGTATCTCCAGACCCCACTCCTTCTCGAAGTGCTCCGCCACCGCCTTGAGATTTCGCACCCGCTCCTCTTCCCACTTAGCAAACTCTTCTTCACTCAAAAGCCCCAAGGCCCGGCAGAAAAGGGGACGGGCCGGCCCCAAAAGACACTCTCCCTCGTAAAAGGGGCATACCTGCTTGGGGTCCACCAGCTCCAGGAAATAAAACTCCGCCGTTGCTTTGAGCACCCTTGCCTGCTTGTCCGGTAGATTTTTGAGTTGGCGGTAGGCGTTCAGGTACTCCACCAGAGCAGCCGGAGCGGGGCTCCGGCAGAAGTCCGGCGAGGGAACAGCGGCCGGAGGCAGTTCGGCGTAAAGGCGGGAAAGAACGCCTAAAATACCCTGGTTGCGAGCAAATACTAACGCTGAGTAAAGATCTGCTGCAGGTAACAACTCGCTCTTTCTCCTTCCCTTGCTTGCTCGGGTTTGGCTACGCTTGTTAGAATGATAACACCAAATACAAAAGAAAAGAAAGAGGCTGAGAGGCAAATGGCGGTGTCCTTTTTCGAAATACTGTGGACTATCTTTATCCTTTCGGCTTTCTGGCCGATGTTCAAGCAACAGCACCTGGAAATGCAGCGGCTGAGGCTTATAAGGACCATCGAGCGCCGCCGGGGAACCAGGTTCATAACCATGATCCACCGGCAGGAGCTCATAAGCCTCTTGGGCCTGCCCCTCAGCCGCTACATCAACATCGAGGACTCGGAGCAGATCCTTCGCGCCATCCGCTACACCCCGCCGGACATGCCCATAGACATCCTGCTACATACTCCCGGAGGCTTGGTACTGGCTGCGGAGCAGATAGCTCGGGCTTTGCGCAAGCACCCGGCCAAGGTGACCGTCTTCGTCCCCCACTACGCCATGTCGGGCGGGACCATGATCGCGCTGGCTGCCGACGAGATCGTCATGGACGAAAACGCCGTGCTGGGCCCGGTGGACCCGCAACTGGGCAATTACCCTGCCGCCTCCATTCTGGAAGTGGTGCGCCAGAAAGGGATAGACAAGGTGGACGACACTACCATGATCCTGGCCGACATCTCGCGCAAGGCGGTAAGGCAGGTGGAGGAGTTCGTCTTCTCCCTGCTGCGCGAGAAGATGCCGGAAGAGAAGGCGCTGGCGGTAGCCCGCTACCTCACCAGCGGGCGCTTCACCCACGACTACCCGCTGACCTACGAGCAGCTCAAAGAACTGGGACTGCCCGTGCGCACCGAACTGCCCCGGGAAATCTATGACCTTATGGACCTTTATCCGCAGCCCGGCATGCGCCGCCCCTCGGTACAGTACATACCCTTCCCCTACGACCGGGAGCGGGATGGCCGCCGCTAAGAGCCACCTTCCAGCGATCCGGTGACCGCCAGAACCTTGACCCCGGCGTGAAAGGGGAGATAGTGCCAGATAAGAGCCGAAAAGTGCTCCAGCGTGCCCGGCAGAGCCGTCTTTTCCGCCTTGACTTCCTTCCCCTCCACCACCTCCCGTGCCCTGTAGGTGAGGGGGCGGTTGAGGAAGGGAGCTACAGCAGCCTCCAGCCCTGGAGCTTCCCCCTGAACAAAGATCTTCTTTCCGTCAAAGCAAATCCTCCCCTTTTCGGCACCGTACATAACCATGGCCACCAGAGCCAAAAGGATCACCTCCCCTGAGCAAAGAACTTGGTCAGTCCGGCGTAGACGGCAAAGGCCACCTTGCTCTGATAAGCAGGATCCTGCAAAAGCTTCTTTTCCTCCGGGTGGGTAAGGAAGCCTATCTCCACTACCACCGCCGGCATCTGGGCCAGTCTCCCCACCAGGTAGTCCCCTGCCTTGGGCAGACGCTCGGTGTTTCCTAAAAGGGATTGTAACTCTTGCTGGATGGCTTCCGCCAGCCGCCGGCTTTCCTCTGAACCAGCCTGGTAAAAAGTTTGGGCGCCATATTCATCCGTTTCCTCAAAACTGTTAACATGTAGGCTCAAAAACACATCGGCCTGGAGCCGGTTGGCCAAGGCTATGCGGCGCTCCAGGTCCTGGCGCTTCCGCTCCTTCATGTCCCAAAGGTCGGGGTCGGCCAGATCCCGATCTTCCTCGCGCGTCATGACCACTTCCGCCCCCGCCTGTCGCAAAAAGTGGTTTAGC
Organism: Ammonifex thiophilus; assembly: GCF_003368535.1. Lineage (GTDB taxonomy): Bacteria > Bacillota > Desulfotomaculia > Desulfotomaculales > Ammonificaceae > Ammonifex > Ammonifex thiophilus. The sequence continues at coordinate 128,069 of NZ_QSLN01000002.1, forward strand.
CGCCGTGCCACCGCCAGGGTTATGTCCTTTTCCCGCACTCCCCCGCGCACTACCCCGGGGTCGGGACCCCCGTGCCCCGGATCTACTACTACAAGCTTCCCCATTAGGGGGGAACCTAAAGCACTTACTTCACGGGCAAGGCGATCGAAGAACAGCTTCTCCCAGAGACAGACCGAGGTCTGCAGAAATAAATAAGCCCCCACCGCCAAAAGTAGGAATCTGGGGGCTTGTTTGACCACCGAACTCCGTGCTATATCCACCCCTCCCGGCCCAAGTAGGTTGCCCGGTATCAAGAAGATACCTACGCCTTCGGGGTGGAAAATATGAAGGTTAACGCTTGGAGTACTGCGGTGCCCGCCGCGCCTTCTTAAGCCCGTACTTGCGCCGCTCCTTCATGCGCGGATCGCGGGTGAGCATGCCCGCCTTGCGCAGTATCGGGCGCAAGTTGGGATCGGCCTGTACCAGCGCCCGCGCTATGCCCAGGCGTAGGGCTCCCGCCTGCCCTGATATGCCACCGCCGCTGACGGTAGCCTTGACGTCGAACTGGCCGAGGGTGTTAGTCAACTCCAGCGGCTGCCTGGCCAGTATGGTCAGGGTCTTTCGCCCGCCGAAGTAGTCTTCTAGAGGCTTATTATTGACCACGATGCGACCCTCGCCGGGAGTGAGAAAGACCCGGGCCACCGATTCCTTACGCCTTCCCGTGCCGTAAAAGTGCACCACTGCCACGGTCCCTTTCACCTCCCGCTTCAAAACTCCAGCTTTTCCGGCTTCTGGGCCTGGTGCGGGTGCTCCGGCCCCCGGTAGACCCGCAGCCGGCGCAGCATGCGTGCGCCCAGACGGTTCTTGGGAAGCATCCCTTTGACCGCCTTCTCCACAGCCAACTCCGGCCGGGTCTGCATAAGCTTCGCGTAATTCATCACCTTAAGGCCGCCGGGGTAGCCGGAGTGCCGGATGAAAAGCTTCTTCTCCAGCTTCTTCCCCGTAAGCACCACTTTCTCGGCGTTGACTATGATAACGTGATCCCCCGTGTCCACGTGCGGGGTGAAAATAGGCTTATGCTTGCCCCGTAGGATACGCGCCACCATGCTGGCCAGACGGCCCAAAGGCTTACCCGTGGCGTCGATAACGTACCAGCGCCTTTCCACCTCGTTCGGCTTGGCCATGTAAGTTCGCATCTTCTTTAACCTCCCGGAAATCATACACATGAAAGTTTACCGGCGGCCTCGGCCTCTGTCAAGAGGCTGAACTCCACCAGCTTTTCGGGTACCGAAGCCCGCAGTACCCGTACCCGCACCGGATCGCCCAGCCGCCAACGCTTCCCGGTGTGCCGCCCCACCAGAGCGTACTTTTTCTCGTCGTAGAAGTAGAAGTCGTCGGTGAGATGGCGCACGTGTACCAGACCTTCCACCGTATTCTCCAGCATGACATAGAGGCCCCAGTTGGTGACCCCGCTTATGAAGCCCGCGTACTCCCGGCCCACCTTATCTACCATAAAGGCCACTTTCTTAATGTCCACCGCTTCCCGCTCCACTTCCATGGCCAGGCGCTCCCTTTCGGAAGCCTGCGCTGCTGCCTCCTGCGCCAGCTTCTCCAACCGGGCCCGCCGCTTGGGAGAAAGATTAGCCCCCTCCAGCCAGCTCCGTAGAACCCGGTGAATGAAGAGATCGGGGTAGCGGCGAATGGGGGAAGTAAAGTGTGTGTAGTACTCGGAAGCCAGGCCGAAGTGCTCGCTCCTCTCCGCCGCGTAGCGTGCCTGCTTGAGCGAGCGGAGCATCACCGCGTTCACCAGCCGCTCCTCCGGCTTGCCGGCCACGGCCTCTAGCACCTCCTGGAAACGCGCCGGCTCCAGGGTGCCCAGCCGCGTGTTCTGGTAGCCCAGGCTGGCCAAGAGCTCCTCTAAACTGGCCACCTTCTCCGGGTCGGGCTGTGGGTGGATCCGGTAGATGAAGGGGAGCTGGAGCTTGGCCGCGTGCCGAGCCACCGTCTCGTTGGCCAGGAGCATGAATTCCTCGATAATTTGCTCCCCAATGCCCCGTTCTGCCGGGTAGACGTCCACGGTGCGTCCTTCTTCGTCTAAGACCACCTTGGTCTCCGGCAGGTTGAAATCTATCGCCCCCTGCTTCAAACGCCGGCGCCTGAGGCAAAGGCAGAGTTCCTGCATGAGTTCCAGCATGCGGCCCAGACCCGGCAAGGGAGCGGGAACCCCGCCCCTTCCCGCCAGGTAGTCGTTGACCGCCCGGTAGGTGAGCCGCGCTTTGGAACGGATGACCGAAGGGAAGAGCTCGTACTCCAGAACCTCCCCCTTGGAGTCAACGCGCATGAGCACCGACAGGGTGAGCCGGTCTTCCTCCGGGTTAAGGCTACATATCCCGTTGGAGAGCCGGGGAGGGAGCATGGGTATGACCCGGTCGGGTAGATAAATGCTGGTACCTCGCTGGAAGGCCTCTCGGTCGAGCGCGCTCCCCTCCCGCACGTAGTAGCTCACATCGGCTATGTGCACGCCCAAACGGTAGGTCCCGTCGGGCAAGAGCTCCAGGCTCACCGCATCGTCGAGGTCCTTGGCGTCCTCCCCGTCGATGGTTACGATCAGCCACTCCCGCAGGTCCCTTCTCCCCACCAGTTCTTCCGGCCTTATGGTCAAGGGGACGTTTTCCGCCTCCTCCTCCACCTCCGGAGGGAAGCTGTCCGGCAGCCCGTAACGCCGGCAGAGGACCAGCATATCCATGCCGGGGGCATCCTCCGGCCCCAAGACCTCCACCACCCGGCCTTCGGCTGGAGTGTGAGGGCCGGGGTAAGTAGTGAGCTCCACTACCACTTTTTCCCCGTTGCGTGCCCCGTTAAGTTTGCCCTTGGGAATTACCACCTGGTGAGTGAGCCGAAGGTCGTCGGGGACCACAAAAACCGAGCGACGCTTCTTGTAAAGCGTGCCCACCAGCTGCCGGTGGGCCCGCCGCAGCACCCGCACCACCTCTCCCTCCCGGGTCCGCCCGTGACTGCTGGGGAAGAGCCTTACCGCCACCCGGTCCTGGTGCATAGCCCCTCCCAGGCAGCCTGGAGGAATGAACACATCGGGCTCTCCCTCGCGGTCGGGCACCAGAAAAGCGTAACCCCGGGGGTGGCACTCCAGGCGCCCCACCACCAGGTTAAACTGCTCCGGTAGGCCGTAGCGCGCCGCCCGCGTCTGGTATATAAGCCCCTCTTCCTCCATCTCCCGCAAAAGCCGCTTAAAGGCTCCCAGACCCTTACCGTCAGGAAGAAAGATCCGCGCCAACTCGTTAAGGGTCAGCGGGCGGTAGGCCTTAGCTTTCATGAATTCCAAAATTTCCTTCTTGGTAACCATACCTTTATTATACCACGCAACCCCTTGCTTTTCAGGAGCAAAGCATATAGTATTCTTGTTTGGTTCGCCAAAAAACTTCCGGGGTAAAGGGAGGGGATTATGGAAGCTTACGCCGCTGAGCTTAGCAAAAGGACGGGAATCCCTATTACGAGCGCCGACCTAAAGAAAGTTCTGAGCGCCTTGGCTTGTGCCAAAGAATTCTGGCACATAACCCATCTTTCTGGCCGCCCCTTCAACGTGGTGGCGGAAAGCCTCAAGTTTTTTGCCGAGCGCGGCTGGGTCAAAGTGGAAAACCAGCACCTGGAGCTCACCCCGGCCGGCCGCGAACTGGTAAATGAACAGGGAATAAAGCCGCCCATCGAGTCGGGGTGTAAAGCCTGCAACCGGCGCGGCATAAGCATCGAGCGGTGGCAGAATCTACTGCAACGCTTCAAAGAAGTGGTGGCAGAGAGACCGCTTCCCATTATCGACTACGATCAGGGGTTCGTGACCGAGGAGACCACCGTAGCCCGGATAGCCTTGATGGCTGACCGCGGCGACATCCAGGGCAAAGACCTGCTAGTACTGGGAGACGACGACCTGGTAAGCTTGGCCGCTGGCCTTTCCGGCCTCCCCCGGCGGGTAGTGGTTCTAGAGGTGGATGAGCGCCTAGTCAACTTCATCCGGCAGGTAGCCGAAAAAGAAAATCTGCCCGTGGAGGCCCACATTTTCGATCTCGTACACCCCCTTCCTGCAGAACTCAGGCGCCAGTTTGACACCTTCCTCACCGATCCGCCCGAGACCCTGGAGGCCTTGGCCATCTTCATCGGCAGAGGTCTGTCGGGGCTCAGAGGAGCCGGGGGAGCCGGTTACTTCGGGCTCACCCGCGCCGAGTCCTCCTTGACCAAGTGGCGCGCCTTCCAAGCCCAACTCACCGGCCAGTTCAACGTGGTGATAACCGACATCATCCACGATTTTAACGAGTATGTCAACTGGGACTACCTCCTGGAGAGCGTGCGCAACGACCTTTCCTTCGTGCAGACCTGGCCGCGCTACAATTGGTACCGCTCGGCCATGTTCCGGATAGAGACGGTGGACGATAACTTCTTCCGGCACGAAGAAGAGATGAAGGGAGCACCACTTTACGAAGACCAGGAGGCGCTCATCTTCACCCGTCGCTTTCGTAAGGAGCAATAGTACCGCCACCCACCACCAAGTCCTCCTGGTAGAAGACCGCCGCCTGTCCGGGGGTCACGGCACGCTGGGGAGAGGCAAACTCAACTTTAGCTACCCTATCTCCTTCGGGGAGAACGGTGGCCGGGACGGGAGGAGAAGTATATCTCACCTGCACGGCAGCCGCAAAAGGACCGGTAGGACGCTCGAAAAGGATGAAATTGACCTCTTCGACCCGGCAGAAAGGACGATAAAGCATCTCTTCCGGTCCCACGATGAGGGCGTTGCGGCGGGGGTCAAGGGCCAGGACGTAGTAGGGCTTTCCCCAGGCGTACCTTAGCCCCCGCCTCTGCCCTACGGTATAAAAGGCCAAGCCCCGGTGGGTACCTATCCTTTTCCCCTGAGGGTCCAAAATGGGGCCGGGCTTTACCTTTTCCTGGGCCATAGCCTTCACGAGCTCCCGGTAATCGCCACCCTTGAGAAAACAAATATCCTGGCTTTCTTCCCGCAAGGAAAGACCCAGTTCTTTTACCAAAGCTAGACTTTCGGCCTTGGTGCGCTCCCCCAAGGGGAAAAGCACGCGGGCCAGCTGTCGCTGGCTGAGAGGGTAGAGGAAGTAACTTTGATCCTTACGCCTGTCCCTTCCTCTGGCCAGGAGGTAGCGCTTACGGTCAAGATCAAACCACACCCGCGCGTAGTGGCCGGTAGCCAGAAAATCGGCGCCGAGTTTTAGCGCCTCCTCCAGCAGGAGACCAAACTTGAGTTTGCGGTTGCACCAGACGCAGGGGTTGGGGGTGAGGCCGGCAAGATAGGCCTCGACGAAGGGTTTTACAACTTCCTGAACAAACTCCCGCCGCAGGTCAAAGACAAAATGGGGAATGCCGAGTTTTTCCGCTACTTCCGCCGCCCTTTTTCCCTCTTCCCCGGTCACCAGCATGGTCACCCCGAAGACCTCATGGCCGGACCGCAGGAGGAGATAGGCGGCCGCAGCACTATCCACCCCGCCGGAAAGAGCTACCGCCACGCGGGTCAAAGGCACGGACAAACCTCCCCTTTAGCTTCTGCCGCAAAAGAAAAACCCCGCGCGTGACGTGAACCCTCAAAGTCTCCGTGAACCCGTCTCCCGACAGGTGGGTGCCCTCCTGGTCACTTTTCGCTACCTCGCGCGGAGGCGTGCGAGCCGCGACCAGAGTCCGGGCTCCCTTTCTTTTGGTGTTGGCTCAGGACTTCAAGAGGTCCACGCTCACCGCAGGGCTTTTTTCTACTGTTATGTTATCACAATGTGCGGAGGGGCGCAAGATCCCGGAATCAAACACCAGTTTTGCCTTCTCCCCGCGCCCAGATAATGAGAAGCTCTCTTATGACCTTAGCTGCCAGCAAAGGAGCTAGCCCCGCCCGGTCGAAGGCCGGATTGACCTCCACCACATCGGCCCCCACCAGCCTCAAACCCATCAGGGCGTGGATGGTTTTAAGAAGCTCGGCCGGGGTGATTCCGTTGGGCTCGGGCGTCCCCACGCCGGGAGCAAAAGCCGGGTCTACCACGTCGATGTCTAGAGTGAGGTAGACAGGCTTGTTCTCCAGCTCCGGCCGCACCGTCTGGAAGGGCCGAAAGACCTCGTGCCGGTAAAGGCGCGTCCAACTCCGGGCGAAGTCTAATTCCTCCCGGTCGGCCGAGCGTATTCCCAGTTGAAAAACACGCCCCGGGCCTAGGATTTCGGCCACCCGCCGCATCACCGTGGCGTGGGAAAGAGGTGTCCCCAGGTACTCGTCGCGCAGGTCGGCGTGGGCGTCCAGATGCAAAACCATCAGATCCGGATAAAACCGGTAAACAGCCTTAATGGCCGGCAGGGACACCAGGTGCTCCCCTCCTAAAAGTATGGGGAGCTTGCCTTCTTCTACCAGCCGGGAAACGACCTTTTCGATCGCCTCCAAGGCACTTTCCACATGCCCCAGCGGCAGTTCTATGTCCCCTAGATCGCAGAAGGGAACTTGGCGCAGATCCCCCTCCAGATCCAGGCTATATTCTTCCAGACATTGGGATAGGTGGCGGATGGCGTATGGACCCTCGCGCGTCCCCGGGCGGAAACACACGGTCACATCCAGCCCCGCCCCCACCAGCACCGCCTTCGCCCCTTCGTAGTCTTCTCCGGCCCCCAGAAAGGTATGGCTTTTTACTTCCATACAACCTTTACGCCCGACGCAAGATCTCTTGCAAGAATTGCGGAAGGGCAAAGGCAGCGCGGTGGATTTCGGCGTTGTAATAACGATAGGGAAGGGCCGGGATGTCCTCCGGCTTTACCTCCAGTGGATCGTACTTCTTGGAGGCCAAGGTGAAGCTCCACATCCCCCCTGGATAAGTAGGTACGCAGGTAAGGTAAAGCCGCACTATAGGGAAGATTTCCCTCAAGTTGCGGTAAATCTCGGCTATGAGATCAGGGTTGAAGAGGGGGGACTCGGTCTGGGCCACAAAAAGCCCGTCTTCCTTCAGCGCCGCCGCCACCCCCTCGTAGAACTGGCGCCCGAAAAGGCCTTTGGCCGGACCTATAGGGTCGGGAGAATCTATGAGGATCACGTCATACTCCCCCGGGTGCTTGGTCACATACTCAATGCCGTCCTCGATCCGCAACTCCAGCTTGGGATCGTCCAGCCCTCGGCTGAGCTCCGGTAGGTATTGCCGGGAAACCGCGATCACGCGCTCGTCGATTTCCACCATCACCGCGTTTTTAACCTTTGGGTGCCGCACTACCTCGCGGGCCGTGCCGCCGTCTCCTCCCCCGATGATCAACACCTTTTCCGGCCGGGGATGGGTATTGAGAGGGACGTGGGCGATCATCTCGTGGTACATGAACTCATCCCACACCGTAGTCTGCACGATCCCGTCCAGCACCAACACCCGACCAAAACAGGGGGTTTCCAACACAGCCAAGTGCTGAAAGGGGGTCTTCTCCACGTGCAGGGTTCTGGTCACCCGGCAGCTGAAGCGCAGGTCGTCGTTCTGGTTTTCGGTGTACCAGAGCTCCACGCCGCTTCTCCCCTCCCCCGACTAGTACCAGAGCGGCACGGCTGCCAAGGCGCAAGCGATGCGCTTGACCTCATGCTCCACTGCCTCTATCTTCATGTCCACCAATTCCATGCCTCGGCGGGCAAAGGCTTCCCTTATCATGTTCTCGATCTGGGCCCTGGCCTCCTGCGCGGTGCATTTACCGGAAAATTCCATAATCACTCCAAAGCTCTCCCGCGAAATCCCTACCCCGCAGGCGGCGGAGATTATCTCTCCCGGGGTGGTGGAGATGATATAGCCGTAGGCCGTGGGAACCAGCGACCCCGGGGGAAGTTCCAGATTGGGATCGAATTCGGTTCCGGGCGGGAGAATGCTGGAAACCCGAATGAGGTTCACATTACCGATGCGGGCCGCCAGCAAAGCGTTGTCGAAAGCGTTTAGCGGCGTCGATCCTTCGGCAGCCCCAGCAGTCACGAAGTACTTTTTGGGCGTAGGCAAGCCTGGCGCCACTTCTTTCCACACTCCCCTTTGGCGTTTGTGAAGTGGATATCCCTCATAACGGTGATAATTATACCTTCCTCTCCTCCCGACCGCTAGCCCTCGGGGGAAAATTTAAATAGGTAACCGGTGAGAGCGCCGTTTTCGGGCGGTGAAGACAGCCACTTCGCAATAGCCCGCTTCCCGCAGGAGCTCCAGTGCCCGGTCGAAGTCGCGCCCCACGTCCTCGGGTCGGTGAGCGTCCGAACCCAAAGTCACTGGCACTCGGTAGCGCCGACAGAGGAAAAGGAACTCCGCCGCCGGGTAGATCTCCTTCACCGGGTGGCGTAGCCCCGCCGTGTTTACCTCCACTGCCAGATCGGCCGCAGCTATGATTTTCACCGTCTCCTGGTAAAGGGGCTTAAGGTCGCGGCTGGGTAAGAAACCAAATTTCTTTATGAGGTCAGGATGAGCTACGACATCGAAAAGCTGGCTGCTAGCCAACCTTTGCAGCAAAGAAAAATACTGCTCGTATAAAAGGTCGAGATCCTTGCCTCGGTATCCCTCGATCTCCGCCGGATTATCGAAACCCCAGCCGTCAAGGAAATGTATCGAGCCCAGCACGTAATCGAAAGGGTGGGCGGAAAGAAGCTTTCTCAGTTCCTCTTCCCAACCGGGAACATAGTCGGCCTCAATGCCCAGCTTTACTTCCACTACCGACTTCCCTTTGAGCCCTGTAATCTCCCTCACGTAATCACCCAACTGGGCCTGCGGCATGGCCAGTCCCGGGTCCCGCTCCTCTGGTGGGAGGAAGTAAAGGGGCAAATGGTCGGCAAAGCCCAGTTCCTTAAGCCCTACCTTTTCCGCCTGCCGCAGGTACTCACCCACCTCGCCCACGGCGTGCCCGCAACGCGCGGTGTGCACGTGATAGTCGACCAAGCCCATCCTATCCTCCCAGGGAAGCCGCCAGGATGCTAGTCAGGGTGTAGATGCGCTCGGCCAGATCCTCGGGCAAGAGCCCCGTGCCGCAGCTGGGCGTTATCAGCCATTGCTCCCGCAAAACCTTCTCCGGAATACCCTTGTCCACCAGCTGCGCCCAATCTTCCTCCAGCCGCCGGCGCAAAGAGGAGAGGTCTTCTTCCCAAGCCTTTTCGCTGGTAGGCACTATCCCCCAGGCCAGAACCCCTCCCCGCTTCAGGAAAGCGGCCAACTCCCGGCGGAAGGGGAAGAGGGAAGAAAAGTAGCCGTAGGCGTCAAAACTCAGGATGTCTATGGGAAGGTCCAGGAGCAGACTCCAGTCCACCGCTGCACAAGAATGCACCCCGACGTAAACCCCTTCCTCCTTGAGCGTTGCCACCAGGACACCCATATCGGCCATTATCTGCTCCCTGGTGACGGTTATGTAAGTGGACTGGCCGTAAATGCTTACGCCCGGCTCGTCTATGAAGATCGCCACCGGCCTGCCCCAGCGCTTGAGCTCCCTGGCCTGCCATCTAGCTGCCAGTTGCAGGGTGCGCAGGATGAGCTCACGTAGCTCCAGGTCGTAGTAGGCCGGGCGGCCAGCCGCATCGGTCAATTGAAAGCCCGCGGTCAAGGGGCCCACTATCTGCCCTTTGAAAGCCCGCGCCCGATCGAACTCCCCCCGCTCCACCGCCTCCTGGAAAGCATAAAAGCCGCTTATAGCCTCGCGCGGTGGGATAAAGGTGGCCAGTGCCTCCTCGCTCCCCTCTTCCGCTCCCAGGTAGAAGGTGTAGAAGCGAGTGAGCCTATCGGGCCAGTCCTCGGCCTGGTTAAGGAAACTGGGCTTCTCTCCTTCTCCCAGGACCCCGTGTACTTTAAGACCGCTTAGAAACTGGGTGACGAAGCCTTCGGCCGGAGTGCGCCGCGGTAGTTGAGGCCAGTGGGGAAAAAGGGGAAAGTGACGGGCAATAAGCTTTAAAGCCGGTTCCACTTCCCGGTAGGGTAGACTGCCGATTCCCGTAGCGTAGCCGTGTAACAACGCTTCAAGCCCCCTTGATCAGCCAAAGGTAAACTGTAGCTCTTCCCGCGCCCGCAGGAGTTCGCGGTAGCGGGCACGGTATTCCTGCAAAGCGGTGACATAGGTAGAGTGTGACCAGGCAAGAGGAGCTACGGAGAGAGGCGCTCCGGTAAAAGGGTGCAGTTGCTCGGGCATCACACCGGTAGGTAAAGAGTGGCGCACGCACCACTCCAGCAATTCACGCGCCCTACGCAGCTCCTCAATACTCCGGGCCACCCGGATATAGTACTGAGCCAGCCAGAGGGTGCATATGATCCAGGGGTTGCCCGGCACTCTGCTCAGGTCCTCCGTCTGCCGGAAGTAATAATCCCCATAGTACCGGGCAATCCCTCCCACCGGGGTTTTCACCCAGAGGGTCTCCCGCACCTTTTCCATCGTCTTCCCCACCCGGTAGTCGTGCGGGGGAAGCACACCAAAGAGGAATACCCCGGCCACGCTGCTGTCCACCGTAGGGTCGGGCTCGAAACAGCCGGTCTCCCGGTTGAAGATTAAGCCCCGCAGAAAATACTCTCGTGCCGGATCGTAGAGGTGCTTAAGGATTCCCTCCCTTATCTCCTCCGCGCTCTGGCGGTAGTGCTCCGCCAGGCGAGGCTGCCCGAAAAGCTCCGCGAGATTTCCTGCTGCCCTGAGACCAGCGTACACCGTCGAGGCCGTGAAGGTGAAAATGCCGCGCCTCTCCTCCCAGAGATCGTAGGACTCGGCAGGAAGATGCAAAGCCTTATCCACATAGCCGCAGAGGAAATTAGCTGCCGGGCGTGCGAAGGCGTGGTATTGCTTCAAAACAAACTCCAGATCCCTTTCTTCTTGGTAATATTCCCAGAGTGCCCACAGGACTAGTGCTGTCTCGTCCTCCTGGATGGGAAGCTGAATGACCCCTTCGGCCAGCCAAGGATGCCAGCTAGACCCTACTGTGCCGTCGGGATTGTATTTGTGTAAAAGATAGCCCTTGTCGGTTAAGGCGTCGGCGCAGAACTCGAAGAACTTCCGGGTGAGCCGACCGTAACCGGACTTTATGAGGGAATAGGCGATAAAGGCCCCATCGCGTGGCCAGAGGTAACAGTAGTGATCGCGGTTGGTGGAGAGAATATCGGAGTCAGGGGAGGCGATGATGGCTCCCTCATCGTCGACATGCAAGCGGACAATGAGCAAGCTGCGCCGGCAAGCGCTTAGAAGCTGGGGAGAAAGATCTTCCACCAACTGCTCCTCGCGCGGGCGCACGGAAAGGAAAGCCGGTCCGAAAGTCTCCATTCGGAAAAAGAGCTCTTCCGGAGTCTGCTCCCGCACGAAATGATCTAAAGCTCTTACCTCCTGGATGTTGCGCCCCACGCAGATCCAGTAGAAGACGGTCTCTTCCCCCCAGGGGGGAAGAAAGAGGTTGAAGCCTATGACGCTGTCCACCGAACCCTGAGCGATAGCATTGCCGCTTAAGACCCCGTCCTCGGCATCGCGCCAGGTCCCCTCCGCTCCAGCAAAGCCCTTCACCCCGGTGGCGAACTGATCGAAAAACCCCCGGCTGCTCCGGCCGGCTATGAGGAAGTAGCGATTGCGCTTATAGTGACATAAGACGTGCCGAAAGGGGTCGAAGAAGACGGTATCTCCCACCTCGTTTTCGTCCACCGAGAAGTCCTGCCCTAGAAAAAGCCTTATCTCCCGCTCTCGGTTAGCCAGATTTTGCACCACTATACGCTTGAGATAAATATTCTCCCGCCGATGCACCGTATCGTTTATCAGGAGGCTCACCTCTAGCTCGGCATTGAAGGCCCGGCAATCGGTCACCAGAGTGTCTTCTTTATAGCTCAGGCACTTCTCCCAGGACGGCTCGCTTACCCAACTAAACCTTCCCTCCGTCCACACCCCCAGACGGTTCCGGTTGCCCTGGAGATGGTTCCATTGCCCCACATACGGATAAAAGAAGTCACGCATCTCCAGGTTTCCGTCGAAGGTAACCATTATCCTACCGTTGCCTATCACCAGAGGGCGTGGCAATCTTTTCCCCTCCAACTTCTCTTTTTCGGGCCAAAAGCTCGTTGTAGACCTCCAAAGTGACGCCCGCCAAGTGCCGCCAGCAGTAGCGAGAACGAACCTTAAGCCAGGCGCGGCGGCAAAATTCCTCAGCTAGCGAGCGATGGCGCAAGAGCTCCACCACATAGCGGGCCAGTAGGCGATAGTCGCCGGGAGGGAACTTAAAGCCGTCGACACCGTGCTCCACCAGCTCCGCTAGGCCCCCCGTGTCCCCCACCACCACCGGCACCTGAGCCGCCATGGCTTCCAGGGCTACGATACCGAAGGGTTCATAGTGGCTAGGGAAGACGGCTACCGCCGCCTCGCGCAATAAAGCTTCCCTGGTCCGGCCGTCCACGAAACCGGCAAAGGTCACGCAGTCTTCTACCCCTTCCCGCTGCACGCAGCGGCGCAGCTCCTCTTCATAATAGCCCCGGCCGCAAAGCACCAGCCGAGCACCGGGGATCTTTTTTCGGATAAGGGGAAGGGCCTTTACCAGATCCTGCGCTCCCTTTTCCGGTACCAAACGGCCCAGAAAAACGATCAGCGGCTTAGGAGAAGGCGGTGCTGGTCCCCGCCACCCCTCAACCCCCAGCGTTTTCGGATCAACCCCGTTAGGTATCACTTTAATCTTATCGCGTTTTACTCCGAAAAGTCCACTCACCTCCCGCCGCATGTACTCGCTGCAGCACACGATGAGGTCGGCAGCTTGGGCTAAATGCCCCTCCCTTTCGTGAATAAAAGCCTGAAGGGGGGTGTAAATCCCCCCGTGGCGCCCGTACTCGGTGGCGTGGATGGTAACCACTAGCGGAAGACCTAGCTCACTTCTGGCCCACAGGGCTGCTTCTGCTATCATCCAGTCGTGTCCGTGAAGCAAATCGAAACTTTCTCCTTGGTTCTTTAGCTGCTCCATTCTTTCGACCATGGCCCGGTTCATGTTTTCCACCCAGGCCAAAAAGTCTCTTCCTTCCACCTCGACCCGGTGGACCTTTACCCCTTCGATCTCCTCATAGGCGGGCACCTCTGGAGAGCCCACGGTAAGCACGGTGATGTCCTGGTCCCAACGGGCCAAGGCCCGGGTGAGATCGTAGACATGCCTTCCTAGCCCGCCCACCACGCGGGGAGGGTACTCCCAGGAAAGGAAAAGCACCTTAAGGCGCGGTTTCCTGAGTCCGTCCCGCTGCCAGAAGCGGCTGTAAACCCGGTAGTCGAGCCAGGGAAAGAGGTTATTTTTGGCCTCGCACTGTTGGAGAAACGCTTCCTCTATCCTTTCCTGAAGCACCCCTTCTACCAAGCGCCAGAAGTTGGTAACGTGTTCTTCCACCCTTCTACGGGCGTACTCCACTGTCGAGCCCACGTAGAGAATGAAGGCCCAGTCACTGGACTGGGCCAGCAAAAGCTCCCGCGCCGCCTGGTTAAGCGCCCGCTTTCTAAGCCCCTCTGCCTCGGGATACAAATCGCAGAGGATGGTCATCTTCGCCTCCATCCGATGGGTGTGGCGGTAGATCCAGTCGTTGGTCGGATTAAGCCACACGCGGCTATACCCCCCTTCCCCCCAGCTAGAAAGGCCGAGTTGAGTCCGGTGGGTGGGGGGATGAACCTGCAGGTAATCAAAAGGGGTGGCCAGCAAAAGCCCATCCTCTCCGGTCTTCCCCAGACGCAACAAGTCTTCTAGCCACCAGGGGCCCTCGAACCACCAGTGGCCGAAGAGCTCGGCGTCATAGGGAGCCACGATTATGGGCGGCCGGCCCAAGCAGCGGTAAAGGTACTCCGCCTGCTCCGAGCGCTGCTGCCAGAAGTGCCGGGCGTGCTCGGCCGCTTTTTCCCGCGCCTTTTCTGGCCGGTAAGGCTCCTTTTCCTCCCTCCCCGTAATGCGGTAGTACTTAAAGCCGGTATCAATCCTGACCGCATCGGAAGGTAGATAAGGGGCCAAGTAATCCCAGGGAAGCTCGTACCCTATGTCGCGGTAATACTCCCGGTACCAGTAGTCGCCGGGGTAGCCGACGTGCCGGTCCCACACCTGCCGGGAACTGTCAGGATCCCGCCCCAACGCCGCTACCCCTGCCGGGGTAAGAACGGGAGCATAGACCCCGTACGGCGGCGGGGGCGAAGCACTCAAAATCCCGTGCGTTTCCAGGAAAAAGTAGCGGATGCCTTCCTCCGCCAGGAGCTCGTCCACACCAGGGGTATAGCCGCACTCCGGCAGCCAGAAACCAGAGGGGCGGAAGCCGAAGCAAGCAGCGAAATGATCGAGTCCGGTGCGGATTTGCGCCCGCCGCGCCTCGCGCCCGCGGATGAGGGGCAGGTAACCGTGGGTAGCGCAGGTGGTGATGAGTTCCAGCACCCCTGCTTCCCTTAACTGCTTGAATGCCCCGATTAAGTCGCGCCTCCACTCGTCGGCAAAAAGCCGGGAATGGCGCCTCAGGCGCTCCTCGTAGAAGAGCGCCAAGGGGTAAAAGGGGGTACCGAAAGTACGCTCCTTTTCCCGGGAGGCTAAAGCCAAAAGCCTTTCTAAGTAGGCCTCAAACCTCCCCATGAGCAGAGGGTCGGAGAGCATGCTAAGAAGAGTGGGGGAAAGGGAGATGGTCAAGCGGAAAGGTATCTTCTCTTTCACCAGCCGGTGAAAGAGGTCGAGTAAGGGAAGGTAGCACTCGTTGAGGGCCTGATAAAGCCAATTTTCCTCCAGCTGCCTCTCTTTCTCCGGGTGACGGACAAAGGGGAGATGGGCGTGCAACACCAGGGCCAGGTAACCGCGGGCCAAAACTTTCTCACTCCTTTTTTAGCGGACTGATCCAGGAGAAATAACCCACCCCGACTTCTAGTTCCGCCTCCACCAGAAGCCTCACTTCCGGCAATTCCTCCGGCAAGGGAGGTCGCCAGGGAACAGGTACGGGCGGAGTCTCGGTCCAGTCGGAAACCAGTAGAGGAACGAAAAAACTATTCTCCCACCAGCCGAGCTCGCACCGATAGCTCGCGCCGGCCTCCAGTTCGGTGAAGTACCAATCGCCGCAGAAGAAGGAGGGAAACACTTCGCGCAATAGCGTCAGGTGGGCGCCGCGACGGGACCAGAGGCGCAAACCCCACTTTTTACCCACAATCACCAACTGAGTGGCAGGCGATAGCTCCCAATAAGCGAACAGCACCGAGGGCTCGCGGGAGAGCAAAACTAGCACATTATCCCCGTACCCCCCGGCGAGGCGCGACTCCCCCATATTTGGGCCTCCTCTCTCCAAAGGTATGCACACATATTCACTCCACTCCCCGCCATTTTTCTCCTGCTCATTCTTATTTTAGCATGGGGGAGAACTTAAGGACATAAAATTTTTCGCCGAGGGAAGATGCTCGAGGTAGCAGTAGGATTCCTTCTACTCTTAGGAGGGCTAAAGCTTATTCAGGAGGGGCTGGTTCGGCTGGCGGGCAGCCGGGCGACCGCTTTGCTCGGTAACCTGCTCGTCGGTCCCTGGCGCTCATTTTTAGCCGGTCTGGCAGCCGCCGCCCTCACCCAGAGCAGCACCGCTGTCTCGGTTTTGACCGTGGGTTTGGTGCATAGCCACTTCCTTTCCTTGCCGGAAGCCATTGGGATCATCCTAGGAGCCAATGTGGGGACCACTCTCACGGTGCAACTCATGGTTTTAAAACCGGGATCACTGGCTTATTACCTGGGCACTCTGGGGATTTTTCTCTTGCCGAAGCGCCCCCCTTGGCGGCACGCCGGGATGGCGCTTTTAGGGCTGGGCTTGATATTCGCGGGAATCGCCTGGTTCGAAATCGGGTGCAGGAAACTGGAGCAGCATCCTTGGCTTCTGGCCCCGCTCAACGCCGCCGAAAAAAGTCACCTTCTAGCCTTCCTCCTATCCACCCTGGTCACCGCCCTGTTGCACTCCTCCAGCCTGACCACCGGCCTGGCCATGACCCTCTACGCCCAGGGAATGGTAAGTCGCGAGACGGCCTTGGTATTCGTCTTGGGCAACAACTTAGGAACCTGCTTCACAGCGCTTCTCGTCTCTTTGGTCAGTTCCAACGCCGGGAGGAGGGTAGCGCTGGCCCACTTCCTGGTTAACCTGGGAGGGGCCTTACTCTTTTTTCCCTTACTCTATCCTTGGGGGATGCTGGCCCGGTGGCTTAGCTCCGGGCCAGCGCACGAGGTCGCCAACGCCCACACCCTGTATAATCTCATAACCAGCCTTGTGCTACTCCCTTTTTGCCGCCCCTTAGCTCGCTTCCTGGAGAAACTCTTGCCCGACCGCTAGAGACGCCGCTTCCGACGCCGACGGGAGGCGTAAATGGCTCCAACCGCCAGCCCCAGAACGCCCAGTATCACCTTGCCGCCGGTGCGCTGCCAAAAGGGGAGAAGGGAAACCGCATTCCCAGCCACCAGGGGGATCTTCATTCCTTCCCCTTTACCTGTGGTCACCAGCACCTCTCCCACCCCTTCCCCCGCCTTTACCGGCAAGCGCAGCGGGTTCAAGTGTATTTGCCAGCGGGGAAGAGAAAAAGCTCCCCCCTCCGCGGGAACGTAATAAGTGAAGCTTTCCCCCGCGATCAGAAGCAGGGGCCGGTTTCCCCCCGGTATTCCGACCTGGCCCAGAGCCTCCCCTTTCTTGAAAAGCTCTACAGGCTTAAAGGCATTAAAGCCGTAGTCCAGCAGCTTTACGGCGTCGTTCCAGACCTCCGTCCCCTCACTCTTGAGGACTACGGCGATAAGTTCCCGGCCGTTACGCCGGGCTGCCGCCACCAGGCACTGCCCGGCCACCGTGGTGTAGCCCGTCTTCACCCCTATGGCTCCCTCGTAGCGCCAGAGCAACTTGTTGTGGTTGACCAAGACAAAGGGTTCAGGCAGAGCCGGGCGGTGGAGGGTGTAGGTCTTGGTAGCCACTATCTCGCGAAAAAAGCGATTGCCCAGTGCCACCCGGGTAATTCGGGCCAGATCGAGAGCAGTGGTGTAGTGCTCAGGATCGGGTAGACCGTGCGGGTTGGTAAAGTGGGAAGAAGTAGCCCCACAGGCCTTGGCCGTTTCGTTCATAAGTTGAGCAAAGGCGGGAACACTGCCACTCACTTTCTGGGCCAAGGCCACCGCCACATCGTTAGCCGAGTTGAGCAGGAGGGCGTAAAGCGCATCTTCGACCGAAAGCTTCTCCCCCTCCTTGAGCCAGATGGAAGAGCCTTCGGTGCTTACCGCCTCCGGAGAAGCCACAATCTGATCGTTTAGCCGTGCGTACTGCAGCACCACCAGGGCGGTGAGGATCTTGGTGGTGCTGGCTGGATACATGTGTTCCTCCGGGTTTTTGGCGTAAAGCACTTGCCCGGTCTCGGCTTCCATCAGCACCGCCGCCTCCGCCTTGATCTCCGGCGGGGAGGCCCAAGCCCGACCAAATCCCAAGAAAAAGACAAAAATAAAAGTTATTACCGCCACCCTTCGACGCAAAACTCACCCTCCTCGGCTCTTAAAACTGAGAAAGCGGGTAAGAGTCTTACCCGCTTTCTGTCACCAAAGCCCTAAGCTTACCAACCTGCCGGCTTTTCCGTCACCTGAAGCTGCACCCTTACAAGTTTGCCGCCCCGCCAGACTAAGAGGTTGGCCTGGGACCCTACCTTCAGCTCCTTGACCGCCGCCACTAGGTCGTCCGGAGTCTTCACCTTTTTTCCATTAATCTCCAGGATGACATCCCCCCGGGTGATGCCCGCCTTATCGGCTGGGCTGCCCGGAACTACCCCCAGCACCAGCGCCCCTTCCGCCTTGGGCAGACCCAGGTACTGGGCCACATTCTCGTCCACCGGTCCTATCTGCACACCTAACCAGGGACGGATGATCTTACCCTTGGTCATGAGTTCGTTGAGCACGCTCTTCACCGTGTCCGAGGGAATGGCAAACCCTATCCCCTGAGCTTGGGCGTTGACCGCCGTGTTGATGCCTATGACCTCACCCTTGAGGTTCAAAAGGGGGCCACCGCTGTTGCCCGGGTTAATAGCGGCGTCAGTCTGCAAGAGATTCTTGTAGTGGCGGTTGCCAACATCGATCGGCCGGCCTTTGGCACTGAGCACACCTACGGTGACGGTGTGGTCAAGACCGTAAGGGTTGCCGATGGCGATCACCCAATCCCCCACCCGCATTTTCTCACTATCGCCCAACTTCAGAAAAGGCACCTTCTGGGGCACATCGATCTTTAAAACGGCCAGATCAAGATCGTAGTCCGCACCCACCACCCGTGCTTTGAAAGGCTGGGAGAAACCCGAAACCGTGACCGTGATTTGAGAAGCCCCATCGATCACGTGCTCGTTAGTTAATATGTATCCATCGTCAGAAATAAAGAAGCCTGATCCCAACCCCTGCTGGTATTCCTGTACCCGCGGAATATCGCCGAAAAACTGCCGGAAAAAGGGGTTGTTAAAGAAAGGATCGAACTTAGGAGCTATGGTGTCGATCTTCACTACCGCCGGGCTGGCCTGAGCCACGATGTTGGCGATGGCTTCCGGACCCACCCCGGGAGCCACCTGGTTGTCCGCCAGCGCAGGAGTCTTAGAGCTGGAAGCGTAGAAGCAGCCGGCAGTGAAAAATATACCGGCTACAAAGGCCAGAAGGGCAACGGGCGCTATCCAGCGCCGCCAATTCATTTTCCCACCCCCTGCTTGGGATTATAAAATACGGTCTTGGCTTTAGCCAAGACCGTAAAGGCTTTTTAAAAATTTCTCATTTCCCAGGGAAGTGCCGCTTAAGTGTATCCCAGAAGCGCTTTTCCTCGAAGCCCAACCGCCATACAGCAATTCCAGCCAGTCGATACTTCTTCATGAGTTCAATCTTCTGTCGGAAAGTATGGCTGTTTTCAAACCATATCTCCCGCTGCCTACCGTTGGGTGCTGTATAGACGTAATAGGGTTCTTGGTACTGATCGCTCCACTTTACCGGCACGCCTAACCGAGAAGCGTGCTCCATTATTTCCTTAGTGGGACGAGAAAAACCCCCTGCCCGCCCTGCCGGCCAGTCATAGCCATAAGTGGCAATACCCAGCAAAATCTGGTCGCGCCTAAATCCTTGGTTCAGAGCCTCCTTGATGTTGTCCTCTACCCAACCGAAGGGAGCTACCGGACCGGGAGGACTAGAGTCCTGGTGGCGGTCATAGGTCATAAGTGCCACTTTGTCCACCAACTGGGCCAGCGCCCCGTAGTCGTAAATGCCCGAGACTTCAGGAGAAACCTGCACGTGTGGCACTACCGAAACGGCAAGCGTCTTACCCATGGGCTTCAAGGCGTCTCGCAGCCTGCGGACGAAGTCGGTGAGCAAGTCACGATCGTGGGCGAAGTTTTTGCCGTTAACCGGCATAAGCTGCACGTCCAAATTGACCCCATCGTACCCCTCTCTTCTCACCACATCCACTATGTTGGCAATGGTCCGGTCGCGCACAGTAGGATCTCGCAGAAAAGTATCGTCATTTTTCCCCACATTTATAAGCGGCACCACCCGCAAGCCGTAAGACCTGGCCACTCTTAAAGCCTCCCGGTTCACTTTAACATCCAAGCTTCCGTCGGGCATAATGCTATACCAAAGTGGAGAAATTTCGTCCACCAGGCGGCCATGAGCTTTGAGCGAAGAGAACGAATCGGTGGGATGCCCCGGCTCGTCCACGTAAAAGGCCACCACCTGCGGCCGGTAAAGTGGCGCCGGCACTGCCGGCTTGCGCATTGCCCCTATCCCCGCGCCGAGGAACAAGAGCACCAAACACCCCACCAGCGCGTATAGAGCTCTCCTCTGCCTCTCGGTCATCTCCATGTGCCTTCCCCCATTACCCTCAAAACTTCCCTAGACCATAGCTTGCTTTCTACCTCCCGGCTCTATTCAGCCTCGGCAGCCGAAGCGCCTGTCACTCGTAACATTTTCTGCCACTCCTCTTCCGGGACAACCTCCGCAATGGTAAGGTCCCTGGCTTCGCTTAAGTCGATCTCCTGCGGAGTGAGACGGTTTCCTTCGGCGTCAAAAAAGAGGCGTACGCGGGGACGCAGGGTAGCTCCTCTCTTGGTCTCGACCACCACTCCCACCGCTCCGGAGGACAGGCGAACCACGGTGCCCACCGGGTAAGCCGCTATATTTTCCAAAAAAGCCTGCACTATCCGGTAGTCAAAAAGAAAATTGCCCGCACCGGCAATGAATTCGTAGGCCTCGTGCACCGGATAAGCCCGCCGATAACACCTGTCGGCCGTAAGGGCGTCGAAGACATCCGCTACCCCGCAGATAGCAGCAAATTCGTGAATTTCCTTGCCCTTCAGTCCCTGCGGATAGCCTTGCCCCAAATACCGCTCGTGATGCTGATGGGCTACTACACACGCAGAACTGTCTATCCCTGCCTTCTTTAGCAGGTGGTAACCTTCTACCGTGTGCGATTTGACCAGGGCAAATTCCTCAGGAGTAAGCTTTCCCGGTTTCTGCAGTACCTCCGGGGGAATTTTGGACTTGCCCACATCGTGTAGCAAAGCCCCCACTCCTAAGGCGATAAGCCTTTTGCGATCGTAGCCCAAAGAAATGCCTGTGAGGAGGGAGAGGAGACAGACGTTCACGCTGTGTCCGAAGGTGTAGTCATCTAGCGCCCGCACGTCAACCAAGCTCACAACCACTTTAGGAGAGCTTAAAAGCTCGTCTACCAAATCCTTTACGGTGTCCACCACCGCTTTGACTGTGATGACGGCCCGGCCGGCACCTTGCGGCGGGTTCTCGAAAAATTCCCTAACCCTCACAAGTGCTTGCAAGCGCAGCTCTTCAGAGATTACGTCTTTTACCTCGACATCATCGAGAAAGCCGTCTTCCACGTATATGGCGGAAACGCCCAAGAGGCGCAAGCGGTTGATTACCTTCTCCGTAAGCCGTGTCCCGGCATTCACCAGCAGCTGGCCAGAGGAGCTATACAACGCCCGCCCGACCTTCATCCCCGGCCGCAATAAGTCTACCGGCACCCGCCGCAAAAACCCCACCTCCTGGCCAGGCCGAAATTGCTTCCAACTTTTTCTTCGACGTTTTTCTACAATTTCCTTCGGAACAAAGCTACTTTTTCTAAAGGGATTCAGACCACCTGACCTTCATTCCTTCCTCAAAAGCGACAGATAGATTAACCCCGCCAGAAAAGTGTGGCCCGGTACTTTGATAAGCCCTCTAGAAAACAAGAAAGGGTTTCCGCGTAGAGCGGAAACCCTCGGCTTGCTTATATGGAGCGGAAGACGGGATTCGAACCCGCGACCCTCGCCTTGGCAAGGCGATGCTCTACCACTGAGCCACTTCCGCTCGTTCACCACTTTTAAAGCTTTGGTGCCACGGGACGGAGTCGAACCGCCGACACGAGGATTTTCAGTCCTCTGCTCTACCACCTGAGCTACCGTGGCATTTATGGCGGAGCTGACGGGATTTGAACCCGCGATCTCCTGCGTGACAGGCAGGTATGTTAACCAGGCTACACCACAGCTCCGCAACCACTATTAAATATAGCTCAACCCCCCGGCAAAGTCAAGCACAAAAGAAGAGGTTAAATCTCTGCGGCGAGGCCCAAGTAGGCCATGACCTTGGCGTCTTCCACCAAGTTGTCGATCCGGGCGTACTCGTTAGGCTGATGGGCCAGTTCATCAAAAGTACCCCAGACCGCCGCTGGTATGCCGAGCCTACGGAAGTAGGCGGCAAAAGTCCCTCCCCCGATACCTCCCACCCTGGCCTCCTTGCCCCTGAGCTCTCTTATCGCGCGACGCAGGAGCTTCACGATGGGGCTGTCGGACGGCGTGGCGGGCGACTCCACCTGCTGTAGCACCTCAAGCTTGATCCGGGGAAAGGTTCTCTCCCCAAGCTCCCGGCGGTACTCGCCTTCCAGTCGCCGGGCCAGCGTTTCGGCTTCGTGCAAAATCTCGTCCAAGCGGTAGCAGGGAAGCACCCGGCAATCGAAAACGACTTCCGCTTCCCCCGGAATTATATTAGGGGCGTCGCTCAGGCTTCTCCCCATGGTGGGCTCGAAGGAGCTTATCGGATATTCGAAAAGCTCGTCTTCGACGTCGAACTTCTCGTGCAGACGCTGGTCGAGAACCCGAGCGTAATCCAAAGCTACCCGAAAGGCGTTGAACCCCTTGTGGGGGGTGCTCCCGTGTACCTGCTTCCCCTCTACTTTTACTTTCAGCCAGAGAAGGCTTTTCTCGGCGATCTCAATGAAAGTCCCCTCCCGATTCCCCCCGTCGGGCACCAGAACCAGGTCCTCCCTGCGGAAAAGCTCCGGGTGGTTTTTCATGAGCCACTCAATGCCGTACCTGTTACCCGTCTCCTCGTCGCTGACGAAGGCTAAAACAAAGGTCCGCTTGGGCCTGAGACCCAGGTTCATAAGCGCCCTCACCGCGTAAAGGGAAGCTACCAGGCTCTGTCCGTTGTCTTCACTTCCCCGGCCGTAAACCTTGCCTTCCTTGAGCAGAGGGTTAAAGGGCGAAGTCTCCGTCCACTTTTCTAGATCGCCCGGGGGGACCACGTCCAGGTGGGTGAGAATCCAGAGGCGGGGACTTTGCTCTCCTTGCTCGCCGTAGTAGTAGGCCAGGAGGTTGGGGCGTATACCGTTCAAGGCTCTAGGGTCTGGGGCATCGTAGCGCTCTATTCGGTCGAAGGGCCACTGGCGGATGATTTCCTCCAGCTTCTCCGCCTTGCGGAGTTCTCCTTCACCCCCGTTATCCGGACTTAAAGCGGGTATCTTGATGAGCTCCACCAGCGCCTCCACCATCTCGCCACGCAGGCGCTCCACTTCCTCCAATACGCGCGGGTCGACCATAAAAAGCCTCCTTAGCCGAACTGAGCGGCCTCTTTTCTGAACACCGGTGCGTCGCGCCAGAGGCGCTCCAGCCCGTAAAACTCCCTTTCCTCCTCCAGAAAGACATGCACCACCACGTCGCCGAAATCGAGCAAAATCCAGCGCCCCTCCTGAAACCCTTCCCGGTGAAGCAGGTTTACGCCCTGCTCAGCCAGCTTCTTTTCTATGTGCTCGGCTATGGCCTTTACTTGAATGGGATTGTTGCCGCTGAGGATCACGAAGTAGTCGCACAGGGGGAGAAGCTTGCCCACTTCCAGAGCTAGGATGTCGTAGCCTTTCTTTTCCTGGGCAGCCTCGATAATGAGGTCCACTATTTCACGAGGCTTCACTTTGATCTCTCGCGCTCCTCGCTTTAATAATATGAGGATAAGGGGCCATAAGACGGCTCTTCTCCCGAGCGTCCCCTGGCCCCTTACGCCCTAGTTTATCGTCCTCCGGTTAGCGCCGAGGACGGCTCTGCCGCTCGCGGGCTTCGTTGACTACGAGCACGCGCCCGCCATATTCGGCCCCGTTGAGAGCCCGAATCATGGCCTCCGCGTCTTCGTCGCGCACCTCGACGAAGCCGAAGCCCCGCGAACGACCCGTTTGCCGGTCAACGATGATCCGGCTGGACAGCACCTCGCCGTAAGCCGAAAAGATCTCCGCCAGCTCTTCCGCTTGCGTCGACCACGGCAGGTTGCCCACATACAGGGTCCGCGCCACTTGCCTCACCTCTCTTGACTCGATATGGTTCTCGCAGGATGACTGCCTCCGCCGCGCCTTTTACCGGTACAAACCGTGGGCGTAGATATACTCCTCTACGGCTTCCGGCAGAAGATACTTGATCGGCTTTCCTGCGCGGACCCGTTCCCGGATCTCCGTGGAAGAAACCGCTACTCCTGGAACCGGAAGCACCGTAACCCTGCGTCCCCGTCCGCCTTTCACCGCCGAGGGATAGCCTGGGCGCGTAGCCACCACAAAGTGGCAGAGCGTTAAGAGTTCCCCTACGCGGTGCCAGGTCAAAAACTCGGCCAGCGCATCCATCCCCAGGATAAAGAAGACTTCTGCCTGCGGGAAGAGCCGACGGAACTCCTTTACCGTGTCTACGGTATAGGAGGGACCTGGACGCTCGATCTCCACGGTCGAAACCTCAAAGTACGGGTTGGAGGCCACGGCCAGCCTGACCATCGCCAGGCGATGCTCGGCAGGCGTAACCCTCCTCCTCTTGTGCGGGGGTTGCCCGCTCGGTATGAAATACACCTTATCCAGGCGCATCTCATACCGCACCGCTTCGGCTATTGCCAGGTGGCCGAAGTGAATGGGATCGAAAGTCCCACCCAACAAACCCAGGCGCATGCCGGGGTCTCCATCCTGCTTGGCTCCATTATAAACCTTTTCTGCCCCCCGATCAATGACTAATTTTCCCCTTTCAGCCAAGGAATTTGCGCAAAAGCTCCTTCTCCCGCCTGAGCACGCTTATTCCCTGAGCTATGGCCGTAGCCAGCGCCTCCAAAAAGCCGTCCTGGGACAGAAGCCTTGCGTCTTCGGGATGATCCAGAAAAAGGCATTCTAAAAGCACTGCGGGCATGCGGGTGTAGCGAAGCACGTAAAAGGGGGCTTCCTTTCCTCCCCTGTCTCGGGTTCCTTGCGGGAGGAGGAAACCGGTGGCCGCCGCGTGCAGGATTTGTCGGTAATAGCGGGTGAGAGGAGGAGCGGAGGGATAAACGTAGCTTTCAAAGCCCCTCCCCCCGCCCGCGTTGAAGTGCAGGGAGAGGAAAAGGTCGGCGTTGTGGTAGTTGGCTATCCGCACCCTCTCACTAAGCGAAACGTCTTGATCTTCCCTGCGCGTCAGGATAATGGTCGCCGGCGGAGCCACCTTTTCCACCATGAGTTTGGCTAACTTGAGGGTGAGATCTGCCTCCCGCAAATTCCCGCAAACCGCTCCCGGATCGCTTCCCCCGTGCCCTGGATCAATCACTATACGCACTTTTCCCCCCTCCCGCAGACTCAGTCTACGAGTGCGGGAGGGAAAAAGTTACTCCCGCACTTGCCCCTCACCCAAGATTATGTACTTTATGGTGGTGAGCTCTTTTAGCCCCATGGGCCCCCGGGCATGGAGCTTCTGGGTGGAGATACCGATCTCTGCTCCGAAGCCAAATTGTCCCCCGTCGGTGAAGCGGGTGGAGGCATTGACATAAACGGCCGCCGCATCCACCGCTTCTAGGAAGCGCCGGGCGGTAGAGTAGTCTTCGGTCACGATGGCCTCCGAGTGCTTGGTGCCGTAGCGGTAGATGTGGTCCAAAGCCTCGTCGAGGCTTTGAACCACCTTGACGGCGAGGATGAGGTCGAGAAATTCGGTGGCCCAGTCTTCCTCGGTAGCCGGTCGGGCCCAGGGCAGATACTGCAGGGTAACGGGGCAGCCCCTTATCTCCACCCCACGTTCCCTCAGCTTTTCCCCTACGGCGGGCAGGAAGCGCGGCGCTACCTCTTGGTGGACGAGTAGGGTCTCCATGGCGTTACACACGCCGGGGCGCTGGCACTTGGCGTTGATGACGATGGCCTCCGCCTTGGCCAGATCAGCCGCCGCGTCCACGTACACGTGGCAGTTTCCCACCCCCGTCTCGATGACGGGGACGGTGGCCGTGCGAACCACGGTTTGGATGAGCCCTGCTCCCCCGCGGGGAATGAGGACGTCTATGTACTCGTTAAGCCGCATCAGCACCTGGGCCGCCTCGCGTTCCGGGCGATCGATAAATTCTATAGCTCCTTCCGGAACCCCGCTCTCCACCGCCGCCCGGGCTATGACCTTGACTATGGCCGCGTTGGAGTTAAGGGCCTCCGACCCTCCCCGCAAGACCACCGCGTTCCCCGCCTTAAGACAAAGACCAGCGGCATCCACGGTGACGTTGGGACGGGCCTCATAGATCATCCCCACAACCCCTAAGGGCACGCGCATCTGCCCTATCATCAGCCCGTTAGGCCGCTTCCACATGGCCACGATCTCCCCCACCGGGTCGGGGAGCTTCACTATGTCCCTTAAGCCCTGGGCCATTTCCCGGAGGCGCTTCTCGTTGAGCATAAGGCGGTCGAGCAAAGCCTTGGATAGCCCCTTAGCCCGGGCTGCCTCCATGTCACGGGCGTTGGCCTCTAAGATGAACTCCTTTTCCCGCTCCAAGGCGTCGGCCATGGCCATAAGGGCCTTGTCCTTGACCGTGGTGGGAAGGTAGGCCAACCGCCTGGCCGCTTCTTTGGCCCTTCGCGCCTTAGCTACCACCTCTTCCTCAATCGGAGTCACGCCAACCCCACCTCCTGTAGAGTTTTTCTAAGCTTAGCGTAGGTATCGCCTAGGGCTTCCGGGATCACCCGCACTTCACCGAAGACGGTCATGAAACTGGTGTCTCCTTCCCAGCGGGGCACGATGTGCACGTGGAAGTGCTCGGGTATCCCCGCGCCCGCCACCTTGCCCAGGTTAATGCCGATGTTGAAACCATCGGGACGCATCACCCGGCGCAGGATCTCCACCATGTCCTTGGTTAAGGTAAATATCTCCAGCCATTCCTCCGGCGTGAGCTCCGTAACGTCACCCACGTGGCGGTTAGGGGCCACCAGCAGATGCCCATTGTTGTAAGGGTAGAGGTTCATTAAGACGAAAGCGTGCTCGCGCCGCAGCAGCAGGAGATTCTCCTCGTCCCGGTTGTCCTGCAACTTGGCACAGAAAATGCATTCCGTTCGACCGGTACTCTTACCGACATAGACCGCCCGCCAAGGAGCCCACAACCTCTCCACCGCCGCTTAACCCCCTTATTCTTGCAATACCAGGTTATCCCGGTGCACCACTTCGTCATAAAGGCGGGAACCGAGCACAGCCTCGATTTCGCAAGTCTTGCACCCTTTGATCTGCTCTACCTCCGCCGCCGAGTAGTTCACCAGACCCCGCGCGATTTCCCTCCCCTCGGGGTCGACTATGCTAACGGCGTGTCCCGCCTCGAAGTTCCCCTCCACTTTTACGATGCCGGAGGGGAGAAGGCTCTTCCCCTCTTCTCGCAAAGCCTTGGCCGCTCCCGCATCCACGTAGATTTTTCCTTTTACCTGAGCGCCAAAGAGCAACCAGCGCCTCTTCGCGCGTAGCCTCTCGCGAGGAAAAAAGACAGTCCCGATCTCCTCACCGGCTAGAACGCGCCTTACCACCCCCGGCAGGGAAGCCCGGGCAATCACCAGGGTACAGCCGGAGCGGCCGGCAATGCGGGCCGCTTCCAGTTTAGTGAGCATGCCCCCGCTGCCCACCTGCGAACCGGGTCCGCTGGCCAAAGCCCATATCTCCGGCGTGAGTTCTCTAACCTCCGAAATCAGCTGGGCTTCCGGGTCGCGGCGGGGATCGCCGGTGTAAAGCCCGTCCACGTCGGAGAGGATGAGCAAAAGCTCGGCGTTTACCAGGCTGGCCACCAGGGCAGAAAGGGTGTCGTTGTCCCCCAGGCGAATCTCCTCCACCGCCACCGTATCGTTCTCGTTGATGATGGGAATCACCCGGTACTCAAGCAAAGTGAGAAGCGTGTTGCGGGCGTTTAAGAAACGGCGGCGGTGGGCGAAGTCGTCCCGCGTGAGCAACACTTGCCCCACAGTGATGCCGTGGGAAGAGAAGAAGCGCTCGTAGATCTGCATGAGCAGCCCTTGCCCCACCGCGGCGCAGGCCTGCTTTTCCGGTATGGTGCGGGGCCGGCTCTTGAGTCCCAGCTTCCCCATGCCCGCTCCGATAGCCCCGGAGGTGACCAGCAGCACGTCTCTTCCCTCTCGGTGCACAGCTGCTAGCTCGTCCACCAGCTTGGCTATTTGTTCCAGATCGAGCTCTCCCGATGGCAGGGTGAGGGAGCTCGTGCCCACTTTAACCACCAGGCGGCGACAGTGCTTAAACTCCTCCCGTCGCATAAGCTTACTCCTCCGGCTGGAAGGTGAATTCTTGTTTGCCGATACGCACCACGGCACCAGGCCGGGCGCCCGCCTCGCGGAGCTTGCGTTCCAGCCCCAGGCGGCGCAGGAGCTCCTCAGCCGCCCGCCGCGCCTCCGGATTCTCCCAGTCGATCATGAGCAGACGCCGACTGAGCTCTCCTTCCACTACAAAGACTTCCCCTTCCCGACGCACCTCCAGTTCCACCTTTTCCTTCGGGTGCTCGGGGGCAAAAGTCTTGGGAGGAGGAAGTTCTTTCAAGAGGGCCGCTATACGGCGGATCAAGGCCTCTACACCTTGTCCGGTGGCGGCCGAGATAGGGAATATTTCGTATCCCTTCAAGCTTTCTTGCAGCCGCTTCAGGTTTTCCTCGCTACCGGGAAGATCCATCTTATTGGCCGCTATGATCTGGGGCCTTTCCGCCAGCTCCGGGTCGTAAAGCGTAAGCTCGCGGTTCACCACCTCGAAAGCCTTGAGGGGGTCCATGGCCGCCATTTCTGACATGTCCAGAACATGCACCAGCAAGCGGGTGCGCTCCACGTGCCGCAGGAACCGGTGCCCCAAGCCCGCCCCGGCGTGCGCCCCCTCGATGAGCCCGGGAAGGTCGGCCAGGACAAAGCTTTCCCCTTCCTCCACCCGGACTACCCCCAGGCAGGGCTCTAAGGTGGTGAAGGGGTAGTCGGCTATCTTGGGCCGGGCGGCTGAAACCCGGCTCAGAAGCGTGGACTTGCCGGCGTTGGGCAGGCCCACAAGCCCCGCGTCGGCCAGAAGCTTGAGCTCCAACTCGATCCAGCGCTCTTCTCCCGGCTCCCCCTTTTCGGCGAAGCGGGGAGCTTGGTTGGTGGGGGTGGCAAAGCGGGCATTACCCCGGCCGCCGCGTCCTCCCCGCGCCACGATAACTTCCTGACCGTCCTCCACCAGATCGGCGATTATCTCTCCCGTTGCGGCATCGCGTACCACCGTCCCCACCGGAACCCGCAGGATGAGATCCTTCCCGTCCCGACCGGTGCGGCAGTTCCCCTGCCCGTGCCCCCCTCTTTCTGCCTTGAAGTGCTTTTTGAAGTGGAAGTCGATGAGGGTGCGCAGCCGAGCATCGGCCTTGAGGATGACATGCCCCCCACGCCCCCCGTCTCCTCCCGCTGGGCCTCCGAAGGGGACGTACTTCTCTCGCCGAAAGGCCACACAGCCGTTCCCGCCGTCTCCCGCCTTCACGTAAATCTTCAGGTGATCGTAGAACATATTTCTAAAACTCCCCTGGCAAAAGCCTTATACGCAGGTCCTCGGAACCAAAGGTGACCTGGGGTGAATTGAGCTTACTTGCCACCTCTTCCCAATTAAGCTTTCCCACGTAGCGCAAGAGGTAACCCTCCGGCCAGGGACGGCCCACCACCAGAAGCTCCATATCTTTGCCCGCTTTCAGGATGAACCGGTGGCAGCGAGAAATAAGCGCCAGGCCGGAAGGAGCTACAGGGAAAGTAGAAACCTTTTCTATCTCGAAAAAGACTTTTATTCCTACTTTGAGTGCCTCTGCCTGAAAAAGAAGCAGAAGCCAGGCTACTTCTGGCAGGCCGCACTTGGCCACCTGCCCGCGGGAAGCAATGTCTTTCACCGCCCGGCCTATCTGCTCCCGCGCGCGGTCCTCGCGACCGAGCTCCAGAAAGCCCAGGATGACCTGCAGATGGTTTAAGAAATCGTGGTACTGGGTCCGCAAGAGGGCCAGAGCCTCCGCCGCCTCCATGACCTTCCTCGTCCTTCCTGCTTTTTAAGATCGTTCGGCCAAGCTTTACAAAATTCCTTCCCGCCGACAAAGCGCCGCGGCTTCCACCAAGCGTTCGGCTAAAGCAGGAAAAGAGGCGAAGTGCAGGTGAAGGTAAGAGGCCAAGGTGCGGCGGTAGACCACCCCTTCCGCCTCCACCTCCCCTCCGCTCCGGCGCAGGCGGAAGGCAGGGGGAAGGGCACTCTCCCCCTCCAGACGGGAATAATGAAATACGTGCCCTCGCACCTTCTCCCCCGCCCGGAAAAAGGGAGAAGGAGTAAGCACCTCCGCCACGACGTAGCCCAGCCGCTTGAGCCTCTCCCCCATCGTCACTTTGAAAGGAAGCGCCCCTACCAGCCGAAACTCCTCCCCTTTCCAGGCCAGGGAGGAGCACAGATAAACTAACCCTCCGCACTCGGCGTAAACCGGCATGCCTTTTTCCACCGCCGCCTTTATCGCTTCCCTAATAGGCAGGTTGGCGCTGAGCTTAGAGGCAAATACTTCCGGGAAGCCGCCGCCCAGGTACAAAGCCGAGCTCCCCTCCGGTAAGGTAGGAGCCTCGCAGGGGCTGAAAGGGGCGATTTCCGCTCCGAAGGCTTCCAGTAACTCCAGGTTCTCCGGATAGTAGAAGGAAAAGGCCTGGTCGTAAGCCACCGCTATCCTAGCTTGCGGGGTCCGGGGAGAAGGGGGGAAAAGGGAAGTGGCCGGAGGAAGGAGGGGAGGAGCGGCAGAGGCCAGGGTTAGACACCCGTCCAAATCGAAGTTGGCCTCGACCACGTCGGCCAACCGGGCGGCATATTCTTTCAGATCCGACCTCTCCGCCGCCGGCACCAGTCCCAGGTGGCGGGAGGGGAGTTCAAGCTCCGGCAGCCGGGGAAGGCAGCCAAAAACCTTCACCCCCACCCGGGACTCCACCACTTCCCGCAAAAGGCGAGCATGTTTTTCGCTCCCCACCCCGGTGAAGACTACTCCCTCCAGCCTCACTTCCGGGTCGAAAGCCTTAAAGCCCAGGACCACGGCGGCCGCCGAGGTGCTCATCCCCCGGGCCGCCACCACCAGCACCACCGGGGCACGCAAGATCTTGCTAAGCTCGGCCGTACTCCCCTCCGTCGAGCCGGCTCTGCCGTCGTAAAGCCCCATCACCCCTTCGACGATTGCCAAATCCGCCCCCCGGCTCCCGCGCAGAAAGAGTTCGCACAAGACCTCTTCCGGCATGAGCCAGGGATCGAGGTTGCGGGCCACCCTCCCTGTTACGGCCGCGTGAAAGCCCGGGTCGATGTAGTCAGGGCCTACTTTGAAGCCCTGCACTTTAAGGCCCCGCCGCCTGAAGGCTGCCATCAGCCCCAGGGTCACCGTAGTCTTGCCGCTGCCGCTTCCCGCTCCTGCCACTACCAACCGCTTCAATTTTCCGTCTCCTTTCCCAAGAACCAGGGAAGCAGGCGATGCCCCTCTTCCAGCTTGAAGGAGGAGCTGGCCGCCGCCTCTTCGGTGAAGGGACGCCCCTCGCCCGAACCGGGCAAAGGAGGGTCGCCCGCGGCCAGGAAAGGCACCGGGTCGGAAGTATGGGTGCGGCGGACCACCGGGGTGGGATGATCAGGTAGGACCAGCACGCGCCAGGAGGGAAAACTTTCCCAGAGGCCTTTCAATATCTCACCCACCACCAGTCGGTCTATGGACTCGATGGCCCGGATCTTCTCTTCCAGGTCCCCCTGGTGCCCGGCCTCGTCCGGAGCTTCAATGTGGACGAAGACGAAGTCCGCCCCCTCTTGGAGTTCCTTTAACGCCGCCTGGGCCTTGGCCCGGTAGTCGGTGCGGGTGTTGCCCGTAGCCCCGGGGACCAAAGGTACGCGCATACCGCAGAGCCTCCCTATCCCCTTGATGAGGTCCACGGCCGCCACCACCGCCCCTGTAAGCCCGAAGCGCTCTCTGAAAAGGGGGAGCTGCGGCCGGCGCCCCGCCCCCCAGAACCAGATGGCGTTGGCCGCGTTTTCTCCCGGAAGGGAGGCTAAAAGTGCGGCTCCCCGGACCATCAGCTCCCGCAGAAGCTCCGCCCCCTCCCCCTGAGGGAGGTAGGGTCCTATCCTCTGCCCCGTTATATCGTGGGGCGGGGTAAGTTTGAGCTTATCCGGGTCCGGCCCCTCCCGCCAGATCATAAGGTGCCGGTAGCTCACCCCCGGATAAAACCGGACGCGAAAATCCCCCAGCCTCTCCTGGAGAAAAGCTATGAGTTCCTCGGCCCGCTCGGTGGGTATCTCCCCGGCACTGTAGTCCAGCATGACCCGGTCAGCGTATTCCTCCGCCGGGGAGAGGGTGACCAGGTTGCAGCGCAGGGCGAGGTCCGCAGGAGAAAGCTCTATCCCCTGGCTGGCCGCCTCTAAAGGAGCCCGCCCGGTGTAGTAGCGTCGGGGATCGTAGCCCAGCACCGCCAGGTTGGCCACGTCGCTGCCGGGAGGGAAACCCGGAGGTACGGTTCTCACCTCTCCTACCAGCCCCGCGTGGGCCAGGGCGTCCAGATTGGGAGTGCGGGCATAGGCCAAGGGGGTAAGCCCTCCCAAGGAGGGGCAAGGGTAATCGGCCATGCCGTCCGCCAGAATCACTACATACTTCAAGCCTTTACCCCCTTTCCAGCCACTGGCAAACGAGCTCCAGCCGAAGGTGTTCCCGCAAAAGCTCCGCCAATCGGTCTAAGCACCTTTCCCGGTGCTGCCGGTAGGCCAGGGTCGGGAAGGAGCGGGGTGGAAGTCCCCGCTGCCGGCGCAGAGCGTCGAGAAAGGCCCGGCGGAACCGGTCGGATACGAAAAGGTCATGTAGATAAGTCCCGGCCACATTTTCCCGCCAGGCCCCTTCCTCCTCCCCGCTAGCGGCAAAAAGGGGCGTTACCTTGGACGCCGGGAAGGTGATCCCCCGGTGAATCTCGTACCCCTCCACCTCCGTGCCCTCCGCCACCAGCCAGCCACGGGCTATGACTTTAGCCCGCCGGTACCTGGTAACCTTTTCCGGGCCGAAGACCGTGCTCACCTCCAAGAGCCCCAGGCCTGGATAAGAACCCTTCTCTCCTTCCCATCCCCCGGGGTCGCAAAGTTCCTTCCCTAAAAGCTGGTAGCCGCCGCAGATGCCCAGCAGAAAAGTCCCTTCTCTTGCCGCCCGCAGAAGAGCTCGGTCCCAGCCCGTCTGCCGGAGCCACTTCAGCGCGTCTATGGCACTCTTGGTTCCCGGCAGGATTATCAGGTCAGGATGACCTAGTTGCCGCGGATGGCGGACAAAGCGCAAGGACACGTCCGGTTCCAGGGAAAGAGGCTCGAAATCCGTAAAGTTGCTTATCCGGGGAAGGTGGACCACCGCTACCTCGATCTCCCCTTCCCCTCCACCGTCCCTGAGCGAAAGGGAATCCTCCGCCCCCAGGCCCGGTAGCTCCACGTAAGGGAGCACCCCCAGCACTGGCTTGCCCGTGCGCTCTTCCAGGAAGCGCAGGCCCGGCTCCAGGATGGAAAGCTCCCCGCGAAACTTGTTGATGACCAGCCCCTTCACCCGCTCGCGCTCCTCCGGGGAAAGGAGCTCCAGGGTTCCCACCAGCTGAGCGAAAACGCCGCCCCGGTCGATATCGGCCACCAGGATGACTGGGGCTTGGGCCCAAGCGGCCATCCGCATGTTGGCGATGTCCCGGTCCTTGAGGTTTACCTCCGCCGGACTACCCGCTCCTTCGATGACGATGATCTCGTGCCGGTCAGCTAGACGACCGAAGCTTTCTTTTACCACCTCCCAAGCCCTCTCCAGCCACGCCCTCCGGTAGTCCCGCGCCGAAAGCAAACCTACCGCCTTACCCTGGAGTATCAGCTCGGCTATGGTGTCCCGCTGGGGCTTGAGCAAGACCGGGTTCATGTCCACCGAAGGAGGGATCCCCGCCGCTTCTGCCTGCAGGGCTTGGGCGTAGGCGATCTCTCCACCCTCGGGGGTGACATAGGCGTTAAGGGACATGTTCTGGGCCTTGAAGGGAGCAACCCGCCAGCCCTCCTGCCGCAAAAGCCGGCAAAGGGCGGTCACCAGCCAACTCTTCCCCGCGTGCGAGGTGGTTCCCTGAACCATCAAAGCCTTGGCCAAAAAGCGTACCTCCCCAAGACTCTTTAAAAAGTAAAAAGGCGGGTTTAACCCCTCCCGCCTCGATCGATCCGTCCTCGCAAATATACACCCCGAACCTCTGGAGCTTAGCTTGTCAGCGCGGGAACCACGCTCACGTACTTGCGCTCCCGACCCCGGGAGTGGAAGCGCACGAAGCCGTCCACCAGGGCAAAGAGGGTGTCATCGCCACCCCGCCCCACGTTCTTGCCGGGGTGGAACTTGGTGCCCCGCTGACGCACCAGGATCGAGCCCGCCGTGACGAACTCGCCGTCGCCGCACTTCACGCCCAGGTATTTAGCGTTAGAATCCCGTCCGTTACGCGAACTGCCGACACCCTTTTTGTGGGCCATAACGTATCCCCCCTTTCCTTAAAAAGCGAGTTTTACGCCTCTATCTTGGCGACCAGGACCTCGGTGTAGAGCTGCCGGTGCCCCTTCTTGCGCCGGTAGTTCTTCTTGGGCTTGTACTTGAAGACCACGATCTTGGGGTGCTTCCCGTGCCCCAAGACCTTGAGGTCCACCCGCGCCCCCTCAACCTCGGGCGCACCGATCTTGACCTCACCGTCCTTGACCACCATCAGCA
Organism: Ammonifex thiophilus; assembly: GCF_003368535.1. Lineage (GTDB taxonomy): Bacteria > Bacillota > Desulfotomaculia > Desulfotomaculales > Ammonificaceae > Ammonifex > Ammonifex thiophilus. The sequence continues at coordinate 162,264 of NZ_QSLN01000002.1, forward strand.
CGCGGGGATTCACCACTTCCCCCACATCTGCCGGCAGCTTTTCCACTTTCAGCCGCTGTCCTTCTTCTACCCGGTACTGCTTGCCACCCGTTTCGATAACGGCGTACATTTCCTTTCCACTCCTTCCTCTAAGCCAGACCAAGCGATATTTTAGCACAAATATCGTTCCGGGCAAAGGCCCCTTTTCTCCAGCGCCAGAAGCTTTCGTTTCCAATCTTTTCCCAAACTAAATCCCCCCAGCCCTCGGCGGGCGATCACCCGGTGGCAGGGGATGATAATGGGGACGCGGTTAGCCGCCAAGGCCCGGCCCACCGCCCGCGCCCCGCCGGGCACCCCCAAGGCCCGGGCCAGTTCGCCGTAAGAGACCAATTTCCCGTAGGGAAGCTGCCGGACAAACTCCAGCACCCGTCTCTGGAAAGGGGTATAAGCACTTAGATCGAGCGGCACCCAGCTAAAGTCCACCTGCTCCCCGGCAAAGTAAGTCTTCAAGGCCAGAGCCAGCCTCTCGCCCGGTGAAGGGCAGCCGGGGAGGCCCTCCAAGCCCTGCCAGAAGCCGGGGAAGGAAAGCTTCTTAAGCTTCCCCTCGGTGGACCACAGGGCTAGAAACTCACCCCATGAGGGCACCTCAATCTTCTGCGCTATCTGTTTCCCCGTCTTCTTCTCCGTTTCCATCCTCTTCCGGGATCCCCTCACCCTCTTCTTCCTCCAGGTTGTTTATCTGTTCCGCCATCTCTCTAAGCCGGGCCGCCACCCGCCCGTGTACGGTGTCGGGTGGGAATTTCCCGTCAGGTCCTCTTTCTCCCGCCGGCACCCCGGTCAAGAGCTCTATTCCTTCGTCCACCGTATTTACGAAGTAGATGTGGAAAAGTCCCTGCTTTATCGCTTCCACCACATCTTCCCGCAACATGAGGTTCTCCTTATTGGCCGAAGGAATAATCACCCCCTGGTCGCCCGTCAGCCCCTTGGCCTTACAGATGTCGAAGAACCCCTCTATCTTTTCGTTAATTCCCCCTACCGCCTGGATCTCCCCCTTTTGGTTGACCGAGCCGGTGACCGCCAGGTTCTGCTTGATGGGGAGACCGGAAAGGGCCGAGAGGAGCGCATAAAGCTCGGCGCTGGAGGCGCTGTCCCCCTCCACCCCCTCGTAGTTCTGCTCGAAAACCAGGCGTGCCGCCAAGCTTAGAGGGGCCTCGCGGTAGTACTTCTCGTTTAGGTAGCCGGTGAGGATAAGCACTCCCTTGGTGTGGATGCGCCCGCCCAGCCGCGCCTCCCGCTCGATATCGATTACTCCCTCCTTGCCCGCAGCCACCGTGGCCGTTATGCGCTGAGGACGCCCAAAGGAGATATCCCCCAGATCGATGACCGCCAGCCCGTTGACCTGCCCCACTTTGGCCCCCGTCACCTCGATCTTGATGAAGCCCCGGGTGATCATTTCCTGAATGCGTTCCTGAATGAGGTTAGAGCGGTAGAAGCGGGCGTCGATGGCCTGGCGCACGTGGCAAGCCGAGACGTAAGCCGCCCCTTCCTTACGGGCGTAGTAGCAGGCTTCCCGCACCACATCGGCAATTTCCGAGAACCGGGTGGCCAGCTTGGTCTGGTCCTCCGCCAGGCGCGAGCCGTACTCCACCAGCTTGGCCACCGCCGAAGCATCCAAGTGCAGAAGATTTTCCTTCTCGCAGAGGGTACGGAAAAAGGCGGCGTACTTGCGCACGTTTTCCGGCGTCCGGTCCATGCGGGTGCCAAACTCCGCCTTCACCTTAAAGAGCTCCTGGAAATCGGGGTCGTAGTGGAAGAAGATGTAATAAAGCCAGGGGTCGCCCAGAAGGATGACCTTGAGCTTTAAGGGTATGGGCTCGGGCTGCAGGGTCTTGGTGGTCAGCAGCCCCAGCCGCTCGCTTATGTCCTCGATGACCACCCTCCCTTCCCGCAAAGCCCGCTTGAGCCCGTCCCAGGAGAAGAGGTTGCGCACCATCTCCTCCACGGGAATGATGAGGTAGCCGCCGTTGGCTCTATGCAGAGCCCCGGGGCGGATCATGGTGAAGTCGGTTATAAGAGCTCCGAAGACCGCCTCCCGCTCGATGCGCCCCACCAGGTTGCTGTAGGTAGGGTTGTACTCCACTATCACCGGGGCTCCCTGGAGCTCGCTGTTGTCGACCAGCACGTTGACCTCGTAGCGCCGGAAGGGGTCTTCCCGGTGCCACGGCGGCCCCGGCCGCTCCCCCTCCGCCCGGCCGCGGAAAAGGGCTAAGTTGTCCAAAATGTCTGCCTTGACCGCCTCCAGGTAGTTGAGCACGGCCGGCAGGGAGCGGTATTTCTCCCGCATATCTTTGAGCAGGAGCCCCAGCACGTAGTCAGCCACCTGCCGGTCAAGCTCCCTTATCGCCTCGTGCGCCATGCGCTCGATGTTCTGCAGTTCCCTGAAAGTACTGGCAACCTCAGCCTCCAGTTCCTCGCGCCGTCTTATGATCTCCTCCTGTTGCTCGCGGGGCAAAGCGGCAAAGTCTTTATCTTTAATGGGTTCGCCGTCGATTACCGGGATGATAAAGAGACCGGTAGGCGTAGGCTGGATCATGAAACCAGCCTCACTCGCCCGCTCGTTCAGCTCTTGGAAAAGGCGGTTGCGCTGGGCGTTGAAAGTTTCGATGGTCTCTTCCCTCTTTTTGGCGTACTCTTCACTTTCAAAAGCCCGGGGAATCTCCCGGCGAGCAGAGGCGATAAAGTTCTTCATATCCCGGGCAAACTCCACCCCCTTGCCCGCCGGTAGCTCGATAGCTCGGGGGGTGTAAGGATCCCGGAAATTATAGACGTAGCACCAGTCCGAGGGGGTGGGCTTGGTTTTAGCTATGTTTTCTAAAAAGTTCTTTACCGCCGTGGTCCGCCCCGTTCCCGGAAGGCCGGCCACGAAGATGTTGAACCCCTGATCCTCTATCTCCAGCCCGAACTCTAAGGCCTTTACCGCTCTCTCTTGACCGATGATGCTCTCCAGCGGTTCGATCTCATCGGTTTTGAGCCAAGAACCCAGCTCTTCCTCAGTGCAAATGGCTCTGACCTCTTCTGCCGTAGCTCGCCGTGCCAAAGATCACCGCTCCTTTCCCCGAAACCCAGGTCTTTTAAGGGGGATTATATTAAGAGACGACGGAAAACGGCAAGATAGAGAAAGGGGGAAGGAAGCGCTTCCTCCCCCCTTTCCAGAAAGCGTTTCGGGCTGCTTACTCCGCCAGGTGGATGACCCCGGTAATGGCCAGCAGCAGCACTACTATCTCGGCTAGCACGATGATGCTAAAGGGTACGTCGCGCTTGGCGACGTAGAAGGGGAAGAGTATTATAAACCCTAGCACCTGCAGACCTGCCAGTATGGCAATGCCAATATAGTTGAGGAAGTCTCCCTTGTCTAGATGGTACACCCAGTTCCAACCAGTAGGTACCTGTGTTACCTCGACGAACTTCTTTACCTTCATTCCCCAGAGCTTGGGAAGCTCTGTCACCGGAATGAAAGGTTTGAGTACTCCGAACATATAGAGGATAAAGGTCATTATGAGCAGGCCCATGCCTATAAGCATGCCCCAATACAGAACGGTGGCGTAAACCTGCTGCTCCCGCGGAATCTCTACCGCCTTGCCCTTGTCGCTCATCTTCTTCCCCCCTTACTTCCAGATGCCAAGGCCCTGTAGCAGAGGCCTTATGCCGGCGACTATCATGAGCAAGATGACGATGTACCGCACCGCCTTGGGACGCACGATGGTCAAAAGCTTAACCCCGATGAAGGAACCCAGCATGATCCCCACTACCGAGGGCACCACAATCATGGGAAGACAGGCCCCGGAGTTGAGGTACACCCAGGCCGCAGAAGTATCGGTGATGGATAGGAGGAACTTGCTGGTACCCACCGCGATCTTCAAGGGGGCGCCCATGACCAGGTTCAGCACCGGCACGTTAGCCCACCCGGCTCCCAGACCGAACATGCCGGCAATGAACCCGATGAAGACGAAGAGAATGAGCCCTACAGGTGTGCGCCAGACGGTCCACTCCACCGTCTGCCCAGTAGAGGCCTCGTAGTAGATGCCGTGGATCTTGAGGACCTGCGCTAGCTTGTCGGCGTGGGGCACGTGGGGGAACTCGGCCCGCTTGGAGACGATGAAGAGGAAAGCCACAAAGAGAATGGTGATGCCAAGCAGAACCTGTACCACGTTCTTGGGCAGGACCAAGCCCACCAGAGCGCCAAAGGCGCTAGCTGTAGAGGCCAACAGAGCGGCAGGCAAGGCCAATCTTAAGCTTGCCAGGTTGGAGCGCAGAAGCCCTGGTGCCGCCGCCAAAGATCCGGAAAGTGCTACCAACAATCCCGCGCTACGGACGAAGTCCAGGTGGAAGGGGAAAAAGCCGCCCACCAGAGGGGTGAAAAGAACTCCGCCGCCTACGCCGCCCAAAACAGCTACTATTCCAAGAACCACCGTAAAGACGAACAGGAGCAGAGGCCAAATCCACCAGTTGGAACCGCTAGGGTCAGCCGCAGCTGCAGCCGCCTGGCCCGCTGCCGTACCCTGCGCCAGCAGGACGGTGCCTGAAAGCAAAGCCAGCATGTTTTTCCCCCCTACCGTGGTAGTATCGTGAGCCAAAAGCAACTATAACGCCAAAAAACAAAGTGCTTTTTCTTCTTTATCAAAGGTTTCTGTTTGTCCCGGTCGTCCTCTCAAAGCTTTCTCCTCCCTAACACCCCCCTCCCGGTCCTAAGATGCTATTTCACCACCATAACCGGCTGTTTAGCTAACTGCAGAACCTTGTGGCAAATCCCCCCCAGCACCAGTTCCTTTATGGGGCCCATACCTCGGCTGCCCATAACGATGAGATCAGGGTTCATTTGATCGGCGTACTCGATAATTGTAGGAACTACCTCGCCCACCAGGACCACTTTCTCTACCTTAGCTCCAACTTCCTTAAGCACCTGTTCCGGCTTGCACATACCCGCCAATGCTTTTTCCTTGGCCTGGTTGATGATCCGCTCCTGCTCCTCATCGGGCAAGGTCAGAAAGCCCCACGCCCCTGTTTCCCAAAACTCTACCACCTGCAAGAGGACTACTTCCCCGCCACCCATGGCCTTTACCAGCTTCGCCGCACTCTCTGCTGCCCGCAGCGCGTTCATGGACCCGTCATAGAGCACCAGCAGCTTCATTGCTCCCACCCCTCCAACTGAGAAAGTTACAATTTTCACTAATCAATTATATAGGAACTCACTACTTCTGACAACTACACAAAATTTTAATCTGAATCCTCTTCCCCCCCCAGGCCGTACTCTTTAAGCTTCAAGTGGAGAGTGCGCCGGCTGATGCCCAAAGCCTGGGCAGTACGGGTGCGGTTGTAGTTGTGCTCCCGCAAGGCCTTTAAGATGACTGTACGTTCCACATCGTGCAAAATCTCTGCCAGCGTCTGCCCCGAGCGCAACCGCAACTCAATCTCCCCCTTCCCCAGGCCGAGTTCTTCCGGCTGACGCAAGGTCAGCGGCAGGTCTTCGGGGAGGATGAGGGGGCCTTGGGCCAGAACCACCGCCCGCTCGCAGACGTTGCGCAGCTCCCGCACGTTGCCCGGCCAGTCGTAGGCCTCCAGAAGCCTCATGGCCTCGGGGGAAAAGCCTTGCACTGCCTTGCCCAGCTCGGCCGCCGCCCGCCGGAGGAAGTGCTCCGCCAAGAGGGGTATGTCCTCCTTCCGCTCCCGGAGGGGCGGGACGTGGATGGTCACCACGTTTAGGCGGTAGTAAAGATCCTCGCGGAAGCTCCCTTCCTTTACCATCCGCTCGAGATCTCGGTTGGTGGCCGCGATTATCCGGGCGTCTACTTTTATAGTCCTGGTGCCTCCTACCCGCTCGAATTCCCTTTCCTGCAGCACCCGCAGAAGCTTGGCCTGCATCGAAAGGGGGAGCTCCCCTATCTCGTCCAGAAAGAGGGTACCTCCCTCGGCCAGTTCGAACTTACCTATCTTGCGAGAGACTGCACCGGTAAAGGCGCCTCTCTCGTAGCCGAAAAGCTCGCTCTCCAAGAGATTCTCCGGAATAGCTGCGCAGTTTATCCGTACAAAAGGCCCCTGGCGACGGCGGCTGTTACGGTGTAACGCCCCCGCCACCAGTTCCTTGCCCGTGCCCGTCTCGCCCGTTATGAGTACGGTGTAATCGGTGTCGGCAAACTTGCCTATTTGCTTGAAGACCTCGATCATGGCCGGGGAACGGCCAAGGAGCTCTTCAGTAGGCGCCTCTCCCGCCAGCTCCCGCCGGAGCGCCTCCATCTCCCGCGCTAAAGCTTCCACCTCCACCGCTTTCTTCACCGTCAGCAAAAGCTCTTCTATGTTGAAAGGCTTAAGCACGTAATCAAAAGCGCCTAGCTTCATGGCTTCTATCGCCGTATCGGTGGAGCCGTAGGCGGTCATGAGAATGACTGGGAAAGTGTACCCCTTCTCTTTCAGAAGCTTGAAAAAGGCCAGCCCGTCGATGTCCGGCATACGGATATCGATCAGGGCTGCGTTTACCTCCTCCCGGTCTAGCTTCTCCAGAGCCTCCTTGGCCTCCAAAGCCGTGATTACCTCATAACCCTCGGTCTCCAGAAGGTCCCTCAGCATCTGGCAGACGCTCTCCTCATCATCTACCACCAGCAGCCGGGCCATCTACTAGCACCTCCTTTTCTCCCACGGGCAGGTAGACGCGCATGGTGGTGCCTACCCCTACCTTGCTTTCTACTTCGATGTGCCCCCCATGAGCGGTAACTACTTCGTGCGCCAGAGCCAGGCCTAGACCGCTGCCCCGCGCCTTAGTGGTGAAGAAGGGATCGAAGATGCGGGGCAGGTTCTCAGGCGGAATGCCGCACCCGGTATCACTCACCGTCACCACTGCGTACTTGCCGTCAGATGTAAGCTCGGTGGAGACGCTGAGAAGCCCGCCGTTAGGCATAGCCTGATAGGAATTGTAGATTATGTTCATGAGCACCTGGCGCATCTGCTCGGGGTCGAGGAACACCTTAGGAAGCTCCGGCGAAAGTGAAATCTCCACCTTTACCTTATTGTCTTGGGCATGGCCTATGAACTGCAGTACCTGAACCACCAACTGATTGAGATCGTGAGGTTTGAGCTTCATCTCTGCCGGGCGGGCGAAGAACAAAAGTTTGTCCACGATGGCATTAAGCCGTCGTACCTCCTGAGCCACCAAGGGAAGGGAGTGAGGAGTAGGCTTGCCGTAGCGCTGCCACATTTGGATATAGCCGCTTATAGTGGTCAGGGGGTTACGGATCTCGTGCGCCACGCCGGCCACGAACTTGCCCAAGGCCGCCAAGCGCTCCTGGCGTTGCACCCTTTCCTCCAGCCTGCGCCTTTCCGTAACGTCTCTGAAGGTGAGCAGCACCCCCACCGGGTTCCCCTGTGGACCGGAGAGGAAGTTGGTTCCCACGATAAGGTCCCTTTCTCCTTCCCCTACCGGGTGCTTGAGAGAAAGTTCGCGCACTGTTTCCCCTCTCTGCCAGGCCCGCTCCAGAACCTCCCGTAACGGCCCCGGTGGGAAGACCTCCGCCACCGGCCTCCCCACCATCTCTTTGGCATTAACCCCCAGGGTCCGGGCAGCCGCCGGATTTACCAGCACTACCTTGCCCTCGGTATCCAGGGCTATGACTCCCGCCTCGACGTTATCTAAGATAAGCTCGTTGAAGCTCTTCACTTCCGCCAAGCAGTTAGCTAGATGGTTAATGGCCGCCGCAATTTCCCCTAGCTCACCGAAAGCCGGGGGGAGCCGGTAGCTCAGATCGGTCTCCAGGTGAGAAAGCCCCTCCTTAACTCGGCTGATAATTTCCAAAAAGCGGTTAAGCAGAAAGAAAAAACCTCCAACTCCTATGACAATACCGGCGGCGATGGTGAGGTAGGCTTCCCGCCGCACCCGTGCCAGCCGCTGGTAAACGTCTTTAGCATTCTCCTGCGCCACCACCGCACCAATGACCTCCCCGTTGCGCACGAGGGGCCGGTAGGTCTCTATAAGCCCCGTGCCGCTAGGTCCCACCACGGTAGCCACCGGACTGCGGGTAGTGATGGTGCGTTCAATATCCGCCTTGCGCCGGGTGGAAAAGTTTTCCCCGTAAGTCTCGGTGCGCCCATTAAGAATGACGTCCAGATCCTTGGAGTAAAAGCCGAACTCCACCCCAGGGTACTCGACCGCTACCGAGTCGATGATGGGTTTGAGCGCCTCGTTGAGCACCCGCACCTTATCTCGGGTCCGGGCATCGGGCGGAACGTTGTGCTCCTTCAAGATGTCTTCAAAGGTGCCATGAAAGCGGTGATCCAGCAAAGCCATGGCCCGCTCCAATTTGGCTTTATCCCCTTCAATCATTCCCTGCTCTGCCCGCTGCATCACGTGTAGCATGTAAAAGGTAAGAAAACTTGGCAGAGCAAGGAGCACGAAGGTGAAGAGAAAAAGTTGCTTACCAAAACCTAGCTTCCGGTTCCAGAAGCGCATAAATAACCTCATCTCCTCCTGTTCTTGATTTCGCTTTCCTTTCGTCGACTCCTCTCTTATTACCTTAAAGGCATTATTGTCGGCAAGAAGACAAAATTGCTTCATCAAGCATACATAACAATCGCAAGTCGCATGTGCTATCATCAATCCGAATGTTTTTACTAGCACATACGGCTCTCCAGGAGGTGATACAAGCCCAAACAAGAAATAAAAGGAAACAACCTACAACAAGCACCACTACGGTCAAGGAGGTACAGAGCGCAATGGCCGAAATTGTCTGCAAACCTGCTACAAAGAAAAGCCCCTTTATCACCAGTGAAGACTGGTGGTCAGTTTATTTGGGCATTTTCTTCCTTATGCTGGTATTTATGGCCTTTGTAACGCACTTTGCCAACCCAGATATTATCAAAAATGCCATGCCGGTAGAATGGCCCAAGAAAAACTTAGCAAATCATCTTATTAGCAACCTGCCGGCATATATATTAGTATACACACTACTGACGGTCCTTACCACCACAGCTGCCAGAGCTATGGGAGAAAATGTGCTACACTACATAGCAGGATTTACCGTACTGTTCCTAGGAGCTTTTCTAGTACTAATCTTAGGTAGCCAGCAGACGCTAAAGCACTACGGGCTGGAGTATCCCTTCTGGTCTTTGGTTCTAGGGCTTATAATCGGTAACCTCCTTCCCCTACCCCGCTGGCTCCGCGCGGCTAGCGACCACACCGAGTTTTACATCAAAACGGGTATCGTCCTTCTAGGAGCCGCTTTGCCCTTCACTACTATTGTAAAGGGTGGCGTATGGGGATTCCTAGAGGCGGCCCTCATAATCGCCACCGGGTTCACAACAGCCTTCCTCATCTCCCGGAAGCTCGGCCTGGAGCGGGAATTCGCCGCAGTTCTGGGTGCCGGTTCTTCCATATGTGGCGTTTCGGCGGCCATAGCCGTGGGCTGCGCCATCGGGGCCGACCAGAAAAAGGTGGGGTACGTAGCTTCCCTGGTGGTGCTTTACGCCCTGGGGCTCATCTTCCTTCTGCCCGCTCTCTCCCGTCTACTGGGCCTGCCCGATGTGGTGGCCGGGGCTTGGATCGGCGGCTCGGAGCTGGCCGACGCCGCCGGGCTGGCAGCAGCTGCCATGGTGTCGGAAAAGGCGGTGCAGGTCTTCACCCTGGTCAAGCTCAACCGCGACGTTATGGTGGCTATAGTGGCCTTCCTGCTAGCCATCGTGGCCGTGACCCGCTGGGGCAACGGTCAGGGAGAGGCCGGACGTCCTGGTGTCGGAGTAATCTGGGAGCGCTTCCCCAAGTTCGTCCTGGCCTTCCTGGTGGCTTCCCTTCTCTCCACCTACTGGGTCAGCACCTACGGGACGGCTGTCAACGCCCACGTGATAGGCAACCTCAACGTATTGAGGACCTGGCTCTTCACCCTAGCCTTCCTCTGCATCGGACTTAACACGCGCTTCAAAGATCTTAAAGTGGAGGGGATAAAGCCGGTAATCGCCTTCTCCACAGTAGTGCTGGTAAACGTGATCATGGGCTTTATCCTGAGCCACCTCTTCTTCGGCGGGATAATCGCCCAACCCATAAAGTAAAAAAACGGCTCCCCAAGCTCCGAGCGGCAACCTTTCTAGGTTGCCGCTTTCTTAACTTCATGCGAAGATTTTTGCCCCTTCGGCGGGTAGCCCTTAAAATTTAAGGAGGGAACAGAGCCTAGCGGAAAGGAGACTGGAGAAGCTTTGAAGTGTCGCGTATGCCGGGGCCCGGCTTTTATCAAGTTGCCGGCCCACAATGCCGCCTTCTGCCCGGAGCACTTCGATGCTTTCTTCCTCCGGCAGATAAGCCGCACCATAAAGAAGTACCGGATGCTGCCTCCCGGCGCCCGGGTGGTGGTAGCCCTCTCCGGGGGGAAGGACTCTTTGGTCACGGCTTTTGTCTTGAAGCGCCTGGGGTACGAGGTACTGGGCTTCTTTATCGATTTAGGAATCGAAGAGAATAATTTTTCCTCCAGCTCCCGCCGGGCGGTGGAGGATTTTTGTCGCGAAAAGGAGATCCCCTTGGAGGTATTTAGCCTCAAAGAAAAGTTCGGCAAGACCATACCCGAAGTCGCCCGTCGGCAGGAGCGGATTTGCGCTTTGTGCGGGGTAACCAAACGCCACCTTATGAACGAGTACGCTTTAGCCGTTAACGCCTATGCTCTGGCCACCGGCCATACCTTGGACGACATGGCCGCCGCCTTACTGGCCAACCTCTTGCGCTGGGACCTCCACTACCTGGCCAAGGGACTGCCCGTTTTGCCCCCGGAGCCAGGTTTTGCCCGCAAAATAAAGCCCCTGGCGCTGCAAGGGGAAAAAGAAATTCTCGCTTTTGCCGAGCTTCACGGGATTAAACCCACCACCGCCCAGTGCCCCTACGCCGCCGAAGCCAAGTTCAAGCGCTACAAGGCGGTGCTCAATATGCTGGAAGAGAAATCTCCCGGGCTTAAAAGGGCCTTCTATGAAGGCTACACCCAGCAGGCCCACCGCTTCGTCGACCCTGCTGCCCGCCCGCCGCGGGTAAACTGCCTGGTTTGCGGCTTTCCCTCCGTATCGCCCGTATGCACCTTCTGCCGTACTTGGCGGGAAGAGGAGGCGAAGGTCAAAGCCGAGCCACCCCGGTCTGCCGCGCCGCTTCCGCCACCGCCCGTGCCACCGCCGGCACCACCCTCGGATCAAAGGGGTCAGGAATGATGTAGTCCGGACGGGGCTTCTCCACCAGCTCGGCTATAGCCTTGACGGCCGCCAGCTTCATAGCTTCGTTAATCTCCCGTGCGCGGACATCCAGCGCCCCCCGGAAGACACCGGGAAAGGCCAGAGCGTTGTTCACCTGGTTGGGGTAGTCGGAGCGGCCGGTAGCTATTACCGCTGCCCCCGCCTGCCGCGCCAACTCCGGCCTTATCTCCGGCTCCGGATTGGCCAGGGCGAAAACTATGGGATGGGGGGCCATGCCGGCCACCATCTCCGGCGAAACTATTCCCCCGCGGGAAAGACCGATGAGTACGTCCGCTCCCCGTAGAGCCTCCGCCAAGCCCCCGGTTCTGCCCTCAGGGTTAGTGAGCCTGGCTACGGCCTCCTTGTAGGGGTTGCTCGTCTTGCCCGGCACCAGGATCCCCTCCCGGTCGCAGACCAGCAGGTGGCGTACCCCGAGGCCGTGCAGCAGTTGGGCAACCGCTATCCCCGCCGCTCCCGCCCCGATAATTACGACCTTTATCTCTTCCAGCCTCCGCTCAGTAAGCTTCAGGGCGTTTAACAAAGCGGCCCCCACCACAACGGCCGTGCCGTGTTGGTCGTCGTGGAAGACCGGGATATCGAGCTCTTCCCTCAGTCTTTCTTCGATAAAAAAGCAATCCGGGGCGGCTATGTCCTCCAGATTGATGCCGCCAAAAGTAGGGGCTAAAAGCTTAACCGCCTGAACCACCTCGGCCGGGTTGCGGGTGGCCAGGCAGATAGGGAAAGCATCAACGTCTGCCAGGATTTTAAAAAGAACCGCTTTCCCCTCCATAACCGGCAGGGCGGCCTCCGGACCCACGTCCCCCAAACCTAAAACGGCCGTGCCGTTGGTCACCACCGCCACCAAATTCCCCTTGGCGGTGTACTCGTAGACCAGCTCCCGCCGGGAGGCGATTTCTTCCGAAGGGGCCGCCACACCGGGGGTGTAGACCAGAGAAAGATCGCGTTTATCCTTGACCGGGACTTTGCTTTCTACCCTTATCTTACCTCGATACTTGCGGTGCAGTTCCAATGCTTCCTCAGCTAACGCCACCTTGCTGATCCCTCCTCGCAGACTCCGTTGGCGTCTCTCTAAAATGATACCCCCTCGCACTTGCCGACCGCCAGAGCCCCGGGGCATAAAACGAAAGTTGGCGCCGTAAACTTTCTCTACCGAGAAGAAGCGCGTGAGGAGGAAGTGCTTTGGAAATCGTTCTGCGCCTAAAAAGCACCCATTTGCGCAAGGTTCTTCGCGAAAGCCTAGCCCGGGAACTACAACAGCTCCGGAAAGAAAAAATACCCTGCCGCCTGCATACCGGCAAGGAAGGAGATTTTCTGCACGTTAAGTCGGAGGCTAAGTCAGAAAACGAAAAACGGTATGTGAAGCTGCGCCTGAGCCGCTTCCTGGGAGAGTTCTTCCTGCGCCACGGCCTAACCCTCTATTTTTACTCTCTCTGGGAAGGAGAGCTACCCGCCTCGCCCGCCTTGCAACAGGCGATACACGAAGCTTTATCTAGCCGAAGAGAAGACCCCTCCCTCGCCCCCTTGCGCCCTCTTATTGTGGAGCGGCTGTCCTCCTACCTGCGCTCTACTCCTTCGCCTATAAAACTCGACCTGGAAGGCTTCCTCTATTTCCGGCTGAAAGAGCTGCGGCCTCTCCTCTCGCGCCTGGCTTACGAAGTGGTAGACGAGGTGCTATTTCGCCAGGAAAGCGAGGAGCTTCTAGACTTTTTGGCCAATTTCAGGCAGCGCCACGGCCTAGACCATCACCGGGTGCACTGCTACTACACCGCAGCAGGGGGCATTCTCCTATGCGACAATAAGGGGAAGGAGCTGGCCTACCTCCCCCCTTCCGACTTCCCGGAGGAGGGGCCGGAAGACTGGATTCTGGGCACCCTAATCCTTCTAGGAGCACGCCAAATCGTCCTCCATGGCTACTTTCCCTCCGGCGCGGCCCTTCCCCTTTTCGCCAAGCTTTTCCGCCTGAGGGAATGCAGGAGTTGCCCCTTCTGCGCCGCGCCGAAGCTTAAAGAGAATAAATCTCCTCGGGCGAAGGAACCTTGAAGCCGGCCTCCTCTAGTACTTTAACCGCCCGCTCCCGGTCGTCCACTTTCAAAAGCACCAGCGCCTGGTCGGCGTGCCGGGCCACGAAGGCGTAAAGGTACTCGATGTTCAGGTTAGCTTCGCTCAAAGCCTCTAGAGCCGGGGCTAAGCCGCCGGGGCGGTCGGGTACGGCCACGGCCAATACATCGGTAAGGGACACAGTGAACCCCTCTTCCTTTAAAGCCCTATAGGCCTCCTCCGGCCGATCCACGATGAGGCGCAGGATACCAAAGTCAGAAGTGTCGGCAATAGACAGGGCCCGGATATTGATCCCCCGCGAGGCGAGCAGGCGTGCCACCGCCGCCAGTCTCCCGCTCTTATTTTCCAGAAAGACCGATATTTGCTTGACGCTCACCTGAGATCCCTCCTGTCGATGATCCGCTTAGCCTTCCCCTCACTCCGCTGAATGGTCTTGGGCTCCACCAGCCGCACCTTAACTGCGATACCCAGCACCGCCTCTATCTCCCGCCGGATCTTTTCCTCCAGCTCCTCCAGTCCCCGCACCTCGTCGCGGAAGATGCTCTCCGAAACCTCCACCCAGACCTCCAGAACATCTAGGCGCCTCTCCCGGTCCACCACCAACAGGTAGTGGGGCTCGGTGTAACCCAGGGAAAGGAGCACCTCTTCGATCTGGGAGGGGAAGACATTCACCCCCCGGATTATCAGCATGTCGTCGGTGCGCCCCTTCACCCTCCCCATGCGCACATGCGTCCGACCGCAGGCGCAGGGCTCGGGGAGCAAGAAAGATATGTCCCGGGTACGGTAGCGGATCACGGGGAAGCCCCGCTTGGTGAGGGTGGTGAAGACCAGCTCTCCCTCTTCACCCGGAGGAAGGGGTTCGCCGGTGGCCGGGTTGATCACCTCCGGGAGGAAGTGATCCTCCCAAATGTGCAATCCCTCTTTGCAGAGGCACTCCGCTGCCACGCCGGGGCCTATGATCTCGGAAAGCCCGTATATGTCCAAAGCCTCTATCCCCAGATTGCTCTCGATCTCCCGGCGCATCCCCTCACTCCAGGGCTCGGCCCCGAAAAGCCCGGCCCGGAGTTTAAGCTCCCGGGGACTCACCCCCAGCTCCGCCATCACCTCGACCAGGTAGCAGGCGTAGGAAGGGGTGCAGCAGAGGATGGTGGTGCCGAAGTCCCGCATGAGCATGATTTGACGCTTGGTGTTTCCCCCGGAGGTGGGGATGACCGTGCACCCTATCTTCTCCGCCCCGTAGTGCACGCCCAGCCCGCCGGTGAAAAGGCCGTAACCGTAAGCAATCTGCACCACGTCCTCGGAAGAGGCGCTGACCATTCCCAGCGTGCGGGCCATGACCTCCGACCAGACCTCGATATCCTCCCGGGTATAACCCACCACCGTGGGTTTGCCGGTGGTGCCGGAGGAGGCGTGGATGCGCACCACGTCTTTTAAGGGCACGGCGAAAAGCCCGAAGGGGTAGTTCTCCCGCAGGTCCTCCTTGGTGGTAAAGGGGAGGTGGCGGATGTCCTCCAAAGACCTTATGTCCTCCGGCTTTACCCCCGCCTCGTCCATCTTGCGGCGGTAGAAGGGGACGTTTTCATAGACGTGGCGCACCGTGTTTTTAAGGCGTTCGAGCTTGAGCTCCTCTAGCTCCTCCCGGGGCAAGCACTCCGCCTTGGGGTTCCACATTGGTCTACCACTCCTTCCGCCATTTTCTGCCGGTAAGCGGCTCCTAGCTCGAAGCCGCGGGCAAAGGCTTTTCGGTTACCCTCCAAGAAGCGAGGAGGCACGGACCGCTCCAGGGCTTCTTCCCATGTCTCCCGGGGAATCCCAGTAAAAGCGGCCAAGACGCCGGTGAGCAGAACGTTGGCCATACGGGGATCGCCGCCGTGAAGGCGCGCTTCTTTTAAGGCATCTATGAGCAAAAGGGGGAAGCGCTGGGCTATGTATTCCTCCGTGTCCGAGGGGTAGGCCTCGAGCCCCACGGCCACCGGTAAAGGGGGCAAAGCGTAGTCGTTGAGGATGACCAGGCCCCCGGGCTTGAGAAAGGGCAGAGAGCGCCTTCCCTCCAGCTTCTCAAAAGCCAGGAGAAAATCGGCGGTGCCAGGGGAAATCACAGGGGAGTAAACCCTTTCCCCGTAGCGCACGTGGGTGACCACGCTTCCCCCCCGCTGGGCCATCCCGTGGATCTCCGAGGTCTTGACGTCGAAACCGGCGAGACAGGCCGTTTGGGCAATGAGCTTCCCGGTAAGCAGGATGCCCTGGCCGCCCACCCCCGCTACCAGAATGTTAGTCACCATGAACTTCAGACCTCCAACGCCCCGAAGGGGCAGACTTGAGCACAAAGGCCGCAGCCCACGCAAAGAAGCGGATCCACGGCTATCTTCCGCTCCTTGCGGTCTTTGAGCGCCAGTGCCGGGCAGCCCAGCTCCAGGCAGAGGCCGCATCCGCGGCAGACCTCCTCCCGGTAGGGTAAGGGGCGAGGAGAAGGGCGGGTCAAGAGGACACAAGGGCGCCGAGCCACCACCACTGCCGGCGAAGAGGAGCGCAGGGCCTGCTCCACCGCTCGGCGCACAGCCTGCAGGTCATAAGGATCCACCACCTCCACGTACTCCGCCCCCAGCGCCCGGGCTACCTCGGCCGCATCCAGCGCCACGGTCTCCTCCCCCCTGGCCGTCCTACCCGTCCCCGGGTGGTCCTGGTGCCCGGTCATGGCGGTGGTGCGGTTATCCAGAACAATAACCGCGGCCGCACCTCGGTTATAAACCAGATTGGCCAGAGCGGGAAGGCCGGTGTGGAAAAAGGTGGAATCGCCGATGACCGCCACCGTGCGCCCGCTGAGCTCCGGATCAGCCTTCACCAGCCCGTGTGCCATCCCTATGGAGGCCCCCATGCAGATGCAGGTATCCATGGCTCCCAGCGGCGGCAGCCCACCCAAGGTGTAGCAGCCTATGTCCCCGGTGACCACCAGCTTCATCTTTTTGAGGACGTAGAAGACCCCTCGATGGGGACAGCCGGGGCAGAGAACCGGGGGGCGCACCGGCAATTTCTCCTCGTCCGGCGGGAAGTTAAACACCGTGCCGTACTCCTCGGCCAGGCGTGCCAGGTCCTCGTCTCGGGAAAGCCCCCAGGCCAGCCGCGCCGGCGAAAGCTCCCCTGTTCTGGGCACCAAATCCTTGCCCTGCACCCTGATACCCGCCGCCAGGATCTGCTCCTCCAGAAACGGCTCCAGTTCCTCCACTACTATAACCCTCTGCACTTCCCGGGCAAACTGGCGGACGAGCTTCAAGGGCAGGGGGTAGCTCAGGCCCAGCTTGAGCACCGAGGCCCAGGGGAAGAGCTCCTTCACGTACTGGTAAGCTATGCCGGAGGTGATGAAGCCTATTCTCCTGTCCCCCCACTCTATGCGGTTGAGAGGAGAGGACTCGGCGTACGCTCGCAATTCCTCTCGGCGCCTCTCCACCTTCTCGTGTAGCACCCGGGCGTGGGCCGGGAGCACGGCGTACTTGGCAAAGTCTTTGCGGTACTTTCTGGGCGGTGGCGTCACCGGCTCTCCTTCCTGCACCAGGCTCTTGGAGTGAGAGACCCGCGTGGTAGTCCGGAGAAGGACGGGGGTATCAAAAGCTTCGCTTATCTCGAAAGCCGCCTTCACGAAATCCTTGGCCTCCTGGCTGTCCGCCGGCTCGAGCAAAGGCACTTGGGCGAAGCGAGCGTAAAACCGGTTG
This sequence comes from Ammonifex thiophilus, assembly GCF_003368535.1. GTDB lineage: Bacteria > Bacillota > Desulfotomaculia > Desulfotomaculales > Ammonificaceae > Ammonifex > Ammonifex thiophilus. The sequence goes on from NZ_QSLN01000002.1 coordinate 179,270, forward strand.
TCCTGCTCATTCTGCGAACTGTGCATCCCCGGGTCATCGGCCGAAACCAGGACAAAACCGGCGTTTACCCCGGTGTAAGTCAAGGTGAGTAAGGGGTCGGCGGCCACGTTCACCCCCACGTGCTTCATGGCTACCAGCGTGCGGGCCCCGGCCAGGCAGGCTCCTATTCCCACCTCCACCGCTACCTTCTCATTGGCCGCCCACTCCGCGTAAATCTCCGGGTAGTGCCGGATAATGTTTTCTAGGATCTCGGTGCTGGGGGTACCCGGGTAGGCCAACGCCACCTTCACCCCCGCCTCGTAGGCCCCCCGGGCTATGGCCTCGTTACCACTTAAGAGTTTCATCCTTCTCCTCCTCGGCGGCGGTCTATAACCCGCTTGGCCTTACCTGTAGAGCGGGTGAGCGAACCGTACTCCAAAAGTTTTACTTTGGGAGTTATGGAAAGGATCGACTGCAGCCGGTGGCGCACCGCCTCCTCCAGAGACTCCAGGTCTTCATAAGATCCTGTGAACCCCTCCTGCGCCAGCTCCACCTGGACCTCCAGCTCGTCTAGATAACCCTTGCGGTCTACGATTATCTGATAGTGGGGAGCCAGCCCCGGGATGCTGGTGATAACTTCTTCGATCTGGGAGGGAAAGACATTCACCCCTCGGATTATCAGCATGTCGTCGGTGCGGCCCATGACCCGCTCCATGCGGATGGTAGTGCGGCCGCAGGGGCAGGGACCGGGCAAAAGCCGCGATAGATCCCGCGTCCGGTAGCGAATGAGAGGGAGAGCTTCCTTGGTCAGGGTGGTGAAGACCAACTCCCCTTTCTCCCCCACCGGCAGTGGCTCGCCCGTATTCGGGTCGATCACCTCGACCAGGAAGTGGTCCTCGTTGATGTGCAGCCCTTGGCGCTCGAGGCACTCCCCCGCTACCCCGGGCCCTATTATCTCGGAAAGGCCGTAGTTATCGTAAGCCTCTATACCCCACGTCCGCTCTATCTCGGCCCGCATTCCCTCGCTCCAAGGTTCGGCCCCGCAGAGGGCCTTGCGCACCTTAAGGCGCCGGGGGTCCACCCCCATCTGTCGAGCCACCTCCGCGATGTGGAGGATGTAGGAAGGAGTGCCCACCAGCACCGTGGTGCCGAAATCCTGCATGAGGCGCACGTGGCGCTCGGTATTCCCGGCCGCCGCCGGAACGACCGTAGCCCCTACCCGCTCCAGCCCGGCGTGCAGCCCGAAACCGCCGGTGAAAAGGGCGTAAGAGAAGCAAACCTGCGCTACATCCCCGCGCCCCACCCCCGCCATCCGTACGATCCGGGCCACCAGCTCCGCCCAGAGGTTTAGGTCCCGACGGGTATAACCCACCACCGTGGGTTTGCCGGTGGTACCGGAGGAGGCGTGGATGCGCACCACGTCTTTTAAGGGCACGGCGAAAAGCCCGAAGGGGTAGTTCTCCCGCAGGTCCTCCTTAGTGGTAAAGGGGAGGTGGCGGATGTCCTCCAAAGACCTTATGTCCTCCGGCTTTACCCCCGCCTCGTCCATCTTGCGGCGGTAGAAGGGAACGCGCTCGTAAACCCGGACTAGAAGCGCTTTGAGGCGAACCAACTGCAACTCCCGCAACTCTTCCCGCGAGAGGGTCTCACCGCGGCGAAGACCTGAAACTACTCGCAACTCTGCTCACCAACCTTACGCTTTTCTCCAGAGTCCCAAGGAAATATAACGCTCCCCGCTGTCCGGAAAGATGACCACGACAACCTTTCCCCGGTTTTCCGGCCGGGAGGCGAGTTTTAAAGCGGCCCGACAGGCCGCTCCGGAAGAAAGTCCCGCCAGGATACCCTCCTTAGCCACCAACTCCCGGCAGGTCGCCACCGCCTCTTCGGTGGCGACGGGAATCACCTCGTCGATAAGCTCGCGAGCCAGCAAAGGAGGAACGAAGCCTGCCCCTATTCCCTGAATGCCGTGCCTGCCCGGCTTCCCTCCGGAGAGAACTGGCGACTCGGCCGGCTCCACCGCCACCACCTGCACCTTCGGCTTCCTTTCTTTAAGGTAGCGGGCTATGCCGGTTAAGGTGCCCCCCGTGCCCACTCCCGCCACCACCGTGTCTACCTGACCTTCGGTATCCTCCCAGATCTCCGGGCCGGTAGTGCGGTAGTGCGCCTCGGCGTTGGCCGGGTTGCTGAACTGGTCGGGCATAAAAGCACCTTTTGTTTCCCGCACCAGTTCTCTGGCCGCTTCCACCGCTCCGGGCAGCCCCTTCTCCGCCGGAGTGAGCACCACTTTGGCACCGTAGGCAGTTAGCAAATCAACGCGCTCGCGGCTCATATTTTCCGGCATGGTGACCACCACTTGAAGCCCCAGGCGCCGGCCCAGCCAGGCCAGGGCTATGCCGGTATTGCCGCTGGTGGGCTCCACCACCGTGCCGCCGGGCGCGATTTTGCCCGAGGCTAAAGCCTCCTTAAGCATGAAAAGAGCCGCCCGATCCTTGTTGCTCCCTCCCGGATTGAACCACTCGCACTTGGCCAGCAAAGTGACTCTCTCTACCCCCAGCCGCTTGAGGGAAACGAGCGGGGTGCGACCAATGAGCTCCTCCCAGGTTTTTGCCCGCAAAGCTTCCGCCTGCCTCCTGACCGGTTTAAAGTCAATTATAAAAGAAGAGCTCCCGCCCGTCCAAGCGGGAGCTCTCCATGGCAAGCTCTAAGGAAAGCTTACATCATGTCGGGGCTCATGCCGCCGCCCTTATTCTTCTCCTTTTCCGGCTTCTCGGCCACCAGGCACTCGGTGGTGAGGATCATGCCGGCAATGCTCGCCGCGTTCTGCAAAGCCGTCCGCGTCACCTTGACCGGGTCGATGATCCCCGCCTCGATCATGTTAACGTAGCGCTCGTTAAGGGCGTCGAAGCCCACGCCGGGCTCGCTCGCCTTGACCCGCTCCACCACCACCGAACCCTCGTAGCCAGCGTTGGCCGCGATCTGGCGCAGCGGCTCCTCAAGCGCCCGGCGCACGATGCGCACGCCCGTCTGCATGTCGGGGTCGTCGAACTTCAACTCGTCCAGAGCCGGGATGCAGTTGATAAGCGCCGTACCGCCGCCAGGGACGATACCCTCCTCTACCGCCGCCCGCGTGGCGTTGAGGGCGTCCTCGATGCGAAGCTTCTTGTCCTTCATTTCGGTCTCGGTGGCCGCGCCCACCTGGATGACCGCCACCCCGCCGGCCAGCTTGGCCAAGCGCTCCTGCAGCTTCTCCTTATCGAACTCGGAGGTCGTCTCCTCGATCTGCTTCTTGATCTGGGCGATCCGCTTGGTGATGTCCTCCGGGTTGCCCTGGCCGCCGACGATGATGGTCTCCTCCTTCTTCACGCGCACCTGGCGCGCCCGGCCAAGCATCTCCAACGTGGCTTTGTCGAGCTTGAGGCCCAGCTCCTCGGAGACGACTTGGCCACCGGTGAGGATGGCAATATCCTGCAGCATGGCTTTGCGCCGCTCACCGAAGCCAGGCGCCTTGACGGCGCAGACGGAAAGGGTACCGCGCAACTTGTTGACCACCAGCGTGGCCAGCGCTTCGCCCTCCACATCCTCGGCTATAATGAGCAAGGGCTTGCCCGTCTGCAGGACCTTTTCCAGAAGAGGCAGGATATCAGTGATGGCGGAGATCTTTTTGTCGGTTATCAGGATGTAGGCATCCTCCAGCACCGCCTCCATCCGCTCGGGATCGGTTATAAAGTAGGGGGAGATGTAACCGCGGTCGAAGTTCATCCCTTCCACCACTTCCAGGGTGGTGGTGATGCCCTTCGACTCCTCGACGGTGATGACCCCGTCCTTACCCACCTTCTCCATAGCCTCGGCAATGAGCCGGCCGATCTCGGGGTCGTTGGCGGAAATGGAGGCCACCTGCTCGATAGCTTCCTTGGACTCTACCGGCTTAGCGATCTTCTTGAGTTCCTCTACCACCCGCTCTACGGCCTTATCAATGCCCCGCTTGAGCATGATGGGGTTGGCCCCGGCCGTTACGTTCTTCATGCCCTCACGCACAATAGCCTGGGCCAGCAGGGCCGCCGTGGTGGTACCGTCACCAGCCACGTCGTTGGTCTTGGTGGAAACCTCCTTGATGAGCTGCGCCCCAAGGTTCTCCACCGGATCGGGCAACTCAATCTCCCGGGCAATGGTGACGCCGTCGTTGACGATCTGGGGCGAACCGAACTTCTTCTCCAGCACCACATTACGCCCGCGTGGACCCAAAGTCACCTTTATGGCATCCGCTACGGCGTTAACGCCCCGCTCGATAGCTGCGCGCGCCTCTTCCCGGAAGAGAATCTGCTTGCCTGCCACGGTGATAACCCCCTCCTTTTGTTTTTACTCCAGCACGCCCAGGATGTCGCTCTCGCGCAGGATGAGATACTCTTCTCCGTCGATCTTGACCTCGTTACCGGCATACTTGGAGTAGAGGACCTTGTCTCCTACCTTGACATCGATGGGAACGCGCTGGCCGTTCTCCAGAAGCCTCCCCGGCCCCACGGCCACCACTTCCCCCTTTTGGGGCTTCTCCTTGGCCGTGTCGGGCAGCACAATGCCTCCCTTAGTCACCTCTTCGGCAGGCAAAGGCTTGACAACTACCCGATCACCCAGCGGTCTGATCAAGCCTGACCCCTCCTTCTCCTCGTTTTTATTAGCACTCACCTCGACCGAGTGCTAATAAAGGATCACGAAATTATACTAGCGAAGTCGCAGCCCAAAGGCAAAAGCCTAAACTGCCCAAATACCAACGTTTCCAAGCTTCCTTTAGCAATTATTGCGGCAGAATCCCCCCTCTCTCTTCAAAACAACTTTTTTCTCATAAAATCATGCTCTTCCGTCGGACGGTCTGCCACCCAATAAAAAATTTTTCCCTGGAAAGCAGCTTCCTACACTACCTGAGCTCTGCTCACCCGGCGCTTCAACTGCCTTCCACCGTTGAATTTTAGCCGTTAAACCCTCCTCCTTTGACAACCGACCGCAGGAAGAGATACTTTTAAAGCCATGAAGAAGGAAAGCTTGCGCCAAGTGTTTTTGCGAAAAAGGCTAGCCCTCCCCCCCGAGGAGGTGGCCTGGGCGGGGGAAAGGGTGGCGGAGCTCTTCTTCTCCCTGCCCGCCTACCGGCAGGCGAAGACGCTACTACTTTACTGCGCCTTCCGCCAGGAGGTACCCACCAAGAGGATAATTTCGGCCTCCTTGGCCGAAGGCAAGCTCGTAGCCCTGCCGGCAACCTCACGGGAGAAGAAAGAAATTACCGCACGCCTAATAAAGGTTTACCCCGATGACCTGGTACCGGGGCCAGGAGGGATACCCGAACCCCGTCCCACCTGCCCTTCTGTCCCCCCCGAAGAGATAGACCTGGTCGCGGTACCAGGCCTTGTTTTTGATCTGAAAGGATACAGACTGGGATACGGGTGGGGTTGCTACGATCGCTTCCTCTCCCGCTCCCCCGCCCTGCGGGTAGGCTTGGCCTACGACTTTCAGGTAGTGGAAGACGTGGGGGCCGAACCCCACGATCAGCGCCTGCACTTTTTGATTACTCCCAGCCGTATTTATCGTTTCGATGAGGTGGAAGTATGGGAGAAGCGATCCTAGAAGAGGTAGTGCGGAGCTACCGGGGAAGGCCGGAAAAGCTTATAGCCGCCTTGCTCGCCCTGCAGCGCCACTATGGCTATCTGCCGGAACCGGCCCTGCGCACCTTAGCTCAGGAGCTGGGAGTTCCGCTGAGCAAGGTCTACGGCGTGGCTACTTTCTACGCCCAGTTCCGCCTTAAGCCCCGAGGTAGGCATACGGTATGCGTTTGCCTGGGTACCGCCTGTCACGTCCGTGGCTCGGAGCAGATCTTCCACGCCCTGAAAAGGGAGTTAGGCGTGGAACCGGGAGACACTACCGCCGATGGGCGTTTCACCTTAGAAGTTGTCTCCTGTGTAGGGGCTTGCAGTATGGCGCCGGTGGTAGTGGTGGACGAAGAGACGCACGGTCGGCTGGACCCGGAGAAGGCTCTAGCCCTGCTGAAAAAGTACTAGAGGCCGACGGAGGGAAAACCAGTGCGGTCGTTTATGGATCGGTGCTGCTCCCGCTGTACCCACTCCCCCCAAACCCCCTGTAAAGATTACGTGCTGTGCCGCCGGGACGGCCCTTTCTGCCACGACGATCCCGAGTGCAGAAGGCTGCGCCAAAAATGGCTCAACTCCCACTTTCCTCCAGTGGGTAGTAACCGGAGGCGCCTTCTGGTATGCGGAGGGCTCACTTGCGGAGCAGCCGGATCCTTCTCTCTGCCCGAAATTTTCCAGGAAGCCATAAAGAAGGCCGGCCTGGAAGAACAGGTCACCGTTACTCTGGTAGGTTGTTTGGGGCTTTGCGAAGAAGGTCCGCTGGCCCTGGTCATGCCGGAAGGGATCCTTTACTGTCGGCTAAAACCGGAAGACGTGCCAGCTGTAGTGGAAGAACACCTCAAGGGCGGAAAACCCGTCGAACGACTGCTCTTCCGCGATGAGGCAGGTAAGGTATACCCCCTTCTATCCGAAATACCCTTCTACCGCAAGCAGCAGCGGGTGGTCCTGGAGCGCTGCGGCTACATCAATCCGGAGGACATAGCGGAGTACATAGCCGCCGGTGGCTACCGGGCCTTGACCTCCGTTCTTTTCTCTTTGAGCCCCGAAGAGGTAATCGAAGAAATCAAAAAATCTGGACTTAGGGGTAGAGGAGGAGCCGGCTTCCCCACCGGCAAGAAATGGGAGGCCGCCCGGCGAGTACCGAGTTCTAAGCGCTACGTCATCTGCAACGCCGACGAGGGCGATCCGGGGGCCTTCATGGATCGCGCCCTCCTGGAGGGCGACCCGCATGCGGTCATCGAGGGAATGATCATCTGCGGCTACGCCATAGGCTCCGACGAGGGCTACGTTTACGTCCGGGCAGAGTACCCCCTGGCAGTGAAGCGACTAAGGATAGCCATAGAACAAGCCTATGCGGCAGGGCTCTTGGGAGAAAACATCCTCGGCTCCGGCTTTACCTTCCATCTGCACATAAACGAAGGGGCAGGGGCTTTCGTCTGTGGCGAGTCCACCGCGCTCATGGCCTCCATAGAGGGGAACCGGGGTATCCCCCGCATCAAAGTGCCCCGCTCCACCGAAAAGGGTCTCTTCGGTAAGCCCACCGTGCTTAACAACGTGGAGACCTTCGCCAACGTCCCCTTGATAATCTTGCGTGGCAGCCAGTGGTTCGCCAACATTGGCACCAAAGGTAGCAAAGGCACCAAGATCTTTGCCCTAAGTGGTAAGGTGAAACATACTGGGTTGGTGGAAGTTCCTATGGGCACCACTTTGAAAGAACTTATCTTCGATATAGGCGGGGGAATTAAGGGAGGCAAGCGCTTCAAGGCCTTGCAGATAGGGGGACCATCGGGAGGCTGCATACCCGAAGACATGCTCGACCTGCCCATCGACTACGAATCCCTCACCGGGGCCGGGGCCATGATGGGCTCGGGAAGCGTGGTGGTCATGGACGAGGACAACTGCATGGTAAACACTGCCCGCTTCTTTCTGAGCTTCACCGAGCGGGAATCGTGCGGTAAGTGCACTCCATGCCGCGAGGGGACCAAGCAGATGCTGAACATCCTGGAGCGCATCACCAGGGGAGAGGGAAGCCCCAGCGACCTTTCCCTCCTGGAGTTCCTGGGGCAGGTGGTCAAGGCCACCTCCTTCTGCGGGCTGGGAACCTCGGCTCCCAACCCGGTGCTGACCACCCTGCGCTTCTTCCGCAGCGAGTATTTGCAACATGTGATGGAAAAGCGCTGCGCCGCCGGTGAGTGCGTGGCCCTACGGCGCTTCGTTATTTTAGTCGATAAGTGCATAGGCTGCGGCGCCTGCGCTTACGTCTGCCCGGTCAAAGCCATTAAGGGAGAAAAGAAGAAGCCTCACCACATCGACGAAAAAGTTTGCGTCAAATGCGGCCGCTGCTTTGAGATCTGCCGTTTCCAGGCCGTCAAGCGGCTCTGAAGGGGGTCGTCCAGATTTGGAAAGGAAGATGGTGACCCTGGTCATAAACGGGAAAGAAGTCACCGTTCCCGAAGGAACCACTATCCTGGAGGCGGCCCGCCAGGCCGGCATCTATATCCCTACTCTTTGCCACGACCCGGAGCTCAGCCCTTGGGGAGGCTGCCGTCTGTGCATAGTGGAGGTGCGGGGATGGAAAGAACTGCCGGCAGCTTGCATCACCCCAGTTCGCCACGGCATGGTGGTGGAGACCGAGAGCCCGGCGGTGCGCCACGCCCGCTATACTTTGATAGAGCTTCTTTTGGCCAACCATCCTGAAGACTGCCTGACCTGTGAGCGCACCGGCTCCTGCGCCCTGCAAGACCTAGCCTACCGCTACGGAGTGCGCCGGACCCGCTTTGAAGGAGAAAAGCGGAATTACCCGATAGAAGACAGCAACCCTTTCATCGTGCGGGACATGAATAAGTGTATCCTCTGCGGCCTTTGTGTGCGCGTCTGCAGCGAGATCATGGGGAAAGCCGTCATAGACTTCGCCTACCGAGGGGTGCGCACCAAAATCACCCCTCCCTTCGAGCTCCCCTTGGAAAAGGCCGGCTGCGTGTTCTGCGGTAATTGTATAGCCGTCTGTCCGGTTGGAGCCTTATTCCCCAAACCCATGTGGGGACAGGGACGGCACTGGGAAGTTAAGAAGGTAAAGACCGTGTGCCCCTACTGCGGCACCGGCTGCTCCTTTTACCTGGTTGTCAAGAACGACCGGGTGATAGGGGTGCAATCTTGCCCCGAGGCGCCGGTCAACGGCCGCTGGCTATGCGTCAAGGGGCGTTTCGGCTTCGGCTTCATCCATCACCGGGACCGGCTAAAGATGCCTCTCATACGCGACCCCTTCCTCTTCGCCAAGGTCACCTGGCCCACAGCTCTCGGGCGGGTAGCCCGGCGCCTACGCGAAGTGAAGGAAAAATACGGGCCGGACGCCATAGGGGTGCTCGCCTCCGCCCGCATAACCAACGAGGAAGCTTATTTGCTCAACAAGTTCGCCCGGGCGGTCTTGGGAACCAACAACATCGATCACTGCGCTCGCCTCTGTCACGCCCCCACCCTGGTGGCTCTAAGAGAAGCTTTTGGCAGCGGCGCGGCCACCAACCCACTTGCCGAAATACCCGAAGCTGACTTCATCCTGGTAATCGGCAGTAACACCACCGAGACCCACCCGGTGGCGGCCATTCAGATCCAGAAAGCGCTCCGGCGCGGGGCGGTACTGGCTGTGATCGACCCCCGGCGCACCGAGATAGCTTCACGCGCCCACTACCATCTGCAACTACGCCCCGGCACCGACATCGCTCTGCTCAACGCCATGGCCCACGTATGCCTCCAAGAGAATCTGTGGAATCAGGAGTTCGTCATCTACCGCACGGAGAACTTTGCCGCCTTCCGAGAAGCGGCGATGCAGTACCCACCCTCCTTGGCTGCGGCCATAACCGGTGTACCGGAAGCGCTCATCGTCGAGGTGGCGCGCCGCTACGCCCGGGCCAAAAATGCCGTGATTATCTACACCATGGGTGTAACCCAACACACCTGTGGCACGAACAACGTCTACGCCATCGCTAATCTGGCCCTGCTTTGTGGCCATGTGGGGAGGAAGGGAAGTGGTGTTCTACCCCTGAGGGGACAGAACAATGTGCAGGGCGCCTGCGACATGGGGGCCCTGCCCGACTACCTCCCCGGGTACCAGGCGGTGACTGACCCCTCACTAAGGGCCAAGTTTGCCACGGCCTGGGGAGTGGAAATCCCAGATCATCCAGGGCTCACCGCCACCGAAATGTTTGAAGCGGCCGCCGAAGGCAGGATAAAGGCTCTCTATATCGTGGGCGAGAACCCTATGGTGACCGAGGCCGATACCGGCCTAGTGAAAAAGGCGCTGGAAAACCTGGAGTTCTTGGTGGTGCAAGACATCTTTCTCACCGAAACCGCGCGCTTTGCCCACGTGGTCCTACCAGCGGCCAGCTTTGCCGAAAAAGATGGTACCTTCACCAACACTGAACGCCGCATTCAGCGGGTACGGCGCGCCATAAGTCCGGTAGGGGAGGCCAAGCCGGACTGGGAAATAGTAACCCTCCTAGCCCGGGAGATGGGACATCCCTGGGATTACTCTTCCCCGGCCGCCATCATGGAAGAAATAGCGCAGCTTACTCCCATCTACGGCGGCGTGAGTTACGAACGCCTGGAAGTCGAGCCCGAAGGAATCTTCTGGCCCTGTCCTCACCCTGAACACCCCGGTACTCCTATTCTTCACCAAGAAAACTTCGCCCGGGGCAAAGGGCGCTTCCACCCGGTACACTTCGCCCCGCCCGACGAGCAACCGGATAAGGACTATCCTTTCTTACTAATTACCGGGCGCTATCTCACTCATTACCACTCGGGCACCATGACCCGGCGCACCCCTCTGGGCTTTTATCAGGAGACCCTTTTGGAGATGAATCCGCAAGACATGGCAGAACTGGGAATCAAGCCTCGCGATCGCGTCCTCATTTCCTCGCGCCATGGTGTCCTTAAAATAGAAGCTACTCCCAACTCCAACCTGCCGCGCGGAGTGGTCTTTGCCACCTTCCACGATGCTGAGAACCCCATAAACACCTTAGTGGGACATCGCTGCGACCCGCGTGCCAAGATACCGGCTTTTAAAGGAGTAGCCGTGCGCATAGAAAAGGCGGTGCGCTAAAAAGCCACGCGTTCCGGGTGGGTGTAGATGTTGAAGCGGCCCCGGCGAACAAAGCCTACCACGGTTATGCCCTGCTCCGAGGCCAGCTCGAGACCCCCGGAAGTGGGAGCTGCCGGTGAGACCACGAGCCTCGTCCCGAGCCGGGCCACCTTTTCTATAACTCCTCGGCTCAGGCGCCCGCTGAAGCCCAGAACGAGCTCGGAGGGAGAGAGCCCTCGGGTCAGGGCGAAACCGGTGAGCTTATCGAGCACGTTGTACCGCCCAGTATCGGAGGTGCGGAAGATCACCTCCCCTCCTCGGCCCCAGAGACCCACGTGCACCCCACCGGTCCGGGAAAAGAGGGAATCCTCGTCCAGAGCTTCTACCAGGGAGAAAAGTTCCCCCGGATCCACTTGTAAAGGAGAAGAAGGGGCAGAAGGGTAAGATACGCGGCCGGGGCAGCAGGAAACTCTAATCTCCCCCGCCCTAACCTCGATCTGCACCACCTCTGCCGGGTGACAGATCACGCCTGAATGCCAGAGATGGCCCAGCACTAGGTACTCCAACTCTGCCGGAAGGCAGTTAAGGGTGGCGAGGAGCCGACCGTCGAGCAATATTTTGAAGGACTTCTCCTCCGCCACCTCGTCCATTACTTCGCGCCGCTCTCCCTGGAGGTAACGAACCACTTTCCAGTGGGCAATCAACCCCCGCAAATCCTCCTTTCGTGGTAAAATCTCCTGACAGGAGGCTTCGCCAAGCTTTTAAGGAGGGGGTCGCTTTGAAGCAGAAACCTCCGTATGAGGTGCCGCCCCAGGTGCTAGCAGCCGTGAAAGAAGCAGCCAAGGACGGCAAGCTCACCTGCCTGCGCGCCCACCAACTGGCTGCCGAGCTAGGAGTAGCACCTAGGGTTGTGGGAGCCGCCTGCGATCAACTGGGAATAAAGATAGTGGCCTGCCAACTCGGCTGCTTCTAGCTCAAGGGAAGGCCGGCGTCGGCGCTTACGGTCAAGGGAGCAAAATCCCCCCGCAGAAACTGGTAGTAAGCGGCGGCGGCCACCATGGCGGCGTTGTCGGTACAGAGAACCGGCGGGGGGAGGAGAAGCTTAACTCCCTCCGCCTGCGCCCGGGTGGCGAAGCGCTCTCGCAGGTGGCCGTTGGCCGCTACCCCACCGGCCAGAAGAAGGGTGGGTACTTTAAAGGCGCGCACGGCGGCGAAAGCCTTCTCCTCCAGTATTTCCACCACCGTGGCCTGAAAGCTGGCGGCCACGTCCTCCACCCGCACCTTTTCCCCTCTCTCCTGAGCCTGACGCCAGCGGTAGATGACCGCCGTCTTGAGGCCACTGAAGCTGGTGTCGAAATCCCCGCTGGTGTGAAGACGAGGCAAGGGGAAGGCCGTAGGGTCGCCTTGGCGCGCTTTTCTCTCGATGGCCGGGCCGCCAGGATACCCTAGCCCCAAGAAGCGCGCCACCTTGTCGAAGGCCTCTCCCGCCGCGTCGTCCTTGGTCCGGCCGATCAGCCGGAAGTCGCTGTGGGAGGTGGCGTAAATCAGATCGGTGTGCCCTCCCGACACCACCAGAGCCACGAAAGGGAAATTTACGCGGGGATGGGCAAGAAAGTTGGCGTAAACATGAGCCCTTATGTGATGCACGGCGATGAGGGGTAACCTCAAAACAAAGGCAAGGCTTTTGGCGACCATGAGCCCCACCAGCAGCGAGCCTAGCAGGCCGGGACCCTGGGTAACCGCCACCGCATCTAAATCGCCAAGGCTCACCCCCGCCCCTTTCAGAGCCAGGTCGATGACGGGGTTCAGCATCTCTAGATGTTTTCTGGAAGCCACTTCGGGTACTACCCCGCCGAAGCGCCGGTGGATCTCCACCTGGGAGGAGACCACGTTGGAAAGGATCTCGCGGCCGTCGGCTACCACCGCGGCCGCAGTCTCGTCGCAGGAGGTTTCAATGCCCAGAATCAGCACCCTACCGTTCTTCACAGGGCATCACCTGCAAGTTTTCTAGCCACATGATGATAGCGTCTTCGTCGTTGTCCCGGTAGTAGCGCTTTCTTATCCCCTTTTCCACGAAGCCGAGGCTCCGGTAAAGGTGCCGGGCTACCGCGTTTGAGGGGCGCACTTCCAAGGTCATGCGGGAAAGGCCTTTCTCCTTTGCCCGCCGGATGAGCTCCTTTAGGATCTCCCTCCCCACTCCCCTCAGCCGGTAGTCCGGGTGCACAGCGATGTTGGTGATGTGCCCCTCGTCCGCCACTATCCACATGCCTCCGTAACCCACCACCTTACCGTCCCACAAAGCCACCACGTAATCCGCCAGCTTGTTGACGAGTATCTCGAAGAGAAAGGTATCCCGATCCCAGGGCAGGGGGAAGGAGAGGCGCTCTATTTCCAGTACCTCATCCAGATGTTCCGGCGTCATGGTCACTACCTGCAAGGTCATAAGACTTAGCCCCCTCCGCTTATCGCCGGCGGACGCAGGTAGAGGGGAGAGAGCTCGAAAAGATCCCCTCTCGCCCCTTGCCGGAGGAGTTCTAGCCCCCGGAAGGCTATCACCTGCGCCGACGGGCTGTCGGGCAAGGGAACGGGGAAGACAACTCTTTCTCCCAGCAGCTCCCGGAAAACAGAGGCATAAAGCCCGGCTCCCGCTCCGGTGAGCAGGACTGAGTCCAGGGATCGGAGCTCCGCCGCCACCTCCGCCGGCGAGGCCGCCCAGGGTCCCTTTAAAAGTTCTCCCCGCCGGTAGAGGGCAGCAAAAACTTCCTGCCGCCGCGAAGGAACCAACGGGCAGACCGGAAGGGGCTGGGCAGACCACGGCAAGGCCAAAACCTCCAAAGTGGGCACCCCGAAAACCGGTAAACTTAGAACCTGGGCCAGCGTCTTGGCCACCGCCACCCCTAGACGGATACCGGTGAAGGAGCCGGGGCCTATAGAGACCGCGATGCCGCTAAGCTCCTCCAGCTTCACCTCAGCCGACTTGAGTACCCATTCGATAAAGGAGAAGAGGTACTCGGCGTGCCGTTTCTCGCCCCGCGCTGTGGCCTCGGCCAGAAGCCCCTCTTCCCCCACTACCGCCACACCCAGAGCCTGAGCCGTGCTCGTCTCAATCCCCAGAACCAAGCGCATGCCTCAAAGCCTCCAATAGCTCCTTTCCCCGTCTCCCATACCCTTTAATCTCCAGGAAGCGCGCTTCGGGGTCGTCAGAAGCGTACTCCAAGCGCACCTCAAGCCGCTCTTCCGGCAAAACAGCCGCCACCTTTTCGGCCCATTCGATGACACTTACTCCGGAAGCGAAGTACTCTTCCACTCCCAGATCCCAAAAAGCTCTTGGGTCTTCCAACCGGTAGGCATCGAAATGATAAAGGGGGAACTTTTCCCCCCGGTACTCCCGCACCAAGACAAAAGAGGGACTGGCCACCGGTTCCCGCACTCCCAGGGCGCGCGCCAACCCCCGCACGAAGCAGGTTTTGCCTGTGCCCAACTCCCCCTCCAGGGCCACGACGTCGCCCGGGCGCAAGATCCCTCCCAACTTCTCCCCTATGGCTTGCGTCTCTTCCGGCGATCGGCTCTTAAGGCGCAGGCTCATATATACTTCCTCGGAAATGGTCGTACCCTCCGCATCTCAGCTCTTCCTCCCGGCCGTCGGGCAAGACTAGCTTCACCCCTTCCCCTTCCTCCACAAAGCCCAAAGGGAAAAGGCTGAGCCCCACTTCCTCCAAAGCCTTGGCCACCTTGCCTACGGCGGAAGGCTCCACGGTAAAGAGGAGCTCATAATCCTCCCCGCCGAAGAGGGCCCACTCCGCCGGATCCATCCCCAGACGCCGGCCGAGCTCCTGGGCAGGAGGGTAAACGGGCAGGGCCGTGCGATAGATGTTGATCTGTACCCCCGACGCCCGCGCCAGGTGATGGGCATCACCAGCCAGACCGTCGCTTACGTCGATCAAGGCGTGCACCTCTTCGAAGTCTCCCAAGATCTTCCCGGCCTCCAGCCGGGCGTCGGGGCGACGGTACTTGCGCCGGAGAAAATGGGCCATGGTTTCGGGGAGGAGTTCTTTCTTGCTCTTGAGCAGCGTTAATCCGGCCGCGGCCCCTCCCAAAGGCCCGGTGACACAGAGGATATCCCCCGGGCGTGCTCCCTTCCGGAATTTAGCCTTCCCCGGCTCCACCTCCCCTAGTAGGGCTACCCCGGCAAAGAAGACGTCTGACCGGCTGAGATCCCCGCCCACCAGGATCACCTCGTACTCTTCAGCCGCCTCTTTGAGCCCGGCGTAAAACTCCTCCACCTCTTCTACCGTGAAGTTTAGGGGAAGCCCCAGGGTGACCAAGGCGTAGGTGGGGCGGCCGCCCATGGCGGCGATATCGCTCACGTTGACCGCCAGTGTCTTGAAACCCACGTCGGCAGGCGAAGCCAGATCCCAGCGGAAGTGGATCTTTTCTACCAGAACGTCGGTGGCGAAGAGAAGCCACTTATCTCCTACCGCCAGCACCGCCGCATCGTCCCCTACCCCCTGGATCACCTCACGAGAAGAGGGCAGGTCTCGGGTCAGCCGGTAGATGAGCCCGAACTCCCCTATCTCTTTGAGTTCCACGCTCTCCCTTCCTTCAGCAGGGCCTGACTTTGGTATCGAAACCGAGAAAGCCGGCCACCAGGCGCATGGCACAGAACTCCCCGCACATGGTGCATTCTCTCATGCCTTCGGGATTCCTCTCCTGCCGCAGGCGCCTAGCCTTCTCCGGGTCCAGGGCCAGGCGGAGTTGCTCTTCCCAGTCCAGCCTCTTACGGGCCCGCGACATGGCCAGATCCCACTCTCTAGCCCCCGGCACCCCCTTGACCAGGTCGGCGGCGTGGGCCGCTATGCGGGCAGCGATCACCCCCTCACGCACGTCCTCGGCGGTGGGGAGGCCCAAATGCTCGGCAGGAGTAACGTAGCAGAGAAAGTCCGCCCCGGCCATGGCCGCCACCGCCCCCCCTATGGCCGCCACTATGTGGTCGTACCCCGGCGCCACGTCGGTGACCAGAGGTCCCAGAACGTAGAAGGGGGCCCCGCGACAGAGGGACTTCTGCAGCTGGACGTTGAGGACCACCTGATCCAGGGGAACGTGCCCCGGCCCCTCCACCATGACCTGAACCCCGGCCTCTCGCGCCCGGTCCACCAACTCCCCCAGGATAATCAGCTCCTGAATTTGCGCCCGGTCGGTGGCGTCGGCCAAGGCGCCGGGACGCAACCCGTCGCCTAGACTTAGGGTGACGTCGTACCGCCGGCAAATATCGAGCAGGCGGTCGAACTGGGCGTAAAGGGGATTCTCTTCCTCGTGGTGGATAATCCACCCCAGTACGAAGCAGCCCCCCCGGCTGACGATGTCGGTCACCCTGCCCTGGCGCCTGAGCCTCTCCACGCTTTCCATAGTGACGCCGCAGTGGACGGTCATGAAGTCCACCCCGTCGGCCGCCTGGCGCTCGATCACCTCAAAGAGCTCGTCGGCGGTCATGGCCACTATGCTCCCGTGCCGCTCCCGCGCCTCCACGGCCGCCTGGTAAATGGGGACCGTACCCACAGGAACGGGGCTGTGGGTCAAGATAAGTCGTCTGACCGTGTCCAGATCCCCGCCGGTGCTGAGGTCCATCACCGTGTCGGCTCCCGCCGCCAGGGCTACCCGCAACTTGTGAAGTTCCCTCTCCGGATCGGGAAACTGGGGAGAGGTGCCCAGGTTGGCGTTAACCTTGGTTCGCAACCCTGCGCCGATGCCTATAGGGTCCAGATTACGGTGGTTGTGGTTGGCCGGGATCACTATCTTCCCCGCCGCCACCCCTTCAAGCA
This sequence comes from Ammonifex thiophilus, assembly GCF_003368535.1. Taxonomy (GTDB): domain Bacteria; phylum Bacillota; class Desulfotomaculia; order Desulfotomaculales; family Ammonificaceae; genus Ammonifex; species Ammonifex thiophilus. The sequence goes on from NZ_QSLN01000002.1 coordinate 195,772, forward strand.
CCTTTTCCACCGCCAGTCCTTCTCGCGCTGCTACCCTTTCTATAGCAGGAGTGATCTCGCCTTTACGGGCTGCTTCCAGCTGCGTCAAAGTCCATCCCCTCCATCGCTCGTTTCAGCCGCGCCGCCGCCTCTTTAACATCAGGAGCCGCTGCCACTGCGCTAACCACCGCCACGCACTTTACCCCGGGCTGGGCTAAAACTTCCCGCACGTTCTCCGCCGTTATGCCCCCTATAGCCACCACCGGTAAGGAAACCCGGGAGACCACTTCCCGAAGGAGCTTCAAACCCCCGGGAGGGATGTCCGGCTTGGTAGCGGTAGGGAAAACCGGTCCCACTCCCAGGTAGTCGGCCCCTACCGCCTGAGCCTTCAGAGCCTCTTCCAGAGAATGGGCCGTAGCCCCTAGAAGAAGCTTGTCCCCGAGGATTCGGCGGGCCTCAGGTAGGGGGAGATCCTCCGACCCGAGATGCACCCCATCCGCCCCTACCGCCAGGGCCACATCCACCCGGTCGTTAATGATGAAGTCTACCCCCGCTTCCCCGGTTATCTCCCGGAGTTGGCGGGCCAAGTGGTAAAGCGCCCGGGTGGATAGGCTCTTCTCCCGGAGCTGGATAACCTCCGCCCCTCCGGCTATGGCCGCTTGCACCACTGCCGGAACCTCGCGCCCGCCCGTATGCTCCGAACCCACTATGACGTAAAGCCGCCAACGCCGGCAGCGCCGCCGGCGTTCCTCGCCCGCAGCTAAAGAATACAACTTCTTCTCGGCCGCATAGGCCCAGAAGCGCACCTTGCGGAACAACTCTTCCCCCTTCGGGAGGCCAAGCCGAGCGAGCTCCTCCAGCACCCGGGCCGCCTCCTGCACGCGCCGGGAGTTGGCCAGAGTAAGCTCTTTCAGGGAAGAGTAAGGAAGAGAGTGGTAATCCTTTCCCCAATCGCCCGCCACGTCTCGGAAGGCCAAGCACTCGGCCTGCCTCGGCTCCCGGCTTCGAGCCACCTGGTGCCGAAAGGCCCGAGCCTCCTCAGCCAGAGCACGCTCCTGGAAGACAAAGCGGGCCAAGTCCTCCAGCACCCGCAGCCCTTCGCACAACCGGTTAAGATTAGCGTCTACCATCCGCCACATCTTTGCCCTTAATCTTACTCCATTTAGCCTTTAAGGTTCAATCCCGCCTGCCGCCTGCACCAGAGCCACAAAAAGGCGCAAGAAAAGGGGCTCCTTGTAGATCATGGTCTCCGGGTGGAACTGCACCCCCAGGGCGAAGGCTTCCCCTTCGGCCTCTATGGCCTCCACCACGCCGTCCGAAGTCCAGGCCACCGCTTTAAAACCGGGCGCCACCTGGCGCACGGCCTGGTGATGGAAGGAGTTGGTCTTAAGCCGGGTGACGCCCCCCATTATCCTGGCCAGCCGCGAACCGGGAAGCAGCTCCACCCAGTGGGAAGCGTACCAGCGGGGAGCCTCCTGAAAGTGCTTGAGAGGGTTGGGTATCCCTAAGGAGAGGTCCTGGTATAGGCTCCCCCCGGCCGCCACGTTCAGCACCTGCATCCCCCGGCAGATGCCCAAAAGCGGTACCCGGCGGTGCAGAGCCAGCCTGGCCAGGGCGAGCTCGAAGGCGTCCCTTTCAGGTTCGATGCGCCGGGTTAGGGGAAGGCACTCTTCCCCGAAATAGACCGGATCCAGGTCGTTCCCGCCGGAAAGAACGATTCCCCGCACCAATCGCAGGACCGCAGGCACCTCACCGGGAGGAAGCGGGGGGAGCAGAAGAGGCAGCCCCCCCGCTCGGCTCACCGCCTCCGCATAGGCGCGGGGCGAAAGGTAACGGGACTCGTCCTGGTCAAGCCCCACCGTGATCCCTATAGGTACCGGCATTTACCTGCTCTTCTCTCCCTCCCCTTCCCAGGGAGTAATCGGATCCTTCACCCGCCTTAAGCCCCCCGGACGAGGCGCATCCCCTTCGAAGCGCGGAATGACGTGAAAATGCAGGTGCATTATCACCTGACCAGCGCACTTCCCTACATTCACACCTACATTGTAGCCGTCGGGATGATAGCGCTCGTCTAAAAGCTTCTTGACCTCGTGCAAGAGGCAATAAAGGGCCACTATTTCCTCCTCCGTAGCCTCGAAGAAGGAAGCGAAGTGCCGCTTGGGAAGAACCAAGGTGTGCCCCGGGTTCACCGGATACTTGTCGAAAATGGCAAAAGCCAGCTCGTTCTCGGCGATAATAGCCTCCCGCGGCAGATTGCAGAAAAGGCACTCCTGCATAAACCGCTCCCCTCCCCAGATTTTATGGTTTTAAAAGGTTTTTAGGCCAGCAAAGCGGCCACGATGCCCACCAAAAAAATGCCGTCGAAGATCCCCGCTCCCCCGATGCTCAGGACCAGCGCCCCCAGGTCTTTGAAGCGGGGCCAGTTGAGAAGATCGGCCCCGATGAGCGTCCCCCAGACGCCGGCGACGTAGGCCACCGGAGCGGCGTTCTCCCGCGCCACAAGCCACGCCGCCGCTGCCGCCACCAGCGGCGGCACGAAGGCCGGCAGTGTGATCCCCATGCCGGGCACCGGCCGGGCCAAAGCGTAGGCCACCACCGTCACCAGGGCTGTAGCTATGAGCGAAGGCACCAGGGGAGCTCGGGTGAAAAGCAGATAGAGGCTGAAAAGCCCAGGCAAGATGGCTCCGCCTAAATTGAGAGCGATGACCTGCTCGCGCACCCGCGGCGGGTAGTAGAAGAAAAAGGGAAAGCCAAAAAAGGAACCCTCTTCCACCACGATGCGTTGCCGGGATATAGGAATATTAACCATTCCCCCTATGAGGCAAAGCCCGAAGAAAAGAATGGCCGTCTCGGGGGAAAGGCCAAGCTTGGTGAATGAGAAAGTGGCGAGCTGAAAGTAAAAAAGGAAGAAGAGCAGCGGGATGAGAAGAAGCAGGATCAGGGGAAAAGCACAACCCACCGTAAGCCACATCCTTTTCTCAACCCTTTACTTCCAGAATACCGCAAAACATGCGGAAAAGGAATAGCTTCCGGTTCCCATGTGCCCGCGAAAAAGCCTCACATCGAAAGGCGGGAGCGGGCATAATCTTGTGAACGTGAGATTGCTAAGTTTGGGGGGAGGCCCCGTGTGCGGTTTCGCCGGCTGGATTGACTGGGAAGAGGACCTTACCCGCCAGCGCGAGATAATAGAGCGGATGGGAGCTGCAGTGAGCCACCGCGGTCCCGATGAGGGGGGGATCTGGCTTTCTCCCCAGGCCGCTTTTGCCCACCGGCGCTTAATTGTGCTTGACCCCGAAGGGGGAAAACAACCCTTCACGCAAAAGCTTGACGGGAGAATCTGGGTCATAGTTTACAACGGGGAGATTTACAACTTGCCGGAGCTCCGGCAAGAACTGCGCTCCTTAGGCTTCAGCTTCCAAACCCGCTCCGACGTGGAGGCGGTTCTTCTGGCCTATCTGGCCTGGGGAACCAAGTGCGTCTCTAAGCTCAACGGCATTTTCGCCTTCGCCGTCTGGGACGAAAAAGAAAGAACCCTTTTCCTGGCCCGCGACCGACTAGGCATAAAGCCACTGTTTTTTAGCCGGAGGGGAAGTGCTTTTCTTTTCGCCTCGGAAATCAAAGCTTTGCTGGTCCACCCGGCTGTTCCCCCCGAGGTAGACGAACTGGGCCTAGCCGAAATTTTCGTCCTGGGCCCTGGACGCACTCCCGGCTGTGCCGTCTTCCGGCACGTCGAAGAGCTCAAACCGGGGCACTGGCTAACCTTTTCGCCCCAAGGTATCCAGGTTCAGCGCTACTGGCGGCTGGAGAGTCGGCCACACAAAGAGAATACTTCCCGCACCGCCGCCGAGCTACGCTCTCTCCTGGAGGACTGCGTGCGCCGACAACTGATAAGCGAGGTGCCCTTGGGAAGCCTTCTCTCCGGAGGACTCGATTCCAGCGCCGTCACCTTTTTCGCCGCCACCGCCCTGCGGGAAAAGGGGGAGACCTTGGCCAGCTTCGCGGTGGATTACCGGGAAAACACCCGCTACTTCTCCCCCGACCAGTTCCAGCCCCAGTACGACACCCCTTGGGCCACAGAGGTGGCTTCTCTGCTTCAAACTCGCCACCGCACCGTAGTAATTGACCCGGAGGAGCTGGGGCAGGCCCTTTTGCCCGCCCTAAAAGCCCGCGACTTGCCGGGGATGGCCGACGTCGACTCCTCCCTCCTGCTTCTGGCACGGGAGGTGAAGAAGGAGGTGACAGTGGTCCTCTCAGGAGAGGGAGCGGACGAAATATTCGGCGGTTATCCCTGGTTTCGCCGCGCGGAGGACTTATCTTCTTCTTGTTTTCCCTGGATACGCCACTCTTCCTGGCGCCAGTCTTTCCTTTCCCCGGAGCTCCAGAAGCTTTTACATCCCCAGGAGTACCTGGCCCAGAGGTACGCCGAGGCTCTGGCGGAAGTACCCCGGTTGCCGGGGGAGGAGGCTCACGCCGCCCGCCTGCGCGAGATTAGTTACTTGAGCATTTTTCACTTCATGCCGGTGCTCCTCGAACGTAAGGATAGGATGGCCATGGCCGCGGGACTGGAGGCACGAGTCCCCTTCTGCGATCACCGGCTGGTGGAGTACGTGTGGAATATCCCTTGGGAAATGAAGTTCTGGGGGGGAAAAGAGAAAGGAATTTTGCGGCTAGCGCTTAAAGGAATACTCCCCGACTCCGTCCTCCAGCGCCGCAAAAGCCCTTACCCCAAGACCCACCATCCCGCCTACACCCGGTTCGTCAAGACCGCCGTGCTCCGCCTCCTGGAAGACCCACAATCTCCCCTTTTGCCTTTGGTAAACCGGGAGAAACTGCGAGAACTCGCCCTCACCGGCGGCGTAGGGGTAGATACCCCCTGGTTCGGCCAGCTCATGACCGGCCCCCAGCTGCTGGCCTACTTCCTGCAGGTCGATCTCTGGCTGCGCCACTACCGGGTCATCCTGGTCTAATTTGCCCTTGAGGCTTCGGCAAGGCTAAAATATTGGGGAAACGGAGGGGAGTATTTATGCGTTTAGTGGTGGCCTTGACCGGAGCCTCCGGCATTTACCTGGGAGTGCGTTTTTTAGAGGTCCTTAAAGAACATAAGGTGGAAACCTACTTGCTCTTGAGCCGGCAGGCGGAAGATCTGATCTGGGAAGAAACGGGTATCTCCCCGGAAAAAGTGAGGGAGTTGGCCGACTTCGCTTATAACGAGGGGGACTGGAAGGCACCCGTCGCCAGCGGCTCTTTCCTTCACCAGGGAATGGTGGTGATACCGTGCAGCATGAAGACCCTGGCCGGGATAGCCCAGGGTTACGCGGAAAACCTTATCCTGCGCGCGGCCGACGTCACCCTTAAAGAGAGAAGGCCGCTTATTCTGGTCCCCCGCGAGACCCCTCTGAGCGCCCTGCACCTGGAAAACATGTTGAAGCTGGCCCGACTAGGGGTAATAATCGCCCCTCCGGTGCCTGCCTTTTACCACCGCCCCCGGAGCATAGAAGAGATGGTCGATTTCTTTTTGGGGCGCATCTTGAACCTTTTGGGGATACCCAACCGGCTTAACCGCCCCTGGCCTCATTCTTCCGGCTTGTAGCCCAGCTGGCGTAGGGCCACGTCGTCCCGCCGCCACTTTTCCTTCACTTTGACCCACAGATCGAGATACACCTTCTTGCCCAGGAAAGCCTCTATCTCCTCCCGGGCCTTCTGCCCGATCTGCCGCAGCATCTGCCCTCCGGCCCCGATGATAATCTTCTTGTGGCTCTCCCTCTCCACGTAGATGGTAGCTCGGAGGTAAACCAGGTCCTCCCGCCTGGGGATCATTTCTTCCACCACCACCGCCACCCCGTGGGGTACTTCCTCGTGCGTGAGGTGGAGGACCTTTTCCCGGATGAGCTCGGCCACCACGAACTCGGGGGGCTGGGAAGTGGTGACCTCGGGTGGGAAGTACTGGGGGCCGGGCGGTAGGTGCCTCACGATCTCCTGCACTAGCCGCTCGAGATTCTCCCCGGTGAGGGCCGAGACGGGCACTATGGCGGCAAAGTCGTACTCCTGTCGCCAGAGATCGATGAGGGGGAGAAGGCGCGGTTTGGAGATGAGGTCGATTTTGTTGAGCACCAGAATGACGGGAACTTCCGCTTTCTTCAGTTGCTCCAGTATGAAGTAATCGCCCGATCCGGGAGGGGAGGTGGCCTCGGTCAAGAAAAGCACCAGATCCACCCCTTTCAGCGCCCCCAGGGCCAGGGTGACCAGGTACTCTCCCAGCCGGTGCCGGGGTTTGTGTATGCCCGGTGTATCCACGAAGACCACCTGGGCTTCTGGCAAGGTAAGAACGCCCAAGATGCGGTGACGGGTGGTCTGGGGCTTATCGGAAACTATGGCCACCTTCTGCCCCACCAGATTGTTTATGAGGGTTGACTTGCCCACGTTGGGCCTACCCACTACACTTACGAACCCCGAGCGGTACTCTTTTTCCGTCATTTCGTAAAAGCGCTGGGTAAAAGCGCCGCCAATACCTCCTCTTCGTATTCTCCTCGGGCGTTGGCCATGAGCACGCGCAAGGCAGGAGCGAACTCAAAAAGCACCTGGCGGCAGGCCCCGCAGGGGCGGCAGAATTCCTCCCGGTTCCACGCCACCGCCAGGGTCACCCAGTCCTTCCTCCCCTCACTTACCGCCTTGACCGCCGCCACCCTTTCCGCGCACAAAGTGAGACCGTAAGAGGCGTTCTCCACATTGACGCCGGTGAAGACTTCGCCCCCTCGGGTGAGAAGGGCCGCCCCTACCCTAATCCCGGAATAAGGAGCGTAGGCCCGCTCCTTGGCCTCCAGCGCCAGCCGCACCAGATCTTCATCCCGCACGCTCCCGCCTCCACATCGCCAAGACGGCCTCCTCCTTCTCCCGCATCAAGGCTTCCTCTGCGTCGGTTTCGTGGTCATAGCCTAACAGGTGCAAAACCCCGTGCACCGTCAAATGGGCCAGCTTCTCCTCTATCTCCTTGCCTTCTTCTTCGGCCTCAGATCGAGCCGTTTCCAGCGAAATCACTACGTCTCCCAAGAGCAAGACCGGCGGGTCCTCCTCCCCCATGGGGAAGGCCAGGACGTTGGTGGGGGCATCCTTCCCCCGGTAGCGGCGGTTGAGCTCCCTTATACCATCGTCGTCCAGTAAAGTTATTCCCACTTCTACCTCCCGTTTGGGACCCAGCAGGTCGAGTGTCAGCTCAGCCGCTCGCCTGACGGCCGAAAGCCACCCGTTCTCTACCTTCACCTTCTCTTGCCGATTCTGAACTATCACTGTCATGGCTCATTGCCCCTTTTCCGTTCTCTCTGGGGTATTCGACCCGCGTGTGGAAAAGCCCTGTCAGCACGCGGACAAAAGCGTGGGCGATAAGTTCCAGGTCCCTGAAGGTCAGGGCGCACTCGTCCAGCTGCCCATCGTGGAGCTTTTCTTTAATTATGCGCCGCACCAACCCCTCTATCTGCCCCGGAGGGGGGTGGTTCATAGAACGCACCGCCGCCTCCACCGAGTCCGCCAGCATGACGATGGCCGCCTCACGCGTCTGCGGCTTGGGGCCGGGGTAGCGGAAGTCGGCCTCGTGTATTCCCTTCTGCTCGGCTTGTAGGGCTTTCTGGTAAAAGCAACTGACCAGGCTCGTGCCGTGGTGCTGCTCGATGATCTCTATTATCTTCTCCGGCAGCTTGTACTCCCGCGCTATTTCCACCCCGTCCTTTACGTGGGAGGTGATGATCAGAGTGGAAAGGCTGGGGGCCAGGCGGTCGTGAGGGTTCTCGTTCCCCACTAGGTTCTCGACGAAGAAGGAGGGGCGGCGGAGCTTCCCTATGTCGTGGTAGTAAGCCCCGGCCCGCACAGTCAGGACGTCGGCTCCTATGGCCTCGGCCGCCGCCTCCCCCAGGTTGGCCACCATGATGCTGTGGTGGTAGGTGCCGGGGGCCTCCCACGCCAGTCTCTTGAGCAAAGGCTCGCTTGGCGAGGTCAGCTCCAGCAACCGCACCGGCGAAGTTATGCCGCCAAGGTGCTCCAGAACCGGCAGAGCTCCGTTGGTGAGGATGGTACTCAGCAGTCCGTTAAGGACGCCCAGCGTCAGCCCGGCCGGGCCCAGCACGGCCAGAGGGGTCTGGGAAGCCAGCTCAATCCCCCATGTAACCCCCACGCCGGTAAGGCCCACCAGAAAGCCAGCCCGGACCAGATCCCGCCGCCGGTGGAGCTTGGCCACCCCGTAAACCCCCGCCAGGCCGGTAAGCATGCCGGCCAAAGCAAAGCGCAGTTGGTTGTCCGCCAGTATGCCTACGAGCAAAGCGGTTAAGGCTACCGCCACCACCGCCAGACGAGTGTTGATTAAAGTGGCCAGCAACATACCCACCACCGCCACCGGCACGGCGTAGCCCAATTGCCGTCCCAAGCTCGGCCACTTCTGTATATCCACCGCCAGGATGAACTTGGCCAGCAAAAGCACCCCTACCACAATGAAGCTTATCAGGTAGAGCTGGTTGGCGTCCCGGTAGACGTCCGGATGCTGCTGGTAGATATAGTAGAAGAAAGCAAGGGTGAGGAGGGCCATCGTGAGAGCTATGCCCACCACCGTGCCGAAGGAAGGGCGGGAGTGGTAAAGCCCTACGGCCTTGAGCTTGGCGATGTGCTCAGGGGTCACTACCTCCCCTTCACCGATTATCTTCTCGCCGGGCCTTATGGTCACCACTACCGGCGGCACCGCTTCCCGCGCCTGCTGCTGTAAAATCTCGGTCTGCACCGGGTTGTAGAAAGAGTTGGGGCGCAAGGTGTGCTGGATAATCAGTTGGGCGAAGCGCTCTTCCGCCGGGTCAAGGGCCAAAAGCTTTATCCTTTCCCGCAACTGCTCCTTGGTAGCCTGAAGCTCCTCCTGCTTTACCCCCTTTACCATCACCTGGGTTACCAGGGTATCCAAATAACTACCCAACTGGCGCAAACGGCCTTCCGGCAGACTCAAAAGCGCCTGTGCCAGATCGTCGGTAATGGGGAAGGGGAGGGAGGATTTAACAAGGGCTACCTTGGCCGAACCCCCCTGCGCCGGGGATTTGGCCGCCGCTATAACGGCCTCGATGCATTCGCGTATGTCCTTTCTTATGGACTCCAGCACCTTGGGGTCGATGTCGTAAACTTTGGGCACTCTGGCCTGCGCTTCCCGGCGCAGCTCTTCCGTTCTCACTTTATCTTCGAAAACGGCGGCCCGCGGCGCTTTGATGGTGCGGGGAGCTACCTGCCCCACCTCTAGATCCGTTCCCACCGGGAAGAACTGAAAGGCGGTGAGCAGGGTTAAGCAGAAGAATAAAAATAGAGCCGCCCCCACCCTTTTGGCTCTCGGCTCTTTAAGCATACCCCGCCAAAAACTTTTTCCTTCTACCACCGCGTTTCACTCCTTGGCCTTTTCCGCCTCCGCCCGCTCGTAAGCCCGTATTATCTCCATAACCAGCGGGTGCCTTATGGTGTCCTCGCCGGTGAGGTACTGGAAGGAAATTCCTTCGATTCCTTGAAGGATGCGCTGAGCCACCACCAGCCCCGACTCCTGCCCCCGCGGGAGGTCTATCTGGGTGATATCCCCCGTGATGACCGCCTTGGAGCCGAAGCCCAAACGCGTGAGGAACATCTTCATCTGCTCCGGCGTAGTGTTCTGTGCCTCGTCCAAAATGATGAAGGCATCCTCCAGCGTCCTCCCCCGCATGTAGGCCAGGGGAGCTATCTCGATAATGCGCCTTTCCAAGTAGCGCTCGGTGTTCTCCACTCCCAGCACATCGTAGAGGCTGTCGTAGAGGGGGCGCAGGTAGGGGTCGACCTTTTCCTCCAGACGCCCGGGAAGAAAGCCCAGTTTCTCACCCGCCTCCACCGCCGGTCGGGTGAGAATTATCCGGCTTATACGCCTCTGGCGCAGCCAGATTACCGCCATCACCACCGCCAAGTAGGTCTTCCCCGTACCCGCCGGGCCTATGGCGAAGGTGATGTCGTAGCGCCTTATGGCGTCCACGTAGCGCTTCTGACCCGGGGTCTTGGGCCTCACCTGCTTACCCCGTGGGGTGGTGAGCAGGATCTCGTCCACCAGCTCCTTATCTTTTTCCGCCCCTTTGGCCGCCCTTATGGCCTGGTTTACCTCCCGCATAGTTATGCTGCCGTAGGTGCGGTAAGCATCCTTCAAGCGGTAGAGCACCTCACTACCTTCCCTCACCTGGTGGGGCTCACCACGTAAGACAAACTCTCCTCCCCGCAAAAGCAGTTGCACTCCCGTGGCCCTCTCTATAGCTTTCAGGTGTTCGTCGAAGCGACCCAGAATTTCCATGGCCGCCTGTTGATCCTCCACGGGGATCCTGATTTCCTCCATTTATTCGGCCTTCTTGCCCTCCTTCCGGTGTAAATTCTTTAATTTGGCCAATGTCTTCCTCCACTTCCCACCTGATGCTTACCCGAACCAACCCCTCTTCCTTAGGTCCCTTTACCTCCTCCACTTGCTCCCCGACCAAGCGTGCCCCCTCCGGAAGGCAGGCCCGCAGGTAAGCTCTGGCCCTCTCCTCGGCCAGCCGGCGCGCTTCCTGGGGCGTGCGCCTCAGCTTATAAAGCTCCCATTCATAATATACCTTTTTTTCGACCGCTACGGGAAGGGAGAAATTCCTCCCTAAACTAAGGTTATACCTCGTTTCCTCCACCCGGTAGCAGCTGAAAGGTGAAGCGTCGCTACCGTAAAGCCGCCAGCGGCGCCCCCCCACCTCGAGGCAAATGCTCTGCGCCTTCCTACCTGTGGGTCTCTCTCCCTTTTCTTCTAACCGCGCCTCGCCGTAGCCTTGGTACCACACCCGGGCCTTGACTATCCCCTTGGCCCGGACGTAGACCGGGCTGGGTTCGCCTTCACCCTGGGGCACGGTCATCTCCTCTCCCGCTATCAGTACCTGCCCTGGCAGCACCGTATCCCCCTCTTTAACTTTAGGCGTTCCTTCCAGCACCAGAAGCTCCTTTATGAGCCCCGCCTTGCGGGCCACAATGTGCGCCGGCCCGGCGGCCGGTTCGGGCAACTTTTTCTCCACCACTTTTATGGTGGCCTGCGTGCCCCTTACCTCCACTCCTACCCAAGCCAGTTGGGGTAGCTGCTCCTTCAGCACCCGCTCCACTTCTTTACCGTTCACTTGCCGGCGTAGGACCCCAGGCTTAAGCCCCGCCTGTGCCGCCACCTTAAGAACTTCCCCCGGAGAAAGCTTCTGCGCCCCCGTCACCTCCACCCGCCAAACGAAGAGGGAAAGGCAGTAGACAAGGGCCAGGAAAAACAAGGCCCCGCCCAGGAAAGCGCGGCGCCTCTTTAGGCGGCTGACAAGAAAGGGAAGCCCTATTTTCTCCTGAACGGTGAGACGGGTGGAAGTAGCCCGGGAAATGTGCCTGAGAGCCCGCACCGCCCCCCAGCGCACCCGCAAAAGAACCCGGTCCTTTCCCAAGTAGCGGACGTCCCAGAACTTGATGCCGCGCGTCAAGGCCATATTGAGGAAGCGCTCTATTTTTTTGCCTTCCAGCTTGAGCAAAACGTAGCCTCGCAAGTAGCGGAAGAAACGCAAGGCCATCCCCCTAAACCCGTTAGGCGAAGTCGATCCCTCGGACTATGCCCTCGATTAAGAGCTCTTCGGGGAGGATACGGCGGAGAACCAGATCTTGTCCTCTAACGATCACTTCGCCCGTCTCCACCAGCACGCGCACCGTTTCCGAATTGTAGGCTAAGATACCACGGTGGTTTTCGATTAAGACCTGGAAGTTGCCGATGAGCACTATCTTAGGGAGGTTAAGGATGACTTCCCCCGGCAAATCCAGGGCCGAAGCCAGTTTGCGGCGTAGCCTTTCCTGCACTTCCCGCCAGCCCATTAAAAAACCCTCCCACGGGCTACTTTATGTCGTGGGAGGGTTTTTAAGCCCAAGCTTTTTATCCGCTTACAAGGAGGTTTAGCGCGAACGCCGCCTGCGCGCGGCTTCGTTCTTCTTTTTGCGACGAGCGCTTGGTTTCTCGTAATATTCGTGGCGCCGGGCTTCGGCCAGAATGCCGGCCTTCTGGCACAGGCGCTTGAACCGGCGCAAAGCGCTATCCAAGCTCTCGTTCTTCCCTACCCGAACCTCGGCCATATTTTCCCTCCCTCCGCTTCCAACCTTGAGCAACGCGGAGGCTTAGCCCCGGCGCTCCCTATTAGGGATAATTATATCCCTCACCAAGAAACAATGTCAATAAAACTTGGGCTCTAGATCGTGTCAACCTACTGTAGGAGTCTCGAGCCCCACCATCCCCGGACCAGGACGAACTACCAGAGAAGATCGATGTTCCGGCTCAAAGCTTTGAGGGCTCTGGTTAATGATGTTACCGGACCTCGCAGCGCAGGAAGATTACCGAACACCTCACCCGATACTTTCCTCAGCCTCTGCCTCTCTTCCTCAATAGCAGCCTTATCGATCTCTA
>NZ_QSLN01000030.1 GCF_003368535.1 Ammonifex thiophilus
TTCATGGACTTCACCAGACGGTGGATGCCGAACTGCGGGTCCACCTCTACCAGCAGGTGTACGTGGTCCGGCATGACCTCCAGCTCGATGATTTCGGCCCCTCTCTCCCGCGCCACTTCGTGGAGGACTTCCTTGAGCCGCATGTCCACCCCGTCTTTCAGGACGGGACGACGGTACTTCGGGCACCAGACCACATGGTATTTGCAAGAATACACGACATTGTTGTTGGACTTAAATCGGCGCCTCATGAGATGATTATACCACAAGCGGCAATATAATTGTAGCCCATAAAAATTTGGCCGCCTTATCCCCAGCCCTAAAGGGCGGGGCCTGCGGCGGCCGTTTTTCGGTCACGCGCGTGACCACCCTTTCTCACTTCACCCGCCGTGCACGGCCGCCGTCGATCACCCACAGCGTGGGGCGGCCGGGAAACCTTGACGCGAGCCGCACCTCTCTGTCCAGCAGTCCCTCCAGAAAGTCTTCAATCCTGTAGGACGGGACTAGGACGAGCGTTGAAAGGGCCTTAGCCCGGTAGGGGTAGTCCTCCGGGAGGAGCTTGCCGAAGAGCCCCCTCAGCTCCTGCAAGAGCAGGACCGCTTCTTCCCTCCCGAGCTTTCCTTCTCCCACCCTGGAGGCCGCCACCGCAGCCGTGGTTATATCCCCACCGAAGACCAGCGGCAGGAAGACGGTGAGCAGTGTTTCCGCATCCGGCTCGAACTCCTCCGGCCAGACGGGCCGGTGCGCTTCTTCCACGTGGTAAGCCCCGTTCATAGAAGCAAAGCCGGGGGCTGCGATCTCTCCCCTGTCCTCTAGGACGAAGGCCAGGTCCTCAACAGCCCCGTCGGAGACCAGTGCATTTCCGATTGCCAGCCCCACGCCGAAGGCCCGGTTTCGGGAGAGCGCCCTGAAGCGCGGCAGGCCGCCAAGCAATGCTTCCTCCAGTTTCTTCGCCACCTGCCGGACGAGCTTGGCTTTCAGCTTCCCCTGAAGGTAGAAAAGGTCGCTCATCCCCCGGACCGGCAGGGTGAAGGCGGCGAAGACCACCCGGCAAGAAAACATCTCCTCCATCTGCGGCCCAGGCAGGACACCAACTTTCTCCTTGAGCTTCAAAAGCTTCTCCGGGTTTTTAGCCGCTTTTAACGCCCAGGTCAAATGGCTTTCCGGGGTGTCGGGCAAGCCGGACTTCAAAAACTCCTCCCGCAGGAAGGGCACGGTCACCACCCGCACGAACTCGCCGCCCACGTCTCCCAGGAAGAAGTGGCGTTCGAGCAGGTAGTCCTTGTAGTCCTCCACAGAGCCGCCGAAGTAGCGGGCGTAGTCCTCCGGGAAGTAGAGGAGCGCGGCCAGCAGGTCCCCTTCCCGGGCACAGCCGGGGAAGGTAAGGTTCTCGCCTTCCGTGAAGGGCGTAAGCTGCCTGGTCACGGCTATCATCTCCTCCGGGAACGTACTAGGGGGCCGGAAGGCTTCCGAAAAAGCGGAAGGCCCGGGTTTTTCCCGGGCCTGGCTTCGGTGCCTACCGCAGTTCCTTACGCTTCTTACTCAGCAGGAAGAAAAGGTCTCCTTTGTCCTGCTCCCTTAAGCCCTGCTTCGTCTTGATCAGCGTGTCGAGGTCCGCCACCACCACCGGCTCCCCTTCCAGGTCGAAGACTACGGTCCCCGCATTGTCTATTTCGACGTCGCCGATCCTGGCTATGAGGTCCACCACGACCTCATCCACGACCCGGACGACGCCGTACTTCTCCAGGTCGTCCGGTCGAAGGTCTTCCGCCGCTTTGTCGGGAAGCACTAGCAGGGCCTGCTTTAGCTTCTGAATGTTTTCGGGCGATGGATCGACCAGGAAGTCGATGTCGTGCGTCATCCGGGGCCTGCCGTGGAAGTTGACGGCCAGCCCTCCGACCAGTACGTACCGCACGCCCAGCTCCCGGAAGCGGCGGCAGATTTCCTTCAGGTCTTCTTTCGTTGGGGGCCTGCTCCTGGAGCTTCCCCCAGCAGCATCCGGTCCTCCCACTCCTTCTCCTCCTCGTAGGTGGAAAAGCGCCAGACCCCGCGCGGCACGGGAAAACCGCCGCCGCTAAGTGCCAGGGCGAGCTCTACGAAGCCGTCCCAGTACTCCGCGAAGGGGGGCGCTTCTTCCGGGTCTCTCCTGCCGATTGCCTTCACGGCTTATCTCCCCCGCCGGACGAAAGGAGCCCCAGCTCCTCCATGGTCCTGACGTCTTCTTCGTAGTGTTCGAGCGTGTAGCGGGGCCCCAAGCCCAGACTGGTGACCCTCTCCCAGAAATCCATGTAGTCCATCCCTGCAAGTTCGGCCGCTTCCGCCATCGAAAGAGACCCTTCGGCGTACAGGGCCACCGCCAGCCTCTGCCGCAGGCCGGCCTCGTTTCCTACAAGCTGCAGCACTTCGTCCGGCAGCTCAACGCTTATCCGGACCACACCGACCACCTAACGCAACAGAGTGTAGAGAAAGCCTATAATCGCCAGGACTTGCCCTACCCAGAAGACAAACATCCACTTTAACAGATCGGCCTTTGCGTTGGCAATCTCCTTAACAATTTCTGTCTTCGTCTCTGCGATGCGGCGCTCTATTCTTTCTACCGTCGATTCGTTTATGCTCTCGCGCAGGCTCCTGGCGGCCTGGTTGAGCACTTCTACCAGCTCTTTCGAGCCCTGCTCTCCCAGCCTTTCCCGTAGGGTCTCGGGAATGTAGATGAACTCGGCCATGCTCCCCACTTCTCCTCGCCCCTGCCTTCTCAGCACCATTGTATCACGCAGGCTCCGGGGACCGGGAGATTTCTGCCCTTTCCCGGCCCCCGTAAAGCCCGCAGAACCTACACCTGCCGCTTCTCCTTTGCCGGGTACCGAGGCCGGTAAGGCATCACTACGAAAACCTGGTCGCCATCGATCCCACCCGCCGCAAGCACCATCTCGCGCAGGTAGGTTTCGCACCTGATGCCGTACCACTGCCCGTCGAACAGGTCGGTGGCGCTCTTCAGGGCCAGAACGCCCCTCTTCCGGAGAAGGTAGCCGTCGGATACGGAAAGAGCAGGGAATTCTTCTGCTCCTACCCGGACTGTCTTCCTTTCCACCGGAGGGGTGTCGTCCCGGTACCCTTCCGGCACGGAGAAGGCTTGGTATTCCTGCTCCCCGATCCGGACGACTTTTCTTTTCTCCAGGGGAACAACGACTTTCTTCCTCACGCCATTAACCAGCTCCCAGAGCATGTCCACGTACCTCAGCCCTGTTTCCGAGCCGAACGCCACCCCTTCCCGGACGGCCCCTTGCCGACCAAGCCATGCAAGGCTTTTGCTACACCCCTGGAGCTCCTGAAGCGGAGTCTTTAGGACCCAGATGGACGTGGAGACCAGTGCGAAGCCGTTCTTGCAGGACACCACCAGGCCCTGCCTGCCGTGCTCCTCCAGTGCCTTCAGCAGCACGTCGTCTTTCAGCACCCTACGCCACCTCCGGCAGGGGATCGCACAACATCCAGGTCCACCCGCAGCGGATGACCGCCACCTGCCCCGGGACGGTGGGCACGCCGAAGTACTCCGTCACCCGGGGGAAATACCGGAGTGGGAGCAACACCTTCTTCTCTTCCCAGTTGATCGAGTACGCGTTTATCCCGATGCTGTCCAGCAGTGTGGCGGGGTCGAGTTCCGCCACCCTCCCGCACTCCTCCAGAACCCTCAGGTTCATGCCTACTCCCTCCTTCTAAGCTGCTGTCAAGTACTGTCAGTGCCTACCAGACCGGCACGTAAGCCAGACCGCGCGGACGGTGCAGGAGCTTCGCTTTCGAGTACGACACCTCGAAGTTGCCGTCCCCCGCCGTCCGCAGGGTCATGGCCCGTGCCTTGAGGCTCCGCACGCACCCAAACACCACCTTCCCCGCCCTCACGGCCCGCACCACGTCCCAGTGACGGAAACCGTTCCTTTCCTCACAGGTCTTCGTGGGGTTGTCCTCCCACCTGCGCCTGCGAAGTGGGTAAATAAGATGCTCCGGCCCGAAGATTTTAAGCAGTCTTTCCGGCGGGAAGAGGCTTAAAGCGTCGTTTGCGTGCGACTTTGCCAGGCCAAGACCTTCCCGCCACTTTTCCGTCTGCCAGCCTTCGCACGCTCTGACCTCGCCGAAGCAGGAGAGCAGGGCCAGAAGGTACGCCTTGCCCAGTACCGCATGCGCTCTCCAGGCGAAGGTCTTTCCTTTCCTACTCGAGACGACTTCCCCGGAGTGCAGCTTCCGGTGGCATTCCGCGCAGAGCAAGACTTGGTTTTCCGGCGTGTCCGTGCCGCCCTTCGCCCTCGGCACCAGGTGGTGCCGCTGGAGCTTTTCCGTGGAACCGCACAGGACGCAGGCGCCGTCGCGGTTCAGCACCTTTTCCCGTGTATCCCGGCCCGGCAGAGCAGGATTTTTTACGCCCACCGAGACCAGTTCCACATCTACACCGGAGATTGGCGCTATCTTCGCCAGGTCTGCCAGGACGCGGTAGATTGCCTCTTTCTTCTGCCGAATGCTCGGAAAGGGAACTACCTGCTTCCTGTTTTGGTTCCGACACTCCCGGTGCCGCACGACACGGTACCGCCGGTTCCTCCGGTACTCGCGCCGCAGGGTGAGCAGGCGCACCACGTCCCCGCGCTGGACCAGGACGCCGCGGAAGACCACCTCGCCGGTGAACTCGTTGACCAGCGCAATGCCCACCCATTTTGAGCCGTCATCGACCTTGGCCCGCAAAGAGCCCACCGGATTCTCCACTGCCTGTTTCAGCTTGATGGCAAAAGGAGAACCGCGTAGGACCTCCGCCTTCCCGGACTTTAAAAGCTTCCTCGCCCTGGCCGGGTGGCACGGCAAAAGCGGCTTCCCTTCCGCATCCACCACGAAGACCTTCGGATAGCCGACAGATGTCGGGGCCATTTAAGGCCACTCTCCTTTTCGGGTGATTCTGCTCCTCGACAATGTACCGGGATGTCTTTTAGCCTACAAGGTGTTCACCGACTACCCACATGGGGCCAGGTTCCGTCCCCGCAGGCCGGCAGTGTCCGGAGCTGGAGCAACACCCCGGAGTGCCCACCCTCAAAGGCAGCCCCGGTACGTAGGGGGACTCCTCACTTCCCCTGTTGCCAGGGGCTCAGCTTACGGCCAGAGGCACGCCCCCTCAGTCTCAGAGCCTCAAGCCAAAGCTACCAAACTGTCAATAGTTGTTAGGAGTTGGTAGCTTTAGTGAAGCTCCTTTTTCCCGTTTCTTCCTCTAGAACGATAGCTTCCGCACGCTTAATGACCCGGGAAGCCAGCTTTCTCGGCAGCCGGACGCCGGCCTCCCGCAAAACCTTTCTCCCGACGGCAAACCGGGGACCCGGATCGATAAAGCGGCAAACCACTTCGCGGAAACCCCGATGCCGCAGGAGTACTCCCAGCGCGCGCCTCTCCTCCCTCCTCCGCTCTTTTTCCGCTTCCAGTGCCGCATAAAGGCGCTGAAGGACAACTCGTGTTTCTTCCGGCAGGACTTCAGAAACCGTCAGCACCGGAAATCCCTCCCTTTTCCCGGGCTGGTACCCGGGCAAAATTTTTGTCTCCAGGAAAAGAAAAAGGCCGGGGAAATCCCCCGACCCGCCTGTTCCGGACAGAGCCTATTCTGCCTTGTCTTGATCCTGAGCCAGCACAATTATCTCCTTCCCCAGCACCCGCAGGGTGTCGATGTGCGAGCAGATCCGCGTGCCGTTAACGTCGAAACTGTCCGGCCGGCAGCCCTGCCCTTCCTCCAGGCAGGAGAGCACGAAACGCGAGTGGGCGTCAAACACCTTCAGCAGCGTCCTGAGCACGTGTTCTCTGGCTTCCACAACCTCTACCCCCCTCTGTGGACGGTTGAAGTGGCGGGGGAGGCAGGACTTGAACCCCGCACAAGCCGGGATCTGGAGTCCCGCGCTCTGCCGTTGAGCTACTCCCCCTCAATGAAAAAAGGCCGGAACTCCCGGCCCTTCTTTTCATTCCCAGCTCAGCTTTTCCACCGCCCTCTCCAGGTCTTCCATCCCCGGCCTGGTGTACCGGGCGGTGGTGTTCAAATTGCTGTGCCCCGCGAGACACGCCACCCTGTCCAGGCTCTCCCCGGCGTCGACCAGCCACTTGCAGAAGGTGTGCCTGAGCCTGTGGGGAGTCACCTCCACCCCGGCCAGGCGGGAGAGCCTGGCAAAGAGCTTTTCCACGGCGAAGCGGGTGAGGTGCTTCCCGTCCTTCCCCGGGAAAAGCCACCCGCCTTCTTGAGGAGGGAGCTCCGCCAGGTACTCCTTGAGAACGCGCCTCGCCGTGGCGTTCAAAGGCACCTCCCTGAACTTCCCGCCCTTGCCCCTCACGCGCACGGAGCCCGATCTTTCCCGGATCACCACGTCCTCAAGCCTCAAAGAGACCGCTTCCGAAACTCTCAGGCCCGCGTGCAGCAGGAGCGCGACCAGGGCCCGGTCCCGCGGGGTCCCGTGCTTCTGGACCGCCCGCAGGAACCTGCCGAGCTCCCTCCTGCCGAGCCACCTGGGGGCGAGCCTGTCCTCCGGGACCTGCCTCACCCCCTCGGTGGGGTCGGAAGAGACGAAGCCCGCTTCCTTCGCCCAGGAGAAGAAGGACGAGAGGGCGTTTAAAGCGTTGTTGACCGTGGCGGGCTTCCTGCCTTTCTCCCGGAGGCAGCGCCCGTAGGAGGACACGTCGAACGGCGTGACTTCTGCCATATCCGGATCGCCTAGCCACTCAAAGAAGCGCTTGACGTGCCCCAGGTAGACCTCCGCCGTGCCGGGAGAGAGCCCCCGGGAAAGGCAGCTCTGCTTGAAAGCTTTGAGTGCTTCTTCAAGTTGCATCTCATCCCTCCCGGAAGGGCCGGAACATTTTGTGGAACGAAAAGCAGGTCTTAAGAGACCTTTTCAAGCGGCTTTTGTGGCCTGGGAAAGGCCTTTCTGTCCACAAAAGTTGCGTTTTGTGTATAAGTCCCGTGCCCGCAAAAGGGAAAGCCGCCGGGCAGACGACCCGGCGGCAACCGTCTGTGGATGGCAACCGGCTACTTTTCGGCTTTTAGAGAGTGGAAGTCTCTGGTGTCCGCCCACATGCGGTCAAACTCCGCCTGGCAGGACTTCACGAAACCCGGATCCTTCACCACCACAAACATCTCGTCGTTTTTCTCGCTGGCCGCCTTCGTGTAGTTGTAGCTGCCGGTGGTGGCTACCTTGCCATCGATCACCGTCATCTTGAGGTGCATGAGACCCGGGTGGGTGTTGACCTTCACCGGCACGCCCGCCAGCAGCAGGGTGTTTACGGCGTGCTTCTGAACGTTGCCCTGCGCCTGCTCCCGGTCGGTGATGACCCTGACCTTCACCCCCCGCTTGTGGGCCTGCACCAGGGCCTTCACGATGTCGGGGTGGGTGAGGCTGTAGATCGCCACGTCGCAGGAGGACTGCGCCCGCTCTATGAGCCCGCAGAGCACAGGGGCCGGGTCCTGCCCCGCCCGGGGGAAGTAGACCTCGATACTCCCGGCGGTCGCGGCCTGGACCTGGGAAGTGGTGGCCGCCTTCTCCTGCGCGGGGAGGGCCGCGCCCGCCTTCTCGGCGGCCTTCCCGGCACAGCCGGCCAGCAGCACCAGCAGGAGAAGGATCGCGAGGAAGGAGCGCTTCAGGTTCTCGACGGTTCTCACGTCACGAATCCTCCTTGTCCAGAGTTTTCGGTTTATACATTATGCCGGATTCGCCGCAGCGATTCCTGTTCCTTCCTACCTGTGCAACCGGACCGCTTCCGACAGCCGCACCAGATCCTTCCGATCCAGCAGCTTGACCCCGCACTTAGGTGCCTGCTCCAGGGCCTGCTCTGTGAAGCCCCGGTTGGTGACCACCCAGGCTTCGGTGCAGTTATAAATCTTCTGCCCGCGCAGGACCTCGGATACGGCGGCCACGCCCACGCGCCCGGACCTGAGCTTCTTTGCCTGGACGGCGATCCTCTTGCCGTCAGGCCCCGTGAGGATGAGATCGGCACCACCGTCGCCCCCGCCCCCGACCCTGCGCACATGGTACCCGAGCCGCCGGAACAGTTCCTCCAGCCACACCTCAAACTCGTGCCCGCTCATGGCGTCTACTTCATACAGCCCGGCGCGGCGTGCCCGCAGCTCCAGAAGCCAGCCCGGAAGACTCCTGATTCCTTCTACCAGCAGGACCAGAAAAAGAAGCGGCAGCCCGATAGCAAGGAGGACGGCAAAGAACCCTTTCATCCCTTCCCAGAAGATGTCCGGCGGCACAGCAGGTCACCTGTCTGGATATCGGCACTACACCCCAAAAACTTTCGCGGCTTTGCCAAGCACTGAATAATGCCCGCGTCTCCTCTAGCCGCCTCTCTCGTCACCACATATCCAGCAGCTGGCTTAACAACAAACCTACTTTCCTAGAACGGTGCTCCAATTTCTGTGATTTTAGACCATATTTAGGAGGAAAAAGGCCGTCTTTGTCTAACAGTCTAAGACTAAAGCCCTTACTGACAGGAGGAAGTAGAAAGGTGAAAAGAAAGCTTATATGGCGAAAAGCTCCCCACACGGAAGCCAAGCACAAGATCCTGGACTATTACCTCAAGGCCTGGATTCCGAAACTCGGGACCTGGAACGAGCGGATTCTTATCATCGATGGTTTCGCCGGACCGGGTGAGTACGCTGACTGCAAGCCCGGGTCACCTGTAGTCATTCTCGACATAGTGACCAACCACGTACTGAGAAACCGGATTGGTAAAATAGGAGTGTTCCTCATCGAGGGAAACAACGACCGCGCCAATCACCTGGAGGATCTTTTGATCCGGAGGTATTCTCCTTTAAGAGCAGGCGAGTCAATCTACGAGCTAAACGAAGGCAAAACCGTCTTCGCCGTCATCAAAGGAAAATTTAGCGCTACGCTGGAAGAAATGCTAGATATAACCCAAACTCATGGTGTGTCCTTGCCTCCCTGCTTCGCCTTTATAGACCCCTTCGGTCCTTCGGGTATTCCAATGGAACTTATTTCCGGCCTTATGAAATGCACCAAAGCAGAGATCTTGATCAACTTCCCTGTCGACTCTGTCAACAGGTTTCTGGGCACACCAGCCTATGAGAATACCCTGGATGCTCTGTATGGCTGCAAAAACTGGCGAAAATTAAGGATGATGAAAGGAGTTGAGCGCCGCAGAAGACTTAGGGAACTCTACATATCGCAACTTAAGGCAAACGCCGGAGCCGAATACACCCTGCACTTTACGATGAGGAATGCTAGGAACCGGGAACTGTACTATCTTATCTTTGCGACGAAACACTGGCACGGCCTGGACATCATGAAACAGGCTATGTGGAAAATTGCACCAGACGGTAGCTTCCAGTTTTCGGACTATACCCACAGCCCGGAGCAGCCTTGGCTTTTTCCCCTAGAACCCGACTGGGAGGAACTGGCTGGCCTTATCTGGAAACACTTTCGCGGTCAAGAAGCTGTTCCTCCGGGAGAAATAGAACGGTGGACGGTTATTGAAACGATATATGCCAGCAACCATGTACGCAGGGCCTTAACCCTCTTGGAGGAGAAAGGAAAACTCTGTAAATACGAAGCTGCCTACTCCGGAAGGGGATGGATCAAGCTTGCACCCTACAAGAAGAAGGGGGCTTTCCCCAACGGCAAAGTGGTCGTAGATTTCTCCGCCGATTAGTTAGACAGTGCAATTGCAACCGCAGAAGGTCCAGCCGAGGGCTTGCCAGACTTCTTCTGTTTCCTTGCAAAGGGCCGGCCGGATACCCAACCACTCGGCAATTTGCTCGTACACACCAAGCCTAACGGACAAGGGATACCTCATCCGTCCATCGGACGCCTTGTGGAGACCTTTTCGGGGAGCACCGGGCGCGAACCGGAAAAGCCCCGGGTACTGTCTGAGGGTGCCGACGGTGATGCGCTCTGCCCCCAGCGCCCTTACTTCCCGGCACACGGAACGGTAAGAAAACAGGTCGCCCCCCCATACTATTGGATCGAGCCTGATGCGCACCCGCCACCCCCAATCCATAAGCTTGGCCGCCGCCCTCAGGCGGGCCAAAGGTGGAGGCGCAAGCCTCTCAAGACGCTCCGCTACCTCCGGCGCGTTGACGGAAAAGGAAACGATCACCTGCGGCGTCGGCTTGAGCCCTTTAAAGAAGGCCGTGTTGCAGCTCTTGGTCGTCAGCAGCAGGTACTTGCCGGGCTTCGTCCGGAAGTACTCCACCGCTGGGGCCAGCAAGGGAGGGACCACTGCCAAGCTGTCGGCCAGTTCTCCCGTGGAAAAAACGCCGTCTCCGCAGGCGTCCAGTTCCCGTTGCACTTCCTCCCAGGGGTTGGTGAAAAGCACAGGGTGCTTGTTGCCGCGAAACGTGAGTCGCAAGTAGCAGTAGGCACAGTCGTACGGGCAGCCGTTGGACAGTATGAGTTCGTAGAAGTGGGGGCACACCACTCCCGGCGGAGTCTTCGTAAAGAGCCGCACGAAAGGGCTCTTTCTTCTTCTGAAAACCAGATCCGGCAGATCGGTACCGGCCAGCTTCTTTCCGGCTTTAGATGCCAAGACAATCACTTCCCTGCTCAAGTTGTTAAGAAATTCGATATGTCTCTTTTAAAGTCCTCTCCTTCTGCCAGAACGAAGAGCCGCCGGGTGATTCTTTTTCCGGCGGCCCCTGGGACCCAACACCGCTTTATCCCGCTACTTCACCGCTTCTTTGAGCTGCTTGCCGGGCCGGAAACGCACGGCCTTGCCCGCAGGGATGGTGATCTCCTTGCCGGTCTGCGGGTTGCGGGCCTTCTTTTCCTTCGTCTCGATCACCACAAAAGCCCCGAAGCCAGGTACGGCCACCTTCTCCCCGCGGGCCAGCGCCTCCTGGACCACAGCAAAAAAGGCATCCACCGCCTTGGCTGCTTCGTTCTTCTTCAGCCCCGACTTCTCGGCTACGGCGGCCACAAGGTCGGCCTTGTTCAAAAGTGTCACCTCCTTCCCAAGACTAACTGCTTCAGCGCTTTTTGTTCCATAGTCTAACTGCCGGGTTCGCCGTTTTCTGCTAGAAATCCTCTTCTACATCTCCCTCCTGCCGCCCGGCAGCCTGGCACAGGCAGGCTGTTAGGAAGCCAAAGAAGCCGCCGACGAAGACACCTGCAAGGAACCAGGCGATGCTCAACGCACGCACCTCCCGGCCAGTGTGAAAATCGACGGGCAAGAGTGGAACCACAGCCAGGCGCAAAGGAAGAAGAGCGCCGGCACCAGCACCAGCCGCTCCACGGCGCTCCCCACCTCCACGACCGGCACCCTGAACCTGAACTTCAGGGGCCACAGCCACGGCACGCCCGCCGGGTTCAGGGTGTCCAGCAGGAGGTGGGAGAGGTAGCCCGCCAGCAGCAGGTAAAAGGCTTCGGGCACCGGGCTGCGCAGAAAGAAGCCCAGCACCGCGCTCGCAACCAGCGCCGCCGCCAGGGAGTGCATCGCGCCCCTGTGGCCGGCCGCGAGCTTCAGTCCCGCCGACACCGGCCACGCTTTTCTGCCCAGGAAGGACCGGGGGTCGTCAAGGTCGGGCAGGAGCGCCGCAACGCCCGCGACAAACGCCGACAGGGCCAGGGCCTTCGGGTCGTGGCCGGAGCTGAGAGCGATTCCCAGGGCAGCTCCTGCTAAGAAGTGGGTACGCCAGAGCACAGGTATCAGCTCCTTTCAAGCTCTCTGTCCCGCGCCCGGAAAGGCGCAGGCAGGCCCAGCCGCTTGCAAATTTCCCTTCCCCCCTTTCAGGGCAATAGTTTCCAGCCCCTCTCCTCCAGCCACCGGGCCAGCCGGGGCCTCAGTCCCACCCAGACTTTCTCCAGTTCCCGGCCCCCGTAGTAGAAGAAAAGCCACCACAGGTCTTTCACCACCCGGAAACCCCGGCAGGCGGGGAAGCAGGCCACCATCCCGGCGGCGAGGGCCGGGAGCACCCTGCCGGTCTCCGCGTACACCACCATCCCCATCACCAGCCCGCAGCCGAAGGCGCAGGTGCCCAGGGC
>NZ_QSLN01000031.1 GCF_003368535.1 Ammonifex thiophilus
ACAAGCCCGCTCGACTTGCATGTGTTAGGCACGCCGCCAGCGTTCGTCCTGAGCCAGGATCAAACCCTCCGTTAAAAGCTTAAACGCTTCCTAACAGAAGGCCGATCCTAACCCCCTGCTTCCTCTCTTCAACCACCACTATCCAGTTTTCAAAGATCGGTCGCTCACCACACGCAACGCCTATCTTAGCATATCCGCCCGAGCGAGTCAAGCGGTTTTCTTTTGAGGTCTACCTGCTCGCCTTAGCGAGCTTTCCAATATTATTTTAATGCTTCTCCGACCGGCTGGCAATAGGGAAACGTACTTCGGTAACCACCTCCGGATCTATCTCCCCTTCCTTCAGTTCCGGGTAAACCTCTTCCGCCGGCCCCTCCAGGCGGTAGCCTTGCTCGTAGATAGCCCGGAAGAAGCCCGGCAGAAGAAACTCTATAGCTTTAAACCCCCCTTGATGCCGCACGCAAGCCACTTTGCGTGAAGGCAAATCTTTTACCCCTACATTTTCCCCCTCTGTAACCTCGGTCTCGCCGGTGACCGGAATCTGCACCTCCCATTCCCGGAAAGGGTAGGGCATACCAACCGGGTTGCTCAGATAAACCAGAACCGGAGGCCCAGCAACCGTGAGCCCCGCGTTGACGATCCACTTCTCCAGTTCATGCACCGCCAGGGGGAAGCTCTCCATATCTCCTTTCTTCCGCAGATAGGCTACTTTCGTCGGGGGGAGTTCCTTTATAGTTACCTCCATACCTTTAACCCTCCTCCGGTCTGCTGGCCAGCAAGACGCACTGGCCGTAAACTACCCGAAGACCAGCTCTCTCGGCCGCCTCCAGCACCGCGGGAGATTCTGCGCCTGGCTGCAGCCATATCTGCTTTATTCCCAGCCGAATCGCTTCCTCGACTACCTGCTCCGCCACCTGTGGAGGCACCACGATATTAACTACCTCAGGAAGCACTGGCAAGGCACTTAAAGAGGGGTAGCACGGGTCGCCGTCGATCTTGTGGCAGTTGGGGTTCACGGCGTAAACTTCGTATCCCAGCTCTTTAAGCTGAAAGTAAATGCGGTGCCCATATTTTTGCGGATCACGCGAGGCACCCACCACTGCCCAGCGCTTTTTTCGCAGGAAATCGGCTAGATCTCCTTTCACTTTCCCTCCCCCGATAGATCCTCTCGCGTTTTGTAAAAAGTATAAACTATCTTCATCCCGGTGTCATCAGCTTTCCAGCCCTCCCGCGCGGCCTTGTTTTTGCTGGTTTCCCAGGTTTTAGTTGCTTCAGGCCAAACTTTATGTTAAAATAGAAACTAACAACCGCATAGTGTATTGCTGGAGCGCTGAATTCTTCCTCGGCAGACCGAGGGGGAAGCGGGGGACCCGTCTCTTGGGGTGAATCCCGGCCTTGCACGGCCGGGTAGGGTCAGGCTTTCGACCCGAACCCGTCAGCTAACCTCGTAAGCGTGGAAAGCACCGGACGCCCGGTAAGAGGCGTAAGGTAGGTGCCTTGCCCGCTTTTCCCTCTTCGGTGAAAGGCGGGCTTTTAATTTGGACCCGCTCCGGGAAAGGAGGGATCTGGAACGCATGGCTACCGTAGCTTTGCGTTTTCCGTCTAAAGTACGGCTGGTGGTGGTATCCAACCGCGGTCCTTTCGTCCTTAAGGAAACCGCGACCGGAGTGGAAAAGCAGTGGGCAGTAAGCGGCCTGGTGTCGGCTATAATGCCCCTCTTCCGCACCACCCCAGGCACCTGGGTCGCGTGGGGAGGGAGGTTTGCTTCCGAGAAAGAGGCCGGCACCACCTACCAGGAAGGCAATTTGAAGTGGGTGGAGGTGCCTCTAACCCGCCGGGAAGTAGAGCTTTATTACGATGGTTTCGCTAATCAGGTTATGTGGCCCCTCTGCCACCACTTTTTAGAGAAGTGCGTCATTGATCCCGATTGGTGGACAGGTTACCGCGAGGTCAACCGGAAGTTCGCTCACCTTACCGGAAAAGTGGGATATGATGCCGATCTCATCTGGGTGCACGATTATCACTTGGCTTTGGTTCCCTCGCTCCTTCGCCAACAGGCTTTCGGCAAGGATAGCCCGAAGATCGGTCTATTCTGGCACATCCCTTTCCCCGGACCGGATACCTGGGAAGTAATTCCTTGGTCCAAGGAAATAATAGAGGGGTTGTTGGGCGCGGACGTAATCGCCTTCCACGTCCCTAAATATGTAGAGAACTTCTTGCAGTGTGTCCGTGCTTTCACCGACGCCACTCTGCTACCCGGGGGCAAGCTGATCTTCTACCAAGGCCGGGTGGTAGAGGTTCAGGCCATACCGGTAGGGGTGAACCAAGAGCTATTTTCTTCGCTGGGAAAGGATCCGGAAATAAGAAGGAAAGCTGAGCTCATCCGAGAGCAGATAGGCGGAGAAAAGCTGTTGTTGGGAGTGGAACGCCTAGATTACAGCAAGGGGGTTTTAGATAAGCTTAGCGCTTTCGAGCGCTTCCTAGAAAAACATCCCGAATATCATGGGCGGGTAACCCTCTTGCAGATAGCGGTGCCTACCCGTAACGGCATTGGAGCTTATACTGAGCTGCGCCGACGGGTGGAGGCTCTGGTAGGGAGGATAAACGGGCGCTTCAGCACCCCCGCTTGGACGCCGGTACGTTACTTCTACCGCTCCTTCGACCAGAAGGAGCTGGCGGCCTTTTACTTGGCCGCCGATGTAGCCCTAGTAACCCCTCTGCGTGACGGGCTCAACCTGGTGGCTGCCGAGTACGTAGTGACTAAAGGAGAGAAACCGGGGGTGCTGGTACTAAGCCGCTTGGCCGGGATCGCCTGCCACCTCCGGGAGGCCTTGCTGGTCAACCCTTACAATCCCGAGGACATGGTGGAGGCCATCCGGCAAGCCCTGGAAATGCCGGTGGAAGAGCAGAAGAAGCGGCTGCAAGCTTTGCAGCAGAAGCTGGCCCGCTGGACAGCCGCCACCTGGGTCAGAAGCTTCCTCAAAACCACGCTCGAGCACCGGGCCGAGTATTCGGTGGCCACGCCGTGAGGGAAGATTTGCTAGACCTTTTACAAAAACACAACGCGCGGCTTCTGCTACTGTTCGACTACGACGGGACCCTGGTACCCATTGCTCCCACACCGGACAAAGCCCGCCCGGACCAGGAGTTGGTCCGGCTGCTGAAAGCTTTGGGGCGGCGCTACCGCGTGGCTATTGTAAGCGGCAGAAGGCTGGAGGAAATCCAAGCCTTCCTGCCCCTAAGTGAAATATGGGGTTGGGCTGGGTGCCACGGGGCAGAAATAAAGGTGGCGGGGAAGGAGCTCTGGCGGTACTCCCTTAGCTCGGAGGAAAAAGCTTTGAAAGATAAATTTCACCTTTACCTAGCCCAGCTGCTGGCGGGGAGAAAAGGCTTTCTCCTAGAAGACAAGGGTTTCGTCTTGGCCCTCCACTACCGGCTAGCCGATAAGGAAGAGGCGAAAATAGTGAAGGAGGAAGCCCGGCGGGCGGCGGAGACTTTCCTACCTCGCTGGCAGATCCGTCCCGGTAAAAAAGTCCTAGAGTTTCTGCCCCCCGGGATTAACAAGGGAGCCGCCGTGGCCCGTCTTTTAGCCGAAGCCCAAGGATTTTTGCCCGCCTATTTCGGCGACGACGCGGGCGATGCCCCCGCCCTTCGCTTGGTAGAAGAAAAAGCGGGGATCGGGGTAGCAGTAGGCTCCCAGGCTCCTCCAGCATCTTTCAAACTTGCTGGGCCTGAAGCTGTGCGGCAACTACTTCTTCGGCTCTGCCAGCCATAGCTCGCTGCCAGGCCCAGGCGGTGCGCACAAATTCGGCATGGACAAAAGTCTGGGGGAAGTTACCCCATTGTTTTCCTGTTTCCGGGTCGAAATGCTCACCCCATAGATAAAGGGAAGTGGCGTTGTTCAGTAGCATGTCGGTAAGCTCCCAGGCACGTTGGAGGTTGCCCGCCCGCAGGTGATAACGTGTCAGCCAAAGTTGAGCTAAGGCGAAAGGAAGAATGGCGCACTCGTAGCGGGCCACGGCCCGGTAGATGAGGCAGCCACGCGTGCCCTCCAACGCCTGGATGGTTTTAAGCATACGCGGGTCGCGGGGAGAAACCAGGCCGTAAAAGACCAAGGCCAGCACCGAAATGTCGAGGGGCGAATCGTCGTCGTAGAGCTGGGTGAAAGCCTGGCGCTTTTCCGACCAGGCGTAATGTACCACTTCGCTCTGCATTTGATAGGCCGCTCCTCGCCATATCCCCGCTAACTGGCCGAAACCCAGCTCCTGAGCCAGGCGCGCCGCCGCCAGAAGCCCTCCGTAGGTCACGGCCTTGCCGTAAGTCCACTGGCTCTGATGCTCACGGAACTCCCAAATGCCGTGCTCAGCCCGGAACCAGTTCCGTCGCAACCAGAAAGCGGCCTTGCGAATAGCCGGCCAAATTTCCCGCAAGTAGGCCTTATCCCGGGTAAGCGCATAGTGATACCAGAGGCCGTAAAGCACGCTGCCCTCGTTATCCAGTTGCAGCTGAATGGCCGCTTCGTTGCCGAAGCGAATAGGCTTCTCCCCGTTCGGCCCCTCTAGGTCCAAGATCTCTACTTCGGAAGGAATGGTTCCGTCGATGGTGTAGAGGGGGTGGGGCCAGTTTCCGTCCGGAGCCTGGAGGTGCAAGATGAAATTATAAAACTTGCGCGCCTCCTGGTGCAGCCCCGCCTCATCGAAGGCCATGGCCGTGAGGAAGCCGTCCCTTATCCAGCAGTAGCGGTAATCCCAGTTCTCTTTACCGCCGGGGGTAGCCGGAAAGGAAGCCGTAGGGGCAGCCAAAATGGCACCGGACCGATGGTGGGTGAGGAGTTTCAAAGCCAGCAAGCTCCGGCAGTATGCCTTGTATAGCGGACCTTTAAGCCATGAAGGTATCCTGGCCCTTTCCAGCCACTGTTCCCAGAAGCGCACTGTCTCTCCCAGTGAGGCCTCCAGGGCCCTCTGTACCTCTGCCTCCGCCTCCTTGCGGTCCCGACCATAGCCCATGACCAGGCGGAATTCTTCTTCCCCACCTGGAGGTAGGGAGAGCTCTATGCGGGGAAAGCCCAGCGCTTCTTTAGAAATCGTCAGTAAAAGGTAGAGGCACATATCCTGATCGAAAATGAGGAAGGCATTTCCTTCCTGCCGCCGCACGAAGGGGCGGAAGGAAGTGCGTATGGGCACCACTTCCACTTCTATGGGGAGACGCAAAGGCTGGGTAGTGGTGTTCTTAACCTTCACCAAGCGTATAAAGGCGTTCCTTTGCCAAGGCATAAAATCTACAATTACGCCGTGAAACCCGGCCCCTTTAAAGAAGGTCTGCAACACATTAGTGCGGTCGTAATACTCGTGTCCGGTATAGACCACCCGAGCTTCGGCTGGGAAATGCAGCCGCAAAAACCCTCCCCGATAGGGGTCAAGCGCCGCCGCAAAGAGTGGAAAGCTGTCAAACCGGGGTACGCAGAACCAAGATATCCGCCCCTCCGGATCGATGAGGGCTACCGTTTCCCCGTTCCCCACCATGCCCAAGTAATTCTGTAGCTTGCGCATTACCCCGACTCTCCTTAAGGACCGTCCTGGTATTCTATTATATCGGCCCTCTTTATATCCAAGGTTACGACCGGAGGCGCCCAAAAGCTAGCGGTTATTTCATCCAAAAATTAAAAGGTAGCCCTGGAGTGCAACACCATTGTCCCCCACCTCTTAGCCAAGTGCCAGACGAAATGACTGTGGCCCAGCAGGAGAAAAGCCACCATGGCACCGATGAAAGCTCCCACCAAAACTTCCTGAGGGGTGTGTCCCACCGGACTTTTAGGCAGTTCTTCTTCTATCTGCCCCATTTTTTCTTTCTCAGCTAGTTCGCGCAAGAGCCGGGAATGCCTGCCTGCCAGTCGGCGCACTCCCATGGCATCGTGCCAAACAATGAGAGCAAAAACCAAGGCCATGGCGAACTCGGCCGAATCAAACCCTAAACAAAGCCCCACGGCTACAGCTAGGGCTGAGACCATGGCACTATGGGCGCTGGGCATGCCCCCATCGGCGTAAAGCCATTCCCAGCTCCACCGGCGCTCGCGCCGCCAAGCGATAAAGCTCTTTATGCCCTGCGTTACCCAACAGGCAGCCAGCGGAGCCAACACGAGCTTGTGAGCCAGAAACCAGTAGCGTAACATATCATCTCCCCTCCAGCATTTCACTTAAAGTAACCGCCTTGAGACTCTGCGTAGCGAACCACGCCAGGACCTCTGGCAAAGCCTTTAAGATAACTAGGGAGCGGTGAGGAATAAAACTTCCATCGTGGCAAAGGATTATGTCCCCCGCCGAAGCCCGCCGGAGGCGGCGGACCACTACTTCCGGATTTATCCCCCACAGCCAGTCGGCGCTGTCAAGCGACCACAGAACGATATCCACCCCCAATTCCTGCGAAGCTCGGAGCACTCGGCCGTTGAAGCGCCCCCAGGGGGGACGATAAAAGCGCAAAGGCCTTCCGGCCAGCGCGGAAATAAGGCTGATCGATTGGCTTATTTCCCTCCGCGCCCCCTGATAGCCGCGGAGGAAGACGGGAAAATGCTTCATGCCGTGGCTACCCACCTCGTGCCCCTCCCGGATCATGGCCTTTATCAACTCCGGATAGCGCTCCGCCTTGCTTGCGAGGACGAAAAAAGTAGCTCTTGCCTGGAAACGGGCTAGGCACTCGAGTAAAAGGGGAGTATAAAGCGGATCCGGCCCGTCGTCAAAGGTGAGGGCCACCTTCCCGCCTTCCCGTGGGCCCTTTTTAATCACTCCCATTTGCTCCTCATCCCACAGTAGAAGATCTGAACCGGGACTCCACCTGCTCGGCTATGAGCCTCGCCCCCAGCAAGGCCGCCTCCGGGCGGGCAACCTTTTGGGCCGCCTCACGCATGACCCTCCCCTTTTTTCCCCAAAGAACCTCCTCTAGCAGGGAAGGGAAGAGCGCAGGAGAGGTCAAGCGTACGGCGCTTCCCGCCTCCAGGTAGTAGGTCAGATTGGCTTCCTCCTGCCCAGGCAAAGCACGGTATACAATGACCGGCAGGCCAGCAGCCGCCGCCTCCGCCAGGGTCAAGGCGCCGGCTTTGCCCACCAGGCAGTCCGCCGCTCGCATGAAAAGCGCCATATTTTCCACAAAACCCAGGATCCGAAAGTGAGACAGGCGACCAAACCGGCGCTCCAGCTTCCGCCGCCATTCCTCGTCCTTGCCGGCCACCACCACCGCCAGCAGGGGAAAAGGCGGGCGAGCCAAGAAGAAGCAGATCTCCTCCAGAAAGGCCGCTCGGCCATAACCCCCACCGCTAATCAGCACCACCGGTACATCCTTAGGAAGGCCGCAGAGGCGCCGGGCCTGCAGATAAGAAGGAAGGGCACCGAAGGAGGGATCGATCGGAATCCCGGTGACGGCGATTTTTCGCCTTTCCACTCCTCGTCGCTCCAGTAGTCTCGCCACCTTCTCATCAGCCACCAGGTAAAGATCTACCCCCGGATGCACCCACTCGGCATGGGCGGTGTGATCCGTGACGACCATCACCACGGATACTTCCAGCTCCCCGCATAGGCGCATTTCCCCCGCCACCCGCCCCGGCGTGGGGAAGGTAGCTACCACCACCTGGGGCTGGAGCATCCGGCATATGCGGAGGAGCGCCTTGCTCCCCCACCTGTCCCAGGGATAGCGCCGCTCCTGCTCGGTATCCGTGAGGTGATAAAGCCAGCCGTACCAGGAAGGAACCTTGCGGATGAAGGCCAGGTAAAAACGCTGGGAAAAGCGATCAAACCAGGGATTGACCTCCCGAACAAAGTTGAGCACCACACTCTGCCACGAAGGTCTTATCTGCCCTAAAGCCTTCTGCAAGGCTTCGGCTGCCCGTATATGCCCCGCGCCGTATTCAGCGGTCAGAAATAGCACCCGTGCCACTATGGTTCACCCCTCTTCCGCCTGCCGGCAGGAGCACGGTGAACGTACACCCACCTTCCGGCCGATTCTGGACACTTATGTGCCCCCCATGCTTCTCCACTATGAGCTTGCTTATGGCCAAGCCCAAGCCTGTGCCGAGCTCCGAGCGCGAACGAGCCGCACCGGAATAGAAGCTGTCGAAGATCCGGGGTAACTCTTCCGGCGGGATACCCGGTCCTTCATCTGTAACCTGTACACGCAAAAGCCCATCGGACTTTTCCGCTTCCACTAACACTCTTCCGCCCGGTGGGGAAAACTTAATGGCATTATCTACCAGATTCATAAAAACCTGCACTAACCTTCCCTCATCGGCGTAGACCGGCAGCTCCTCCCGAGTTCTAAACTCCAGCTGTACCCCTTTCTCCAGCGCCAAGGGAGACATTACTTCCTCCACAGTGGTCAGCACCCGGCGAAGGTCTGTGTTCTGCCAGTTAAAGGTAAACCGCCCACTACGCAAACGCACCAGCATAAGTAAATCGTCCACCAGGCGACGTAAACGCTCGGTCTCGCTAAAGACCCTGGCCAGATAGGATTGCTGCTTCTCTGGTGGGATGGTGCCGTCGAGCATACCCTGGACAAAGCCCCGGATGGAAGTGAGAGGGGTTCTCAACTCGTGCGAAACGTAAGCCAGAAATTCTTGTCTCTCCCGATCTATAGCCTCGAGCTGGGCCGCCATAGCGTCCAGCGTACGGGCCAACTGCCCTATCTCGTCCTGGCGGGCGGTATGAAAGCGCACGGAAAAATCCCCCTTGCCCATGCGCAAAGCCAACTGCCCCATCTCCTCCAGCGGGCGCGTAAAATGCCGGGAAATCAGGTAGGCCGGGACGATAGAAATCAAGAAGGCGCCGGCAGCGGCCAGCCAGACCAGCATTACGCTCTCGCGCACCGGCTCCCGGATATCGGCTACTGGGAAGAAGGCCAGTAATATCTTGTCGTTCACCCGCGTAGCCCCCACCATGATGTCCAGAGACGGGTCGCGGGGATCGGTGAAGAAGGTGGAACAAAACTCCTGCGAACTAAGTTCTTTGTTAAGTTTGGCCAACATGCCTTGAGTAGGACCGATATCCAGTTGGGGCGCGGTAGTGAAAAGAATCCTTCTCTGGGCATCAAGAAAACAGAAGTGAACTCCTTCCAACCGGTCAATGAGAACCAGCGCTCGCTCAAAGGCCGGTCTTTTAATCTCCTCGTGCTCGTACTTCTCGGCGAACTCCTTACCTTCTTTTAAAGCTTCTAGGAGCAAAGAACTGTAGCTGCGGTAGAAATACCGGGTAAAGAGGGAAGAGAGGACCAAGCTCAAAATTAATGTGTTTATCAAGGCGATGCCCAGCCCGAACACCAGTACCTTAACGAATATGCGCTGCATCTTCCCCTACCACCAGCTTGTACCCCACACCCCAGACTGTCTTTATGTACCAGGACTTGGGCAAGCCGTCAAGCTTCTCGCGCAGGCGGTTCACGTGCACATCCACGGTTCGGGTATTACCGGGAAACTCGAAGCCCCAAACCCGCTGGAGCAGAAACTCCCGTGTGAAAACCCGGCCAGGGTGAGAAGCTAAAAAGTAAAGGAGCTCGGTCTCCCTCTTGGTGAGCTCCACCCTCCTGCCCGCCACTTCCACTACATAGCTTTCCAGATCGATCGTGAGGTCAGGAAGATCCACCCGCCTCGGCCTGGTTTCCCCAGCCCGGCGCAACACCGCTTTCACCCGGGCTATCAGTTCCTGAGGGTCGAAGGGCTTGACCACATAATCGTCCGCTCCCAACTCAAAGCCTTGCAGCTTGTCCTGGAGCTCCCCTTTAGCAGTGAGCATTATCACCGGCAACTGAGAGCTCGAGCGGATCTGACGGCAGACTTCCCAGCCGTCGATCCCGGGTAGCATGAGATCCAGAATGACTAGGTCAACAGCTTCGTCTTTTAAAATCTCCAACGCCTCTGCGCCGCTTGCCGTCGTAAGTACCCTGAAACCGTACTTCTCCAGGTAAAGGCTCACCAACTCGGCAATATTGCGATCATCCTCCACCACCAACACGGTGGTCGTTCCTTCCCTAGTCACCGTTATCGTCCTCCCTCCTTCCGATCACCAACTTTTATTCTACACCTCTGCCATTTGCTTTCGGACTAGAGAGCCCCTTCTCGCTTGTAAACAAGCTGTAAAAAGCCTTGTCCTCTCCATCTTCTCCGCGGAGAGGAGGAAGGGCGAGAATAACCAGCGAAAACGATCAGAAAACGCAAAGGAGGTCCGCTGAAAAGTGCACTTGGGTCGTGGAGGAAGCGGAGAAGAAATTTTTCTACACGGCGACTCTTTGATAGTCCTATTTCCAGCCCCCCGACGGGTGGTAAGCACGGCACGCCTGAATGGAGGCTATCGGGAAGACATAAAGGCCGTTTTCAACCATCATGTTCCTCCTTGTTCCCATGGTCACGATCCCAAAACTCTCCCCGGTAGGAGCTGGGAGGGATACCTGGCCTATACCGCCCAAGAACTTGGTCTTTCTCCAAAACACTCCGTCGGCTTACTCACTGCCGCTAGGATGGAGAACGCCTCTTGCAAAAGCGAGCGATACCGAAATTTAGAAGTAACAGCTATAGTGACCGCCGGAGTAGATGTGAACGGCGGTAGGGCCGGCGACCCCGCCCGGTACTATGAGGAGGAAGGAAAATGGATCTTCGTGGGAGGCACCATTAACATTATCCTGCTTATAAACGGCAATCTCCCTCCCCACACCCTGGTGCGCTCCGTAGTGACCGCCACTGAAGCCAAAGCTGCCGCCCTTCAGGAGCTCATGGTTCCCAGCCGCTACTCCCGAGGCCTGGCCACAGGCTCGGGCACAGACCAGATAGTAGCCGTGGCCGACCAAGAAAGCCCTTACCGATTCTCCGATGCCGGTAAGCACTCTAAACTGGGAGAGCTCATAGGAGCGGTGGTCAAGGAGGCGGTGAAAGAAGCCTTGGAAAAAGAGACGGGGCTCAATGCCCAGCGCCAGAAAAACTTTCTGGTCCGCCTTCAACGCTACAATCTGGGTCCAGAAGAGTTTTGGCAGCAGGCAGAAAAGGAAGGGGGCAACCTTGCAAGAGAAGCTTATCTCAGCCGCCTGAATCAACTGGCTCGGGAAGAAAAAATGGTAGCCCTGACGGCAGCTTTACTTCACCTGCTGGACGAGCAGGAATGGGGTTTACTTTCCCAAGAAGCGGTGAAGGAAATCGGCTGCCGTCTAATCAGCTCCTATCTGCCGGTGGAAGCTCCCCAAAAGACAGTAAAGAACCCAGCTGATGACCTTCTTCGCCTCTTGGTGCGAGGAGTTAACCGACTCATCAGCAGTTGGGGGCAACTTCCGAGCGGTAGGGCTCTAAGCTAAAAAGTGTGGAGTAAGAAGGGGGAGGCGGCCGAAGAGCCAAGGGATAGTTTAGCACACCACAACCCCAAAGGAGGCTCTCGACCGCCTATGAAACAGTTTATAGCGGAACTTCTGGGACTGCAAGGATGGATTATCTACCGGGTAAAGATCGAATCAGATAGGATTGACGTATACGCCGGGCGACCGAGGAAAGAAGCCAGCTGTCCTTCCTGCCAGACTCTTACCCGGCGGGTTCACGACCGGTCGCGCGAGTGGAGGCCAAAACTGCACACCCGATGCAACGGGCTACCGG
>NZ_QSLN01000032.1 GCF_003368535.1 Ammonifex thiophilus
AACTAAGCCGGCCTAGCCTCAGTAGTTTGATCCCTTAATGGCGCAGGTACCGGGACTATCCTGGCGGCGAGGTTTCCATGAAGAGAAGTTTTCTCCCGAACCACCTACTAACTCTTGACGCGCACTTCATTAAACTTTTTCGTTGACAAGCAGATGCTCTTCAAACTATAATCAAGTTAGCTTCTTCTAACAAAGGGGGCTTGAATCATGGAGACCACTTACACCCCGTCCGCGGAAGACTATCTGGAGGCTTTTTACCTACTCTCCTTGCGCAAGAAGGTAGTGCGGGTGAAGGATGTGGCCGCTCATCTAGGGGTAAAGATGCCCTCGGTGGTGGCGGCGGTGAAGACCTTGGCGGAAAAGGGTCTGGTACAGCAGGAGCGATACGGCTACATCGAGCTTACCCCCAAAGGGCTGGCTGTAGCCCGGGAAGTGTACGAGCGGCACAAGACCTGGTATTCCTTTCTCACGGAAATCCTGGGGCTGGATCCCACTACGGCGGAAAAGGATGCCTGCAGGCTGGAACATCATATTTCTCCCTTAACTTTAGAGCGCTTGGGGAAACTGGTCAGTTTCGTGCGGGAGTGCCCCCACGGCAGCCGGTTCATCGCCAACTTCCAGGAGTACTCCACCTCGGGAGAGCGTCCTAATTTCTGTCCCGGCTGCGGTACGGGCCAGAAGCTCCTGTCCGAGCTCAAGGCGGGGGAAAAGGCCCGGGTGGTCAGGGTAGGGGGACAGGATATGCTTAAGAAGAGGCTTTTGGGAATGGGCCTTACTCCCGGCGAGGAACTGATCGTCAAACGGATAGCCCCCCTAGGTGACCCCATAGACATTCAGATACGGAACTACGATCTCTCTCTCCGGAGGGAGGAAGCCAAGGTAGTAGTGGTGGAGGTGATCTAGGATGTTCCCCCTGACGGCGAGCCTTCCAGGTGCTCGGGTACGCATTCTGCAGATCCTGGGGGGTAGGGGAATGCAACAGCGTCTTTGGCACATGGGCTTGAGGCCGGGTACCGAGCTGCGCGTGATAGCCAATGCCGGCGGTGGGCCAGTTCTGGTGGCCGCCAACGGCGAGACACGCTTCGGACTGGGCTGGGGCATGGCTCAACGCATCCTAGTAGAAGAAGTAAGGGAGGCGGCAGCGCATGAGTAAAAGTGCCGGTGTAGTGGCTTTGGCCGGTAACCCTAACGTGGGCAAGACCTGTATCTTCAACGCCCTCACGGGCATGCGCCAGAAGGTAGGCAACTGGCCGGGGGTGACGGTGGAGAAAAAAGAGGGAGTGTTCGTAGTCGACGGCCGGGAAGTGATGGTGGTCGATTTACCCGGCATTTACGGCCTCACTCCCTACTCAGTCGATGAAAAAATAGCGCGGGATTTCCTGCTGAAGGAAAAGCCCGGCGCTGTAGTGGCGGTGGTGGACACCACCAACTTGGAGCGCAACCTTTACCTAGTCGTGGAGCTTTTGGAACTAGGCGCCAACCTGGTGCTGGACCTCAACATGATCGACCGGGTAGAGGGCCAAGGAGTAAAGATCAATAAGGAAAAGTTGAGCCGGGGCTTAGGCGGCGTTCCCATCGTAGAAACGGCGGCCCATAAGGGCTTTGGCGTCGAAGCTCTGAAAAAGGTTGTGCTGGAAGCCATACAAAAGGGCAAGCGGGAAGAGTTTAAAGTAGACTACGGTAGCGAAGCGGAGACAGCAATTAGCGAGTTGGCGCATCTTCTGGAGGGCAAGGTGGCTTCTTTGGGCTTTTCTCCCCGCTGGACGGCGATCAAACTTCTGGAGGGTGACCCAGAAGTGCAGGAGTTGGTGAAGCAGCAGGGTGGGGAGGAGATACTAAAGATGGCCCGGCAGCTGGCCGTCTCGCTGGAGAAGAAGCTGGGTTCCGATCCGGAAACCTTTTTCGCTGAGCGCCGCTACGGTTTCATCCGCGGCCTGGTACGGCAGGCGGTTACGGCTACCGAGAAGGACTTGGCAGCGCGGCTCACCCTCTCCGATAGGCTTGACCGCATTCTTACCTCCCGTGTACTAGGAATTCCCATCTTTCTTCTACTGATGTGGCTTACCTTCCAGCTGGTCTTCAAGTTAGGTGCTCCCATAGC
Source organism: Ammonifex thiophilus (assembly GCF_003368535.1). Classification (GTDB taxonomy): domain Bacteria; phylum Bacillota; class Desulfotomaculia; order Desulfotomaculales; family Ammonificaceae; genus Ammonifex; species Ammonifex thiophilus. The sequence goes on from NZ_QSLN01000032.1 coordinate 2,102, forward strand.
AGACGGCATCGATACCTTCTTCGGGTGGTTAGGGGAAAGTGCTTCCTCTTGGTTGGGGAGTGTAGGGGCGCCGGAGTGGCTGGCTTCCCTGGTCAAGGATGGAGTTATAAGTGGTGTGGGTTCGGTGCTGGTCTTCCTGCCCAACATCATGCTGCTCTTCCTGGCCCTCTCTTTCTTAGAGGACACGGGTTATATGGCGCGGGCGGCCTTCGTCATGGACCGTCTCATGCACACCTTCGGGCTACACGGCAAGTCCTTCATTCCCATGCTACTGGGCTTCGGCTGTAACGTTCCAGCCATCATGGCCACCCGTACCTTGGAAAGCGAGAAGGATCGCATTCTCACCATTTTAGTAAACCCCCTGATGTCCTGCACGGCGCGCTTGCCTATCTATGTTCTCTTCGCGGGGGCCTTCTTTGCCGAGAAGTATCGGGGCACAGTGATCTTTTCCCTTTACCTCCTAGGAATAATCTTAGCCCTGCTGGTAGCCATTCTCTTCAAAAACACCCTCTTTAAAGGGGCGGTGGCTCCTTTCATCATGGAGCTCCCTCCGTATCGGTTACCCTCGGTTAAGAGTCTGCTTTTGCACATGTGGGAGCGCAGCCGTGTGTTCTTGATCAAGGCGGGTACCATTATCTTTACCGGTGTGCTGCTGGTGTGGCTTCTGGCTTCCCTACCTTTGGGAGTGGAGTACGGAAGCGCCGAAAGTCTGGTGGGGAAGCTGGGGCAGGTCTTCGCTCCTCTCCTCAAACCGGCAGGCTTTGGCGAGTACCAGGCGGCGGTGGCCCTTATTTTCGGCATCCTGGCCAAGGAAATAGTGGTAGGCACGCTGGGTACCCTGTACGGAGTAGGGGAAGAAGGACTAGCCTCGGTGCTCCCGGAGCACTTTGACCCTGCTTCGGCTTACGCCTTCATGGTTATGTCTCTCATCTATATACCCTGTTTGGCGACCATCGCCACCATCAAGCGCGAGGCGGGCTGGAAGTGGGCCGCCTTCGCCGTGGCCTATTCGCTAGTCTTGGGTTGGGTAGTGGCCGTGATCTTTTACCAGATTCTGCGCCACTTCTGGGCCTAAAGGTAAAAAACTCCCTGCTTTCGAGAGGGCAGGGAGTTTTTTAGAGACTCTTAGTTAGAATAAGCTAAGAATATTAACGAGGTGGTAGAAATGAGGGTAGTTGTGGTAGGAGGAGACCGATTAGGGCAGATCCCTGCCCGTCTGGTGGACTTTGGCTTTAAGGAGGTAGTGCACGTTACCGGGCGCAAGGTGAGGGACATCTGCTGCCAAATCCCGGTAGAGACGCGCCTCATCGTGGTGCTAATCGACTACGTGAATCATGCCCTGGCGGAGAAGGTAAAGGAAGAGGCCAAAAAGCGCGGCGTACCGGTCATCTTTGCCCGGCGCGCCTGGTCTACCATTTACTTCCAGTTAGGGCGTCTAGAGTTGAAAGGGGTGAAAGCTTGCGCAGCCGCTCAGTAATCCGAGGTGTGAACCGGGTGAGGCCCTGCAAGGTGAAAGGAGATTCTCTTACCACCGCACTCTTCTCCCTTCCGGCTACACCTAAAGAGGCGGAAACGCTCCTGGCAAACCTCCTTGAGAACCTCATCAACTCGGCCCGGAAAGGAGGTGAGAAGTGATGGAGGGGAAAATTGCCATAGCGGCCCTAGGGGATTCGCCTGAAGCCGCCTTTTCCCGTCACTTTGCTACGGCTACCCATTTCTTAATCTACGACACCACCAGCGGCGAGCTGGAGGTGGTGGTCAACACCGCCCGCGATCTGCCGGCGGGCAGGGGAGTGGCCGTGGCTGATCTGCTTATCGGCAAGGGAGTGAAGGGAGTGGTGGTGGAGCTCATCGGTCCGCGCCCTTTCGCTCGTCTGCAAGAAGCGGGTATCAAGGTCTACCCTGGACCGCGCATTAAAGTGCAGGAAGTTCTCAATGCCATCAAAGCGGAGCAGCTGGCTCCGCCCCTGGAGGCACCCACGGAAGCTTCTCATGCCGGGGAGCACGGCGGCTGCCAGGAGTAATTCCAGCTTGGGGGCCGGGTGGGGAGGATGGCCTCCGCCTGGCCCCAAAAAGCAAATTAGGGGGTGTTGAGTCTCTATGAGCTTTCGGCTGCTTCGCCGCTTGGCCTTGGTTCAACTCCTGGTTTTTCTCGCCTCTTGCTTCTTCTTCCTGCCACTACCCAAAGCGCAGGCGGAAGAGCCGAAACCGGGCGTTCTGGTGCTGGCCCACGGCACCAACGATCCCAAATGGTTCACCCCGGTCTGGGAACTGGTTTACGGTCTACAGGAGCATCTACCCTGGCCGGTGGAGCTCGGTTTTCTGGAGGCCATCGAGCCCGACATTCCCGAAGCGGTGGCCAAGCTCAACCATCGTGGGGTTAACCGCATCATCGCCGTGCCCTTCTTCGTCTCCAGCTACTCCAACCACATCGAAGAGATCAAATACATTCTGGGGCTGCGGAAAGACCTTCCTAATCCCGAGGAAGAGCTAGAACGGGCCGAGCCAGCCGGGGAACTGATCCTGACTCGGGCTCTGGACGACCATCCCCTCTTTGCTTCGCTTTTGACCCGGCTGGCCACATCTCTGGTTCGGAATCCGGAGCAGGAAGTGGTGGTGCTGGCCGCCCACGGCAGTGACTCGGCAGAGGGGCAGGAGGACTGGCGGCAAAACCTGGCTTCCTTGGGGGAACAGATGAAGGCCTTAAGCGGCGGCAAAATCAAAGAGGTTCTTTATGGCTTCATCTTCGAGGGCGCTTCTCCCTCGCTGGAGGAGACCGTGTCCCGGGTGATTTACGAAAAAGGGAAAACGGCCCTGGTGGTACCGGTGATGATAAGCGAGGGGTACTTCACCGGGGTCAAGATTCCCGGGATCCTCAAAAAGTTCCCTCAGGATAAGTACCGCTACCCAGGTATCGGCCAGCGGGCCCTTCTTACCGCCGACAGAGAAATGGCTCGGCTGATCTTGGAGTGGCGGGCGGCCAACGAAATACAGCCTGCACCTCAGATCGGCGAGATAAAGCTCAACCTCGACCGGGCCTATGCCTTTGCCAAGAAGTGGCCTTGCTCCGCCCTAGCTTGGCGGGTGGCGGGTATAGCTTATTCACGGCTGCTCGGTGACCAGGTGACCAAGGAAAGCTGGCAGGTGGTTTCCTTCCTGCCGCCGGAAGCGGGCTCCCGCCCGGTCTTCGAGGCGGTGGCCGAGAAGGTTTACTATCTGGGTAACTGGGAAGAAATTCTGCCCTCCAGTCCCACCTTCCTCATCACCGATCGGGCGACCGGGAAGACCGCGCTGATCCACGCTCGGCCTGAACTCTTCGGTGGTGAGGATTTCTTCGCCCTGCGCAACAAGGTGATGGGAGGGCAAGCTTCCCCCGAGGAGCAGTCCCTTTTGCAGAAGCGGCTGCTGCTTCTTCTGGAAAACCTTCTCACTCAACCGGAAGAAGCTTTCGCAGTACGCCAGCTTGATCCTCTGCAGGTAAGGAAGGGGCAGGAGCTCCTCTCATTCCGCTATCCGGAGCTCGCTTGGGAAGAAGGGAAGCTTTGCCTCTGCCGTACCTTCCTCTACCGGGGCTTGCAGGAAGCCTTCGCCGCGCTCTGGAGCGAAGGGGTGCCGGATCAAGGCAGCTTCACCGTGGAGACCAAGATAGGCACTCCCTGCGCCGCTGAACTTTTGGGACAGCTGGCCGGCGAAGGACATTACCGGCAGATAGGCCCCCGGCGTCCACCTTTGCCCGAGGACTTTTACCTCCGGGTGCGGGACGGTCGGGGCCGGAACGTGACGGTCAAGCTGGCTGAGGGTGCCATTCCACCGGAGTTCTTTGCGCTCCGAGACAGGATCAAGCAGGGCAAAGCCACCCGGGAAGAACTGGTGCGCTTTAATAACTTGCGCTACGCCGCCATCCTGCGCCTGCTCACCGATCCCAAGGCTTTGCAAATAGAAAAGCTTGAACCGCCTGCAGCCAAGTTCAGGGACCTGGTCGGCCACTGGGCAGAGAAAGTCGTTGTAGAACTGGCCGCGAAGGGGCTGATCTCCGGCTACCCTGACGGAACCTTCAAACCTGATAGGCCCGTCACCCGGGCGGAGCTCGCCTCTCTCCTGAGCCGGACGCTGAGCCTTGCTCCCGGGGAAGAAAAGCACCTGGAGCTCTTTGCCGACCGGGGCGAAATACCCTCCTGGGCTCGGGGCGCGGTGGCAGCTTGCGTCCGGGAGGCTCTGCTCCAGGGCTACCCGGCCGGAGAGCTCCGCGTTTTCCGTCCGGATCAACAAGTTTCCCGGGTGGAGCTCGCCGTGATTCTGAACCGGGTGGCCCGGAGCAAGGGACTTGCCGCTACTTTCACCCCCTTGAGTTTCAGGGACCTGTACGATATTCCCAACTGGGCGCTCGCCGATGTGCAGCAGGCGGCTCAGATAGGGCTAATAGTCGGTTACCCCGATGGTACTTTCAGGCCTGGTAAGCCCGTCACGCGGGCCGAGGCTGCCGCCATGGTGTTGAGGCTCTTGGAGAAGTTACCCGCGACGGCGCAAAAGTAGGGGGGAGCAGAGGGGGATCCGGAAGCAGGGATTTTCCCGGATCCCGGCCCCTGCGTCTCGGGAGGGGGAAGGGAGAATGGAGACAGCTAGTTTCTTCTTCTATCAGGTTACCCATGGCGCCATCGACTGCTTGATAGCGGCCTTGGAGGCCCGCGATCCCTACACGCGGGGTCATTCTTCCCGGGTGGCCAAGCTCACCGAACTCTTGCTACGGGAGTTAGGGGTGAAGGGCTGGGAGGCCGAACTTATCCACCTGGCGGCACACCTGCATGACATAGGTAAGATCGGAGTTCCGGACGAGATTCTACGCAAACCAGGCAAGCTTACTCCGGCTGAATGGGCCAAGATGCAGGAGCATCCGGTGATTGGCTACCGTATTCTGAGCCGCTCTTCGTCTTTGAAGGAAATCGCCCGTATGGTGCTTTACCACCACGAACGCTGGGACGGCAAGGGCTACCCCGAGGGGCTCCGAGCCGAGGCTATCCCCTTCGGTTCCCGTGTGATAGCAGTGGCCGACGCCATCGATGCCATGCTTTCCGCCCGGCCTTATCGCCCTCCCCTCACCATAGCCGAGTGCCTGGCGGAGATCGAAAGAGGAGGGGGGAGCCAGTTCGACCCCTTACTGGTGGGGCCGGCCAGGAGGATCCTTATGCGGCTGGAAAAACTGCGTAGCAGGCTAAGGAAAGAAGCGAAGCGTCTTGAGCACGCCGGAGCCTGAGGAAAGAAACTATCAGGCTTTCGGCAGGAAAAAGGAGACCAAAGAGAGAAGTCAATACCCCGAAACCTCCGAGTCCGGCCCCTAAGGTTCTAAGCAGGGCTATGGGGCCAGGGCCGATAGGGTGTGCCTGGAAACGGGCGCGCCTCCCGGTGCGGAAAGGAGGTGGGGGGAGAGGAAGTTTTTTGCCGACCGGGAGGTGCCGGTCGGCTTAAATTTTTCGGAAAGGAGGAGATCGTTTTGTTCAAGCGCAGGTGGCTTGCGGGTGCGGTAATGCTTCTTTTCTTGTCCTCCTGTTTTTTAACCGGCTGCGGGACTAAGCCTCAGACCCAGAGCTCGGCTCCAGCCAAGGAACTCACGGGGAAAGTGATTATCTTTCATGCCGGCAGCCTCACCGAACCGCTGAAAAAGATGGCCCAAGAGTTCGAGGCCAAGCATCCGGGGGTGAAGATCGAGCTTGAGGCTAGCGGCTCACGGGCGGCGGCCAAAAAGGTGACCGAGCTCCACAAGCCTTGCGACATTCTGGCTTCAGCCGACTACGAGGTCATCGAAGAGCTCCTGCGACCCAAGTACACCGACAACAACATCCTCTTTGCCCGTAACGAGCTGGTGATCGCTTACACCCCCAAGAGCAAGTATGCCAACGAGATCAACTCTTCCAACTGGTACCAGATCCTGCTCCGTCCCGGAGTCAACTACGGCCGCTCTGATGAGAACGCCGATCCCTGCGGCTACCGCACGCTGATGTGCTGGCAGTTAGCTTCCAAATTTTATAACGACCCTACCCTCTACGACAAGCTTTACAAGAACTGCCCTCCGCGCAACATCCGTCCCAAATCGGTGGAGCTTCTGGCCATGCTGGAGTCGGGAGCTCTGGATTACGCTTTTGAGTATAAGTCGGTAGCCGAGCAGCACAAACTGCGCTACGTGGCGCTTCCTCCTCAGATAAACCTGGGAGACATCAAGTACGCCGACTTTTACAAGCAGGCTGCAGTGCAGGTTAAGGGTAGCGAACCGGGCAAAATGGTAACCTACCAGGGAACACCGATCGTCTACGGAGTTACCCTGCTAAAGGAGGCTCCTAACAAGGAAGCGGCGGTAGCCTTTCTCAAATACATGCTCGCTAAAGACGGAGGATTGAAGATACTGCAAGAAATGGGGCAGCCGGTCTTGGATCCCCCTCTTTATCTGGGAACTCTGCCTCCAGAGCTGGCAGGGGTGGCTCAGCCAGCGCAGTTGAACAAGTAACTGGGGAGCGGGGCGGTTTTGCGGGGTAAAGACCAAATTTACTGGATATCACTGGTAGGTGGCGGCCTAGTTTTGTTCTTCCTTCTTTACCCTTTGCTGCACGCTTTTTGGGTCACCAACCCTTCGATTCTGGCCCAGACGTGCCGCGACCGGGAGGTAATCAATTCCTTGCTCACCAGCTTCAAGACCGCTAGTGCCGCCACCTCCATAGCCACAGTTACGGGAGTCCCCTTCGCCTACCTTCTGGCCCGCCGGGAGTTTAAGGGGAAGAAGATTGTAGAGGGACTCATCGACCTGCCGGTGGTGATCCCTCATACCGTGGCGGGCATAATTTTGCTCATGGCCACCAGTCCTTACACCTGGTTGGGTAGCTTTCTAAAACGGGCAGGGCTTGACTTTGTGGGAACCTGTACGGGGATCACCATTGCCATGCTTTTCGTCAGCTTCCCTTTTCTCCTCAATGCCGCCCGTGACGCTTTCGCCGGGGTGCCGGTGCGCCTGGAGTTTGTGGCGCGAACCTTAGGCGCCGGTCCCTTGGCCGTATTCTTCACCGTTACCCTACCCCTGGCCTGGCGGGGCATCCTTACCGGTATGATTCTCACCTGGGCCCGGGCTGTGAGTGAGTTCGGTGCGGTCATAATCCTAGCCTACCATCCCCGCACCGCCCCGATCCTCATCTACGAGCGCTTTGAGACCTACGGTTTGGCCTACGCCCAGCCCATAGCTGTTTTGCTCCTCCTGGTTTCCCTTTTTGTCTTCGTGCTCGCTCGGCTGGTAGCGGGAGGTAAGGATTCCCGTGCTGGAAGTCAGCAACCTGGAAGTTAAACTTTCTCCATTTACCCTTCGGGACATAAGCTTCACGGTGAGCGAAGGGGAGTTCTTCCTCATCCTCGGGCCTTCGGGAGCAGGAAAGACCGTGCTTCTGGAGACTTTGGCTGGGATACACTACCCCCGGCGGGGCAAGATCCTGCTGAGGGGAGAAGATATAACTTTTGTTCCGCCGGAGAAGCGGCCGATCGGCATTGTTTACCAAGACTATGCCCTCTTCCCCCATCTAACTGTAGAGGAAAACATACGCTACGCTTTGCGCTTCCGTCGGCGGGAGGCAAACCTTTCCTGGCGAAAGTTGGTAGATTTCCTGGGAATAGGGCACCTTCTATCCCGCTATCCCGACACTTTAAGCGGAGGAGAGAAGCAGCGGGTGGCGCTGGCTCGCGCCCTGGCCGCTTCCCCTCGGCTGCTTCTTTTAGATGAACCCCTTTCCGCTCTTGATCCCAACCTTCGGGGAGAGGTGGGAGGGGAGCTCATGCGTCTGAACCGGGAGCTTGGCCTCACGGTGATTATGGTAACGCACGATTTTTCTGAGGTATTCTCTTACGGCAAACGGGTGGCAGTACTCTTCGGCGGGAGGCTGGCTCAGGTAGGAACTCCTGGAGAAGTCTTTAGGAAACCGGCTTCGCTGGAGGTAGCCAAGTTCGTGGGGATGGAAAATCTGATTCCTCTCGAGCGGGAGGGTAGTTCTTGGCTCTTGCTGGGCCGCCGCGTGAACTTCGTCCAAAACTTCCCCGAAGAAAAATTTTTTGCCGGCGCACGTCCAGAGGATGTGCGCGTAAGCCGGTTTCCTCTCCCATTTCCCTACTCTTGGGAAGGTGAGGTGATGGGCATGGTTAACACGGGAGGGATGTTCAAGGTAGAGGTTAAGGTAGGTGTTATCAAACTTAAGGCTTACCTCACTGGGCACCAGGTAGTGGAGGAGGGGCTTCGAGCGGGAGAGAAGGTATATATAGGCTTTGCGGCCGAACACCTCTGCCTGGTCAAGGCTTGATGTAGGCGTAGCCTTCCTTTTGCTTCTGCACCAGCGCCGTGATTCCGGCCGGGACGATCTTTATAAATGATGGAAGGGTTTCCTTTGGTACGGCAAAAGCCCGAAGGGCGTTGTTGCAAAAAGCAATTTCTACACCTTTGTGAGCCAGTTCTTCCAGTTGTGGAAAGATGTCTTGTGCCGTTACCGCTTCTGCGTTAGCTACGATTGTAACCGCTACTTTCTTCCCTTCCGTGTCTGCAAGAAAGTTTTTTACGTTGGTTATGGCCACCGGCCACCGGTTCTTCTCGCTTACGTGAAAGACCACTTTAAAATCAAGCACTCATAACTCCCCCTTAGTTCTCTGTTGGCTCTGGAAGGAAGAACACAAACGGCAAGGGTCTCCAGCTCCCGAACCCTTGCCGTTGCTCGCTTTTTATGGTGGGCCACCCAGGACTCGAACCTGGAACCAGACGATTAAGAGTCGCCTGCTCTGCCTATTGAGCTAGTGGCCCGTCTTTTAAGTGGTGGAGGGGGCTGGATTCGAACCAGCGAAGGCGTAAGCCAGCAGATTTACAGTCTGCCCCCTTTGGCCACTCGGGTACCCCTCCGTTTTTCCGCCGGCCCTGGTCGGGATGGGGGGACTTGAACCCCCGTCCTCGTGCTCCCAAGGCACGCGCGCTAACCAAACTGCGCTACATCCCGGCGCCGGGAACCTCACGCACTTCCTATTATAACTGGCCGCAGGTCTTCCGTCAACTACCGCTCGGCTCTAGGTCAAGAAGTGTGGAGAGGAGACCAGCCAAGCCAAGGGGAGAAAAGCTAAGAGCATCTTTCGCACATAGACCCCGCGGTTCCGAAAACCGTAACTTATCCGCTTGAGGAGCTTGATCTT
>NZ_QSLN01000033.1 GCF_003368535.1 Ammonifex thiophilus
CGATCTCGTCGTACTTGGTGAACTTGGCCAAACCGTGGCGGGAAAGCACCAGGGTGATGGCTGCCGTTAAGGTGGTCTTGCCGTGGTCTACGTGCCCAATGGTCCCTACGTTGACGTGCGGTTTGGTCCGAACGAATTTCTCCTTGGCCATAAAGCTTCCTCCTCCTTAACTTGCCTTCTGGATGATTTTCTCCGCGATGTTCCGCGGTACCTCGGCGTAGTGATCGAACTGCATGGTGTAGGAACCACGCCCTTGGGTGAGGGAGCGAAGGGTAGTGGCGTAGCCGAACATCTCGGCCAAAGGCACAAAAGCCTTTATCACCCTTACCGGCCCGCGCGCCTCCAGTCCCTCGATCTGGGCCCGGCGCGCGTTGAGATCGCCGATGACCTCGCCCAAGTACTCCTCCGGAGTTATTACCTCGATCTTCATCATGGGCTCGAGCAGTACCAGGCCCGCCTGCCTGGCAGCTTCCTTAAAGGCCAGCGAAGCAGCTATCTTGAAGGCCATTTCCGAAGAGTCCACCTCGTGGTAGGAGCCGTCCACCAGGGAAACGCTCACGTCGATAACCGGGTAGCCGGCCAGGACGCCGTTTTCCATGGCCTCCCGTACCCCGGCCTCCACCGCGGGTACGAACTCCTTGGGCACCACGCCGCCCACGATCTTGTTGTGGAACTGGAAGCCCGAGCCCCGCGGCAGGGGCTCAATCTCCAGCCACACATGGCCGTACTGACCCCGACCACCCGTCTGCCGGATGTACTTCCCTTCTGCCTTAGCCGGCCGGGTGATGGTTTCGCGGTAGGCTACCTGCGGCTTGCCCACGTTGACGTCCACCTTAAACTCCCGGCGGAGCCGGTCCACGATGATCTCTAGGTGAAGCTCCCCCATACCGGAGATGATGGTCTGCCCCGTTTCGTGATCCACATGGGTGCGGAAGGTGGGATCTTCCTCCGCCAGGCGACTCAGGGCCGGACCCAGCTTATCGTAGTCGTCTCGCGTCTTGGGCTCTATTGCCACCGAAATGACCGGATCGGGGAATTCCATGGACTCCAGTAATATGGGGTGCTTTTCGTCACAGAGAGTGTCGCCGGTAAAAGTTTCCTTAAGACCTACCGCTGCGGCAATCTCCCCAGAGTAAATTTCCTCCACTTCCTCCCGGTGGTCGGCGTGCATGCGCAATATGCGGCTTACACGCTCTCGCTTCCGGCGGGTAGCGTTGTAAACGTAGCTTCCCGCCCGGAGGGTGCCAGAGTAAACCCGGAAGAAGGTGAGACGCCCCACATAGGGATCGGCCATGATCTTGAAAGCTAGGGCGGTGAAGGGGGCATCATCGCGGCTTTCGCGGATTTCCTCCTCACCAGTCTCGGGGTTCACTCCCTTAACCGGCGGGATGTCAATGGGAGAAGGCAGGAAGTCCACCACCGCGTCAAGCAGCGGCTGCACCCCTTTGTTGCGGTAGGAAGCCCCGCAGAGCACCGGTACCGCCTTACCCGTAAGGGTAGCTATGCGCAAGCCCCGCTTGATCTCCTCCGGGGTGAGCTCCTCCCCTTCCAGGTACTTGAGCATGAGTTCTTCATCGGCCTCGGCTGCCGCCTCCAGGAGCTTTTCCCGGTACTCGGCCGCCAGCTCCTTCAAGTCATCAGGGATCTCCCTTTCCTCGATCCGAGTCCCCAGTTCGTCGACGTAGATGAGCGCCTTTTCCCGGATGAGGTCCACCACGCCGACAAAACTATCCTCTACCCCGACGGGGAGCTGGATGGCTACCGGATTAGCCCCCAGGCGCTCCCGCATCATCTGGAGCACGCGGAAAAAGTCAGCCCCCACGCGATCCATCTTGTTGACATAGGCGATGCGGGGAACATGGTACTTATCCGCCTGCCGCCATACGGTCTCGCTCTGAGGCTCCACCCCGCCGACAGCACAAAAGATAGCTATAGCCCCGTCGAGCACGCGCAGGGAGCGCTCTACTTCCACCGTAAAATCCACGTGCCCGGGCGTGTCAATAATGTTAATCCGGTACCCCCGCCAGAAGCAGGTAGTAGCCGCCGAGGTTATGGTGATACCCCGTTCCTTCTCCTGGGGCATAAAGTCCATGACGGCCGTACCATCGTGCACCTCGCCGATGCGGTGAATCCGCCCGGTGTAGTAAAGGATGCGCTCTGTGGTAGTGGTCTTCCCGGCGTCGATATGGGCCATTATTCCTATGTTCCTAACTTTCTCCAAAGGATACTCTCTCGGCAAGACTCCAAAACCCCCTTACCACCGGTAGTGGGCAAAGGCCCGGTTGGCCTCAGCCATGCGGTGGGTCTCATCCCGCTTCTTCACCGCTCCGCCCGTGCCGTTATAAGCGTCCAGGATTTCCGCCGCCAACTTTTCGATCATGCTCTTACCCTGACGCTGCCGCGCGTACTCCACCAGCCAGCGGATGGCCAGCGACACCTGCCGTTCCGGGCGCACCTCAATGGGTACCTGGTAGGTGGCACCGCCCACCCGCCGCGGCCTGACTTCCAGTACCGGCTTGACGTTCTCTACGGCCTTTTCCAGTACTTCCACCGGATCTTTACCCGTCTTTTCCCGGATAAGATCGAAAGCTCCGTAACAGATCCACTCCGCGATACTCTTTTTTCCGTCGCGCATCACTTTGTTGATAAGCTTGGCAACAAGCTTGCTCCCGTACACCGGATCGGGATCAATCTCCCGCGGCGGTACAGGACCTCTGCGCGGCATGGTTTACTTTACACCTCCTTTCCTTACTTCTTGGGCCGCTTGGTTCCATATTTAGAGCGCCCCCGGCGCCGATCCTGCACGCCAGCAGCATCCAGGGCTCCCCGGATGATATGGTAACGCACCCCCGGTAGGTCTTTCACGCGGCCACCGCGCACCAGCACCACCGAGTGCTCCTGCAGGTTGTGCCCGATGCCCGGAATGTAGGCCGTTACCTCCATGCCGTTGGTCAGCCGCACGCGGGCCACCTTGCGCAGGGCCGAATTGGGCTTTTTAGGAGTGGTGGTGTAAACGCGCACGCACACCCCCCGCTTTTGTGGGCAGCCGCGCAGAGCCGGAGCCGAAGATTTGCTGCGCACCACTTCCCGACCATAACGCACCAGTTGGTTTACCGTCGGCATCTTTAATCCCCACCTCCTTTCTCCGGTAAGCTTTTCCCGCCTAACAGGCAAAAGATTGCCCCCTGGTTATCCAAGCAACCGTACCAGGGGGCAAGCCTTTAATCTTCCAGTACAGCTGCCGAGGCGCAGTTCACCTCAATGCCGCAAGCCCTTCCCAACTCCTTCATCGAGGGCACCACTTCTATGGGAATCCCTCTCTCTTTAGCCGCCTGCACTATGGGCTCGGTAACCCAGCTTTCCGCGTCAGCAGCCACGAATACTACTTTCGCTTGCCCCCGTTCTACTGCTTTTAGCGTTTGCCGTGATCCTACGGTCTTTTTGCGTGCCTGGCTTATGCGCGCATAGGGCACTATACATCCCTCCATGCCCCCACACGCTTTATCAGTGTAGCATCCTGCCCCTAATGCTGTCAATAAGCTTTAAGCCTCTTCAGCCGAAAGCTTTTTCTCCTCCTCGGAAACCACCTTTATGCTGCGGTAGCGGTTGAGGCCCGTACCCGCAGGGATGAGTTTGCCTATGATCACGTTCTCTTTGAGACCAAGCAAAGGATCGACCTTGCCCTTGATGGCCGCATCGGTCAACACCCGGGTGGTCTCCTGGAAGGAGGCTGCTGCCAGGAAAGAGTCCGTGGCCAGGGAAGCCTTGGTGATGCCTAAGATCACCGGGCGGCCCACGGCCTCCTGCCCACCTAAGGCCCTCACCCGGGCGTTTTCGTCCTCAAATTCATACCAATCCACCAGACTGCCCGGCAGGAGTTCGGTGTCCCCCGAATCCTCTACCTTTATCTTCTTGGACATCTGGCGGATGATGATTTCTATGTGCTTGTCGTTGATCTCCACCCCCTGCATGCGGTAGACCCGCTGCACCTCTCGCAAGAGGTAAAGTTGCGCCGCCTTCATTCCCTTTATCCTTAAGAGGTCATGCGGGTTGACCGAGCCTTCGGTGAGCTCGTCGCCGGCCTCTACCCGGTCGCCCGTCTTGACCTTAATCCGAGCACCGAAGGGGACCTGATAGACCACCCGCTCGCCGTCGTCTTTGACGAGCTCGATCTCCCGCCGCCCCTTGACTTCCCGCACCTCCACTACGCCAGCTGCTTCAGCTATAATGGCCTGGCCCCGCGGCCGCCGGGCCTCGAAGAGCTCTTCCACCCGTGGTAGACCTTGAGTGATATCTTCGCCCGCCACGCCGCCGGTGTGGAAGGTGCGCATGGTAAGCTGAGTGCCGGGCTCGCCTATGGACTGAGCCGCAATGATCCCCACCGCCTCACCGATCTCTACCAGGAAGCCGGTTCCCAGATCGCGACCGTAGCAGCGGGCACAAACCCCGTGCCGGGTGCGACAGGTGAGTACCGAGCGCACCTTCACCTTCTTTATCCCGGCCGCCGTTATCTTTTCCACCGCGTCCTCGTCTATCTCCTCTCCCTTGGCACAAATGAGGGTTCCTTTCTCAGGATCCACTACGTCTTCCGCCGCAATGCGGCCCAGGATCCGGTCGGCCAGGGGCTCGATAACCTCGTTGCCGTCGCGGATCTCCTCCACTTCGATGTAGTCGTCGGTACCGCAGTCCTCTTCCCGCACGATGACATCCTGAGCTACGTCTACCAGCCGCCGGGTGAGGTAACCGGAGTCGGCGGTGCGCAGGGCGGTGTCGGCCAAACCCTTGCGGGCGCCGTGCGTGGAGATGAAGTACTCCAGCACGGTAAGCCCCTCGCGGAAACTGGCCCTAATGGGCACCTCGATAATCCGGCCGGAGGGATCGGCCATCAGACCCCGCATGCCGGCCAGCTGCCTTATCTGCTGGATGTTACCTCGCGCTCCAGATATAGCCATCATGTAAACGGGGTTGAAGCGGTCAAGCCTCTGTACCAGCAGGTTCTTGATACGCTCAGTCACGGCGCTCCATATGCCGATGACCTTGCGGTAGCGCTCTTCCTTGGTGATGAGTCCCCGCCGGTACTGCCGCTCGACCTCCTCCACCTCCTTTTCCGCCTCGGCCAGAACCTGCGGCTTCTCCGGCGGCACCTCCAGGTCCTCCAGGCCGATGGTAAGACCCGCCCGAGTGGCAAAGCGAAAGCCGAGTTCCTTTATGTTGTCCAGGAATTCGGCCGTCTGAGCGAAGCCCAGGCGCCGGTAGCAGCGGTCTATGATTTCCACCAGAAGCTTCTTATCTACCGCCTCGCTCAAGATACGCTGGGCAAGCGAGGTGAGAACCCGGTTACCCTCTTCGTCCCACTTGAAAAGCAGAGGCTCCGGCACCGCCTGGAAGAAGATGAGCCTGCCCGGAGTGGTTTCCAGCCAGCGCTCCGGCAGCTTCACTCCCGCCAGGCGCACCCTTACCCGGGCCTGAAGGGGTACGAACCCCATCTCGTAGGCCCGGACGACGTCATCCGGGTCGGCAAAGTACCGGTCCTCCACAACCTCTCCCGGCCTTTCCAAAGTAAGGTAGTAAATGCCGATCACCAGGTCCTGGGTGGGGATGGTGATGGGCTTGCCGTCCTTGGGGCAGAGGATGTTGTTGGTAGAGAGCATCAAGAGCCGGGCTTCGGCCTGGGCCTCTGCCGAGAGGGGCACGTGCACCGCCATCTGGTCGCCGTCGAAGTCGGCGTTGTAAGCAGTGCAGACCAAAGGATGGATCTGAATAGCTCTACCCTCGACCAGCACCGGTTCGAAAGCCTGGATGCCTAAGCGGTGTAGGGTGGGAGCGCGGTTAAGGAGTACAGGGTGGTCTTTGACCACCTCCTCCAGAACGCCCCAGACCTCGGGCCGCATGCGCTCCACCATGCGCTTGGCACTCTTGATGTTGTGGGCCAGTCCCTTCTTCACCAGCTTGTGCATCACGAAGGGCTTGAACAGTTCCAGAGCCATTTCCCGCGGCAGGCCGCACTGATGCAGCTTGAGCGTGGGCCCGACCACAATGACCGAGCGGCCGGAGTAATCCACCCGCTTGCCCAGAAGGTTCTGGCGGAAGCGCCCCTGTTTACCCTTAAGCATGTCGCTCAGGGATTTCAAGGGGCGGTTGCCGGGTCCGGTGACCGGCCGTCCCCGCCGGCCGTTATCGATAAGGGCATCCACCGCCTCTTGTAACATGCGCTTTTCGTTGCGCACGATGATGTCAGGTGCCCCCAGCTCCAAGAGGCGCTTGAGGCGGTTGTTCCGGTTTATCACCCGCCGGTAGAGGTCGTTGAGGTCGGAGGTGGCGAAGCGCCCGCCGTCCAGCTGCACCATGGGGCGTAGCTCCGGCGGTATGACCGGCAGCACTTCCAGGATCATCCACTCGGGCCGGTTGCCCGATTTGCGGAAGGCCTCTACCACCTCCAGGCGCCTTATGGCCCTCACCCGCCGCTGCCCCGTGCTCTCTTTAATTTCCTGCCGGAGCTCCTGAGCAAGCTGGTCGAGATCGATCTCCGCCAGGAGCTCCTTTATAGCCTCCGCGCCCATGCCGGCTCGGAAGGAGTCGCCGTACTTTTCCCGGTACTCCCGGTACTCGGCATCGGTCAAGAGCTGCTTCTTCACCAAAGGAGTGTCGCCCGGGTCGAGTACGATGTAGTTGACGAAGTACAGCACTTTCTCCAGGGCGCGGGGAGACATGTCCAGCAAAAGCCCCATGCGGCTGGGGATTCCTTTGAAATACCAAATATGGGAAACAGGGGCGGCAAGCTCGATGTGACCCAGGCGCTCGCGACGCACTTTGGCCCGCGTCACTTCCACGCCGCAGCGGTCGCAGATGACCCCTTTGTACCTTACCCGCTTGTACTTGCCACAGTAGCACTCCCAATCCTTAGTGGGGCCGAAAATGCGCTCGCAGAAAAGCCCGTCGCGCTCAGGCTTCAGCGTCCGGTAGTTAATGGTTTCCGGCTTCTTCACTTCGCCATACGACCAGGCCCGGATCTGTTCCGGTGAAGCCAGCCCTATACGTATGCGATCGAAACGGTCAAGTTCCAGCACCTATCCTCACCTCGTTTTTCTCTTGGCTTCGCCCTTCTCCTCTTTCTCTTCCGCTGGCTCCTCTTCTGTCAGTTCGTAAAGTTTTTGGAAGTCCCACTCCGTCTTCTCTACAGGCTCCCCTTCGCTATCGGTGTCTTTCAGCTCCACTTCCTCGCCGCGACTGGAGAGCACCCGAACATCCAGCCCCAGGCTCTGGAGTTCCTTGATCAGCACTTTGAAAGATTCGGGCACACCCGGCTCCGGCACGTTCTCGCCCTTAACGATGGCCTCGTAGGTTTTCACCCGCCCGACCACGTCGTCCGACTTCACGGTAAGCATCTCCTGCAGAGTGTAAGCCGCCCCGTAGGCTTCCAGCGCCCAGACTTCCATTTCTCCAAAGCGCTGGCCGCCGAACTGCGCCTTTCCACCCAGCGGCTGCTGCGTGACCAGGGAGTAGGGACCGGTGGAGCGAGCGTGGATCTTGTCGTCCACCAGATGGGCGAGCTTCATCATGTATATGTAACCCACGGTCACCGGGTTATCGAAGGGCTCCCCCGTGCGGCCGTCGTAAAGGATCACCTTACCGTTACGAGGTAAACCGGCCCGCTCCAGCGTCTCGAATATATCTTCCTCCGTAGCCCCGTGGAAGATGGGGCTGGAGATCTTGATCCCTAGCTTCTTCGCCGCCCACCCCAAGTGGGTTTCCAGTACCTGACCCAGGTTCATCCGAGAAGGTACCCCCAAGGGATTGAGGACGATCTCCACCGGTGTACCGTCCTCCAGGAAGGGCATGTCTTCTTCCGGCAGGATGCGGGCCACCACGCCCTTGTTCCCGTGCCTTCCCGCCATTTTGTCGCCCACCGAGATCTTCCGCTTCTGGGCCACATAGACCCGCACCAGCTTTATGACCCCCGGCGGGAGTTCATCCCCTTTGTCCCGGCTGAAGATCTTGACGTCTACCACCGTGCCCGACTCACCGTGGGGAACCCGCAGGGAGGTGTCCCGTACCTCGCGGGCCTTTTCCCCGAAGATGGCCCGCAAAAGCCGCTCCTCCGCCGTAAGCTCGGTCTCCCCCTTGGGAGTGACCTTGCCCACCAGGATATCGCCCGGTCTTACCTCTGCCCCAATACGGATGATGCCCCGCTCGTCCAGATCTTTCAGGGCGTCCTCACCCACATTGGGGATGTCCCGGGTAATTTCTTCCGGCCCCAGCTTGGTGTCCCGGGCTTCGCACTCGTACTCTTCTATATGAATGGAGGTAAAGAAGTCCTCCTTCACCAGCTTCTCGCTTATGAGGATAGCATCTTCGTAGTTGTAGCCCTCCCAGGGCATGAAAGCCACCAGCACGTTCCTTCCCAAGCTCAGCTCCCCGCGATCGGTGCAGGGGCCGTCCGCTATGATCTGCCCCGCTTCTACCCGCTCACCTTTCTTAACGATGGGGCGCTGGTTGATGCAGGTACCCTGGTTGGAGCGCTGGAACTTTCGCAGCGGGTAGCGGTCGGTCTCCCCTCCATCGGTGGTGATGACGATCTCGTTGGCCGTGACCTTGGTGACCGTACCGGAGCGCCGGGCCACCACCACCGCTCCTGCATCGCGGGCCACCTTCTCTTCGATGCCCGTGCCTACCAGCGGCGCCTCCGTCCGGATGAGGGGGACCGCCTGGCGCTGCATGTTGGCCCCCATCAAAGCCCGGTTGGCGTCGTCGTTTTCCAAAAAGGGAATGAGCGAAGCTCCCACGCTGAACACTTGCTTGGGAGAAACGTCCACCAGATCTACTTCTTCCACCGGAACCACCAGGATCTCGCCCTTGTACCGGGCACTCACCCGGTCCTCCAGGAAGCGCCCCTCTTCGTCCAGAGCCACGTTGGCCTGCGCGATCACGTATTGCTCCTCCTCGTCCGCCGTGAGGTAGACGATTTCGTCAGTGACCCGCCGGTTCTCCTTATCCACCCGCCGGTAAGGGGTTTCGATAAAGCCGAATTCGTTCACTCGGGCGTAGGTAGTGAGGCTACCAATAAGGCCAATGTTAGGACCTTCCGGCGTCTCTATGGGGCAAATACGCCCGTAGTGGGAGTGGTGCACATCCCGCACCTCAAAACCTGCCCGCTCCCGGCTCAATCCTCCCGGCCCGAGGGCCGAGATACGCCGCTTGTGCGTGAGCTCGGAGAGAGGGTTAGTCTGATCCATGAACTGGGAAAGCTGGCTCGACCCCAGGAATTCCTTTATGGCTGCTACTACCGGGCGGATGTTAATGAGAACTTGCGGGGTCACCACTTCCACGTCCTGGATGGTCATGCGCTCCCTGACCACCCGCTCCATGCGCGCCAGCCCGATACGGAACTGGTTCTGTAAGAGCTCACCCACCGAGCGCACCCGTCGGTTCCCAAGATGATCGATATCGTCCACCTGACCTTCGCCGCGCATAACTTTGAGCAGGTAGCGGATGGTGGCCACGATGTCCTCCGGCAAGAGTTCCCGGATGAACTCCCGGTCCTTGGGAACCATCTTTTTAAGGTAAGGGTCCCATTCCTGCGGACCGTTCTCTTGCTTGAAGCGGTAAAGTACGCCGTGTCCCAGCTTCTTGAAAAGCTTATAACGCCCCACGTTCCCCAGGTCGTAGCGCTTGGGATCGAAAAAGAGGCTCTCCAGAAGAGCCCGCGCGTTGTCCACCGCCGGCGGCTCACCCGGACGCAAGCGCTTGTAAATCTCCAAAAGGGCCTCTTCCTGGTTGGTGGAAGGATCGCGGCTCAAAGTCTCCTGGATGAACTTGTCGTGATCAAACAGCTCCAGGATATGAGCGTTGGTGGGGTAGCCCAGCGCCCGCACCAGCGTGGTGGCCGGGATTTTGCGGGTGCGGTCCACCCGTACCCAGATGACGTCGGCAGCATCGGTCTCAAACTCCAGCCAAGCTCCGCGGTTGGGGATGATGGTAGCGGTGTAAAGTTTTTTCCCCGTGGGATCTATCTGCTCCCCGTAGTAAACTCCGGGAGAACGGACCAACTGACTCACTACCACCCGCTCGGCCCCGTTGATGATAAAAGTGCCCCGCTCGGTCATCAAGGGGAGATCCCCCATGAAGACCTCCTGCTCTTTGATCTCCCCCGTCTCCTTGTTGATAAGGCGCACCTTGACCCGCAAGGGAGCCGCATAGGTCATGTCTCGATCCTTGCACTCCTGCTCGGAGTACTTCGGCGGCCCCAAGGTGTAATCCAAAAACTCCAGAATCAGGTTACCGGTGAAGTCTCGGATGGGAGAAATATCAGCCAGAGCTTCCCGCAAACCCTTCTCCAGAAACCACCGGTAAGACTTGCGCTGGATCTCTAGAAGGTCAGGCAGAGGAAGGATCTCCTGAAGTTTGCCGTAGCTTACCCGTTCTCCTGAACCTTCTTTGAACGAAGGAATTGCCATAAAGTCTTTAGCCCCTCCCGGAAGAGCGTCTTGAGGAAGTCTCGAGAAAAACAATAAAAACCCACTGCTTCCATTCCTGCCGAATGGCCGCGCGGTTCCGCTACGAAAAATATGATTACCGACAGCGCCTTCCTATATTAGCACAGCCCCTCTACCCGCGTCAAGCGACCCCAGACTCACGATCGTGTCAACCTACTGTAGGAGTCTCGAGCCCCACCATCCCCGGACCAGGACGAACTACCAGAGAAGATCGATGTTCCGGCTCAAAGCTTTGAGGGCTCTGGTTAATGATGTTACCGGACCTCG
>NZ_QSLN01000034.1 GCF_003368535.1 Ammonifex thiophilus
AGAGACCTCACCCTCCTGAGTGGTTGGATTGTCAACTGCTCGTCCCTAGCAAGGACGGTGAGGTCTCTTCTTCTTTTTCTCCTCCCTCGGCTCCTGCAAGAACTCCTACGGTAACTTTACACTAACGGAGCGAAGGGGGCTGCCGTAGCAGTAGAGGCAGCCGGCCGGACACCTCATGGTGTACCACCCTAAGTCCACCGCATGGGTACACCCGCATAGCTCGCGCTGCCCCGCCGCTTCATCGGTGCGGCACGGCTCGCGGCGCGGGTGCAAAAGCGCTAACCGGTAACCGTCGATGCAGCGGGACTTGGGCAGGCCGGGAACGCAGCAGGCGAAGAGTTCAGCTCCCGCTTCCTGGGCCGCTTTTTCCAGGTTACTCCATATGAGCCACTTCTCTCCCTCCTCGAGGGCCGTGAAGGAAAAGCCTTCCCGCTTAAGGCGCTCCTCCACCTTGGGATACAGGGTCATGAAGGATGAAGAAAAGCTCTTTACCCCTAAAGCAGCCGCCTCCCTTATGATTTCCGGCGCCAGGTGAAGGTTCGAGTAGACTTCTTTACCCCGGCGGAAAACAGCTAGAGGATCAGGGCGCAAGCGCAATCGGCGCGGATCGCCTAAGAAAGAGATGAGTTTGGGAATAGAGCCCAGTACTTTCTCCGCCGGCGGCACCCCAGGCTCTATCACCGTCCCCCCGAAGCCGGTAACGGTGAGGTGCAGGTAAACCTGATCGTATCGGCTGAGCACCCGGCGCAATTTAGACAAAACCGTGGCCGGAAACTTGGTCCAAACCACCACCGTATGCACCCGCTCAGGAGGATAGCGCCGGAGAAGCAATTCGGCCAGTTTCTCGGCGTGAAAGTAGGGTTCGGTGCGTCTCGACAAACTGACTACCACCCGCATAAAAACTCCCCTCTTCCCGGCGTCGTTGACTCCTTCGCTTTCCCTAACTAAACTTTGGTCTAGAGAAAGAGTATAAAGGTAATAGGAGGGGGTGGGAAGCATGCGGCGCGAAGCACCTATCCTGCACGTAGACGTAAAAACGGGCGAAATCTTGATAAACCGGCTGGATGAGTTGGGCCTGGTGACCTCGGGCGAGGAAAAAATCGATCGCGTGGTGCCTCCCGATGTCTCCCATCCCGAACTCGATCGCTGGCTTATGCGCGAACGCCCCAAGCGCCAGATAACCTCCGTACTCCGTTCTATGCTGGCTTCTTAAAACTTCCGGAAATTCGAAGGGGAGCCTTTTAAAGGGCTCCCCTTCTACCTATACCAGTTCGAGCTTGAGCATCAGCTCAGCTACCTTGCCCGCCACCTTCCCCACGTCGCATTTAGCTGAGGTGCGCAAAAGCTCACTGAGCTTGGCCAGCAACTCTCTCTCCCCTGCCCTGCTTTCCAGCAGCGAGGAAAGGGTACCGGTACCGAGGTGCCCAACCATGCACTCCCCGCAGCACTCACGGGAAGCAAAGCGCAGAAACTGCAAAAGCACCTCCGTTAGAGAGGTTTCTTTCGTCACCGGTGGGCCGCCGCTTATGCCCAACACGCTCACCAACCGCGCCACTTCCTGCGGGTCAAGCTTTCTATCCCGGACCACACTTCATCTCCCCTCTCCGGATCTCATCTCTTTAAGCCGCCGGTACATATCGTTAACCGCGCCCACCCAGGCCTTGCCAGCCACCGCCCCCAATTCCAGAAAAGCAAAGCGGCGTGGGTCTATCCCCAAAAGGGGCAGGAACTTCTCCCAAATGGCCATGCGTCTGGCCGCATGCACGTTGCCATCGTGGTGGTGGCAGTTGTACTGGGGGCAGTAGCCCACGATGACCCCGTCAGCGCCGTGATTGAAGGCCAGCAGCACGTGCTGGGGGCTGACACTGGCACCGCAGCGCACCCTGATGATGCGCGTCCCTACTGGGTAGGAAAGCCGGGCCACACCTGCCATATCGGCCCCGGAATAGGCACACCAGTAGCAGAGGAAACCAACTATCCTGGGCTCATCCGGCGGGACGTGTTTGAAAGCCACAGCGAGCTCCTTCTCCACCGATTCCTCGTTGAAGTTAGTTATCCTTATGGCGCCCGTGGGACAGGCCGTGGTGCATAGCCCGCAACCCTGACAAAAAGCAGGGCTGGTGTAGTAAGTGCCGTCTTCCCGCCGCTGGATTACGCCGTGGGGACAGACTTTGGCGCAAAAACCGCAGCCGCTGCACTTTTGTGGATCGATCTCGGCGTAGTAATCCAGCACTTCTACTTTACCCTGCCGGTGATAAGGGAGGGCTCGTGCTACCGCTGCCGAAGCCTCAGCCACGCTCGGGCTTATGGAATTGGGCTGGGCCACGGCCCCGACCACGTAGAGCCGCTGGACCGTAGACTCCGTGGGGCGCAAGATGCGGCAACCAGGTGTGTCACCGTAAGGACCTTGGTTTATGGCCGGAAGCCCCCACATGTCAAGCCTGAAACCGAAAAGCTGGGCCAACTCTGGCGTGTCCTTTCGGCTACCCAGGGCTGTGGCCAGGACCAGAAGGTCAGTCCGGAGCTTGGAGCCGGATCCCGCGTTTCCTTCCCAGGGCTCCACGTGGACCTCTAGGACTTCTTCTCCTGCAGCTCGTGAAACGGCAGTAACCCGGCCGCGAATAAGGTTCACGCCCGGGAGATTCTTGACCCGGCGGAAGAACTCCTCCGCCGCCGGCCCGTTGGCCCGGATGTGGGAGTAAATCAAGTTTATCTCCAACTTGGGGTGGAAGCGCTTGAGCATAAGGATCTGCTTCAGCGTGTAAAAGCAGCAAATCTTGGAGCAATAAGCTTTGGGCCCCTCTAAGGGTTGAAAGGGGAAGGAGCAGCCGTCCTCGCAGCGAGGATCGATTTCTCCCGTCTTCTCCCGCGAACCGCTGCAGAGCACGAAGGTCACACTTTGGGGCTTAAAGGGCAAGCGCTGGAGTTGAAAGCCGTACCTTTCCAGCTTAAGCGAGGTTATGATGCGCGAATCCCAGGCTTCTTCCAGAAAACCCAGCTTGGCAGCGGGTATAGGGAGTTCCTCAAACCCGGTGGCTAGCACTACGCTGCCCACCCGCAGCGTTTTTTCCTGTGGCGCCACCCGGAGGTTTATGGCTTGAGCCGGGCAGGCCTCAACACAGGCCCCGCAACGGGTGCAGGAAGCAGGATCGATGGTGTAGCCCGGAGGCAGGGCCATGGGGTGGGGCTTGTAGGCAGCCTTGCGGCGGCTAATTCCCATGTCGAAATCGTTCTCCACCTCCACCGGACAGACCGCCGCGCAGCACCCGCACTCCACGCACCTCCGGGGGTCGATAAACTGCGGCTCCTGCCAGAGGGTGACCAGGAAATTCCCCCCGTCCTTCTTTACCCCCTTCACCCAGGTCCTGGTGAGCACCGTTATGTTGGGATGGAGGTTGACGAGCTTGCCTATATTAGGCATGATGCAGGAAGTAGCACAGGAGGAGGGCCAGGTCTCGTTCTGGTAAAGCATTTCTAACCGGGCCATCTGCCCACCGAGGTGCGACTCCTTCTCCACCAGCGTCACCTTTATGCCGTTTCTCGCGTAGTCCAGCGCCGCCTGCATGCCCGCTGGACCACCGCCTATTACCAGAGCCTCTCCGGCGATTTCATAAGAGGCCGGATTACGCGGGCGGTTGTAAAGAGCGCGCGCATGGGCCATGGCGATGAGGTCCAGGGCCTTGCCGGTGGCTTGCTCCTTTTGGCCGGGGTGGACCCAGGCGCACTGTTCCCTTATGTTGGCTATCTCCAGCGCCGTCGTATCGCGCCCTATCTCGGCCAACGCCCGCTTGAAGCGGAGCTCCGGAGCTACCAGGCTGGAGCGCGGGGAACAGCCCGCTACCACCACGCGGTCGAGCTCCAACTCCTGCACCGTTTTCTGGAACAAGGCCACACCCTCTTCCTGGCAGAGAAGAGAATGACGCTTGACGATCACCACACCGGGAAGCCGGCTACACTCCTCCACCAGTCGGTCAAAGTCCAGGTCCCGCGCTAAAGTACCTTGACAGTCGCAAACAAAAATCCCTACGCGCAAGAAAGCATCCCTCCCTTCGTTAGCTTTACCTCCAGGAGTATCCTGGCTTAAAGTCTAACACTTCCTGCCTGTCTCGGCAAGTTTTCGCCAAAGGAAAGGGCCTGGCGGGGGCAGGCCGCCACGCAAGAGCCGCACTTCAGGCAATCGCCGTCCCCCATTACTCCTTGCTGGCGGGAAAAGTGGGGTTGAAGCCCGAGGGGGCAGAAGCGGGAGCAAACCCCACAACCCGCACAGGAGGAAGCTACTAGAAGCGGTTTTTTTCCGCGACCGAATAAGTTCGCCAAGGTACCCATGGGGCAAACCAGGCACCAGGCACGAGGGTGGAAAGTAAGTCCCAGTAGAACACCCACCAGGGTGGTAACGGTCAAAACCTTAACCAGCGCCAGCCCCATGGCGGGGATGTTCCCCCAACTGAAGTACCACTGGACGCCTATGACGGCAAAAATCAGGATTAAAAAGAAGCCCCTCACAGGCCAACCCCGGAAGAAAGCGGGGGTGGAGCGCTTGGCCGAGAGAGAGGACAAAAACAGGTCGAAAAAGGCGCCGCGGGGACACATCCAGTCGCACCAGGTTCGTCCCCGCGAAAAAGAAAGACCGACCGCTCCCAGCATGCACCCCAGCAGCAGGAAGCCCAGCCAAGGGTAAAACCACCCCCCTACCGCCACCAAGGGAAGCCCGATCCAGGTGTAGAGCTGGCGCTTTCTTCTCTCAAGCAGCTTTTCTCGCAGCAAACTCTTGCCCCCCTTCGGCATACCCTATAGGGTATCTAGAGGCGATTATAAAGGTCTCCCCTTCCACCTGTCAACAGGCAGAAGCAGGAGACCCCCTAAGTTTTCACCGGGTTAGCTCTGGGCCACGTCTTCCCCGCCCTTTTCCTCCTCCGCAGCCTCTTGTTCTTCTAGAGCTTTAACCTTTTCTTCGTACCATACTGGATGGTGAGCTCGGGCCCATTCGGGCGAGACCCTGCCCGTCACCAGCAGGCGCCAGGTACCGGGATTGGCCAGCGTGCCCAAGTAAGCGTGGCCTATAACCGCCAGGATCAAGATCAGCGCCGAGATGCCGTGCAGGGGCACCATCCAATGCCAGAGGGCCGGAGTCACCTTCTGGCCGAAGATCATCACCACGCCGCTTACGCCGATGGTCAAGGTAAAGATGGTGGTTAGCCAGTAGAAGAGCTTCTGCCCAGCATTGAACTTGCCTGCTGGAGCATGCACCTCCCGGCGGCTGAGGTAACCGCCCATGACCCGCAGCCACTCCCGGTCATAGGGAGCAAAGCGGGCGTCCTTCCACCACCGCACAATGGCCCACAGGGAACTCAGCCCGAAAACCAACCCCATCGACCAGTGCCAAACCCGCGCTGTCTCGTAGCTGCCGAAAAGAAACTCTATGGCTCCCACGCGGTGGAAGGCGAAGAGCAGACCGGTAACCGCCAGGAAGACGAAGCTCAGCATCCGCACCAGGTGGATTACCCGCTCATCCAAGGAGAAGAGCTCCAGTTCCCCTGGACACTGGGTAAGGCAAACTCCCCGCGGTCCGATGACCACGTAGTGCAGGGACAGGGCCAGGAGCAAGCCCAGCAGCAGCAGGGCAAAAAGTGGCGAGAGAAGGGTCAGGTACAAATTGGTAAAGGAGAAGCTGAGCGGTGTCCAGCCCAGAAGCCAGGCCTGTTTGACCGTGACTGGCTTCCCCTCGGGGCCGTAGGGATCGACCGCTATGTCCTGGTAAAGCTTCCCCTGCTTGCTGTGGCAATCGGAGCAACCCTTGGCACCCAGAGCCATCCCCGCCGGCGACACGTTGTGGTTGATGCAGAAAGTGGGCTCCTCCAGACTCGGATCCTCGCTTGTTTTCAGCTCGCCGTTCTGATCAAGCTCCCAGACCTTTCCGCCCTTGTAGTAGACGGGCGAGATCTGCTTGAAACGGCCGGAATGCTCCGCAAGCACCTGCCGGCAGGTAGTGAGCAGGAGCTTGATCTCCTCCGGCGTGTTTACCTCGGGCACACCGTCGCCGTTATCGTCGCGGATCTTGCCCTTTAGCCGCTCCCACACGGGCTTGATTTCCTTGAAGAAGAGCGGGTAGATTATCCCGTCCGCGTCGCGGTTACCCACCCACACCGCATGGATGACGTTCACCGGCTGGATCAAGCCCTTACGGGGGTGCCTTAACCACTGCGGCTGCCAGACGGCAGCGTCCCCTACCTTCTTACCCACCAGCGGCACATCCACCATGGCCCCGGTGATCACGTCGGCCGCCAGATCGGGAGCCCGGCCTATCTGAGGAATGTGACAAGCCTCGCAGGCCAAGCGCTTTAAGTGGCTGGGAGGGATCTTCTCGTGCTTGGGCCGCGGAGCCCCCATTATCCCCTTCTCGTGGCACTCCCGGCATGAGTAGACGGTGTTCCGGAGCTCGGGCGCAACCCCTTCACCCAGGTCGTCCCCCATGGCTATCTGGTGGTTAATGGTGGCGACACCTTTTGTCGGATCATTTACGAGGAAGTGGCAGGTGGTACACTTGAGCCCGCGCTGCTGGTGAGTGTCGGGATTGAGCTTGTCGCCCCAGCTGAAGCCGCGCTTCTTTTGGTCGGAGATGCCGTGGCAGAAAAGGCAGTTTCTAGGCTCCGGGCTGGTAATGAAAGCAGCGTGATCTATGGTGCCGTCGGGGTTGAATTTCCTAAGATCGTACTTCACCTTAGGTATTTCCCCTTGGGCCACCGCCCCGGTCACCTGACCCAAGCCTGCCCCCACGGTAGCCGCCCACTTATAGTTGCGCAACTTCAGTTGCTTGGTCCGCGCTTGCCAGTCATAACCGGGATAGTGGCAGAGCAAACAGTCAGCCTCCACCACCCCGCTCTTATCCCAGGCGCTCTGGAAATAATCCCCGTCCAAGGTGGTGTGTAACTCCGGCTGAGCTTTTAAGCGCTGATCGTAGCGATGACCTTCCCGGTCGTACTCCATCCCTCCTCCACCGGGGTGGCAGGAGCCACAGGTGGGCTTGGGATCGGCGGGATTGCCAAATCCTACAAAGTCGTAAGGAGTGAGGTCGATGGCTGCAGCGCAAGAGTTCTGCTTGGCCGCCAACTGGCGGTAGGAAGGTGGTCACCACTTACCCATCATCCCGTTGGACAGGACCCAGGGCTTCTCCTTGCTGTAGCCGTCTTTGATGACATCCCAGCCCTGCTGGAAGTGGTAACCTTTGGTGATAGCCTCGTAGTCGTGGCAGGCGCCGCAGGTCTGGCGGGGACTGTAGGGTTGATCGGCGTTCTCTCCCGTTACGGGGTTAATGATGGCCCCCGTCTCGGTGCGCAGGTAAAAGGGCGGAGCCTTACCTGCCCCCCGCACCGCAGCCGGGAAGGCGACCAACCCCAGGAACAGGAGCGCGACGAGCAAGGACACCCCTTTTTGCTGGCGCATTTTCTCCCTCCCTTCGACAAAAATTTTAGAATACCCTTCGGTATATGAGTATATACCTTAGGGTGTAGAGTAGTCAAAGTGCATCCGAAGGAGCAAAGCGAAAGAGAAAGTCAGTACAAGAAAGCTAGCACCAGAACTTGGCCCGATAATCCTCCGCAGGCCGACGACCGCAAATTGCCCTCGTGCTTCGGAGGAATGATAAGATGAGAGAAGGAGTTCCTTCCATCCTGAAACTGAGGAGGGGAAAAATGAAGGCGAATTACGATGTAGTGGTGATAGGTGGAGGAACGGCGGGAGTAACTGCGGCTACCACTGCCCGGCGTCACTATCCTGAAAAAAAAGTCCTGCTCATCCGGCGGGAGGAAAAAACTCTCATCCCCTGCGGCATTCCCTACATGTTCGGGGTTTTGGAGGATCCCTGCAAGAATGTAAACCCCGATTACATTCTGAGCCTGCGAGGAATCGAGGTCAAAATAGGAGAGGTAAAGGAGATTGTGCGGCAGGACAAAAAACTGGTGCTGGCCTCGGGGGAAGAAATAGGCTATGACCGCCTGGTTCTGGCCACCGGCTCCCGCCCCGCTTTACCCGCCATACCCGGCATCGACCGGGAAAATGTTTTTTGGATAAAGAAGGAGCTGCCTTATCTTCAAAAAGTGCTTGCCGCTCTCGCCGAAGCCCGCCGGGTAGTAATAATCGGTGGGGGATTCGTAGGAGTGGAACTGGCGGAGCAAATCAGAAAGTACCGGCAGCTGGAGGTTGCCATAGTAGAAATCCTGCCTTATTGTCTCTACACTTCCTTCGACGAAGAGTTCTGCTTCGAAGCCGAGCGAGAACTCCAGGCCTTAGGAGTGGATATACTCACCGAAAAGAAAGTGGCAGAACTGGCCGGCGACGGTAAGGTTAAGGAGGTGAGATTGGAAGACGGCACCGTGCTGCCCGCTGACGTGGTCATAATAACCACGGGGGTGCGACCGGTGACCGAGCTGGCCGAGGCCGCCGGGCTTTCTCTGGGCCCCACTGGGGGAATCTTGGTGGACCGAACCATGGCCACCTCCGATCCCAACATCTTCGCTTGTGGCGACTGCGCCGAGAAATTCTCCTTTTTCGGCGGTAACCCGGTGCGGATACGCTTAGCCTCGGTGGCTGCCATGGAAGCGCGGGTGGCCGGCGCCAACCTCTTCGCCCGCCGCCGGGAGAACCCCGGCACGGTGGGAGTCTTTTCTACCAGGATTGGCGAGAAGGCCTTCGGCGCCGCCGGGCTCATCGAGCGGATAGCCGAAGAGGAAGGGTACGATGTCCTGCTGGGGGAGGCTTCCGCTCCCAACCGTCACCCCAGCGTTCTTCCTGGAACCTTCGAAACAAAAGTAAAGCTGGTATTTGACCGGTATACCGGCATCCTGCTGGGAGGTCAAGCAGTGGGCAGCGAGGGTGTGGGCGAGCTCGTGAATCTCTTGAGTGCTTGTCTGCTACACCGCATGACCGCCGTGGAAATGGCCGCTTTCCAGATGGGAACCCATCCCCTCCTCACCCCCTCCCCGCCAGCCTACCCGCTGGTAGTGGCAGCCGAGGAGGCGGCGGTGGCCAAGCTAGAAAGGAAACGGGAAGAATAAAAATTTAAGGGGCCTCGGTCAAGGCCCCTTAAATTCTCTTTGGTGCCGGAGGGGGGACTCGAACCCCCACGGGGGTGAACCCCATACGCCCCTCAAACGCACGCGTCTGCCAGTTCCGCCACTCCGGCAAAGATATCTTTCGCACTTTTATTATAACTCTGCGGATGCCCTTCCGCAAGTACTCCTTTGGCTCCAGATCGTGTCAACCTACTGTAGGAGTCTCGAGCCCCACCATCCCCGGACCAGGACGAACTACCAGAGAAGATCGATGTTCCGGCTCAAAGCTTTGAGGGCTCTGGTTAATGATGTTACCGGACCTCG
>NZ_QSLN01000035.1 GCF_003368535.1 Ammonifex thiophilus
GAACTAAGCCGGCCTAGCCTCAGTAGTTTGATCCCTTAATGGCGCAGGTACCGGGACTATCCTGGCGGCGAGGTTTCCATGAAGAGAAGTTTTCTCCCGAACCACCTACTAACTCTTGACGCGCACTAGAGCCCCTCAAGACTTGACGCTGAGGTGTAGATCGGCTATAATTAGAAGCAGTCGGGGCGTAGCTCAGCTTGGCTAGAGCGCTACCTTGGGGTGGTAGAGGTCGCAGGTTCAAATCCTGTCGCTCCGACCATTTTTATTTTTTAGGAAGCGATGAAGGACTTGTTCTGAAACCCCTTCCCCAACATGGCGAAATCGAGCGCCACCGTCCTTATGTCCTCCCAAAAGAGGTCGGCTCCTTCCTCGGGGCGCTTCCTCTCGTCCACCGTCTTGAGGTAAGCCCGGCACCGGTAGCAGACGTCGGCCCGGTATCCCTCGGCCCCCTCCCAGAAGCCGAGTTCCCCCGCAGAGTCGTTGCCGCAGAAGGGGCAGGTCACGCGGACGAACCGCCACTCCATGCTGCAGACGCCACAGTAAAGGAAGCGCTCGCCCGTGCGCTTGAGTCTAGCCAGCAAAGGTTTGGCCTCGCAGACCGGGCACTCCCCTTTCTCCCAGGAAGAAAAGTCCACCAACCCGCGCGCCTTGCGGGTGTAGGCTGCCAGCAGCAGCCGCGTCACGTGGCTGAAGGCGAAGCCAAAGACGTCGGGCGGCACGCCGGCCGGGTCTTTGAGCCAGGTTATGGCTATGGGGTCCCGCTGACACAGGGCCTGCGCCAGCCGCTTCACCTCTTCGGGGTTTTCCGGAAGGTTGGCTCGCACCTGCTCCAGCCCCGGCCCCAGCTCGGGGAGGTGCTTGCGCAAAAGATCGAACACCTCGACAGTGAAGGCAAGGAAAAACTCGGGGTCGATTTCCGGCGGGGCTTCTTTTACCAGAGGTTTTTCCCCCTTCCAGGCTTTGAGCTTCTCTTCTTCTACCCGCCACTTGTCTTCCGGCACCACCATCTTTGCCAACTCGCGGTAGAAGGTAATGAGCTGCGGCGGAAAGAAGTTGCTGCGGGCCAAAGGAATTCACCTCGCGCCAGAAGTTTAAAAAGGGAGGGGGTTTTAAAGCCCCCCTCCCCAAGCTCGCCTGAGGCTTTAGCGGACAGGAACGTACTGGTGCCGGTGCTCGTCATAAAGCACCGGGAAGTTCTCCACCACGAAACAGTAGGCCAGTATTCCCAAGGTCACCAGCCCGATCGACACCGAGAGCTCCATCCAGGAGGGGAAGTAGTGGAAGTTGGCCCACTTGGCCATGCCGGTGAAGACCACGTTGAAGCGGTTGAAAATCACCCCGGCTACCACCAGCGCCGAAGCGGTTATGAGTCCGGCTTTGGAGCGCCGTACGCTGGGTGAGAGGTACATTATCAGCGGGATGATCACTCCGCCCACGATTTCCAGGAGAAACATGTTGCTGGTGAAGGAGCCGTCGAAGAGGTGCCCTATCTGGCCGCGGTAGACGAGGTCGATCCCCTTTAGGAGGAGGTAGACGGACATCACCACGGCGCTCACCCGGACGAAGCTCTGCAGAACGTCGAGCTCGAACTCGCGCCGGTAGGCAGTGGCCGCCAGCGCCCCCTCCACCGTGGCCATGGCCGGCCCGACGAAGACGGCCGAGAGGAGGAAGAAAACCGGAATGAGGATGGACCACCAGAGAGGATCGAGCCGGTTGACCGCCACCAGGTAGAGAGAACCGAGCGAAGACTGGTGCAGGGTAGGTAGGATGATACCGAATATGTACATCGGCACCAGGATGGCGTCGAAGAAGCGCTTGAAGCCGGGAGACTTGACCCGCTCAAAGACTACGTGCCCGAACTCCAGGAGCTGCACCATGGTATAAAGCGACACGCACCAGAACACTTCGAAGAGCACCGAGTGCCAGCTTCCCGCGTAGACCAGGAAGGGACGCCAGAAGTTGTACCAGCGACCGATGTCCAGGAAAAGGCCTCCTAGAACCAGGAGGTAACCGATGAGAGAGGTTAGAGCCGTAGCACGGGCGATGGGCTTCCAGTCCTTAATATGCAGGACGTGTACCAGGAAGCAGGTGGTGAAGCCACCGCCTGCCAAAGCAACACCGGTCAGCACGTCGAAGCCGATCCACAAGCCCCAGGGCCACCGGTCGTTGAGGTTGGTGGCGGCGCCCAGACCGAAGAGCAAGCGGTAGATCGCCGCGAATAGCATTACTCCCACGATGGCTAACCCTATGGCCCTCCAGGGGGTCATGCGGAAGGACCACTTGCGCTCGAAAATGTCGTCGTAGTCATGTGCCCAGCTTCCGCCGTACGCAGCGGCTTTCGCCATACCACTTTCGCCTCCTTGAGCAAAACCTTAGTGCTCCTCTTCGCCCTTCTGCCGGGTGGCGAAGTACAGAGCCGTGAGCACCGCCCCCCAGGTGAAGGCGATGGGCAGAGTCCACTTGAGCACCTTGTGGGTGATGTGGGGTATGGGCTCTGTACCGATCTCGCCGCGCTCTATAGTGGGCAGGCCCAGCTTCTCGAAAGGTACATCGGACACGTAGAAGAGCGAGGTTCCGCCCACTTCCTTCTCTCCGTATACATAGTTGATGTAGCGCTCCGGGCTTTCTTCTATGCGCCGGTGGGCTTCCCTTAACATGGCGTCCCGGTCGCCGAAGGTTATTGCCCCCGTCGGGCAGGCCCCCACACAGGCCGGCGGCGCTCCCTGGTTCACTCGCTTGTAGCACATGATGCACTTGCGTACCTCGGGGAAGACCTCACTCCACTGGTACTTGGGGATACCGAAGGGACAGGCCAACATGCAGTAGCGGCAACCGACGCAACGGTAGGCGTGGTAAAGAACCGGGCCCTCGGGGGTCTTGTAGAAGGCGTGGGCGAAACAAGCCGATTCGCAGGCCGGATACTGGCAGTGGAAGCAAGAGTGGCGCACAAACCGCCACTCCACCCTGCCGTTCTTCTCCACCAGGTGGGCGTTGATCCGGAGCCACGTGTTGGCCGTCAGCGGCGCCTGCTTGTCCCACGTTTCTTTGGGATAGCGCCGATCACGCTGGTCATCTAGGGGAAGTCGGTTGTACTCCTTGCACGCCACCTGGCAGGCCCGGCAGCCTATGCACTTGGTGACATCGAAAAGAAGAGCGTAACTCATGAACTACCCCTCCCGCTTCGTCACACCAACTTCGGTTGGAACGCTATTTCGCCAGCAGCGGGAATCCCCATTCTTCGCCTTTCAGGCGGCGCCTGAGCAAGCCCCCTTCCCAGTAGCCCTTAAGCGGGGTGTCGGCACGGCTCACCTCCTCGGCCAAGGCCTGAGCCGAAAACTCCCTTTCTTCCCAGCCCATTTCCCGCCAGAGGCGCTCCCAGAACCACAAAGGAACCCTCTCGTTTTCTCTCGGGGGGACGGCCTTTTCTACCCATTGTACCCAGCGCCCGGAACTAATCCAGGACCCTTCGCGGCTCCAAGGAGAGGCCAGGGGGATAAGGTAGATCTCGGCTCGCGGGAAGGAGCGGCGCGCCTTCGCCCGCAGGGTTTCTAAGTGGAGCTCGCTCAGGAACCAGTCACCCAATACCAGCCACTCCACACCTTCTTCCGGTTCGTCCGGCAGGAGATCACCTCCCCAGATTAGTACTCTTCTTTGCTCGAAGACGTGAGCCCTGTCGGTGTTTGGGGGAAACCAGCCGACCCAGGAAAGGTCAAACCCTTCTCGCCTTCCAACTGCTCCCAGTTTTTTTAAGACCTGGGCCAGGAGAAAGCTTTCCTCGTTAGAAAAAAGCTCCTGACGCCAGAAGAAGGCCACCGGTCCCCGTTCCTTTAGCCGGGAAGCTACTTCCCAACAGACTTGAGTCCACTCCCTGGCCTCCCACTCTTCCGCGCCAGGCCCACAGTACAGGAGAGAGGGAGACCAGTTTTGCGCTCCCAGGTAGGATCGCAGTCGCTCCAGTCCCTCTTCGCAAACCCTGCCGACGTTGGCCGGGTGGTCGGGGTCACCTTCAAAGCTCAGAATCTTCTCTTGGCACACGGTAAAGATCAGGCCGCAGCCCCGGGCGCAGAAGGGACAAAGAGCCGGGTATTCCTTTCTCTCCGCGAGCTCCTCTTCCCGGCTTTCTTCCTCTTCTTCCGCCCATAAGATCCCGCTTAAAAGCCCGCCCAGGCTGCGCAAAAAGTCGCGGCGCGAAACCTTTTTCACTTTCCTTTACCCGCCTTCGCTCGGTTCTGCCGAAGACCCGATTTTTGTACCATTCGCCACTCGGCCCGTGAAATCCTGCTGGCTTTAAAAGCGCGCGAAGTAAACCTTGTTTTCTTCTTTAAAGGCCCGCACCAACTCACAGTGCCGCAGCACAGCCAGCTGTTTTTCCAGCTCCCACGGTTTTATTCCCAACTCAGCTAGGAGTTCTTCCTTAGTCACCTTGCCTCTCTCTTCGATCAGTCGGCAGATTTTCTGCTGCAATTCGGTCAGGCCCTCGGTTCCCGACTGGCCCAGCGCTCGCCTGGTGGCCAGAGCCGAGGCTACCGCCACGGGGTCGCACGCTTTGGGTGGGTTCAGCAACTCGATGTAGCAGTCCTCGCACAAGGTCTGGCCATAACAGCTGTAAGCCTCTCCTTCTTCGATGAAAGCCTGGCAGCGCTGACAGCGCAGCATTTGGTTTTACTCCTTTCCGTCCAGCACCTTTAAAACCTCAACGGTGTAGGCTGCCGATGGCCCGCCACCCATGAGGATGGCTACCGAAGCGGCTTCCAGTATTTCCTGCCTGGTAGCTCCCAACTCCCGCGCTTTAGCCACGTGCGCGGCTATGCAGTAGGGGCAGCGAAGTGCCACGGCTATGCCTACCGCGATAAGCTCTTTCTGCTTGGCCGAGAGAACCCCCTCTTTGATGACGGCTTCGTGCAGTCGGTTAAAGCTTTGCATTACCGTTGGCATTTCTTGAGCCAACTTCTCAAGCTCCGGTTTCTGAGCACCCACGATAAAATCACTCCTCAAGTGATAAGCTTGGTAACCAGCGTCTCCATTTGCCGCCTGGTACCCTCCAGGGGCACAGGTTCGCCCTTGAGATTGGCCCGCATGATGTCGGTATCGAGCTTCAACACCCCCCACACCTCTATTCCGCGGGCAGAAAGTTCCTGGCGCAGAAAGGCTTCGGTTTCCTCGCTCACCTTATTCAGTACCACCCCGAATTTTTTACCCGCTTCGGCGGTGAGAGCGCGGGCACGCTCAGCCAGCAAAACGGCCTCGTATGAAGGGTCCACCACCCCAAGCACCAGATCCACCCCTTCCAGAAGCCCCCGACCAAAGTGTTCCACCCCGGCCTCGGTATCCACCAGCACCCACTCTTCGCTTCCCGTCTGAAGGTGCTTGAGGAAGGAGCGAGCCAAGGCACCCATAGGGCAGGCACAACCTTCCATGCTATGCTCAATTTTGCCCACGCGCAAAAACTTCACCGGCCATTTCCCAGAGACACACTCATCAGGAAGGTCGTCGGGGGTGAAACTTTCGGTGAAAAATGCCACCTTCTCCCCGCCTTCGCCTCGCAGGGCTGCTTTTAGCCTTTCACGTACCGCTTTTTTGCCCCCTAAACACCCCATGAGCGTCTTTGCCGGTGCCTCCTGCCCCAGCATCTGCGGCAAACCCAGGTTGGATTCGTCGGCATCCACCACCAAGACCTTGCCTCGCTCCGCCAGCGCTTTGGCCAAAAGAACCACCAGCGTGCTCTTTCCGCTTCCTCCTCGACCGCACACAATAACCTTGGGCATCAAGCTTACCCCCATCCCTACCGCGTGGTTTAAAGCAAGTATTCGCTTCCCTCTGGCATCTTCCTGCAACTAGATCCTTATCGTGACGTCCTTATCTGTTAAACTCAAATCAGAGCAGTTGCCTTGGCAGGAAAACCAGCCTGAGTTGGCAAAGCCTAAAACCTAGCTCTAAGTCCGGGAAAAGGCCTTGACGTCCAGCAGTTCGACTGCTTTGGGGAGACTCGCCTTTCCCGGAATAATATGCAGGCAAGCCAGGGTCTATAGAGGGGAGCGCTTCGAGCGCCAGTGCTAGATAAGGCTTACCACTTGCCTGCAGTAACCTAAATAACGCCCTTTTCAAGGAGGTCCGCCCAATGATCTTCGTCGGCATTGACTGGGCAGATAAAGAACACGAAGTCTGCGTCCTCGATCAAGACGGCACCGAACTTGCCCATTTCCGGATTCCCCACACATGCCATGGCCTGGAAACCCTCAAGAAGCAGCTGCTGCGCTATGTAACTTCGCCAGAAGAAGCACCCTGCTTCCTGGAAACCAGTCAGGGCCTTCTGGTCCAGTTCCTCCTGGAGGCAGGATTCCCTGTCTACCCCCTCAACCCTAAAGTGGTTGACTACCGACGTAAACCTTCCGGGGCTAAAAGTGACACCATTGATGCTCGCCTGCTGGCCGATATCGGTCGCAGCGACCTGCGCCGACTGCGTCGCCTGAACCCCGATTCCGAACTCATTCAGGAGCTGAAGACCCTGTGCCGCGACCAGGATATACTCCTGGAAGAGGTTACTCGGCTCACCAACCGCCTGACCGCCTGCCTCAAGGAGTACTATCCCGTGGCCCTTGAACTCTTCTCGCGCCTAACTCTGCCGGTTACGCTCAACTTCCTGAAGACCTATCCCACCCTGGAAGCGGCAAGGTCTGCCTCCGTGCCCGAATTGGCTGCCTTTTTAAAGGCTCACCGGCACCCTAAACCCAACCTCACCGCACAGCGCATCTACGCCCAGCTGCACGCCCCGCAACTCGAGGCACGCCCGGCTGTGGTTAGAGCTAAAAGCCGATTTATGCCGGTTCTGATCGCCCAACTCGAGCCCCTCCTGGAGGCCATCAAGAAGTACGATGAGGAAATCACCCGCCTTTTTAAGTCCCACCCCGACAGCCTAATCTTTGCCAGCCTCCCGGGTGCTGGCACCCGGCTCGGGCCGCGGTTGCTGGCGGGGTGGGGCGATGACCGCGGCCGCTACGAAAGCGCCGCCGCCGTGCAGGCCCTGGCCGGCACTTCCCCCGTCCTCTACCAGAGTGGGAAGTACCGCTTCGCCCGCCAGCGCCGAGCCTGTATCAAGTTCCTGCGCCTGGCATTGCAGCTTTTTGCCTACCAGTCAGTACTTAAGGTCAGTTGGGCTCGAGACTATTACCAGCGCAAGCGCGCCGCCGGCAAGACACATCACGAAGCTCTGCGGGCTTTGGCCAACATCTGGGTGCGGATCATCTTCGCGATGTGGTTGAACCGCCGTCCCTATGATGAATCTGTCTTTCTCGCTGCCAGGGCCAGACACGCTCCTTCGGTGGCTTAATCTGCCCCTATATCTTTTATACAGATCACCTATTGACATAGAGGGTCTCCCCTCAATCCATTGAGGGGGTGGACTTTCCCCTCGCGCTCCCCCGTTTTTCTAAAAAATAGCAGGGAGCAAAACTTGTCACTCCCTGCCGCTGAGCCCTCTACCGTTAAAAGTTTAAAAGTCCAGGATGCGCTCGGCTTCTTCGGCGTCTACCTCCATGATGTACTTGACACCGGTGATGGAAGCCGCCTCCGGAGTAAGGGCGGCCACGTCGTCGCGGGTGAGGTACTTAAGAGCAAACTTCCTGGCCCCGCACATGAGCTGACGCAGCCCTTGGGCCAGCCGTTCGAAGTAGTTGTACACCCCTATGGCTCCCACCGGCAAGCGCTGAAAGTCCTCCTCGCCCAGGAGATTCTTGAGCTCCACCGCCCCCACAAAGACCTGCTCCAGGTGGTCGCCGTAGCGCTCGTACTCGGGCACGGCCCTCCCCTCCAGGAGGGAAAGCCCCACCGTTTTACCCACCATGGCTGCCGTCAGGAGAGCGCGCGCCATGCCCACCACCTTGACGTGAGGAGCGCCTATGGCCAGGGCTTTGAAGATGTGGTCTTCCAAGCTGAATCCGCCGGCAATGGCCACCGGGGGCACATAGCGGCCTTTGGCCGCCAGGCGGTCTAGGTAGCGGGTCAGCAGCCCCTGCAGGTAGACGGTGGGCACACCCCACTCGTTCATCATCCGCCAGGGACTCATGCCCGTGCCGCCCCCGGCCCCGTCCACCGTAAGAAGGTCGAGGCGGGCTTCGGAGGCCAGCTTGACCGCCAGAGCCAGGTCGGCCGGCCGATAGGCTCCGGTCTTGAGGAAAATAAAGCGCGCCCCGGCCTGGCGCAGCTCCTCTACCCGCCGCAGGAAGGCCTCTTCATCCACCGCGCCTACACGGGAATGGCGCTCAAACTCCCGGAAAGCCCCGGCGTGGTAGGCTTTCACCACCGTGGGGGTCATCCGGATCGGGAAGTACTATATAGCCCCTCTTTTTGAGCTCCAGAGCCCTTTCCAGCGAATCGAGCTTCACTTCTCCTCCGATGCTTTTCGCTCCCTGGCCCCACTTGAGCTCCACCGCCGTAACCTGCAGCTTTTCGATACAGTATTCGTGCACCCCCAGGCGGGTGTCTTCCACATTGGTCTGAACGGCGATGAAGCCGTAGCCCCGCTGCCAGTCGCGATAGGCGCGGATGCGCTTTTCCATGGCCGGGGAACGGAGGACACGCCCGTTCTTGATGTCGGCCTTGGGATCCATGGCGCAGACGTTTTCCCCCACCACTATGCCGACCCCCGCCAGGGCTGCTCCGGCCGCCAGGTGCTCCCAGTTGTTGGCCGCCACTGTGGTGGAACCCATGGCAGCTATGACCACCGGCAGCCGGAGCTTGAGCTCACCCCCTGATCCCAACTCAGCGGTGAGGTCCACATTGGGGAAGATCATGAGGTCGGGATCGGGATCAACCGTTCCTCCCACGCTAGGCAAAACTAGGCAAAGCGCTAGTTTTAGCCTAAGTGGTGCAGGTTCATTGCTCCCTTCTTTGCCAGGAAGTGGCTCCAGGAGCTCCCCGGGAACGGAACGGTTGGCCCCCGCCGGCGACCATATAGGACGCCGGCTCCTAACGAAGAGTTTAAAGACTGCTGCTCTGCCAGTCAACTACCAGAAAAGAGGCTCTGGATTTAGTAGTGTCCGGTATAGTGTGTAAAAAGGGTGGTTAGAAGCAGGAAGGGCCACCCTCCCTCTGGTAGATGAAGAAGTGACACAACCACCATTACCAGGAGGGATTGAGGATGGCCCATTACCAGGTT
>NZ_QSLN01000036.1 GCF_003368535.1 Ammonifex thiophilus
AATCCAAACAGCCGCCCGAGCCGCCGGCGGACCTCCCGCCCGTGCCGCCGCGCCGCAAGTAGCAGCGCAGCTTCCTGTCTTGCAGGCAGGCTTTGCGGCCCTGCCTGTTTTTCTTTTTTTTTGAGGTGTTTTGATGCGGTACAAGGACGCTACTCTTACCAGCAAGATAGAGCAGATCCGCCGCTTCTACGCCGTCGGGAAAGCGGCGGCTGCTGCCCTGACGGGCGGCGCGGGCGGTGTAGCAGTAGAAGTCGCCGGGCGGGTCTTTGGGCAGCGTGTTGTTGAGTGGGTTGTCGAGCGGACAGCTGCCCACAAGAGGGAGATCCTGGCCCTCCCGTTCCTCGCGCTGGCGGCGGTGGTCTTCCTGGTCGTGGCGGTGTCTGTGGCGGTGGTGCTGCCCTTTACCGACGGAGAGAAGGGGTTCCGGGGCGGGTCCCCGTCCCCTTACGCGCTCGCGGAGATTCCCCCAGACTACCTACAGATCTTCCTCGCGGCGGAGCAGAAGTACGGCGTGGCGTGGAACGTCCTGGCCGCCATATGTAAGGTGGAGTCCGGGTTCGGCCGCAGCCAGTACTGGCTCTCCAGGAACGGCGTCTCGCCCGCGGGTGCCGTGGGGATCATGCAGTTCATGCCCACCACGTGGTCGGGTTCCCGGAACCCCTTCGCCAGAGACGACCCCAGGGACCCGCAGTACGACACCGACCCGGAGAGGATAGCGAAGTACGGGGGCTACGGGGTGGACGCCAACGGGGACGGGAGGGCCGACCCTTACGACCCCTGGGACGCCGTCTTCGCGGCGGCGAAGTACCTGGCCGCGAACGGCTTCAAGGAAAACCCCAGGCAGGCGATCTACCAGTACAACCACGCGTGGTGGTACGTGGACCGGGTGATGGAGCTGGCGCTCAAGTACGCGCCGGAGACGCTGCCGTCGGGCGACGCCAGGTGCTTGCCTGTACCTAAGGAGTTTTTCGTCATCACGTCCCGCTTCGGCTGGCGCGAAGACCCTGTTAAAGGCGGCCCGGAGTTCCACCGGGGGATCGACATAGCGGCCCCCGCGGGAACTCCCGTCTTCGCCACCGACGACGGCGTGGTGGAGTCCGCCGGGTGGGACGACGGGTTCGGGCTGGAGGTGGTGGTCAACCACGGCACTTACAAGACGCAGTATGCCCACCTGTCGGCCGTTGCGGTGCGGGCGGGCGACCGCGTGAAGGCGGGGCAGCCGGTAGGGGCCGTGGGCTCGACCGGCCGGTCGACGGGGCCGCACCTCCACTTCGGCGTGGTGGTAAACGGGAACTTCGTGGACCCCGAACCGTATCTTTCTGGCAGGAAAGCGGGGAGTTGAGGTGCTCTGGGTCTTTACCAACCGCAGGGACTTGATAGGGCCACACGCAGAGAGGCTCAGACTGGGCTTTGCTTCCGTGCCTGAAGAGGCGGATGTAGCTGTAATCTGGATCCCCCGCAGCGCGGGAGACCCGGCGTCCGCCACGGCCGCAGCCAGGAAGCAGGTGCCCGGGCACGTCCCCCTCTACGTTGTGGTGGAAGGGGGCAGTTCGGCGGAAGAGGCGGCCGGGATCTTTGCCGCGGGGGCGACGCCCGTCTCTGCCGCCTTGCTGCCGCTGGTGCTCGGCAGGGTCGCGCGGGAGAAGGCCCGGGAAGAGGCAGTTCGGCAGGAGAATGCAGAAAGTCGGCCCGGGGAGCACGGGGAAGTGGCCGTGGCCCCCCCGGGCGCGGTCCTGCCCAACCTGGTGGCAGTCTTCTCCCCGGCAACCCACGTGGGCAAAACCTTCCTCTCGCTGTGCCTGGCCGTATGCCTTGCCCGACGCGGCATCCGCACCGTGCTGGTCGACCTCGACTGCGACAAGGTGGACCTGTGGTGGGCGAGCGGGATGGCCCGGCGGGGAATCCCCCCAAAGGCCACCGTGGGCAACTGGTCTGACCTGGCGTGCGATCCGGCCTCCTTTATCGACGAGCACCCGCAGGTGCCGGGGCTCTTTGTGCTGCCGGGAGGGAACGCGGGCAGGCTGCCGCGGGCGACGGAGGTCCTGCCCCTCCTCTCTTCCCGCTTCGGCGCGGTGGTGGCGGACCTGGCTCCGGTACCTTCCCTCCCGCACGTGGTCTGGACGCTCCGGTCTGCGGTCAGGGTCGTCCTGGTCTCCGACCTCTCGCCTAAGGCCGTGGTGCAGGTGTCCGACGCCATACCGCGGCTCGCGGGCGTCCTCCCGCGGGAGAGGACCGTCCTGGTGCTGAACCGTACCAGGCCAGGCCTGCTGGGCCTGGCCCCAAAGCGTTTCGCTCGGAGCCTGGGCTTTGACCGCTTTTACCTGGTGCCGGAGGTCAGGGAAGCGGGGAAAGCGCTGCGGAGAGGAGCGCTGCCACGGTTTCCCGCGCCCGTGGAGAGGGTAGTGGAAAAGGCCGTCTGGGATGTCTTTAACCTGGAGTCCCGAGAGAGGGGAGTTGGGGGGCGGTGCGGGTTTTTGCCACGCTTGACGACCGCAAGACCGAGAGAGAGCTAGCTTCACTCCTGCCCGGCATCGAGTTCGTCTCCACGCCCGATGCCGCGGACGTTGCCCTGGTGGTGGCCCGCGACCCGGCGAACGGTGTGGGCGTTCCCAACGCACACGAGTACCTCGCCCTGAGTACCCACATCCCGACTGTGGCCGTTGTGAACCTGGACTCCCCGGGCGCCGACGCTTTCGTTCGGCTCGCGGGAGAGATGGGGGTGCGCCCCGAAACCCTGGTCGCCTACCGGGGGGCGTTCCCGGTCAAAAACGTCGCGTGGACGGTCGGTAACCTGTCTGGGATCCAGCTGTGCGAAGAGTCTTTTGCGGGTAGCGAAAGGCGAGAGAAAGGGGTAAGGAGGGTGCCCTTCTGGGAGAAACTTTTCCGTTTCCGCCAGAGGCAACCGCAAGAGGAGCGGCCGGGAGACCTACCCGTGCCGGGGGTGCCCGGGCCCGGAGGACCCGGTGCTGGGACTGCCCCGGAAGGCAGACCCCCATCGGCAGACCCCGGAGTGGCTCTGGGCTGCAAACCCCCGACCCTAGCCACGAGGACTGTTGCTCAGGCTTCCGGTTTGCACTTTGCTGCGGGTGGGGTGCTGGTCCTGGCCCACCCGGAGGTGG
The DNA here is from genome assembly GCF_003368535.1 of Ammonifex thiophilus. Classification (GTDB taxonomy): domain Bacteria; phylum Bacillota; class Desulfotomaculia; order Desulfotomaculales; family Ammonificaceae; genus Ammonifex; species Ammonifex thiophilus. The sequence goes on from NZ_QSLN01000036.1 coordinate 3,120, forward strand.
CTGCGCGCCTCGCCCGCTTCGGGGTGAGGTGCGTCGCCGACCCCAGGGACGCGGTGGTGTGTGTTTGCTCGCCGGAGGAGGCACGCCTGGTGCCGCCGGGCATGCCCCTGGTCGTGTACCTGGGCGACGCAGGGCCGGGCGAGTGGCTTTCCTGGGCGGAAAAGGGGGTGCCGGTGGCCACCACGCCGGAAGCATTGGCCAGGGAGGTCAGGCGGCTGCTCGGCCCGGAAAAAGACACCCCCGTGTCGGGACCTGTGCCTGGGCTAGCGGGGAAAACTGCGACTCCCACAGCGAGAGGGGCGGGCGGCGGGAGGAGGGGCGTGGTGGCGGCCTTTTACTCCGGCGCCCAGGGGCAGCAGGGCAAGACCACCCTGGCCCTCAACCTCGCCGCCCTGCTGGCGGAGGGGGGGCTGAAGGTCCGCCTGGCGGACCTCGACACCGACAAGGGGGGGCTGTCGACCCTCTGTGGTTTTTCCGAGTCCTCTTTGCCGCCAGTGGACCTCACCTCGGCCCTCGAGGGCGGGGAGTTCACCGTCCCCGGCCCGGCGGGCACGGAGCTGGTCCCCGCGCCGCTCGACCGGCCCGGCTGGTTCCCCGAGCCGGAAGATGCCGCCCGGCTGGTGGGGGCACTAGCGTCGGGCTGCGACTGCCTGGTGCTCGACTTCGGGGCGAGGATAGCCTCGCCCGCCGTGCTGGCCGTCCTCGGGGAGTGCAATGTCGTGTTCTTCGTCTCCACCCCCCTGCGGTCGGCCCTGAGCGCGGTGGCCCGCTTCCGGGCGAAGTGCCTGGCCGAGGTGGGGGCGGGAAAGATAGTCACGCTGGTCAACAGGGCAGGGATAAGGGGAGGGGTCTCGGTCCGCGACGCCGCGCTCCTCCTGGGCGTAGGGGACGAGGTGCTCGCCGTGCCCGAGGAGCCCGCGGTGGTGGAAGCCGACGGCAGGGCCGCCCTCACCGGTATCTACCACCCCCCCGTCCTCGAACCCGGGAAGAAAAAGTCTTCCTTCCGCAAGGCGCTCGAAGGGGTGGCCTCGCGCGTCCCGCAGCCCGGGCGTGCGGTGGGAGAGGAGGTCTCGGCTTGTTGAGCTTTGAGCTGCACTACCAGCCCATTTTCTTCCTGCTCGGGGGGAGGCTGTTGGGCTACGAGGCGCTGCTGCGCCCCTCGCCCCTGGAACTGCTCGCCCGGGCGAGGGCGGCCGGGGCCATCCCCATGTGGGAGCTCAGGGTGCTGGAGAGGGCCGCGGAGGAAGTGCTGAGGTCCTGTGATGCGCTGACCTTCGTGAACCTCACGCCCGAGGCGTTCTCTTCGGCCAACTTCGCCGTCAGGGCGAGGAGGCTCCTGGAGGCGAAGGGGATCCACCCTTCCCGCGTGGCGGTCGAAGTCTCGGAAAGCTCCGGCTTTTCCCCGGCCGAGGGGAGGGTACTGGTCGAAGAGTGGAAGGCCCTGGGGTTCTTCGTGGCCCTCGACGACTTCGGGGCGGGCAGGTCCAACCTGGACCTGGTGCTGGGGGCGGACTTCGACTTTGTGAAGGTGGACCGGGTCCTGGTCCACGGCATATCCCGCGACCGGGGGAAGCAGAGGATCGTGGGCGTCCTGGTGCGGGAGTTCCTGGCTTCCGGGTCGTTCCCGGTGCTGGAGGGGGTGGAGGACCCGGGGGACCTGGCGTGGCTCAGGGAGACGGGGTGGGACGTGGGGGTGCAGGGCTTCGCCCTCGCGCGCCCCTCGTCTGCCCCACAGGCTCTGGTGGAAAGGGGGAGAATTAAGTGATCCTTTTCATCACGGGAGAAGAGAGGCTCAAAGGGGCGCTCCCCGCGGTGGCCCGCGCTGCCGGGTGCGAGGCCCGCTGGCTCGACGGTGCGGCGGGCGTGGCCGGCCCCGCAGTGGTAGTCTACGTGCGCGGGTCCACCCGCCGGCTCGACGAGGTAGCTTCTCTGGGGGCGCCGGTCGTGGTGGTCGCGGGCGCGCGGGACCCCGAGGGGGAGGCGTTGGTGGGGGAGGCCCTCGCTTGCGGGGTGCCGCCCGAGTGCGTCCTCGTGCTCGAGGACGGGAGGGTGGTGTCCCTGGCGGGGGAAGACTACGGGCCCGCCCTGCGCGGGAGGGGCGTGGGCCCGCAGCCCGTGGCCCGGGCGGCCAGGCGGGCACTGGAGGAGGGCCTGCTCCCGGTGCCCGCGCTGTGGGAGGGTAACGGCGCGGTTCCGGTCAGCCATCCGGGAGAAGCGGTGCTTTACGAAGCCCCCCAGTGGAGCCCCTGCCCTCAAGCCCCCACCGCAAGCAAGGGAGAGACCGGCCTCGCCGCCTGGCTCGGGGCCGCCGGCAAGACGGTGCTCGTCCTGGGCGTGAGGGGCGGCGTGGGGGCCACCACCGTCGCGGCCTGCCTGGTGGGGGTGCTGGCCCACGAGCGGCGGGCCGTGCACCTGGAGCTGCCCCAGCCCCCCTTCGGCGACGCGCCCGGCAGGCTCTTCTACACCGCCCCGGGGCTGGAAGGGCTGCACGCCGTGCCCTCCAGCGCGCCGGTGGAGACCGAGGTACTGGTGGTAGACGCTTCCCTCTCCGTCCACAGGTCGGAAGTGGACCTGGTTTACGGGAAAGCGGGCTGCGTGGTCCTGGTGGCCGACCCCAGCGCGGCGTCCTTTGAGCTGGTGGGGAAGTACATCGGGGCGGGGTTGCGGTGCGACGTCCTGGTGGTGCGCGACCTGCCCCGGGCGGACGGCTCCCCGCCGCAGCTCTACGCCGGGGAGTACGGGTTCGCGAGGGTGGTAGCCCTGCCCTCCGGCGCGGACGAGGAAGCGGCGGTGAACCGGGCGCAAAAAGCGGGCGTACCGCCCATTGGGGAACACGGCACCCCCGACCTCGACCAGGCGGCGGCGGAGCTGGCGGCGGCGGTGCTGGGAGTCCTGGAAAGCGGGGTGTGAGGATGCTCAGGAACTACAGGGTCTGGCTCGCGGCGGCGGTGGTCTTCGCCGTCCTGGCGGCGGTCTCGGCGGTGACGGTGGTGCGTTCCTTCGCCGGGGCCGAGAGGGTAGTGGTGGCGGGGAGGGACCTCACCCCCGGGAGCCTGGTGCAGGCGTCCGACCTCTCGGCGGCGGACGTGCCGCGGGGGGCGCTCTACCCCGACGCGGTGCGGGTGCCCTCCGAGGTGGCGGGGATGGCGGTTAAAGG
>NZ_QSLN01000037.1 GCF_003368535.1 Ammonifex thiophilus
AGGAGTACCTGGCGGAGCTTCCTCCTCGAGGAGGCGAGTGGCTCTTTCCCGGTAAAAGAGGCCCCATGACTCCCAGGGCCGTGCAGAAGAGGCTCAAGCTTTTCGGGCGCATAGCGGGGGTGGAGGTTACCCCGCACAAGCTCCGGCACACCTTCTGCAAGTGGCTGGTCGATGCCGGGGAGAGCTTGGACAAGGTGGCGTGTCTTGCGGGACACGCCAGGCTCGACACCACGGCGGTCTACACCAGGCCCGGCAGGACGGACCTGGAGAGGGCCGTGGAGAAGCTCAGCTGGGAGTGACCGTGGCACAATCGAAGCACGATAGTGCTATAATGAGGCGTGAAAGGCCTGATGATGGAAGGGGAAAGCTATGCGCTTTGTTACGGTGCGCGATCTGCGGTTGCGTGGAAAAGAAATCTGGGAGGCCCTTCGCGCAGGAGAAGAAGCGGTTCTCACCTGCAATGGCCGCCCGGTAGCGCTCCTGGTCGGCATAGAGGAGGGCCGTCTGGAGGAGACCCTTCGCCTGGTGCGGAGGGCTCGGGCTCAGGCGGCTGTTTCACGCATGCGCGAGCGTGCCAGGGAACTGGGGCTGGATAGATCGCGGGAAGAAGATATCGGGGCTGAGGTTCGAGCAGTTAGGTGCGAACAACGGTCACAAAGGTAGTTTGTGTTCGCGCCATCCAGTAGTTGCGGACCTAGCCCCAAAATTTCCACCAGGGCTTCTTCTTTGGCTGAAGCATGCGGCGCATCTCTTCCATTAGCTGCTTGTCTCTCTCCTCCAGCAACCGCGCGTATCTTTCTTCCACTGAACGCTTTTCTTCCTCCTGCCTAAGCAGGAGCTCCCTGGTGGCTGCGAGCTCGGCTCGCAATCTCTCAAGCTCCCTTCTCAACCCCTGTTCAACCTCTGACCAGTGGTTAGAGAAGGTCTCCTCCACACCCCTGATCAAGGTGGTAAGGGTCTCCTCCATACCCCTTGCCACCTGATTAACGGTGTTGCTCAGGGCCTGCTCTAAGGCCTGTCTTACAACCCCGACTAGCCACTCCCTGGGAACTACTACTCCCGGATCCTCTTCGACGATGGTAGGAGTCGCGGGAGGAGGGTTAGGTCTTCCCGCCTTGATCCGCTCTATTTCTCCCCATGGTATCACGTACTCCGGTCCGTAAGGTCCTTCTCTTAGGGTGGCGTTGAGCCGCCCGGTCTTCACCCAGCGGCGGGCGGTGGAAAGGCTTATTCCCAGAACTTCAGCCGCTTCCTTTAAACTCAGCTCCTCCAACTCCTACCTCAACCCCTTATCAGACCCCTGATCATTTGACAAGGGACCCTACTCATGTTAGTGACTTCCTCCCTACCCCTAAAGGTGTAGGGCTTCCTGGTGGCAGGTTCCCTTCTGCAGGTACTGATGCCGGCTTACACCGGTACAAGCGGCCCTTTTTGATCCGTTGCCGGAGGGGACCGTCACTGCCGTCCCGACTACGTCAGGTGCCGCTCACGCGGTCCTTGACGATACTTGCGTTTTTGCTTTTTATTTTTACACCTGCTGCTTTCATCCCGCCCCCCCGAAGAAGGCGGGTCTTCCCGCGGCGGAGTTATAACCTGGCTGGAGTCCAAGTTAAGATCCGGGGCTTCTCTGGGAAAAATTGACTCTATAACCAGACGACCTCTACAGGGTACTCCCTTATCTTCGCGTCGTTCGTCAGGATGACAAGACCTTCCTCCTGAGCTTGAGCCACCAGCAGGCGGTCGAAAGGGTCGCGGTGGATGCGGGGAAGAGAATAGATACGCAGGGCATGAGTGAGCCTTACCGGCAAAGGGGTAATGTTATTCAGGCGTAACTGCTCTATTACGAAGTCGCTCAGGTCTCCCGGTACGGAAAGCTTTCCAAGACTGGCCTTGATAGCCATTTCCCAGGCGCTGGCGGCACTGAAGAAGAGAGTGTTCCTCTTGTTCGCAATAACCTTTCGAACCCGTTCGGGTAACCGCGGGTCGTCGGCAATCCACCAGAGAAACACATGGGTGTCAAGGAGAATTTTCATCGTTCGAACTCCTCCAAGACTTCCTCCGGGAGGGGCGCTTCAAAATCGGGCGCGATGAATATCTTTCCCTTGGCGGTGCCGGGAACCCTTTCTCCCTCCTCCATCGTTACCGGAACCAGACGGGCCACTGGAACGCCGGCTTTGGCAATGATCACTTCTTCTCCTTCCCTCACCCAGGCTAAGAGCCTGGAAAGCTGAGTCTTGGCTTCGTGAATGTTTACCTGCAACGTCACCACGAACACCTCCTATGGCAGTAAAATAAGCTAAGTCTATGAACCAAGTCAAGTATCACCCGGCTCTAGGTCAGGAAGTGTGAAGAAGAGATCAGCCAAGCCAAGAGGAGAAAAGCTAAGAGCGTTTTTCGGGCATAGATCCCGCAGTTCCGATTGCCCAGCTGAGCCTCCCCAGGGCTAAAGCCCGGGGGTTCTGAGGAGAACCACCGCGACCTCTCCCGGGCTCTCGCCACCGCCAGGAGACGGCGCTACAGCATCCCGGGCCTCGGCACAAGGCTTACCCCTCTTCCGCAGCGACCCCCTCCGTCCCCTTGCGGGGCTGTTGGGCAACCTTACCCAACACTCGGGGGTTGGGAATACGGCCCGACGCCGCTTGCAGGACAGGCTCCTGACCCAGCCACTGCCTCGCGGCAGAGCCCGCGTCGAGCTCGAAATCGTTCTGTCCAATCTGTTCCACGAAACGCGCCAGGTAGGCGCTGTAAAGGTCCCGCTGGCACCTCACCCCGCAGGAGCATATGTGCCAGCGCTCAGACAAGGACTTCTTTCTGCGCTCCCCACAGATGCAGAAGCTGGAAAGGCCGACGTGAGTGTCTCGACCTTTGACTTTAACCCGGGTGGGGAACTCCAGGACCTTCCCGCCAGCACTCTCAGCCTTGCGGGCGAGTTCCCGGAAGAACATCCCCGGCGCCCGGGTGTTGACGGACTTACCGAACATTCTCTGGAGGGCCCGGTAGGAGAGCTTTTCGAACTTGAACACGTTGCCCATGCGCAGGGTCTCGTTGACCATCCTGCCGATGAGGCTCCTGCGGTGGGCGCTCAATTTGCGCCATATTTCGGCGAGTCGGGCCTGGGTCTTGAGGTATGTCTTGGTCTTCTTCCACTGTTTCGGCCCTTTCTTTACCGTCCCGTCGGGGTTGTAGTTCTCGGGGTTGTTGGCCCTGAGAGAGCGGTCGAGCTTGCGCTGAAGCCTGCGTATTTCCGCTTCTTTTTCTGCAAGCTCCTCGCAAAAGCGGGAAAGAACCGCCTCTTTATCGTTGACACGGGCAATGGTGGACGGACCGGCGTCGATGCCGACAACGCCTTCTCCCAGGGCATTTTCGGGTTTCTGGTAGGGCGCGCCCTCGCAGATGAGCTGGGCGTAAAACCTGTTGCGCCCGTTTACCTTGCGCCTCACCAGGCGAACGTACTTCACTCGACAGGAGAGGGCATGACGGACTACCGGATCTTCCGGGTCGATGACGGCCGGCAGGATAAGACCCTTCCAGACCACACAGCCGTCCCGCCACCGGATGCCCGCTTCGTTGCTCTTGCCCTCTACGGTGTCCATCTGGTTCTTGCCCTTAAAGCGCACCTTGCGGGCCTGTCCGGAGAGCACCCTCTGGGCGGCCCGGTACGCCCTGGTGCCCAGCTTCTGGGCCACGTGTACGTCCAGGTGGTCTCTTATCCAGCAGGAGCGCCGTATTTCTACAGCATAGTGTTGCAACGCAGCGTCCGTAAAACCGTGTTTGGAGCAAGCTTCCCGGATGAGAGCGTTTCTTAAATCTCTGTCCCCTGCTTTCCAGGCCTTCTGCCACAGCCTGGACTGCTGGATGAGCTTCACCCGTTTCACGGCTTCCCCCAGGCAGGCGTTGTAGAGCTGGCGGGCCGCCTCCAGGCGGGCCAGCAGTACCTTCTCCTGGGCGGGGGAAACCCGCAGGGGGAGTTCGCACACGAAGCTGGGCGTGCTAGACGTGTTTTTGCTTCTCGATGTACTCGCGCAGGGTGGCAAGGGGCGCACCTCCGACGGTAGCCACGAAGTAGCTGTTGGTCCAGAGGGTCGGCAGCCTCGACCTGAGCCACGGGAACTCCTGGCGCAGGATGCGGGAGGACCGGCCCTTCATGGACTTCACCAGCCGGTGGATGCCGAACTGCGGGTCCACCTCTACCAGCAGGTGTACGTGGTCCGGCATGACCTCCAGCTCGATGATTTCGGCCCCTCTCTCCCGCGCCACTTCGTGGAGGATTTCCTTGAGCCGCATGTCCACCCCGTCTTTCAGGACGGGACGACGGTACTTCGGGCACCAGACCACATGGTATTTGCAAGAATACACCACATTGTTGTTGGACTTGAATTTGCGTCTCATGGCTCCATTATACAATGCAGACCGGTATATCGCAATCAGCCGCCTTATCCCCAGCCCTAAAGGGCGGGGCCTGCGGCGGCCGTTTTTTGGTCAGGCATGTTGTGCTGGAGAGGTTCGCCGGGTGGGAGCGACTGGGAATGACCGCCGCGGGCCCCGCCCTTTAGAGCTGGCTAGACTGTTCCAACGGGAGGGATCGACCTGGTTGCTCCGGCGAGACGGGTGGCGAGACTTCTGGAGAGGCGGGCGGGTGTGGTCCTGGACTGGGCGGCGGGGGTGAGGCACTCGGGCGCCGTGTGGCTTCTGGTGAAGGCCCGCACCTACAAAGAACCAGACCTCAGGGTGGTGAGGTACGGGGTCCAGGCCGACGACCTGCGGGCGATGCGCTGGCTCGTTTAAGGCGAGCAGGAGTTGTGGACCTCCTGGTAGAATTCTGGTTTCGGGTTCTGGGACCGGGGGAAAAAACAAGAAACTCGGTCCGGACCGTTTTGGGATATGGCGGTGAAGCGGTCCGACCGAGCCCACCGGAACTCCTCGCAAGTAAAGCATACCACCGGTGGGCCGGTCAAATCAAGCCGCAGCCGCC
>NZ_QSLN01000038.1 GCF_003368535.1 Ammonifex thiophilus
GGGTTTCCCCCGCCCAGGAGAAGGTACTGCTGGCCCGCCTGGAGGCGGCCCGCCAGCTCTACAACGCCTGCCTGGGGGAAGCCGTGAAACGGGTGAAGCTCATCCAGCAGTCCAGGCTGTGGCAGAAAGCCTGGAAAGTAGGGGACAAAGACCAAAGAAACGCGCTCATCCGGGAAGCTTGCTCCAAACACGGTTTTACGGATGCCGCGTTGCAACACTATGCTGTAGAAATACGGCGTTCCTGCTGGATAAGAGACCACCTAGACGTCCACGTCGCCCAGAAGCTGGACACCAGGGCATACCGGGCCGCTCAAAGGGTGCTCTTCAGACAGGCCCGCAAGGTGCGCTTTAAGGGCAAAAACCAGATGGACACCGTGGAGGGCAAGAGCAACGAAGCGGGCATCCGGTGGCGGGATGGCTGTGTGGTCTGGAAGGGTCTTATCCTGCCGGCCGTCATCGACCCGGAAGATCCGGTAGTCCGTCATGCCCTCTCCTGTCGGGTCAAGTACGCCCGCCTGGTGAGGCGCAAGGTAAACGGACGCAACCGCTTTTACGCCCAACTCGTCTGCGAGGGCGTGCCCTACCAAAAACCTAAAAACATCCTGGGAGAGGGCACCGTCGGCATCGATGCCGGTCCGTCCACCATTGCCCGTGTCAACGATACGGAGGCACGCCTCGACCGCTTCTGCGAGGAACTGGCGGAGAAAGAAGCGGAGATACGCAGGCTCCAGCGCAAGCTCGACCGCTCCCGCAGGGCCAACAACCCCGAGAACTACAACCCCGACGGGACGGTAAAGAAAGGGCCGAAACAGTGGAAGAAGACCAAGACATACCTCAAGACCCAGGCCCGACTCGCGGAGATATGGCGCAAATTGAGCGCCCACCGCAGGAGCCTCATCGGCAGGATGGTCAACGAGACCCTGCGCATGGGCAACGTGTTCAAGTTCGAAAAGCTCTCCTGCCGCGCCCTCCAGAGGCTGTTCGGCAGATCCGTCAACACCCGGGCGCCGGGGATGTTCTTCCGGGAGCTTGCCCGCAAGGCTGAGAGTGCTGGCGGGAAGGTCCTGGAGTTCCCCACCCGGGTTAAAGTCAAAGGTCGAGACACTCACGTCGGCCTCTCCAGCTTCTGCATCTGTGGGGAGCGCAGAAAGAAGTCCTTGTCTGAGCGCTGGCACATATGCTCCTGCGGGGTGAGGTGCCAGCGGGACCTTTACAGCGCCTACCTGGCGCGTTTCGTGGAACAGATTGGACAGAACGATTTCGAGCTCGACGCGGGCTCTGCCGCGAGGCAGTGGCCGGGTCAGGAGCCTGTCCTGCAAGCGGCGTCGGGCCGTATTCCCAACCCCCGAGTGTTGGGTGAGGTTGCCCAACAGCCCCGCAAGGGGACGGAGGGGGTCGCTGCGGAAGAGGGGTAAGCCTTGTGCCGAGGCCCGGGATGCTGTAGCGCCGTCTCCTGGCGGTGGCGAGAGCCCGGGAGAGGTCGCGGTGGTTCCCCTCAGAACCCCCCAGCTTTAGCTGTGGGGAGGCTCAGCCGTCTGCCCCGGCTCTCTTGCCGGGGCTTTGCTTTTTTTGAAACCAGAATTCTTGGAGTTCCTGGAGGTGGCTTTCCTTGGTGAGCGAAGTTCCCGTCAATCTTCTCAAGCCCCACCCAAAGAACGCGGAACTGTTCCCCGAGAAGCTTCCCGATGAGTTGTGGCAAAAGCTCGTCGAAGACATCCGGGAGAACGGCATCCTCAACCCCCTCATTGTTGCGCCGGACTACACGGTGCTCGCGGGACACCTTCGCCTGGAGGCGGCGAAGGAGGCCGGCCTTACCCGCGTCCCCGTGGTCATCAGGGACATCGACCCGGAGAGCGAGGAAGCGGTCTCCCTGCTGATCCGCGACAACCTGCTGAGGAGGCAGCTCTCGGACATGCAGGTGGCGCGGCTGATCCGGAAGCTCAAGGAGCTGCGCGGCGTGAGGCGCGGCGGCGACAGGCGTTCGGACGAAGCAAAATCAAACGGCAAAGTTTGCCGTTTGATCGAGGCAGAATCAAAGTCTCAATTTGAGACTTTGAAAATTGCACAGATGCTTGGCATGTCAAAAGCAACGTTGCACCGTCTCGACAAGCTGAACGACCTCATCCCTGACCTCCAGGCGCTGCTGGAGTTAGGCAAGTGGGATGCTACTTCGGTTGCTGCGATTGTCGCTTCACTACCGCCTGATGAGCAGGAAAAGCTGCTTTCCTATTTGGGTGAGTCCGGCATCTGCAACCTCTCCGTGAAGCAGGCCCAGGAACTCAAAAAGGAGCTTGAAGCCGAGCGAAAGAAGAAAGAAGATCTCCTCCGCCTGGTCTCTTCCCTGGAAGAAGAGAAGAACCGGATATTACAGGAGGCACAGCAAAAGGAGAAGAGGACCAGGGAGACCGAGCTGAAGCTCAAGGAGCTCGAAAAGCAATTGGCCTTCTTGCGGGAAAGGCTGCAACAGGCCCAGAACAACGTGGTGACCAAAGTGGTGGAGAAGGTCGTCTACAGAACCGACCCGGAGCTTGAGAAAAAACTTGCCGAGCAGGAGCAGAAGCTCAAGGCCCGCGAGGAAGAGCTGAAAGCGCTTAAAGAGAAGCTGGAGAGAGCAAAGCTTAAGCGGGCAGAGCTAGAGAAACAGGTAGAAGATCTCGGGAACGCCCTAGCTGCCCGGAGCGAGGCCAAGCTCCCCATAAGCGACCTCAACAGGTTCCGCATAGCGGTGAGGGAGGCGGCCCGGACGATCGGCGAGCGCCTTGCCGACGTGAGGGTCTGCTTCGCGCCCTCGATCCAGAACCACAGAGAGGCGCTCGACCTGCTGGAGAAGCTCGTCGCCCACCTGGAGGGAGAACTCGGAGAACTGAAGGAGCTGTTGGGCAGAGCCCGCAGGACGGGGAAGGTGATCGACCTTGGAACTCACAAAGCTCATTAGCAAGCACACCACCAGAAAGCTCGTGATGCGGTCGGTCGAAGACGCTTCGGCCGCGGCGGAGATCTTCATCGCCGAGACCTACGCCAGGCTGTACTTCAACCAGATCCTCCCGGCGAAGGAGTTCCCGGGCCTCATGTCGAGCCACCAGTTCCTCGCCTGGGTCAACGACCACAGGCAGAGCGGCCGCCCGGGCCTCCTGCAGCTCTACATCAAAAACTTCCCGCAGCACTTCTCCCCTTCCGGCCGGTGGTACGCCATCTACCTGCCGGTGGCGCTTTCCTTCGCAAGGGAAAAGCTTTCAGACAAAAACTACGTCCGGTCGGCCAGGACGCGGGCGCTGGCGAAGAAGAGCTTCGAGAGCGAGGAGTGGGTGAGGGCGGCGGCAGGCGTCTTCGGGGTCAAGATGCTGGAGTTCCTGGCGGCCCGCAGGGCTCTGAGGACGGACGCCGCCCGCGCAATAGTGGAAGCCAACTGCCAGTTCCGCTTTTTGGTCAAGGAGTTCGCCGCCGTAGTAGGCCGCGTCGGGAAAAGCGGCGATCCGGAATACCTGGCGCGGGTCAAGGAGATGTTTGACGCTGTGCCGGTGCAGGTGTTCACGAAGGTCCTGCGGAAGATCGAGGCGCAGAGCGGTATAGAGTACCGGCAGTACTTAAAAGTCAAGCCGCGCATGCTGCGGCTTTTAGGAAAAACGGGGGAGCGTGAGGGGGCTGTAATCCCCCTTAATTCATTGAGGGGATACACGGACCCCCTCGCCCTAATACTTGCGTTTCTTCTCCTTGTGTGATACCATGAAGGTATGGAGAAGAAGGCTTGGAAGTCCACGGGAACAGCGGTCTACAACATCAATTACCACTTTGTATGGTCAACCAAGTATCGTCGCAAGGTACTTCTTCCGCCAGTCGATGCTTCCCTTAAGGAGGCTGTTGCCGCTCTTTGTAGGGAACACGGTTACGAACTTCTAGCTCTGGAAGTAATGCCGGATCATGTGCATGTTTTTCTTTCCGCTCCTCCCAAAGTTGCACCTGCAGTAATAGCCAAGGTGCTGAAAGGTTCCACTGCCCGGATACTTTTTAAGAAGCACCCGGAACTCAAAAGGGAACTCTGGGGCGGCCACTTATGGAACCCAAGCTATTATGTGGGTACGGCGGGGCAAGTCTCAAGCGAAGTCATTAAACGGTATATCGAGGCTCAAAAGACAACAGAGGAAGGAGGTGAATAAGTGCCCCTGATTACGGTCAAGGCTCAGATCCATGCAGATCCCCAAACGGAAGCGGTCCTTAAAGACGCCATGTTCTGTGCCACCAAGGTCTACAACGGTCTTCTCTGGCACCTGCGGAAGGAGTACGAGGAGACCGGGAAGGTAGACGTTTCCCGCAAAAACCTCAACCGCATCTTGAAAGGGCTTCCCCGGGCGAAGGGCTACTACTCGATGTCCGTACAGCTCACGCGGGACGAAGTGCGGGAGGCGCACAGGTCCTTCTTCGCCCTCAAGAAAAAGGGTCTCACGCGGCACAGCGCCCCCGGATTTCGTAAGGTCAAAGCTACCTCTCCCCGCTCAAGTACGTCCAGAGCGGCTTCAAGGTGGAAGG
>NZ_QSLN01000039.1:2500-4046 GCF_003368535.1 Ammonifex thiophilus
GGAGCCGTAGCGAAAGCGAGTCCGAAGAGGGCGTTAAGTCGCGGGCGGTAGACCCGAAACCGGGTGAGCTACCCATGCCCAGGGTGAAGGTAGGGTAAGACCTACTGGAGGCCCGAACCCACTGGTGTTGAAAAACCAGGGGATGAGGTGTGGGTAGGGGTGAAATGCCAATCGAACCCGGAGATAGCTGGTTCTCCCCGAAATGCGTTTCAGCGCAGCCTCAGGGGTGAGAGTACCGGAGGTAGAGCACTGGATGGGCTAGGGGCCTTAGCGGGTTACCGAACCCAACCAAACTCCGAATGCCGGTACTTGGTCCCTGGGAGTGAGACCGCGGGGGATAAGCTTCGTGGTCGAGAGGGGAACAGCCCAGACCGCCGGCTAAGGTCCCTAAGAGCGGGCTAAGTGGGGAAGGATGTGGGGTTGCTGAGACAGCCAGGATGTTGGCTTAGAAGCAGCCATCATTTAAAGAGTGCGTAATAGCTCACTGGTCGAGCGACCCTGCGCCGAAAATGTAGCGGGGCTCAAGCCCGCCACCGAAGCCGCGGCAGCGCGCGGGATACGCGTGCTGGGTAGGGGAGCGTTCCCTCGGCGTCGAAGCCGTACCGTAAGGAGCGGTGGAGCTGAGGGAAGTGAGAATGCCGGCATGAGTAAGCGATAAGGCAGGTGAGAATCCTGCCCGCCGTAAGCCTAAGGTTTCCTGGGGAAGGCTCGTCCGCCCAGGGTTAGCCGGGACCTAAGCCGAGGCCGAAAGGCGTAGGTGATGGGTAAGGGGTGGATATTCCCCTGCCACCGGTCGGGGGCGATGGGGTGACGCAGGAGGGTAGGCTGAGCGCGCGGCTGGAAAAGCGCGTCCAAGCCTGTAGGGTGCGGGATAGGCAAATCCGTCCCGCGTAAAGCCCGAGAGGCGATGGGGAGGGAAAGGTAAGTACCGAAGCAGCCGATCCCACACTGCCGAGAAAAGCCTCTAAGCGACCAAGACCCGGCCGGTGCCCGTACCGCAAACCGACACAGGTAGGCGGGGAGAGAATCCTCAGGCGCGCGGGAGAACCCTCGTTAAGGAACTCGGCAAACTGACCCCGTAACTTCGGGAGAAGGGGTGCCCTTGCGGGTTAAGGCCTAGGCGCCGTAAGCCTGCGGGGGTCGCAGAGAGCGGGCCCAGGCGACTGTTTACCAAAAACACAGGTCCCTGCTCAACTCGTAAGAGGAGGTATAGGGGCTGACGCCTGCCCAGTGCCGGAAGGTTAAGGGGAAGGGTTAGGGGGGAGACCCCCGAAGCTCTGAACCTAAGCCCCGGTAAACGGCGGCCGTAACTATAACGGTCCTAAGGTAGCGAAATTCCTTGTCGGGTAAGTTCCGACCTGCACGAAAGGCGTAACGACCTGGGCGCTGTCTCGACGAGGGGCCCGGCGAAATTGAGGTGCCAGTGAAGACGCTGGCTACCTGCGGTGGGACAGAAAGACCCCGTGGAGCTTTACTGCAGCCTGGCATTGGACTCTGGTGTTCTATGTACAGGATAGGTGGGAGGCTGAGAAGCCTGGGCGCCAGC
>NZ_QSLN01000003.1 GCF_003368535.1 Ammonifex thiophilus
GGCGGGGGCGACGGCCTGCCGGAGGCCCACCGCCCCCACCTTCTCTAAGGTCAGACCCACGGCTTCCCGCACCCCCGGGTCGCAGAGGCACAAAAACACCAGGACCGCCGCGCCGACCAGACTCACGACCAGATCCGCATTGCGCCGGAGCCACTGCAGCACTCTCATCTTTTCCTCCCTCCTTCGGGCAAAGCCCTACCGCCCTGCCGCCGGGCGAGCTCTCTGTCCCTCCGGACGCGGCACTCCGGGCAGTATAATGCCCTGCCCCTGGAGTAGATCAGAGAAAACGGCCTGCCGCAACAACGGCAGACGAGCGTGACGACTGCGCCGAACTCCAAAACCTTTCACCCCCCGAAAAAAAGGGAAAGCCCCGGCAGGTTTTCGCCCTCCGGGGCTCCCCGGAACGCCGCGGTTCTCATCCCTGCCAGCCGTACTTCTCCCGGAAGAAAAACTCCAGTTCCAGAGCGAAGTGGACCGAGTGCAAGGCGGGTTCGTAGTACTCGCGGGCCATCTTCACCAAACCCTGGCCCGATTCGAGCTTCCCTTCCCGCGCGTCCGGCAGGATGTACCCGATTCTTCGCCCGTCGTGGAAGATGCGGTAGACGGCGCAGTAGTACCAGACCTTTCTGTTCCCGGTGCGCTTCAGGCCGAAGACGAAACCGGGAGAGACCTGGAAGCAGTCGAACCAGGCCAGCTGCTCCGCCTCTTCTCCAGACGGTACGTGGGAAAACTCCTCGCGCAGCAAGAGCTTCAGCTCCTCCAGGCCGATATTCCTCCCGTACAGGTCTTCCAGCCGCTCCCTCTCTCCTGTGCGTGCCACAGGCAACCCCTCCTCTTTCTCCGGGAGAACTCCTCCCGGTAAGTGTTGCACCCCTCGGAAAAAGAGAAGGAGTCACGCGCGTGACCCCTCCTTTCCTCTCAAAAACTCTTCCCGGGTGGTACTCCGCTCTCTTGGCCCCTCGACCCTGACATTCGAAACCTGGGAGGCTCCTGCCCTTGTAGGGCCGGAGGCGCTTCCTCAAAAGGTCTCTTCCAGAAGATAAGGCCCGCCGAAACCGACAGCGGGGAACTCTGCGAAGAAAGAAGGGGCGTGGGCCGTGATCCGCACGCGCCTGTCCCGCAAAGCCAAGACGGCGGCAAGAGTCCCCGGCCGCAAGGGGTCAAGGTGGACGTTTTCGGGAAGGAGCAGCAGAAGGTCGAGCGCGGCGAAGGGCGAAGGAACCCACTTAGGAAGACCCGCGTCTCCCACCGGTCTCAAAAAGGAGAGGAGCTCCGACACCGTTTCAGGTTTGCGCTTGAAAGGGAAGCCGGAAAGAACCTTCTGGGTGCGCTTCGACGGCTCGGTCAGCGGAAAACGATGGGCATCACGCTGGCTGATGAAGGTGTCGGCATCGTACAAAACCCACGCAGCCAGTTTCACCAGCTCCGGGAAACCGAGAAGACGAGACGGCGGTTTCCCTGATCCCGCGCCGTCCCCGAGTGCCCGGCGGATCAGGAGCATCAGCAAATGAGCGAGCTCTTCGTCGCCGCGTACATCGTGGCGAACCGGCGGCAGCGCCGATATCAGGTCTGTGAAACGCATGTGCCGCAACTCAGGGTCTCCTGACACAAGGCTTGAGAAAAGGGAGCGGAGCAACCCGGCAGCGGCTAGGCAGAGAGGGAAGTGGGAAGCAGCGGCACGAAAAACGGTTTCCCGAACGCACTGGTGGACGAGGAACTGCCGCCACACACCGGTGTCGGGTTCAGCGCCAGGCAGGGGAATGTGGCGCAGAAGGCGGTCCACGATCGGCGGCGTCGGCGGGAGCCACCCGACTTCTAGAGCAGACAGTGACGAGTAGGGCATTCCTAGCAGAGCGGCAAAGCGGCGGACCGGCAAATTGAGCGAAAGCCGAATCAACCTGAGCAACCTTCCAAACCTCATCTTAACCCAGTTCCTCCAGCAGCCTTTCTCTGAGCCACTTTCCCTGCGGCCCTCCTTCCTCCACGAACCGCAGCACCCTGTCGAGCAGCCTCTCCGCCTCTTTCTGCCTCCTCTCTTCCTCCGTCTCGGCTCCGGCGGGATCTCTTGACTTTGCTATCGCCAGCTGTAACTGCCGGGTGCTCCACCCGTTCTCGGCCGCCCTTTCCAGCCACCCGGCGGGGTCCGGAGTCAGCGCCGCGACCTTGTGGTGCTCCCAGGTGAGCTCCGGGCAGCGGAGGTGCGGCTCGGGGAAGGCCCTCCAGGTCCTCACCCGGTTCTTGATATAGGAGAGCGACCGCCTCAGGTTGTACGCCAGCCACCGCTTGGAGAAGCCCATGTCCACCAGCACGGCCAGTATTTCTCCCTGGAGCCATTTAGCGTCGTCCTGGGTTTCTTCCAGACTGATGACCGCCTGAAGGACCTCCTCCAGCGAGGGAGGTTCCTTCCCGGTCAGGCCGGGGAAGTCGCCCGTGGGCCACTCCCCCGGGACCGGGAGCCCTATCCTTTCGCAGACCTCCTCCGGGGAGAGCCCCTCCCTCCTCGCCACCACCTGCACCAGCAGGTAGCGGTCTATCCTACCCTCGTGGACGGCCAGGTGGACTTCGGGGGCCAGGCTTATCAGGTTCTCCGGAATGTCGTCTCCGCCCTGAGACCTGGGCTTTATGTGGTGGACGTGGGCGTAGCAGGGCCTTAAAGTGAGCTCGCAGTAGGGCTTCCTGGCCCGCTTTACCGCTCCCGGGTCTTCAACTCTTCCGGGCTTCGGAAGCAAGACTGCCTGCGCCAGAGAAGACCACCCCCGTCAGCCGACCGGCCTCAGTTTCGCCCCTTCCTGCCGCGAAAGGCGCTCCCGGAGCTTCTTGAGAAGCCGCCTGGGGCACACCCCCGCTACCTCGAACAGCCAGCGCTCGTAGCCGTCTTCTTCCACCGCCTTCCTGATGAACCGGAGCGCGTCCTCCCGGACCAGGACCCGCTCCGCTTCGCTCGAAACGTGCCGGGGCTTCAAGACGTCCCACACCGCCTGCGCCACCACCGCCCGCGCGACCCGCCGGTAGCGGTCAAGCTCCGGACTCGCTGCCCAGCTTCCCAGAGACTGCACCCCCTTTTTCCCTCAGCCACTCCTGGACGCCGGGCACCTCCTCCGCCAGGTCCCGTACATCCTGCGCCAGGTAGCCGATGTGCCTCGCGGCCTCGTACTCCCAGGCCGACTTCAGCCCGAGCTCCACCTGCCGGAGCTCAAGCGCCGCGGCCAGAAGGTACTTCCTGGCCCGCTCCAGCTTCTCCAGCCACTCGCTAACCGTCTCCGCCCAGCCCTTCAACACCAGGTCTCCCCTTCCCCAGCACCGACTCCAGGAGCCTGTCGGCCCAGTCATCCTGCTCGGCCTGATCCGGTTTCTCGTCTCCCCAGGAGTCAACTGAGACCTCTCTGGCCGCACCTAACAGCTTCCAGCTCCCGTCCTTCGGGACGAAGAACAGGTGCAGCTTTAGGAACTCCGGGCCCGGGCCCTTTCGCGGCACCTTCACCACCACCGCCTGCGCGCGGTGGGCCGAGGGGCGGAGGGTGTCGGGGTGCAGAAGCGCCGCCTGGTCGGCGACGTAGCAGAGCTCCACCTCCGCGTTTCCCAGGCCCGGCAGGGAGCGCACGAGCTTCTGCGCCTGGTGTTTCTTAAAAGGCGAAGCGCAGTCCACCGATAACCCTCCCTTCAGGAGAAAGCAAAGGTTCTACGACCGGCAGCGGAACTGCCGGTAAAGCCGCGGGTATGAGGACCGGCGCTGCAACCGTTCGGAAGGCAGGAGAAAAGCGCGGAGAAGTTAAAAGCCCGGAACGTCCCCCAGGTCGATTTCTTTGCTGCGCTTTTCCAGGAGGTGGGCGGCCAGCCGGGCCGGCAGCTGGGGCCAGGCCCGCTTCTCCTCCCTGCCCCTCTCGCAGACGCACTTAAAGACGTAGGTGTACCTGTGGTCGTCCTTCTGGAGCTCCAGGAGCAGGAACCCCCTGTCCTCGCAGAGCGGGCACGAGGGAGGGGTCACGCGCGTGACCACCCCGCCCGTCCCCTCCATGAGCTTGAGCCTTTCCCGCGAGACCCTTATGAAAGCGCCGCAGCCCGGGCACCTGGCAAGCCGCTTCGCTCCGTCCACGTGCTCCGGGCCGACCTCCGCACCGCACTCCCGGCAGACCACGCGGTGCAGAAACGCCGCCTCCTCCAGGATATTGCCTATCCTCTCCGTACCGGATCACCCCTCTCCTGGTTCTGCGGGCCGGGCAAGGCGGTCTTTCCTCCGTTCCCGGCGACTTCCCGCGGAAGGTGAGGCCCGCTTCCTCCCGGCAAGGGCGAGAAAGACAGGTCCTGCCGCGCGGCCGCGAGCGCCGCCTTTTCCGCCTGGCTCCTGGCCTTCCTCTCCCAGATCCTGAAGAACTGGCTCCTGATCACGTCGGGCTTGTCGGAAGTGCATATCTCCACCCAGCCGATCTGCCGCACGACCTCGGCCACGTCGGGCGGCAGGCTCTTCACCGCCTCTTCCCACCTGAAGGTGCCGTAGCGCCGCACCGCGTCCCTCACCAGCTCCCACGCCTCTTCCGGCGTCCTGGGCCTGCCCCACTGCAACTCCACCACCGCCTCCAGGACTTCCGCCACCGTGGGGAAGTGCCTGCCGGTGAAGAGGACCTTGAGGAGGGCCTGCTTCGCCAGCTCGTAGGGCACGTCGGAGAGGGCCGATGACCACAGGTAGATGGTGGGCTCCAGGTTCACGCCCCTGAGCTGCGTGGGGAAGTTCGCCGCCGCCAGCAGCACGAGGTCCCTGGCCTCATCCGGCGTCATCACCAGCCACCCCTCGCCTTGATCCTCTCCCAGGCGTCCTCGAGCCCGTACAGCCACCCGCCGGACTTGCGGGACGTGTCCGCTTCTCTCGCCTTCCCGCGTTCCTCCTCGTGCTCCAGCACCTCAAAAAGGGTCCTGAACCCCATGCCCCGCCAGCTCTTCAGGATGCCGTCCACGTACTTGAGGTTGCGCCTGCCCATCAATACGGCCCGGCGCAAGGCCTCCCGCACCAGCTCCGGCGGCATCTCCTTCAGCCACTTCGAGATCTGCTCCGCCTCGAAGGGAGAGAGAGGGCGCCCGAACTCCTGCTCGAACAGCCGGTAAAGCTCGCCGAAGGCCGGGGAGTAAGGCCCTTCGTCTTCCGGGACGGAATGGGTGCTTTCCTTCAGGGAAGAGTTGCCTTCAGGCGGGTGCTTCTGGTATGCTGTAGGCGAGGAGCCGTTTCGCGCAGCTTTTTCCGCTGCGCAATCTTTTTGCCCCGGTACTGGAATTTTTTGCCCGTTTTTCCGCAACTCTTCCCTATTATTACTAACAGGAGGGTAATTTAAATCAGGGGAGAGATTATTTTTATCAGCTGCTGCTACTATTAAATCACTCTCTGCTGTAATCTTTGTAATAGCGGGCGGTGTTTCCGCCGACAAGTCGGAGGTTTTTCCACCCGCTTGCAGGCGGTTTTGCCTCCGACAAGCAGGAGGGAAAACCTCCTCCTTGCAGGAGGTTTTTGTGCAAACTTGCAGGTGGCTTTCGTGCAAACTTGCAGGCGCGGTCTCTTCGGCGGCGACAGAACCCGACAAGTAGGATTCCCAGGCAGTGTTGACTGCTTCCATGTCCACCCGGAAGTAGAGCTTCCTCGGAAGACCGGCGTACTTTTCCTCGATGAAGCCCCTGGCCTTCAAGTTTTTACGGGCTGCTTCCTGCTCCCAGCGGGAAAGCCCCGTCTCCTCCTCTATCTCCTCCCGTGTCTTGTAAATCCAGCCGTCCGAGTCTTTCTGCTTTCCGGTCCAGTATATGAGGTAGCACAGGAACAGCGTTTCCTTGACCCCGCCGGTAATCTTGGTGAGCTTGGGATAGTAAGCGGCCGGCTGGCCCACATCCCTGAGAAAGTCTGTCAGCCTCACCCTCATTCACCTCCTTTTGCTTTTTCCCAGGCAGCGTTAAGTGCATCGAGGTTGACGCGATAGAGAAGCCTGGCCGGGCAGCCCTCCCGCTTTTCTTCCAGAAAGCCGAGCTCCTTTAAAGAGCGCCGGGCGGATTCCTGCTCCCTGCGAGAAAGCCCGGTCTCTTCCGCGATTTCTTCCTGGGTCTTGTGTACCCAGCCTTCCGGGTCTGCTTCCCTGTCGGTCCAGTAAAGGAGCTGACAAAGAAACAGGGTTTCTTTTACTCCGCCGGTAATTCGGGTCAACCCCGGATAGTAACCGACCGGTGGACCTACTTCCCTGAGGAAGTCTGTCAGCCTCACTTTCTTCCTCCTCCCTTCCGAGAACCTTCTAGAGCAGGCAACAAAACCAACCCCACAAAAAGTGAAAGCCCTGCTTTAAAATGCAGGGCCTTTGCTTTCGGTCCGGTGTCCCAAAACCTACCGCCTTGCTACTTCCGAAAGAAGGCGCAGGAAGGCTTCGGGAATGAAGCGGACGTGGACCGTGGGGACGCCGTTGAACTTGAACACCTTCTTCTCGACAATGCCTTTCTGCTCCAGGAGAGCCACCGCGCGGTCGAACTGCTTCGGGGTTATTCTGCATTCTTCCCACCACTCCTCGCGGCCCTTCACGAGCCAGAGCTCCCCGTCTCTTCCCGGCTTAAGTTCCTTGCTTTCACCTGAAAGATACCGGTCTATTATCCGGCTCAGCAGGATGCCGGCTACCAGGTCGCCGGTGACATCAATACAGACCTTCCTCACCCTGATCAGATCACCGTCCGCTTCCTTCCAACGGGAAAAGCTCTCAAGGTCCTGGAATGCACAGCTCATTTTCTTCCCCCTTTCGGTGATATCCCGAAAGAAAGCCTTCCCAAAAAGCTCCTCAGCACTGCAGTACAATATTGGGGAAAGCTTAAAAGAAGGAGCGGAGTGTATGGTCTTAATCCCCCTTGGAACTAACGGCTTTTTCCCGTCGCGCGGCAGGCACACGGCCTGTTACCTGCTCATGCCCACCCCGGAAACGGCCGTCCTGCTGGACGCCGGAACCGGCATGGCGAGACTGCTGGAGCCGGAGATCAGGAAAAGGCTCGAACCGGTGAGAGAGCTGCACATCGTCTTGACCCACTACCACCTGGACCACACCTGCGGGCTCTTCTACCTGACCGGCGTCTGGTCCCGGCGGAAGGTGGTGGTCCACGCCCCCGGGCCGCCGCTGGTGGACGCAGAGCCGGTAAGGGCGCTGGAGAAGCTTCTGAGTCCACCCCTCTATCCCATGCGCCTGTGGGATTTGCCCCTGGAAGTTTCGGAGGTCATTGACCCGGAAAAGGAGATCGCCGGGCTCAGGTTCCGCTTTCGGCGTCAGAAGCACCCGGGCGGCTCCGTGGGAATGAGGGTAGAAGACGTCCTGGCGTACATTACCGACACGGTGGCCGACCCGGCAACGGCGGACTTCGTTAAAGGGGTCAGGTTCCTCATGCACGAGACCTGGCTCACCGACGGGGAGGCGGAGGAGAGCGTGGAGGCGGACGGAGTTCCGGCAAGGGAGAAGCACGCCTTCGCCGGGGCCGTGGCGGAGATAGCCGCGGGGGCCGGGGTGGGCCGCGTCGCCCCCGTGCACCACGCCCCCTGGCGGTCGAACGAAGAAATCCTCATGCTCGCCGGGAGCATGGAGGAAAGGTCCGGTGTAGAAGTCGTGGTGCTCGAGGAGGGGAAAGAGTACGAACTACTCCTCCAGGAAGGAAAGGAACAGGGATAGGAGGATCAGAGCCGAGAGGATTCCGCAAAAGGAAAGCAAGCCGGACACCTCGCCACATGGACTACCGAAAAGACAAGGCCCGGGCAGATTCGTTTTGCACCGGGCCTCTAGCAAAATCTGAGACAAAAGCCGGTTATACTCTGGAACCTGGTAGTGCGCCCAGCTCCTTCAGCTTTTCGTAAGCCCTCTCCACTTCGTCTCTAGAGAACTTGGGCTTCTTGGTCCACCAGGCCGTTGCTATGATATCCTCACGGTCATGCCGGTTTCCAAATACCCACTGATCCCTTGCAATCAGGTGGACAGTGGCAAGCAGCTCCAGATACTGGGGAGAAAACTCCCCGTACTTACTGACGACTGCCTCTGCTACGGCCAGGTCTTCAGGGGACAGGTATTCGAATTTTTCTTCTCCAACGGAGAGTGGAAAAATCTCTGTTTCCCTGTCAAAGCCGGTTGCTCGTATTTCGATCTTTTCAAAAAAGCGGAGGTCGGCCAGTACATCTTCCATCTCGGGGCTGTAGGGTCCATACTTGTGAAGGTGGAAAGAGAAGCTGATCGGAGCCCCTTCTGCCTGAGCAAAATAGGCCAGCTTCTGAAGGGCTTTTTTGCCCGGTAAAGGCCTCTTCCATGTCTCGTAATACTTTTTGATGAGCGCAAAGATAAACTCCGCATTTCGGGTCATATTCTCCCTCCTTTCTGCCAGCCGTTTAAAAAGCCCTCAAGGATTTCCTTGGCCTTTTTCACGTCTTCTTCGTGGCAGTACAGTCGACACATTCTCACCTCGTAGTCCAGCCTCTGTATGACCAGGGACCGTTCCTGCAAAAGGTCCGGTTTTTTGCTCCTGTCCCTGCCAAGCACATGAATCCAGCTCCCTTCCGTTTTCTCTTCCGGTTTCATGTAGCGAGCCGGTTTCAGTTTTGTCAGGTAGTTCTCCTTGCCCTCGTCCAGGTAGACCTCCCTCACGCCCTTTTCTTTCAGAAGGTTCCCAAGCACTCTAAAGAGTTCAACCTGCTCCTTTTTCGCATCGATGGAGGTTTGCTTGATGAGCTTGAGGTGCCGCCGAGAGAAAAGCCTCTCCGCCCACCGGTTGGTCAACCGATCTTCACTGATACGGGATTCGATCTTTGCGTCGAACTCCTCCAGGAATTTCCCTAAGTCTGCCGGCCACGTGCCACCGGGAAGAGTCGTTCTGAGGTACTCGGAGAGGATATAGTCGTAAGCCCTGCGCACGGGATGGAAGTACACCTGGAGGTACATGTAATACCTGGCCAAGAGCAGGCCCTCGACGGCAAAGAGCCCGTCTTCCTCTACAGCCAGCTCGGCGCGGTCCTCGCTCACGTAAGCAGTGAGACAGTCCAGCACCCGGTCTATATCAAACGCACCATATGCGACTCCGCAAAAGTACGCATCGCGGAGAAGATAGTCCATCCTGTCTGCGTCTATCTCTCCGGAGATTAACTGGACGAGTAGCGGCGAAGGATCTATGAATCCCTCGCGTTGGAACTCAGCGGGCACCTGAGGGTGTTTTTCTATCAGCTTGCATACTCGCTCGGCTGTAATGCCGTCCGCACCGAAGTGCTCTTCGATGAGGACTTTGAGGTCGGAAGCAAGAATCAGGGCGGCGGTATAGTCCTCGTGTGTCGCAGGCCGATTTTCCTGGCTTTTAAGTCCTCCACCTAGGTACTTGACGGGAGGCAGTAAATCTTCTGCGGCGTGAGAAAAAGGAGGATGTCCTATATCATGGAGGAGAGCGGCAAGGCGCAGGAGTTGCCGAAAATGTCTTTTCTCTTCTTCTTTCCAACCAAAATTCTTGTTCTTCTCGCAAATCCTATCGAAAGCTCTAGTTGCTACCTCCATTGCCCCCAGAGAATGCCCGAATCTGGTGTGTTCCGCCCCATGAAAAACATAATACCCTAACCCTAGCTGCTTGATTCGCCTTAAGCGCTGAAAGACGGGATGGTCGATGATCTTTCTCTCCGCCGTTGAAACTCTGATAAAACCGTGGATGGGGTCGCGGAAAGTATGCTCTTTTGACTTCTCATCTGTCTCCTGCGTGGTTTCCTTAGGAAAGTCTTCCATCTCCCGATCCCTGCGTCGCGCTGAGAACATTACATCCAGGAGTTTTCGATCCGAGCTTTGCGAATTCCTTTTTGAAGATTTAAAAAAGGGGGGCTCCGCGCCCCCTACTTGCTTCCTCCCTGCTTCGCATCCCAGGTCTGGGCGCTTCTCCCCTGCCCCCAGACCTCCCCTCCTCCGGCGGCCTCCAGGGCCACCTCGTAGGCTTCCAGGTCGCTTATCCTCCGCCCGCTGCCCGGCTCCGGCGGAGGGAGGACGGCCACCGGCCTCTGCTGCCTCCTGGACTCCGGCGCTGCTTCGTGAGGGTGTCCAGGGCCTCCAGCGCTTCCTCCGGGTCCATCCTGAGCTCCCGCGCCAGGGCCTCCACGCCCTTCCTCCCGCCGCGCGCCCTGGCCGTCTCCAGGACCAGCTGGCGCTCCCGCCAGTTGCCCGCCGCCACATAGTTGTTGACCAGCCCTTCGAGCTCTTCCCTGTCCATCCGGCCCTGCTGCGCCCGCAGCAGCTTCTCCCGCTCCAGGAAGAGGCAGTACTTGAAGTACTCCCTGTACCTCTCATACTTGCCCTTGAACTCCGGCGGGTGGTAGTAGTCGTTGATGTTTTTCCGCACCCCCGCCCGCCTGACGATGCTCCGGGCCACCCTCCTTATCCAGTTCCTGAGCAGCTTGTTTTCCGGCACCTCGATCTCCCGGAGAGCGTTCCCGTTCAGGGTCGCGCTGAACTTCATCCTCCTACCTCCCTGTTTCCGGAGTTCGGGAGCGGCGGGGGCACGAGGGCCGGTATCCGCTTCCGCCGCCGCCTCTTCGCGTCGCGCACCTTGCGGTAGCTCTCCGCCGCCTGCCACATCAGCTTCCCGTCCACGCCGAGCCTTTCTGCCAGGGCGAGGATCGCCCTCTTGCCGCCGCGCCCCCGCACGGCCATCATGACCTGGTACCGCTCCTGGTCGCCGGAGGCCGCCAGGTAGCGCCTGGCGAATGCACCGATGTTCAGGCCAGAGTTGTCAGCCATGCTCACGCCCTCCTCAAGCCAGCTCCGGACGCCAGGTCGTTTATCGACACGCAGAAGCGAAAGCCTACAGGGGAACGCAGGACGATGAGCCTTTCCGTTACGCCTGCGACGGTTCCGCCCGGGGGATAGAGAAGGGAGTCCTTGGCCTGGCTCTTCCAGTTGACGGCGACCTTGCTGCCGGGAGGAAAGGAAGAAAGGGTTTCACGCAGGCGGGTCAAGGACTGAACGGGAAACAAACCTATCAGCCCCTCTCAGGAGGTTCTGGGCCGCTCTCCGCCGTACCCTTTTAAAGGGGCACGCTCCCGGTCCACCGCGGGAAGGTGGCGGCCCTACGGACCGGATAATCCCCGGGCGGGAAGACCACGCCCGGGGAATTGGTTGCTTATGACCTCAGAGCACGCGCCCTCGGCGGGCTCCTCGGGCACGTGGCCCGGCATGGCACTGCCACCCCTTGCTCCCGGCTCCCCTGCGGGCCGGAGCCAGGGACAGAGGACGGGCAAGGCGGGGCCGGTCGATTCCGGCCTTGCCGGGGCTTTCACCTGCTCGCTTGTATCCGCCTTTCCCTGCGCCCCTGTGAACCCGTATGGACGCGGGTGAAGCTGGGCACGCTCGGCTTTCTTTCCGCCTATCCTTGCCCACGCAGGCTTGATCCGGCTCACCGCGCCGGCCGGGCACCCTGCCTCACCGGCTTCAGCGGCCTCCTCGGAAGGTACGCCGCACGGCCGGGTGCGCAGCCGCCGGGAGGTTTAACCGCACTCCCTTCGGTCTACCCCGTCATGATCCGCCGCCCTGTGCCCCGCGTTCTTCCCCCGCCTCTCCGGGCCGCGCCCCAGAGCCCTGGACGGTCCGGGAGGAGAGGGCTCACGCGGCAGGACGAACGGTCCGACTGTCAGGTGCGGGGTTTAAAGGTCGCCCCGCGCGGCAGTCACTGGCCCCGCGCCTTCGCCCCTTATTGGGCTCCGGCCGGGAGCCTGGTTGGCTAGTTGATTGAGAAGGACCAGTAATCGAACCGCCTCAAAATTAATTGTAGCAGATCTTCAGGTGGAAATCAAGTCTTTTTGCTGGGTATGCTAATTTAGCAGTCTAAAAGCTGGATGACAAGCCTGCTACCGGTGGATTACTTCTTGCCAGACTTTTCTGCGGGATAAGAAGTCAAATCAGGTAGGTGCGGAGAAATTAAAGGTAGCCAAGCAGTCCTTACACTCTAATCTTCAGGAAGGAGCTTAAGACCATGCCACGAAAGGGCACTGACGATCTGGGTTTAAGGATAAAATTCGCCAGACTAAGGAAAGGGCTAACTCAAGCAGAGTTAGCACAAAAACTTAATGTGCACCCTGAAACGCTTGGAAAGTATGAAAGAGGTACCAACCGCCCGGATGCAGAAACGCTTCGCAAGCTTGCCGATATACTCGAAGTGTCCACCGATTTCCTCGTGGGAAGAACAAACGATCCTTCTCCTGTCCCTTCCAGCCTCGACGCTGACGTGGAAACTTACCTGGAGAAGATCGTGAAGGGCGAAATCCCCATCCACTTCGACGGCGCCGAGCGGCTCACCCCGGAAGTCCTGGAAGACCTGAGAACGATACTGAAGGCAGCTCTTACCTACATCCGCGCCCACAAGCCTAAAGAGGAGGAAAAAGCAGTCGAAGAGAAAGAAGAAATAGAAAGGCCGGGAAAGGGAGGATAAAAAGGTGCTGGCCGAGCGGATGCGGACCTTCACGGAGGGAGTCATCTCCCTTTACGGGCTTGTCCACCCCGAAGAGCTTGCCGAGCACCTGGGGCTCACCGTGGTGGAAGTGCAAGACCCTTTAAAAGCGGTCCGGGGAGCTTTCATTTGCAAGAAGGGCCTGAAGCTGGTCTGCGTGGACGCAAGCCTTCCCACCCTGCACCGCCATGCTGCAGTCCTGCACGAGTGCGGCCACTACCTCCTGCACCCGGGCGAAAACAGGTTTTTCATAGAAAACAGGGCTTTTCTGCTTTCCGGGCGCAAAGAACTGGAAGCCACCCTCTTCGCGTTTTTCTACCTGGTGGAGTGGAACCGGGAACTCCTGGAGCAGCTGGAGCACAACCTTTGCAGGTTCGCGAAGGCGCACGGGCTGCCGACGAGAGTGGCAGAAGTAGCGGCCGCCGCCTTGTGTAAACCCGAAGCTGTAGCCTACCTATGAGGGATTGAAACAGTGGGAAAGGCTGATGGTGTGTTAGTTTGGGAAAGACCAAAAGGAAGTGGATTAAAATGGTCAGGAGAGGGATTAAAAAAAAACGGAGGGATTTCGGGTGGACAAAGAGTTGATCTTCCTGGTCGAAGAGGCGCCGGAGGGCGGCTACGTGGCGCGTGCCCTGGGCCACTCTGTCTTCACTGAAGCGGAAGACCTGGAGGAGCTGAGAGCCAACGTTCGTGACGCGGTACGCTGCCACTTTGAAAGCGAAGAGCTACCGCGGGTAACTTTCAGTCTACCACTTTTCTAACCTTAGATCTTCCACTTCCGCAAAGTGATCATCGCGGCTAACCAAAACAAGATCATGTTGCCGTGCGATGGCCGCAATCCAGATGTCGTTCTCGGGGATAGGCCGCCCTTTCGCCCGCAACTGGTTTTTGATCACACCGTATTCGCGTGCCGTTCCGACATTGCAAGTTAACACGGCAACGCCGCCTACAAACTCTTCGATTTGCGCCAGATTCTTTTCAGTTTGACCGGATTTGAGGGCACCGTAGTACAATTCTCCCAGAACGATAGCAGGTATGAATACCTTTTCCGCTTTTGCCAAGTTCCTCTGAACGGCGGCATCGCCTCTGAACAAAGCAATAACAATGTTCGTGTCTAGCAAAAACTTACCACTCACTCAAGTCCACCCGCTCACAGCCTTCTTCGATGGCCCGTTCCATTAACTCGGCTTCTTCCGGCGTCAGGATGCCGGCGAAGCGGAGCAGCTTCTCGCCGGGCGTGCCCTCAGAAACAGAAGAAGCCAGCGCCCGGGCAAAATCGAGCACTTCCCGCTGCAACTCGGGCGGAAGACGATCGAGTTCCCGCAAGATTTCCTCCCTGATCGGATTCGCACTCACTTTGATCACCCGCCGTTTTTGTTTCCGTCTTCAGTATATCGCGAGTATATCGCGGCCCGGTTCCCTCAACAACACGCAGTTCTATTCCCGGTTCCATCCCCGGACCAGGAGAAGTCCTATGCCCAGCCCTATCCAGGTGCCCGCAAAAGCGACCACCCAGGCAATAAGGGGGCACAAAGGCCAGCGCGGCTCCAGGCCGGCGAACCAGGCCAGCATGGGCAGAACCATGCCGCCGAACGTGGGAGCCACAAGGAGGGTCGGGCTCTTTCTCTTCTCCGCCTCTGCTTCGGCTACCATGCCGGCGGGAAAGCCCGCCGTGAAAAGGTACGCCGTGACGCCCAGCATCAGGGCCAGCGCTTCCCTCTGGCTGAACCGGTCGAGGAACTCCCGGAAGTTGGGGCTTCCGAGGAGCAGGATCAGGCTGCCAGCGTAGCAGCCGAAACCGGCCATCAAGCCGGAAAACAGCCCACTTGTCATTCCCAAGTCTCCGTCCTTTCTTTATCCGCACACTTTCTGGCCGCTCTCGCTGCCAGCTCCGGTGCTAGTTCGATTTCCTCCGGCTCAAGCTGATCCCAGTAGTCGGCCACACTGTGGGTGTCCCAGAACTCGGCCATCTCCTGCACGCTTTTGAACTCCGGCAAGTTTTCTTTTCTTCTCAATCCGGTCACCCCCGTTAACGAGAAAAGCCCGGCTCCATACAGCCGGGCTTTCCGGTTCTAGAGCAGTTTTGCCACAAGAAAAGTCGCGATGACCGCCAGAAAACCGAGCACCACCGTCACTTCGAGCACGGTGAAGCTCCTGCGTCCGCCCCTGATCTCATCCCGCAGCTCGGCTCGGAGTTCCGCAATTTCTTGCTTCGTTGCCTGCAGTCCGGCGCGGAGACCCGCAGCTTCTTCCTTTACTCCGTGCAGTCCGGTTCGGAGTTCCGTGATTTCTTCCCTCACTCCACGCAGCTCGGCACGGAGTTCCGCGATTTCTCCTTTCACTCCACGCAGTTCGGCACGGAGTCCTGCAATTTCTTCCTTCACTCCGCCGATTTCCCGATGCAGAATTTCTATTTCTCGTTGAAAGCCCTTTTCCAAAGAGTCGAGCTTCCAAACAAGCATATCCCAGGGACTGACGGCGGAGAACTCTTGCTTCTTTACTTCCTCACCCACAGGCATCACCGCCTTTCACCTCCATTGTATCAGGCCCCCCCGCGCTTTAAAAGCCGCAGGAGCCAGGCGAGGAGTTTCGCCACAACCCCCGGACGGCCCTTGATCTCCACGGTTTCGGTGATCGTTACCGTCCGCGTGATCCGGACCGTCAGGAAGGTCTCTTCCGAAACCTCGCCGAGGGCTACGCAGGCGTCGTCTATGCCCTTGCCCAGTTCCGGCGGCCAGGTAGCCTTCTTTAGCTCCAGCCCCGCGTCCCGGAGGACGGCGGCCAGGCCCTCCACCGCCCTCGCCACCCCCTCGTTGGTGGCCTGGTCGATGTCAAACGCCAGGATCACCTCCCGGGGACGCAGGGTTTTCACGACCTCCACTGCGTCCCGCCAGACGGAGACGCCGGGGGCGGCCACGAACCTCACTCCCAGGTACTCCGCCGCGATGTCGGCCTTCAGCGGCCCTTCTGTGACCCACAGCCGACGTCGGGGGAAGTTCTGGGATGTCGGCGTGGCGACGTGGGCCACGGTCCTGGCCCCAACACCGAAAGGCTTTCCCGCGCTGGAAAACCAGATGTACTTGCCGCCGTTCCTTGGCTCGTCCAGACGGACCTGCAGCCCCTGGATCTTGCCGTTCACGTCCCGCACCGGGATCAGGAAGCCCCGGCAGGTAGAGAAAGTCCAGGAACTGGCGTCCCGGTAGAAGCCGGGAATGCCCGCTAGGTCGTGGTTCTTAGCTAACTTGCCGGCTACCTGCCGGGCCTCCTGGGGAGAAGGCAGGCTGCGGTACATGTTGTGCTTTATGGCCGCGTCGGACAGCCCCCGCTGCCTGAGATTCTCCCTGTGGCAACGGGAAAGCTCAAGGTTCTCAAGAAGCTCCTGGTAGACCGCGTTTAACACTTCTAAAGGTGCAACTTCCGGCTCTGTCGCTTGCTTTTCTTTCTGGGGCCTGGAAGCCGGTGCGGGAGCGGGAGTCCAGCCGTAGCGGTAGTCTGCCACGAGCTTCCTGGCGGCCTCCGGAAGGCTTAACTTCTCCAGCTTGGCCACCAGGTCTATGACGTCGCCGTACTCTCCGCAGCCGAAGCACTTCCACTTCCACCTTCCACGCCCGTCCCGGTAGACGGTGAAAGAAGGAGTCTTCTCATGGTGCAGGGGGCAGAGACCAAACAGGTTCTTGCCCACCTGCTTAAGTTCTACGCTGTATGCCCTGGCAACTTCCGGCAGCGGCACTTCCCGGGCAAGTTCAAAAATGTCAATCTCGGACTTTAGTTTCGCCATCCGTTCACCCCCGTGCGTGGTTTTTGTAGTGGGGCTGGGGTCTGCCTAAAGGCCCCGGCCCGGGAATAGCCTCCAGATCCTGAACTTTGTAAACCACGCACAAGGGCTCATTCTTCCGGCGGACCAGCCGGGCGTCTATGCCCCTGGCCCGCAGCTCCTCCGCTCTCTTTCTGGCCCAGGCGTTCTCCCAGGCCCAGGGGTTCTCCTGTCTCCTGGGCTTCCGGTAGTAGCAGCGCAACTCCTGGGGAACACCAAGGATCTCACGGACCAGCATACCTCCTCCTTTCCCCGCAGGCACTCCCGGGCCGGGGCGGCCCAGAAAGTGGTCCTGCGGCCGCCCCTCTTTTCCCCCGGGGGCACGGGGAAGTTTCTGCTGTTCCCGCGCTTGGACGCGGGCAGATGCTCTTTTCCCTGCCGGATGAGCAGGGCAAAAGTGGGTTCCGAAAATAAGAAAGCCCGGTGTCCATGAAGACACCGGGCAGGTCTGGAAGCCTAAGAAAGCAGGCTGTCCAGGTCCATTTCGTCTTCCGCAACCTGGAGTTCCATCTCTTCTACCTTGATCCAGTTACCCTTCCGTAGCCCCGCCACCCTGTAGGTGACTTCGGGGACCGCGTGCTCTACTATGCTTCCCAGTAGATTGACTTTCTCTCCGTCGCGCGTGGCCGCCTTGGCCGTCCAGCCCTTCTCCGTCTGGGAGGGAGCGGAGAGTATCACCACTTCACCTTCCCAGGGCTGGGCTTCAGGCCGGGCTTCCTTCTCTCCAGCAGGTGCAGTCTTATCCTGAGAAGGTTTTTCCTCAACCCTGGCTCCGTTCACAGCAGCCCTGGCTTCCTCGACCTCCTGGGCGCTGGCGGGGCCGGTGCCGATGAGCCCGATGCCCGCCTGGGCGATGGCCCGGCCCAGGGCAGAGGTCTTGGCTACTTCCAGCGGGTTGGTGCCGGAAGCACCGCTTCCGCCCCAGTAGATGCGGGACTCGCCCTCCAGGGTGCCGAAAATCTCCGACTTGATCGTGACGATCAGCGGCACGTCTTCCGGAGGCCTTTTCCCCGTCTTCAGCATGTAGCGGGCAAGTTCCCGCACATTGCTCTTTACGTGAAACTTCTTCCCCGCTTCACGGTGCAGGTCCGCAAACCACTGCAGCCGCCCTTCCACCGTGAAGTAAGGCACCTGGACCTTTAAATAAGTCTTGCCTCCGCGCGTGTAGACCCCCAGCTTCCTGAGTTCATCGTCCAGCTTTGCCTCGAAGCCCGCTACGACCTCGGACTGATCCAACAGGGTGATGAAAGCATGATACTGCTGGGGTATCCGCCTGTAAGCCTCGCGCACTACTTCCTCTCTCTTTTGCAAGATTCCCTTCACTTTCGTCTTTAAGTCCATCGCAACTCCCTCCTTAAGCAGTTTTAAAGACAGGAGGGCAAAAAGAAAGAAAACCTGCCCTCCTGGAACGTGCCTCCTACCAGGGAAGATCCCCGGTGGTGCCGCAGTCCAGGCAGACGGCGAGATCCCCGTCCGGGCCGCGGACCTCGGGCCTCAGGCCGCCGCAGTTCCTGCACTCCCCAACGGCCACGCGAACCTCGACTTCGCAGTCGCAGTCCAGGGGAGCGTACTCCTCTCGGCCTGCCCGACCTCCAGGGTGCATTCCGGCAGGCGGCGCACCAGGTCGAAGGTCTCCCTGGCCGGGAGCCAGAGCTCCCCTTCTCCCTCCAGGCGGGCCCGGAGGCCCGCCACCACCTGCGCGTCCAGGTCGGTGGCGGTGACCACGGGACTTTCGCCTTCCTGGAACCTCCCGCGCACCAGCACCCCGCCGAGCTGCGATATGGTGGGTTTAGAGGGCACGCACCGCAGGCAGACGCTCAACGCCCTCTCCAGGTCCCCCTTCTCCACCACCAAGCGCAGTCCCGTCTTGACGGCTTCCATGCTTTACCACTCCTCCCTTCGAGTTTTTTCCCGCGCATTCCCGCGCGGGCAGATGTGTTATCTCCCTGCCATGTTCAGCAGGGCAGCAAAGTTTTGGCTCCAAAAAAATAGAAGGCCCGGCGTCCGGAAAGACACCGGGCCAGCGAGGAAGCTTAAAACGGTATGTCGTCCAGATCCAGGTCTCCCGCCATTACGATGTCTTCATCTTTCAGTTCTTCAGGCTCCTTTCCCGGCTCCGCTTCTCCTTCGGCCTTCCGCCCGGTGGGCAGGAACCTCACCCGGCTCACCACGACCTTGAGAGAACGACGGCGGTTGCCATCTTTATCCTCCCAGGTCTCGATGTGCAGGCTCCCCACCACGGCCACCGGGTCTCCCTTCCTGCAGTACTTGTAGACGTTCTCCGCCTGCTCCCGCCACACCTCGATGTCGATGAAGTCTACTTTCTTCTCTTCCCCGTTGCGCTTCGGCCGTTCGACCGCCAGCGTGAAGTGGCACACGGACACGTCCCCGGCCTTGCGCAGCTCCGGGTTCTGCGTTAACCGTCCGATCAGGATGACGACGTTCAGCATGGAATACCCTCCTCCTTTTGTCCCGCCGGACACGGCGGGAAGATTTTTTACTCCCTGCTTTCGCAGGGCAAATCTTTCGGCCTTTCGGCCCCCCGGAAATAGAAAGGCCGGGCAGAGTCTTTCCGCCCGGCCATTTTGCTTTCCTACTTCGCCGCCGCTTCATCGGCCACCCCGGTCTCGGCCCTGACCCCGAAGGGGTGAGCCGTGTCCTTCCTCCCGTCCGGCAGGTAGAGCTCCAGCCTCGTCAGGGCGAAGAGCTTTCCTTCCAGGGCCAGGCGGTAAAGCCCGAAGCCCTGAAAGACCCGCCACGGGAGCCGGTTTACCACGAAGACCGCAGGCACTTTCCTCTCCTTCAGGTCTTCTTCTACAGCTGGCAGCAGGGTCTCCGTCCCGAAGGACACGGGCACGAGGTAGACGCAGTACTCCTTCCCGTCCCTGCCCGGGTAGCCCAGCTCCCAGGCGGGGAAGGGGAAGAGGCCGGGCGGCACGGGCCGGAGGTTTGCTTGCCGAAGGGCGAGCTTCGCCAGCACGAAAAACTGCGCCGCCGCCAGGCTTTCCGCCGCGTGCTCCGGGACCTGTTTTGCGAAGCAGGCGGTGAACTCCTGCCCACCTGCTTCCACCTTGCAGGTCCCCAGAACGCCGCAGCGGATAAGCTTAAGCACGCCCTTCTTCCCCTTCTTCGCCCTCGGCCACGCCTTTGCCAGGGTGTCGAACAGGGCCAGGCCGGTGGCTTCTAAAACTTCTTCCACCAGCGCCTCCCTGGGAGTCTTCTCCGCCATGTCGGCGAAGCTGTGTTTGGCCGGTGTGACATCTCTCACTTCAACCGTGCGGTCCAGAAACATCCGGGTATCAGTCCCCCCTTTTTTAACTAGAGCCGCCGGGAAGTCCCCTTCCTGAAGGAAGGGGATGAAAGGCGGCTATTCCCACACCACTATCCCTTCGTTGCGTATCACGCGCCGGCACAAATCCGGACGAACGTAAGGCTTCCCCACGATCTCCTTAAGCTGGGGAGAATACAGATACTCCTTCGATGTCACGCTGGTAACTACAAACCGCTTGCCGGTCGGAACGTGGACCCAAACATCGCCCCCAACGGATGGCGTGTCCCTCCTGAACGGGTTGAGTACCTTAGTCCCCGGATACACCTTGAGGTTCCTCTGCCACTCCCGGGGGAGCGGCGATATGTCAGCAAAAGAGGCCTCCTTCTGGTCCGTCTTCTTTCTCCTGTTCCTCGCCACGATTACTCCGTTTATCTTGTAGAGCCTGTCCCTCTGAGCGTGTACCCGCGCCCTGCTGTGC
This sequence comes from Ammonifex thiophilus, assembly GCF_003368535.1. GTDB lineage: Bacteria > Bacillota > Desulfotomaculia > Desulfotomaculales > Ammonificaceae > Ammonifex > Ammonifex thiophilus. The sequence continues at coordinate 20,011 of NZ_QSLN01000003.1, forward strand.
CTCCTGAACTTCACCAGCGTGAAACACCGCTCCCAAGAAGTGCGGAGCTCCGCGCTGCCGCAGAACGCGGCCGCCGCCGCAAGCGCGTCCTCAGCGTGACCCTTCTCCAAGCCCAGCTCCCTCCTCTTGAGGACTGCATCCGGCGCGGGTACAAAATTGATCCATGGTACCTCCCGCAGCACACCGACGACCGCGTTCATCGTCCCAAGCTCCCGCCACTGCTTGACGCCCCCGACCGGGAGGTAGACCCTGCCGGCGTGCACGTCTTCGTGGCAACCTTTGCAGAGGCATACCTTGTTTTCCCTGACCTCTGTGCCGCCTCTCTTCCGCGGCACGAGGTGGTGCCGGTGAAGGCCTTCCCGGGAACCGCACAAGACGCACTTTCTCTCGCTCTCAGGAACGCGGGGCGATTTCTGATAGTCGGCACCGTACACCTTGCCCCACGTCATGGCCCTGACGTCAAACACGTTGTCCTCCATAACAAACTGCACCTGGTGCGCCGGAAAAGGGAAAAACCTGAGCAGCTTCCGATAAAGGTTCAGGTGCGTTTCCACGCCGTGCCTGAGGGTGGCGTTGCTCCTGTCTCTCGACCTGACATCCCTGGGCACCTTGTACTTGGTCAGTACCCTGCCCTTGCGGGCGGAAAGACGCCTCTTCTTGTAGCGCGCAATGTACCTCCTGAACCTGCGGTGTGCCCTCCTCTCGCCCATCAGTCCCTTGATCTCCGGGATGCGCGTATGGAGCACGCCGCGGCAGTACACGATTAGCTCCCTGCCCCTCGGCTCGCAGACGGCGAAGCCGATGTAGCGGTAGCCGGGGTCAAGGGCTACAACAAGCTTCCTCCCTACCGTACGCGAATAGTCGAATTCCCTATCGAGAAAAATGACCACCGGCGGCTTGCCGGATGCACCACCGCCTACAATCCTTGCTTTACCGCGCTTCCTCAGCTTGCGGATCATGTCATACCTTCTGGTCGGATGGCCAGGTCTGCCGTTTTTATCAACAGTGAACACCATCTCTGAAACCTCCCCTTGTGAGGAGCCCTGTGATCCGGGCACCAAACGGCGGTGGGTCTCCCTGAGGCATACCGTCGCACCACGCGTGAGGCCCCGGGATTGCACCGGTGTCTCCCGGGACTGGGAGTGTCGTCCCGGAACGTCAGGTTCCGCGAACGGTACACCCGCGTTCAACTACCTCCCTGAGAGGGAAACTCACAGGCAGTACGCCCCTGCCTGCAAGCCACGTCCTTCAGGACGTGGTAGTTGACTTCCACTCCGGGCCAAGTGCCTCTCGAAGGCTTTGCAGGTCGGACTTCGACACCAGGAAGAACGCAGTGCCCGAACCGCGCACGGCTGGGTACCACCGAGCTACGGCTCCCGGCGGCAGGAGGCTCTTAACGCGCAGGAGATCGCCCCTCCTGGGCACGAAAACCTTCCGGGGAGAAAGCGCCTCCGGCCAGCAGGCCAGAACGTCCCGGGAAAGAAGGTCCACAAAAACATACAGCACTCGCCTGGCGTCCTGGTTCCACATCCTCGCCGCGTCCCAAGCATCGAACTCTACTGCAAAGTTGGGGCTTCTCCCTCCCTCGCTCTTGACCCCAAGCAGAAGCGTTCCCTTTCCCGGCTTCACCGCCACCCTGTCAGGCCGGTAGCGGAGCATCTTGCTGGTGCCGTTGTGGAGACCCCGCAGGACCCGCTGAAGTTCCGGCAACTGCTCTATGCCGTACGGAAAGACCAGGAAGCCCAGCTCCCGGAAGGCAGACTCCACCAGCCCCAGTGCGTCCTCGTCGTGTTGCCTGCTCCGTTCGTTGAAGCCCAAGCTCAATCCCCCGCCTTCCGGTACACCAGGAGGTCCCGGTGGAGCTTCAGGAGAAACCTGGACTTCCTGGCCTGCGCCACGTCGAACCCCGTGACCTGCTGCGTGGTGTAGGGAACGATGACCCTGTTGACGTACTCAAAACCCACATCCTCAAGCAGCCGGGCAAAGACCAGCGCGTGGTCGTGGACCCTGCCCGCCTCCTGCGTGGGTCCCACAATCACGGCCAGGTGACCGCCCGGCCTCAAACTGCGCTTCGCGTGCTCGAAAACAACTCTCATCGAACGATAGAAGCCTTCCAGGTCCATGTCCGCCAGGTTGTTCTCTCCCCTGTACTCTCCCCGCTTCTGCTTCCAGTAGGGTGGGTCTATGAAGACCAGCGCCGCACTACCGGGCTCCACCGGCCAGGGCCGGGTGGCATCATGCTTCACCACATCCTCCCGGACGGGGTGGACGTCCCACGCCACACAGCGCCGCTTCATCGCCCGGCAGACGTCAATAACGACCCCGCCCCCAGCCATCGGGTCGATCACCAGGTCTCCCTGCTCCGACCAGTAGTAGAGCACGTTGAAGACAATCCCCGCCGGTATGTTGCCGGGATGCTTCTGCCCGAAGCGTTCGTCTCTGCCGTTGAACCGCCACACGGTGAAAACCTCGGGTTCGTAGCCGAACTCCTGCATCAACTCCAGGTCCGTCCTCTGCCTGGCCTTGAGCACCGCATCAGCCCGCTCCAGAGCCTTCTCCGGCCTGTCGTCGTAAACCCCTTTTTTCACTGCGTCCAGGAGCTCGACCAGCTCCTTCTCGCAGCTTTCCTGTCCCTCCAGGACTTCCTTTATCCTGGTAGAAAGCTCGTGGCGCTTCTTCAACCGCGCACACTCAGACGCCACGTCTTTCTCCTTCCACTTTTCGGGGGCTTCGGCGATCTTTTTAACAACGGCAAGTTTTAACTCGTCAGCGGGCAGGGAGCAGATGTGGCGGAACCAGCGGACGGACCACAGGTCATCCAGGTTTTTCCTGTGACCGCGGTCACAGTCCTCTGTGACCGTACTGTTCCCCTGGACTGTGACCGAACTGCGAATTACGGTCACAACCTCTCCCGGCAAGCTAGCAATAGCCAGATACCGGCTGACGTTCGACCGCTCCCACCCCAGCCTTTCAGCTACCCTTTCCTGCGTGCCCAGCTCCTCGTAAAGCCGCTTCACCAGAAATGCTCTGTCGAGGAAGTCCCACGGCTGCACGTTTTCATCGTTCTCCTGGGTCCTGAGCGCCAGCTTTACCGGGTCCTCCTCCGGCGGGAACTCTACCACGGGAAGCCGGTCCAGACCCAGCTCCCTGGCCGCCTGCAACCGGTGGCAACCATTCACTACCAGGTAGCCGCTCCCGTTTTTTTGCACCACCAGTGGACAGGCGGGATCGTAGCCGTTTTTCTTGATGCTTTCCTTCAGCACCTCCACCCGGAACCCGATCACAGGCCGCAGGCTGAGAGGGAAAAGTTCTTCCAAACGGACCTCTTTGCTCTCCAAAACTCTCAAACCTCCCTTGCAAGACTTGACCTCCAAAAAAAGAAGCCCCGGTTTTTTTTGAAACCGGGGCCTTTCGGAACGCCCGTCCTTTCACTTGACGGGCCGCACTGCCACGCCAAGCAGCCTCTTCCGCTCCGGGTCGATCCCGGTGATAACCACTTCAACCAGATCCCCTGTGTTCGGTATCCCCACCTTCATGTGGCGGGCAGTCACCGTCATGCCGGGCTCCAGCTCCACCACCAAATAAGAAGGGGTCACGCGCGTGACCGCCCCCACGTAGGAGCCCTCCTCCCGGTAGTTCTTCACCTGCTCCTCCCAGGAAAGCACCGCCTTCCTGGATACCACCAGCCTGCCCCGCTCCCTGTCGGTCTCCAGCACCTCCACGACCACCCGGTCCCCGGGGCGCAGGAGCTTCAGCGGGTCGTCCACCCAGCCCCAGGCCAGCTCCGCGCGCGGCAGGAAGCCCTCAACGCCGTCCACCTCCACCACGAAGCCGGTAACCCGCCTGTCTTCCTTCCTGAAGGCCGGGCGGCGCACCAGCGCCTCCACCCTCTCTCCCGGCCTGAGCCTCGCCCACGTGTCTTTTGCTAAGACTTCCAGTGCCCTCTTCCTGGAAGCCCTGAAGGTGAGGGTGTCCTCGTGGCACCAGGTCACTATAAAGTCCACGGGCTGGCCGACCAGGTGCCGGAGCCTGTTCCTCGCCTCCCCCGGGCTGAGCTCCCCGTTTTCGGCCCCCACCCCGGCCTCGGGCAAAGGTATCAGACCCTTAACCCCGTCCTTCATGACTACCAGGTGGGGGAGGGTCTTCCCGTCCCCGTCCGGGTGCTCTTCCACCCCCTTTGCCGGCCAGGTGAGAATCTTCCCCGTGCGCCGCGCCCAGGCCACCTCTATCCAGGTCTCGGGCAGGCGGATTTCCTCCTGCAAGATACACGCACCTCCTTCTGCCAGTGTTTGTTTTTGTTGAAAAGCTCCTAAAAAAAGAAAAAAGCCCGGCTCCGGGCCTTTTCCCGGAAACCGGGCTCTGCTGTGCTTTTCTAATTCCAGACGCTGGCGTACGCTCTGTCTACCTCCGGGTCGTCCCAGTCATCATAGAACTCCCGGGGGTCCTTCAGAGACACGGCCATCTTGCGTATTAATGCTTGATACAGCTCCTTTACTTCTTCCGCAGAAAGCTTGTCTATTTCGCGCAGTAGATTCTCCAGGACTGTCATTGTCTATCACCTCGAAAACATTATAGCGTGCGTCGTTTGAACCTTGCAGATTAAGCTATAGCCTCTGCCAGAAACTCACCCTCCTTGTCCTTGAGTCTCCTGGCTTTGATTCTGACTTTTTTGCCCGGCTTAAGTTTCTCCGCAAACTCGTGCCGGGCATAGACCACCTGCCTCGATCCGTGCGGTGTTTCGATTACCGCCTTGACCGCCTTTTTCCCCATGGCCGCTTCAACTACAGTGCCTTGGATGGAGATATAGTCCGGAAGCTGGGGGCTGCTTTCTGTCCTTTCCTGCTTCTCCTGTCCGGATTCAACCCTGGACTCAACGTACCCCATCTCCAAGCTCTCAAGTGCTTCTTTGTGGTTTCCTTCAATTGCCGCAGCTGCCAGCCGAATGAGTTCGCGGGTGAGTTTCATCCGGTACCTGAGAACTTCCAGCTTCGCCTCCAGTTCTGCTGCTTTCGCCTTCCCGTACTTCTCCCCGGCCAGGGCCTCCTGGTACTCCGGATCGCTCGCCAGGAAAGCAAGTATGGCTGCCTTGCGCTGCGTTTCGTTCTTGTGGTCTCCGTTAGCCACCTGCTTCAGCGCCTCCAGCTCCCTGGCCTTCTTGCGCTCCTCAAGCTCGGCCAGCCTCGACTTCACCTCCCCGAGCTCCTTCAAAACCTTCTCCAGCTCTTCAGGCAGGTAGATCGCGTCCTGGACAAGACTCTTCAGCATGTTTTTAAAAATGGGCAGACGGGCCCCCAGCGGCCCGTCCACCCCAAGCACACCTCCTTCTTGTCTGGGGTTTTAAACAACGGGCCTGCCGGGTGGCCCGGTTTGACTACTCCAGGCTAACTCTTTTCCGGACAGTCTTTCCCTCCAGCAGGCCGATCAGCGCCGGGACCTCGCCGTAGGGGATTTTGATGAAGCACTTCCCCCGCCGTCCCCGGGTGTTGACCGGCCACAGAGTCACTACTTCCTCCTCGTGGTCGAACTCTACAAAGAGACCGACGCACCTGCCCGTGCCGTTCTGCCCCCAGTACCTGCACTTCTCTCCCGTTCCCTCCGGAAACCTCACTTCCACGTACTCGTAGCCGTTCATGCCTCTCACCCTCCTCCTTCCCGGCCTTTTCACCGGGTATGTTTTTTTTTCTGCCCGTCTCACCAGACGGGCCAGAGAAAACCTTCCCCAAGAAAGAGAAGGGCCGGGTAAAACCCCCGGCCCTTCCTGTTCCTCAGTCCCACCAGAGGCGGATGAGCTTCTGGTCCTCCAGGACGTCTACTTCGTCCGGCCCGTAGCGGGCAGCAACTTCCAGCGCCCGCCGGTAGCCTTCTGTGGTGGCAGGGAAGAACACCTCGTCCAGCGTGACCCGTTCGTCTTCCCTCGGGGGGCCTATGACGTAGCCGCCGTAGCACACGGCCAGCTCCTCGGCCAGCAGTTCCCCGAAGGTGGGGGAATTGTTCTGGCTGTCTTCCATCTGTCCTGGGGGCAGCATCCGTGCTATCTCCAGCATCAGCTTGCGGGGTACGCCGCGAAATCTCATGTACTCGTTCCGCTCGTACGTCCGGTAGGGCCAGAGGAGCTTCTTCGCTTTTTCCGTGAAACCTTCCGGGCCATACCTTTCTGTCATTCCTGAAACGGGCAGGCAGGCCCCCTGGCGGCCCACCTGCCCAAACACCTCCTTTTCTTCTGGAGTTTTAGTGGGCCTGCCAGGGAAGCCCGGCTATCTACTTTTCCTCAGGGCGGTTATCAGTCTCCGGAACGCGGCTTGGTCCCCGCTCTCAAGATGCTTCTGCTTTAACATCTCGAAAAACAGGAGGAGCAAGTGCGACGAGTCCCTGCCTTCCTTGTAACTCTTCCAGGACTCCTCCTCTGATTCATCGATGACCGCTAAAACTTCGGAGGAGAGTTCGGCTCCGTAGTACCTCGCCCTCCGGAGCTCCCGCTCAAGGGGAACCCAGCAGGGCAAGATAGCTACTCCCCCATCCCCGGTAAAGCCGAAGACACAACCTTCTTCCGGCCACGCCTCGTAGTAGAAAGGAGGGCCACCGTGGCCCCTCAACCTGTGCTCTTTCAGGTAACGCAGGCGTTGCCGCCAGCGCCGGAAAGCGTAAAGAACGGCCTCTTTCCTGGTCGGGAACACGGCGCTGGCAAAACAGCACCCTATTTCGCATGCGGGCGGGAAAGAAAGGAGGTAACCGCATACGCTGTCCTCCGCCGCCCACCCCACAGAGCGCACCTGCCTGGGATCTACAAACAGCGCCTCCTGGGCCGGCACGATGGGGTAGGGAATACGGCAATGCTTTCTGGAGCGAAGATTCCCCGCGTACGCATACTTCTTCCGCTCTTTCACCAGCATTTGCAGAAGGCAGGCGGGCCGCCGGGAGCCCGCCCACCCAAACACCTCCTTTTGACAGAGTTCTTTGATGGGCAGGCCGCCCGGCCGGCCTTCTTAGCTAGCCAGAACCGGTTACCGCATTACCTCGGACAGCTTAACCTGCCGGATGCGCGGCTCCAGTTCCTCCTTGCGCCAATAGATCTGGACTTCCTGCACTTTACCATCCTGCTTTTTGGCTTTGGCTGAAAGCTCGGCAACGTAAAACTGCCCTTTAACCACGGGGACCTTTTTGCCGTTTCCGGCCTGTTTGACTGCCTCCAGGAAGCGGGAGTAGTCAAACAGACGGAAGCCCTGCCGGAAAGGCACGTCTTTGAGCCGCACCGGAGGGTGCTCCTCGAAAGGCCCTCCGATCATGGGCTTTCCGATATCTATCCCCTGCCTCTTCAACTCCATGAGGAACCGCGCGATGACGGGCAGCGGGGTCTCAACCTCGTAAGAGGCTCCGGTTATGTACTTGCCGCAGCCCCTCTTTACCACCCCGCCGCCGTCATCGACCTTCCGCGCTCCGAACTCTTCCCGGACAGCTCGGCTGGCCTCCGGAGAGAGGCCCGTCAAAGTGGTGACGGTGAACTGCCCGAACACCACCCCGCTCTTCCCGTCCAGGATGGCTAATAACACCTTGTCGCCCCAGTTCATCCGGCAGAGGTCAGTGAGGCTTATACGCCGCGATACGCCGTAAAGCTCCGCCTCCCGGACGAAGCTCTGGAGTGTGTAGTACTGCTTGCCGACGAAGTGCAGGTGGTAGGCCATATCGACAACCCCCTACTTTTCCAGGACGGAGACCCTGGCGTTGAGCCCGCGCACCTTTACTTCCGGGCCCTTTACCAGCACCTCCGCCCCGTTCTCTGCGTGCACTACCGCTTTACCGTCCACTTCCAGCCGCACACCCTCGCCCTCCGCGCACACCAGCATTCCGTTTCCGAAGACCTTGACCCGGCAGGGAGCTACGGCGACGACCGTTCCCTGCCCGATCACCATCAGCCTTTCCGGCGGGTCCTCGTCCAGCACCAGGACGGCATCGGGGTTCGTAATCGCTACGACTTCCCCGTTGCACTCCCTGGTGGCGCGGTAGACCTTCGGCTCGCTCAACCAGTACCCGGGTAGAAGCTTCATGCCAGCGTCACCCACCCCGGCAGGAGCAGGACATACCCGGGAGGCACATCCCCCGAGGACGACGGCCCCGCGTCCATGAGGACGGCAAGTTTCCGCATGAACTCCCCCCGGTCCCGCGGCTCCTCCCACGCCTCCGGCCTGTTGGGGTCCACACCAGCCGCCCACATCCACAGCCGGAGCATATCTTCCGGGTGGACGACGACCCTGGCCGGGTCGAGGTCGCCGGATCCCTTTACCCCCGTCAGGTCGATGCCGGCTGCTTCCATGAGCTTCCCGTACCACCACCACAGCCTCTCCTGCGTCCCCTCTGCCGGGCACTCCTTCAGGTCTGGCAGGGGAACAAACATGCTCTTCTCCCGCGTCTCGACCACGGGCAACCCCTCCTTTTCTCCCAGGCAAGGCGCCTGGGCAAAATTTTTGGCTCCAGAAAAAGAAAAAGGCCGGGGAATTTTCCCCGGCCCGCCGTCTCCCGGCTTTTTAGAAGACGGTGAACTTGTTAAGCAACATCCTCTTCTCCGTAGGCGGCACCCTCTCGAACCCCGGCGCGGGGCAGAGGGCCACCACCGTGCCGGGGTATGCCTGGGCAGCGATTATGGACCCGATGATGATGGGCTTCTTTCCGTCTTCAAAGAAAGCAGCGTTCACGTCTGCCAGGAGTTTTTTGGTTTCAGCGTCTCCAAAAAACCCCGTCCGCACAAAGGTGATTTCTCCCTCCCTGTCAACCACCAATTCCTCCGTCCTTGCGTTGACCACCAGCCCGGAGGGCGGGAGCACCACCGGCTCTTCCCCACCGTCCGGGTTGAGAAAGAAAATCTCGTGCGGCGTGGTGTTGACGTACACCGTGCCCCTGATCCTGTAGCCCACAACAGTCCTCCCGTCGATGGCCTTCTCGATCCTCTCCATCGCAATCCCCCTTTTCCTCCGGGATCGAACGCCCCGGTAAGTCTTTTAAAAAGCCCCGTAAAAACGCAAAAAGCCAGGACTTCTCCCGGCTCCCTTTCCTGCTTCCGGCACAGCTTCCAGTGCGGCGCTTTAAAAACCTACACTGTGGTGTCACTTGAACCTTGCATAGTGGAGACCAGGCGGCCAAGCATGCTGTCGGGGCCGTAGGTGCGAATGATATCTGTAGCTACTCCCAGAGCAGCGCTTCCAGAAAGAGGGCGAAGTAATGCGTGGGGTAGGACCTCCGGAGGTATGCCTAGAGGAGAGAGAACGGGAGAAAGAAGCTTGACTAGGAGATCAAGCGCTCCAGAAGCGCGGAAGATACTGACGGCCACTAGCATGGCCACAAGGTAGGGGATGGTCCTTACCGCGATTTCGAAGCCATCCTGAGCTCCAGCAATAAAGAGCTCGTAAACGGGAAGACGGCGGCAAAAGGCTACCACCAGAACTAACAGAATAAGCCCCGGTATAACCCACTCCGCCAGGGCGATTATACCCTTCTCCATCGTAAGACCTCTATTTCCCTCTCGATACTCCGGCTGTCCTAAGTTTTATGCAGGGAACGCGAAGCCTAGAAACGAACTTCAGCCCGCCTTTCTTAAATCGCACCATCAGCCAGGAGAAACCTGGCGGCAGAGAGTCTTCAGTTTGGATCGAGCTTGTCTCTCCCGGCTTAATTCGGCCCCGCGAAGAGCCGAATCCTTCCTTAAAGGGGTGAAAAAGATGCTGCTGTCCTTTAAAAACGAAAAGGGTTCCACCCTCCTGGAGCTGGCGGTAGCGCTGACGACGCTTACCCTGGTCGCCGGAATGGCGACGGCTGCCCTTTTCCCATTTTACCAGCAATGCCTGGATGCGGCCCGCGATATCCGGGTACTGGGCGATCTTCATAGCTTGTCTTTGACCCTGGACGCGTATTATATCTTCCACGGCGAGTATCCCCAAGATCCGGAAGAGCTTGAATTACCTCTCCAATCAGCTCCCCAGAAGATTGAATATGTTTACCGCGGGGGCGGTGATAGCTACGAACTGGTGGTGCTGGACGATAAGGGAGTTGAAATAGCCAAAATTCGCGGCCGAAAAGGTACCTCTACACTGGAAAAAGGAGAGCTAAAGGGTATGGAGAGGATTTGGCCGTTGATCTCACGTAGGACATACAGCTCCTAAAGCTTTTACTCGAGTGACTCGAAGTGCGGGAAAAAGCCGGCCACCGCCTGCCACAAGAGGGCCTCTGCGTAAGCTCTCACGGCTGCCTGAAAAGCTAGAGCTGACCCGCCAAATTGAGCAGCAGTTGTTTTGCTCGCCACAGGTGCGATGTTGGAGGGCTTTTGCTGTAAAAGCTGCAACACTTTTTCCACATAGGCTCGGGTTTCCGGATAGGGAGGGATACCCCGGTGACGCTCCACCGCAGCAGGCCCGGCGTTGTAGGCTGCCAGAGCAAGCCGTAGATCTCCGCCAAAGTGGTCGAGGAGCTGGCGCAGGTATTTAGCCCCCGCCTCCACGTTTTGAACCGGGTCAAAGGGATTGGTCACGCCCAAGGCCCGTGCCGTATCGGGCATCAGCTGCATGAGTCCTACCGCCCCTGCTATTGAGACCGCCTGCGGGTTTAGGTCTGATTCTACTCGGGCTACAGCCTCCAGAAGTCCCGGAGGCAGATTCAGGCGAGCCTCGACTTCACGGAATAAAACAGCAAAAGATCGAGATTCGGCTTCTCGCCCCGAAGCGAGTTCAGTCTGGTAAAAAGGTCCACCAACTTTCCCAACCTGCATAACTCTCCCCTTCCCTTATTGCCGAGCGATGCACGAACTTTGGGGATTATTGTACCAGAAGTCGAACCGGGCGCTCAAACCCGCTTCCCGCCCGGCTTTTGTCGCTGCCAGGATAGTCCCGGTACCTGCGCTATTAAGGAATCAAACTGCCGAGGCTAGCTTAGTTCCTGCAACTCATACTTCACCCACATTTAACAAGATACCAAGCGACCCCCGCCTGGAGGAGCAAAAGGGCAAGCCACATAAGGCCGCAAGTTCAATACTCTGTGTGGCCGGTATTCCCAGAGAAACCATGAGGAACGAAGAAATGCAGAAGACCGCCACGAAGGAGCGTTTGCCCGCATAAGCCTGCCCGATGCCGGGTATGAGGAGGTTGACGAAGAACACGACGGCATCCTTGAACGGGTTCTGGCCTCCCTTCCTTCGCAAAGACTTCCCAACAGTTCAGGAGGTAGGGCGGGAGCCAGCCCGGGAACCCGGCTAAGAAAAAAAAACACCCGTGCATCATCCCCGGCGTGTTTGGAAAGTACGTGAATTCCTTAGGGCGAAAGTTAAATTGCGCGTCATACCGCCACCATCTAAAAAAATGCCCATAAACAACGCCTGGATGAAAAGCGATACCATCCTCATCACCTTATTGCAGGTTTAACTATCCTTTACCACCACGAACCGCCCGGTGTGCGTTACCTGCACCCGGAGTTCACCGCCCTCCGCGCCGCCCGGTAGTGCCTCCTCCGGCGTACCGCCTTCGCCGTCAAGCGATAAGATCCGCAACCCGGCCTCATTGCCTGCCAGCACCGCAAAGGTGAGTGTCACCGGTCGGTTGAAGAACGGGCTGCAAAGCCCCCGGCACCGCAGCCAAACAGCCGGCGTGACAGCTTCATTCCCGCCCGGCAGATTTGCGGGTGCCTCGACTGCCACCAGTCGCATCAGGACCGGGCCCCTGGCAGGCAGGGCCCCCGGCGGGACCGCAAGCCGGGCCACTCCGGGCAGCTCGAGGGTGCCGCCCTCCTCCGGGGAGATTGTGGCCGCCGTAGTCGCCAGGATCCGCGAACCGGACGGCCGAGGATATCCGCTGCCGGGTTCAGGAGTCACAAAAGCGGCCATTTCGCTCCAGTAACCGTCTTTCAAGGCGGCCGCTTTGATCACCGGCGGCAGCTTGGACGCGGCTGGTGCCGAAAGCTCAATGGGCCTCTCGAACCTCACGGCAGAAGGACTCAGGCGCGGGTCACTCCCGTCGGTGGTGTACCAGATCTCACCGTCACCCTCCAAGCAAAGCCTCCCTCCCTCCACTCTTTCCACCGGGGGAGCAGGCAAATAGACGGACTCCGCCACGCCCCAGACACCACTCCCGGAGACTTCGACGAAGAGGTGCTGCCCCTCCCTGCCAGCCGCCACCCGGTACCAGCCGCGTTCACCCCGGCAGAGAAGGAGCTGCTTATCTCCGGCGGGCAGGCCGAGACGCGCCGGGGAAGGCAGGGGCACTCCGCCAGTGTCCAGGTAGACGGCGAAGGATACGCCGGGGATGCCGGAAAGGGAGGTGACGGTGAAGGTGAGTTTTTCAATTCCGCGCGGAAAGCAACCCTGGTGAAGGTCCAGGTAAACTTCCCGCCCTACGGAGAAATTGAGCCTCGAAGTAGGGGAGATTTCGTCCCGGTAAACGGTGCGGGTGACGGAATAAGCATTGCAGGCAGGAACTTTTAAGAGGAGCAAGGGCGCAAAACAGAACACCAGAAGGAGCGCCGGTATCAGGTAGTGCCGGGGCACCACTACCCACCTCCCCAGGCAGTTTTCGATGTGAAATGGCTGAAAACATATTTTTCTGACCGTGTCAAATCTGCCTGGAAGGCAAAAACAAAGCTACAAGTAGAAACTTTCGGCATAAAAAACTCGGTTCCTCTATCCTGCCAGAGCCTTCTTCCCCCTATCAGCTCCCTAAAAAGAAAAACTCGGCTTTTCAGCCGGGCAAGCACTATCCCGAAGCCCACATGATAAACGTTATGTCAACGTTTCAATCCCATAATGGTTCGATTGCTACCCTTCGACACGGCGGTGGACATGGGCCCGAACGCCTATTTCAATCCCATAATGGTTCGATTGCTACAAATTGCGCCGAATACATAGTAAAGCATGTTAAGCTTATTTCAATCCCATAATGGTTCGATTGCTACTCGGTTGGCGAACGATCCCTCTCTCCGCTACACGCAGGAATTTCAATCCCATAATGGTTCGATTGCTACAAGCATGTGAAGTTAAGGAACTATACATGGCTTAAAATTTCAATCCCATAATGGTTCGATTGCTACTGGGGAAAGTTGGCCGCCGCCCAGCCGACAAGCCTCAATTTCAATCCCATAATGGTTCGATTGCTACATACCTGTCCAGCACCACCACGCGCCAGCCGTACCCATTTCAATCCCATAATGGTTCGATTGCTACTCCAGGTGCAGGGTGTCAACATTAGTTCTGCCACCAAATTTCAATCCCATAATGGTTCGATTGCTACCTTAACAAGATGCACAAAATCCCACGGCAAGCTAAAATTTCAATCCCATAATGGTTCGATTGCTACAAGAAACTCAAGAAGGGAGAACGTTGCGTTCTCCCTTATTTCAATCCCATAATGGTTCGATTGCTACCGCAAGAGAGGGGGGACAGCAATGCCACTTCCACGCATTTCAATCCCATAATGGTTCGATTGCTACCAAACCCGTTTGGGGGCGGGAGGCCTTGATTTTTCTCGCTCCGAGCTCCTGCCACCTTCTCCAGATTGCCGTCGACCTTCGGTTAACCCCAAAACCCCAGGGGGTCGACGGCAGCTCTCGATCCCCGAAGCCCGCATCACTACTGGATCTGTTATAATCTTTCAAAAAGCAGGTGGCCCCAGCGCCCTTCAACCACCCAGGTCGACGGCAATTATAACACGGCGGCGGCAGGCAGAGCAAACTCCAGATTTGCCGGTACTTACCGCAAAAAGCAGCCACTTATCGCTGTTTTCGGCGCTTTTCTAGACGATAACAAAGAATTACTTCTGTTCCTAGCCAGCCTTTGAGAAACCGAGAGGGGATTTTGGGGACCGGCGCCAACACGCCGGAGGGCTCCTCCGGCCAGATCTTGACCACATAAGCTGCCGGGGCATCCTCCACCGTCAGATACATCCTTAAAAGCCCCCCGGTGATCTGACCCACTCGAAAGGGGAAATTAGCCTGTCCGCCGTCCCGGTCGGCGCCTCCACGGATCCCTTTTAGCTCCTCAGGCGGAGTTTACGACCTCGAGCCGGCAGGAAAGGATACCTTTATTTTGCCGAGCTTTGGCTTGAAGTCACTATTCTAGACAAAAGCAGGTAAATACGGCGGGAATGGCGAGCTAAAAGGGGACTTACCAGAGCCAGGAGGAAGACGTAAAGGGCAGCTACTGGTTCGAGCAGTGAACTGGCTCCTCCCTTAACTGCTAAACCAGCTATAATAACGGCAAATTCACCCCGGGCCATTACGGTGGCCCCCACGTTGAAAGCCGCCCTCCCCCGGTGGCCGGCCAGGTAGGCACTGAGCCACCCCACTATCAGGTTACCCAGCAGCGTCACTAGGGCAGCCAGCACCGCCTTGTCCATCGCCAGCAGAAAATGGCGGTAGTTTATGCCCATACCGACGACAAAAAAGAAAACTCCTCCCAAGAGGTCCTTGAGCGGAGCGAAGAGAGAAACCAAAAGCTTGGCGTGTCTTGTTTCCGCCAAAATCATGCCCAGAACCAGCGCTCCGACCCCCTCGGTTATCCCCAGGCGAGTGCAGAGAAAGACGGTGAGTAGGAGGAGGGAAAAAGAAACTACCACTACTGATTCGCTGTGCTTGAGATCCAGCAGACGATCCAGGTAGGGCTTGAGTTTCCTTCCCCCTAGCAAAGTGACAACAATTCCGGCGGCGGCCAACATTCCCTCCAGCAGCCCCACCCATCGGCCCTCTGAGGGCGAGAAGAAAAAGGTGGAAAAGAAGGCCAGATAGAGAGCCACAAAGATGTCTTCCCAGACCAAAAGACCCAGGATGTACTCCGTTTCCGGGTTGGCCGTGCGCTTGAGCTCCACCAGGAGGCGGGCCACAATGGCACTGCTAGAAAAGGTGGTAATTCCTGCCATAGCCCAGGAGTCGAGCCCGGAACGGAACAAAAGCCAGCCCAAAGCAAGTCCGCGCAGAAAATTGAGCCCCACATAGAGGCTCCCACTTCCGGCCAGCACCGGTACCTTCTCCAGCAGACGAGTGACGGAGAATTCCAGCCCAAGGTGAAAGAGGAGAAAAATGAGTCCCAACTTGGCCATCAGGGCTAGGGATTCTGTAGGCTCAAGCAAGCGCAGGTTTATAAAAGAAGTCTGGGGAGCATAAGGCCCCAGGAAAGCCCCCAAAAAGATGAGCACAGGTATAGAACAGAAGCGCAGCCGCCGGGCCAACAGGATAGCTGCGCTAACCCCTAGAAAGAGGATTACTAATTTGCCGAATTCTACTTCGGGCACTTTCTACCTCCCGGCCAAGCTCTCGAAATGCTCCACCGCGTCGCGCCTACCGGCCACAATCACTATCTGACCGGGGGAAAAAGTGAAGGAAGGACCGGGATTGATGGCTACCGTTTTCTTTTTACCCCGCTCGCCCTCTTCCACCACCCCGATGACCGTGATGCCGAAGTTCTTTCTAAGACCCAGCTCCCCTATGCTCTTTCCCACCAGGGAAGAGCCGGGTTTAACTTTGATCCACTCGATGAAGAGCTCAGCTATCGCTGCTTCTAGCTTCTCCAGCAGGCGGGGCTGGTAAAAGGCTCCTCCTATTATCGAGCCCACCTGCCTCGCCTCCTGGTCGGTGAGGGTGGCCGAGCACAAGGGTTCTTCTTCGCCTGGGGGGAAGAAAAATATCTCTCTTTCCCCCTCGTCGTAAATGATGATATCCAGCCGGTCGCCGCTCTCCAAGGCCACCGAGTACTTCTTCCCCAGTCCGGGCAGTTCCGCCTCCTTGATTATCGCCAATTCGTCTCCCCCGCCCCGCTTTGCTCCTAATCGCCCTTTACATTCTACTTCGCCCTTTCTCCGAGCTTACCTGCCGCTCCCGTTTTTTATTCCCGGGAGCGGCGCCGGATCAGCCACTTCTCGACCTCCACCGCCCAGAAGATGAGGCTGCCGAGAACGAAGCAGAGTAGGAGCTCGGCGGGTGCCAAGGAAGTAGTGCGAAAGACGACCTGCAGAACCGGGAAGTAAACGACCGCCAGCTGTAGGGCTATGGTGAGCAGAACGGCGCCAAAAGCGGCCGGGTTGGACAGGAGCCCGGCGCGGAAAAGAGAAGCTCGGCCCGTGCGGATAGCCAGTACGTGAGCCAGTTGAGCAAGGACGAGGGTGGTGAAAAGCACCGTCTGCCAGGAGGGATGACCCGCCCGCAAGAACCAGTAACCGGTACCGAGACAGATAGCGGCCATCAATATCCCGACCCAAATAATGTGGATGGTAAGGCCACCAGCGAAGATACTTGCTCTGGGGTCGAGGGGCGGCCGACGCATTACATCCCTCTCGGCTGGCTCCACCGATAAGGCGAGGGCTGGAAGACCGTCCGTGACCAGATTGACCCAGAGAATCTGAAGCGGTGCCAAAGGCACCGGCATCCCGCTCAGGATGCCGGCAAAAATGATCAGTATCTCGCTCAAATTGGTCGTCATCAAATACTTGAGAAACTTCCGAATGTTGTCGTAAATCACCCGGCCCTCTTCCACCGCAGCCACAATGGTGGCGAAATTGTCGTCCAGCAGCACCATATCCGCAGCCTCTTTAGCCACGTCGGTGCCGGTTATCCCCATCGCTACCCCGATGTCGGCCTTTTTCAAAGCAGGGGCGTCGTTCACTCCGTCGCCGGTCATGGCCACGATGTGACCTTTGCGCTTTAAAGCCTCCACTATTTTGAGTTTGTGCTCGGGGGAAACCCGAGCATAGACGGCCACTTCATCAGCGACGGTTGCCAGCTCTTCCAACGATAACCTATCGAGCTCATAGCCTGTCAAAACGCGCCGTGTCTCAAGACCGAGCTCACGAGCGATAGCCAGCGCGGTCACAGGGTGGTCGCCAGTGATCATTATCAAGCCGATCCCGGCCCGGCGGCAAGTTTCGGCCGCCTCCTTAGCTTCCGGCCGCAAGGGGTCGAGCATCCCCACCAGGCCCAGAAAAATAAGCCCGCGCTCAACCTCCTCCGTAACCGTTTCCGGCAAGGCGGCCAGAGAACGGAAGGTAACTGCCAGCACCCGCAGGCCCGCTTGGGAAAGTTGCTCGTTGCCCTGCTCTAACCTCTCCCGCCATCTATCCAAAGGCTCAACCCTCCCGTCCACCCACACCCCGCTGCAGGCTTGCAGGAGGCTGTCAAAGGCACCTTTAGTAAACAAGACATACGATAACCGTCCTTCCTCACCAAGAAGCTCGGCCGGAAAATTCCGGTAACTGCCGCTAACCCGGTGGACAGTGGTCATTCGCTTTCGCTCGGAAGAGAAGGGGATCTCCGCTACGCGAGGGAGAACCTTTTCTAATTCGGGCTTCGGGTAACCTAGCCGTGCTGCCGCAACAACCAGTGCGCCTTCGGTCGGGTCTCCTACGTAAGAGAGTTGTCCCCCCTCCTCGGTTAAAACAGCATCGTTGCAAAGCGCACCGGCTGATAATAAAAGATACGCTGCCGTCGGAAGAGGTACGGTTGCTTTTCCTCCGGAAAGGTCGAGAAACTTAAGTCCCTCCGCCGCATCCCGGGCCGGCAGAGCCAGGGTGGTGACGGTAACCCGGTTCTGGGTCAAGGTGCCGGTTTTGTCGGTACATATTACGGTAACCGAGCCGAGAGTTTCCACGGCGGGTAACTTGCGAATGAGGGCGCGCCGCCTGAGCATCCGCTGGGCACCTAGGGCCAAAGCGATGGTAACCACGGCAGGAAGTCCCTCCGGAACGGCGGCCACCGCCAGGCTTACCCCGGTGAGGAACATGGTTTCCAGATCCTCGCCGCGCAAAATTCCCAGCAGGGTTACCGTCATCACTATAACCAGGGCAACCAATCCCAGCGTACGCCCCAGCGCGGCCATCCGCCGCTGCAAAGGAGTGGGCTCAGCTTTCACCGTCTGGATCATGGCGGCGATGCGGCCGAGCTCCGTTCTCATTCCGGTAGCCACGGCGACGGCTACCCCGCGGCCGAAGACCACGGTTGTCCCCTTGTAGACCATATTTCGCCGGTCGCCCAGAGGCGTGCCTGCCGGGAAGGTAAGGGCAGAATCCTTCTCCACCGGAACCGACTCGCCGGTTAAGATAGCCTCGAGCACCCTCAGGTTAGCGGTATCGAGCAGACGCCCATCTGCGGGCACCACATCACCCGCCTCAAGGAAAAAGATGTCGCCGGGGACCAGCTCCTGAGCGGCGATCTCCTGCACCCGGCCGTCGCGCAGCACCCTCTCCCGGGGAACGGCAAACTTTTTGAGCGCGGCCATTGCCTTCTCGGCCCGATATTCCTGGATAAAGCCTAGGAAGGCGTTGAGCGCCACAATCACCAGGATGGCAAGGGCGTCTCTATACTCCCCAAGAAAGATAGATGCGACGGCGGCCACCAGAAGGACGATGACCATCGCACCGGTAAACTGCTCCCACAGGATGCGTCCAGGGCCTTTGGGCGGTTTTTCCTGGAGGAGATTAGGACCACACTCCTGCCAGCGGCGCTGTGCCTCAGAGGTGCCAAGCCCGTGAACCCTGTCGCTAGCGAGCTTTCTCAGAACTTCGTCGGCAGGCAAGCTGTGCCATGTAGACATACGGTCAACACCTTATTCTAGGATATACGCGACTCCACCAGCCGGGCAATAAAGGTAAAGATAAAGGCCGCAGTCAAAGGAAGCAGGAGGGAGAGGAAGAGATACCGCCAACTCCGAGTCTCTTGATGGATCACCCAGAGGGTGTAGAGGCAGGGGGAATAAAGGAGGAAGAAAAGAAGCAGGTTGAAGGCGGTGCATGGAGGAATAGCCTGAGCCAGATGCTCGATAAAGGCTTCGTCCTCCGCGTAAGTGGAGCTGAAGCCCTGAATCATAGCTAGCGCGCCTATGAAAGTTTCCTTGGCGGGCAAAGCGTAAAGGAAGGCCACCATGATGCTACCGTCCATTCCCAGAAGCTCACCTACCGGCGCGAGCCAACGCGCCAGATGGGCGGTTAAAGTTGCCTCCCCCAAGTAGAAGTTGCTGGCCCAGTAGGCGGCCAACACCATGGGAGCAGCCACCCAGACCGCACGCGAGAGAACCCGGACCACCCGGTCACGGAAGGTGCGCTTAACAAGGAAAGGTAAATTGGGCCACCGGTAAGGAGGGAGCTCCAGGAAAAAGACCGGGGAGGGGCCAGGGAGAAAGCGACTGAGGACGAAAAAAGAAAGCAGTAAAGCGACAAAAGAGAGGGTCAGAAGGGCGAGAACCACCCATATAGCCTTGGGACCAAAAAAGACGGAGGCCAAGGGGAGCACTATCCCCAGCCTGCCGTTGCAAGGGACGAAACTATTGGTAATTATTCCTATGAGGCGGTCCTTACCCTCCAGAATGCGGCAGGCCATGACACCGGGTACATTGCACCCCAAACCTACCAAGCTGGTGACGCAGTGCTTGCCCTGAGCCCCTACTCGGCGGAATAACGGATCGCTCACTAAGGCAAGCCGGGGTATAAATCCCGCGTCCTCCAAAAAGGCAAAAAGGAAAAAGAAAATGGTCATAGTGGGCAGCATTACCGAAATAACCGCTCCCACGCCGGCAATAAGTCCTTCCACCACCATGCTTTCGAGCCAGACGGGCGCCGAGCAGGCCTTCAGGAGGTAGGCTGCCTCCCGTCCCAGCCAGGAAAAAAGGCGGGCAAGGAGCTCGGTCAAAGGTCCTCCTGCGTTGACGGAAAGCCAGAAAAGGGCCACCACCACGAGGCCCATGAGGGGAAAGGAGAATACAGGGTGCAGAAAAAGTTGGTCGAGTAGGGAAGTTAGGTCCTTTCTGCCCGGCTCCCGATTCCGGCAGACGATCTCTTTAACTAAATGGTCGGCCCATTGATAGCGGGTTCTAGCCAGAGCCGGGTAATCTAGCTGAGCATAGGGATCGTATCCTAGCTGAGGCCGGGGGCTAAAAGCACCCCGTGCTACGGCCAGAGCAGCTGCTAGCAAAGCCTTCCCCCCTTTGCCACTGCGGGCGTTAACGGGGACTACCGGAAGGTTGAGTAACCGGGAAAGGTGCGCCAGATCCAACGTCATCCCCTTGTCCCGGGCTGCTTCCAGAAAATTCACCGCCAGGACCACCTTGGGGGTTAGCTCTATCACCTGCAGTGCCAGGTAGAGATGCCGGGTCAAACAAGTCGCATCTACCAGGACCACTACCACGTCGGGGGAGCCGGACAGCAGAAAGTTCCTAGCCACCTCTTCCTCCGCCGAACGGGCGTTGAGGCTGTAGGTTCCCGGCAGGTCGACGAGCCGAAAGGTGAACCCGCCGAAGCGACAAAAACCTTCCTTTTTCTCTACCGTTTTGCCCGGCCAGTTGCCCACCTGCTGGTAGCTACCGGTCAAAGTGTTAAAAAGGGTGCTCTTACCTACGTTAGGGCTACCAACCAGAGCTACGGTAATCGTTTCGTTCATTGCCCACCTCCTTCACCAGCACCCGGCAGGCGTCGCTTCTCCGCAAGGCAAGAAAGTAGCCGCGGAGGCGGTAAAGGGTGGGATCCCCCTGTCTTGCCACCTCGACCGTCGTGCCTTCCACTAGCCCCAGGTCTACAAAGCGCTCACGGGCCTCTCCTTGCACAGCCACTACCACTCCTGAGCTACCGGGAGTTAGACGATCCAGAGAAATAAGCTCTTCTTCCAACCCTTCTATCCTCCTCAACTCTGGAATCACTATCAATGTATATGCGGAAGAGAAAAGAAAAAGGTAGCCCGTGATGGGCTACCTTCTGCGAAAGGCTTTGAAGGAGTAGCTATGTCCTTTCGGGTATGAGCTTTACCCAGACTTTCCTTTGTCTGGGCCCGTCGAACTCACAGAAGAAAATTCCCTGCCAGGTGCCCAAGGCCAGCCTGCCCTCCCGCACCGGGATCACTTGGCTTACTCCCACCAGGCAGGACTTGATGTGCGCGTCCGCGTTTCCCTCGGCATGCCGGTAAGGTCCGGTAGCCGGGACCAGCTCTTCTAGCTTGCGTAGGATGTCTTCGGCCACCGTGGGATCATAGTTCTCGTTGATACATATTCCTGCGGTGGTGTGAGGGCAGAAAAGATAAACGACTCCTTCCTTTAATCCTTTTTCTGCCACCAGTTTGGCCACCTGGGAAGTTATGTCCACCAGTTCCTGCCGCCTGCGGGTAGTAACGCTTATTACCTCCATGAGCCCCTCTCCACTCCTTCCCCATCGGGCAAAAGGGGAGCCACAGCCGGTAAAAGCGCCTGCAAATCCTCCACCTGAATGTGAGCCTGTTCCCTCACCTCCGGCGGGGCACTCACGGCTACCGCCAACCCCACTCGACTGAAAAGGGGTACGTCGCCGCAGCTGTCTCCTACCGCCGCCAGCTCCTCCGGCCGGAGACCGAAACGGGAACAGAAATCGGGAACGTGCTGGGGTTTACCGTGCCAGGGGACGCGAATGAAAACCCTTCCGTCCACCCGTCCCTGAGTAAAGCCCAGGCCGTTGGCCACCCAGCAATCAAAGCCGAGCTCCTCGGCCACTCTGGAGGCCAAAAGGTCGAGTCCCGAAGAAAGTAGGAAGGTGCGCACTCCGCGCTCTTTCAGAGCCGCTACCAGCTCCTTAGCCCCCTTGCGGTAAGGGATGCGGGAAACCAGCTCCTCCAGGTAGGACTTGGGAACCCCCCGCCAGGCTCCCACATCCCGGCGGGCAAATTCCTCGTAGTTGATCCGGCCGGTAAGAAAATCCTCCAGGTGCTTGCGGCCGTGGGTTTCCCAGGTTCCCAAACATTCGTGAATATATTGCCATATGCTGGTAACAGGCGTTAAAGTCCCGTCCAGATCGAAGATGACTCCCTTGATGCGCCGCTTCATGGACGACAACCCCCTGGAACTATGATAGCATAAAGCGCCTGGTACGTTAAAAAAACTTAAAGCAGCTTGGTGCGAAAAATCCGCCAGGATCCCCAGCCCCACGGCCAGCGCGACAAATAGGATACCAACTACGTACCAGGCAGCCACCTTTCCCCACCAGTAAAGCCTACGGTCGGGCGAGCGGATTACCACCAGCCGGTTCCAAGGTGCCGCTAGTTCAGAAAAAGGCTCTCCCACCGTGAGCAGAAAAGTAACCAGGAGGCTTATCCACTTCAAAAATTCTATGACCGAGGCTTGAGGTATCGGGCCGCCAAACATATGAACCAGTACCTGCCAGCCGGTAAACGAGCGGTTCTCCAAAAGATATACCCGGACCGACTCCAGCTCGACAAAAGCAGTGTAAAGGCAGAGAAAGAATAGTTTATACCCGATATTAGTACAATTCTATCTTCTATTTCCTTTGTTTTCCTTCGAGCTGCCCTTCACATTGCAAAGCGCCGCCCCAGGATAACCAGCACCAGCATCCCGGCGCCCAGGAGTATTATCGCCGGCCCGGGAGGCAGGTCCCCCCAGTAGGCCAGGTGCATCCCCAGCAAGGAGAGTAAAACCCCCGTCCCCACCGCGACCTTCAAAGTACCGGCAAAGCTTCTTCCTAGAAAGGCTCCCAGCAAGGAGGGTATCACCACCAGAGCTCCGGTCAAAAGCACCCCGGCCACTTTGATGGCCGCAGCTACCGTCAGAGCCGAAAGGGCAATAAAGACCAGACTAAGATGTCTTACAGGGATGCCCACCGCCTGAGCATACTCCTCATCCAGAGCTACGGCCAGCAGCCCCCGGTAGAATACGGCTACCATTCCCAGGACTAGAACCAGGGCCACCGTTATGGTTTTCAGGTCTTGCAGCCGGACAGTTAGCAAACTGCCGAAGAGGTAGCTGCTGAGATCAGCGCCAAAACCCCGGCTCTTGCTTATGAGAATGACTCCTAAAGCTAGCCCTACCGCCATCACTACCGCCAGCAGAGCATCGGCGTAAACAGAAGCTTTGTTCCGGAGCCACTCCGTGAGCCAGGCCGCGGCTACGAGTACCATCACGGTAACGATGTCCGGGGAAAAGTGAAGGATGAGGCCCAAGGCTATGCCGGTTAAAGAGACGTGAGCCAAAGCGTCTGGTAGGAAAGAGTAACGCCTGGCCACCAGAAAAACACCCACCAACGGGCAAAGAAACCCCACCAAAAGACCCGCTATAATTCCTCGCCAGAAAAAGCCGTACTGCCACATATCCAGCAAAGCTAACTTACCTCCCCGGCACGTAAACGGGAGCACCGTAGAGTTCTGCTAAGTGGTTATTGGAGAGACATTCGGCGGGAGTACCCTCAAAGACTATCCGGCGGTTAAGACAGATGACGCGCTTCACCCGCCGGGAAACGGCACCGATATCGTGTGTGACCATAACTATGGTCACCTTTCGCTCCTTGTGCAACTCAGCCAGATACCGGTAAAAGAGCTCCTCCCCCGGCGCATCCAGCCCTTCGGCTGCCTCATCTAGAAGTAAAATGTCCGGTTCGGAAGCCAGAGCGCGGGCAATGGCCACCCGCTGCCGCTGGCCCCCGGAAAGCTCACTCACCTTTTGGTGCAAAAGAGGGAGAAGATCCAGGGCAGCGCACGTTTTCTCGATCACTTCTTCATCTTTGGGCGTAAAGCGACGCCAAATGCCTGTGCGCGCTACCCTGCCGGAAGCCACTGCCTCCCAGACCGTAGCCGGGAAGCTTCCCAGCTGCCCCCCCTTCTGAGGCACATACCCTATGCGGTAACGTTCCTTGAAGCGGGCCGCCGGCACGCCGAAGAGAAAGATCTCGCCTCTAGTGGGGCGGTAGGTACCAAGAATGAGTCTTAGAAGAGAAGTTTTTCCTGCTCCGTTGGGGCCAAGTATAGCCAAAAAGTCTCCTTCTCTAATGCATAGGTTTATATCCTCTAATACTTTTTTCTCCCCAAAAGAGAGCTCTACTCCCTTCATTTCCACTAGGTTTGTCAAGCTTCATTCCCCCAACGCCTGCTGCAATACTCTCAGATTGTCCCGCATAACTTCCAGGTACCCCTTGGCTCCGCTCTTTTCCTCCGGGGTAAGCCCGGCCACGGGGCTCAAAACCAGCGCTTTGACCCCTGCTTCTCGGGCCAGAGTCTCCGCCACCCGAGGATTGGAGGGAGACTCGAAGAAAACGTATTTTATCTGCCGCTCTTTGACCAGGCGCACCAGCTCGGCCAGTTTAGCCGGTGAAGGCTCGGCCTGAGGGGAAAGACCAGCTATAGGGATCTGTTCCAAGTTATAGCGCTTGGCCAGGTAGCCGAAGGCGGCGTGCGAGACCACTAATTCCCGGTGCTTGAAGTGGGCTGCCGCTTCGCGGTAAGCCCGATCGAGCTCCTGCAGCTGCTCCTCGTAGGCCTTGGCCCGCTGCCGGTAGTAGTCAGCCCCCTCCGGATCCACGGCTATAAGCCCCTCCAGAATGTTTTTCACATACTGCTGAGCGTTTACCGGGTCAAGCCAAGCGTGGGGATCGATCTCTCCGTGATGATGGTGATGGGCCTCACTATGGTGCGCTTCGCTTCCGCCCCCCACCTCGGCAAAGGTGAGAAGCCTTATACCTTTAACCGCCTCTACCGCCTTCCCCTTGTACTCGGGAAGAACCTTGCCGACCCAGGGCTCAAGCCCGGCCCCGTTGTAAACGAAGAGTTTGGCCTGCATGATTTTGGTGAGATCGCCCGGTGAGGGCTCCCAGTCATGTACGCTTACCCCCGGCGGAACCAGGCAAGTCACCTCCACCCGATCTCCTCCCACCTGACGGACAAAATCGGCCAGGGGGAAGAAGGTAGCCACCACCGATAGCTTAGCCGGCTTCTCCCGGCCGGTCGGAGCAGGAGCTCTGCATCCTGCCAAAACGACCAGCAAAACGACAAGTCCAAGTGCCAGCCAGCGCTTCATCTTCTCTCCCCTCCGCTCAAGGCTTCCCGGCAAGAGCCACAGTAGCCATAAATGGCGAAGACATGGCTTTTTACCTCGAAGTCGGGAAAGGAATCCAGCACTTGGGAGAAACACTCGTTAAAGTTGCAGGGAAAAGAGAACACGCGGCCGCAGCGCAAGCAGATCAGGTGGTGTCGGTGTTTTTCGGACAGGATAAAGTGCCTGCTCCCTTCGAAGAGGGTTTCCTCTACCAAACCCACGCTACGCAAGGTTTCCAGGGTGCGGTAAACGGTTCCCCGCCCTACGCCGGGAAAGCGCCGGTGCAACCTTTCCTCTATCTCCCGGGCGTTAAGCGGTTTCTCAGCTTCGGCTAGTACCCGTAAAATCTCCTGTCGCTGGGGAGTAAGCTTGAAACCCCTGGCTTTCAGGGCCTTCACCACTCGCAGGAGTTCATCCTGCCCGCTCATACCCTCCCTCCTAGCGGTACCAAGTTCTAATTGAGACTCTATATCAATTAGATAGCGTTATCATCGGGATATGTCAAGAGGATTTGCCATCGGGCGGACAAGCAAAAAAGAAGGAGCGGCGCTTTCCACCGCTCCCTTACCTCACCAACTCGGCCAGACGGGCCATTCCCCTTATCATGCGTTGCACCCGGTCCAGCCGCCGAGTCTTAAGGCGCTGCCGAGGGGATCGCTCATTCCCCAACTCCGGCAGAAGTAAGGCTCCCGCCACCAGTCCGATTATTCCCCCGGTAACTAGTCCCCGCCAAAAAGTCACCTTTCCGCCTCCTCTCTCCGAGTCACAGTCTTATCTGGGCCGGGTCTAATTTTACTAACATGCCGTCCTCGTCTATCTCGAAAATTTGAACTCCTTCGCGGTCAATGCGGTACTCCAGGCAGCAGTCGCGACAGAAATAGTGACCCGCTCCTATCTTCCCCACCGCCTTGCCGCCGCAAACCGGACACTGCATAAAAACTTACACCCCCGGTTTTTCCTGCACCTTTAGTGTGCTTCGTCTGAAGCGAAATCTTGCAAGGAAAGTGGGCAGCTGATGGCCCTCTGCAACTCAGAGCGGGCGGTGGCGAAAGAAGAAGTAGCCTCCTGCCCATCCGGCTACAAGCCAAGGGATTAAGGTCAAAGCTATTTTGAGGAGCACCCAACTACTCAATACATCCGACCCTCGGGCGTTAAAAGTGAGCCCCAGAAGCGGCTTCGCCATAAGGGAAAAAGAGGTAAGTTTGCCTCCAAGCGCCATTAGAAGGTGACCGAAAGATGGCCGCCACAGGTTCCGCCCGTGAGTCGCTGGGATAAGGCGGCCAAGTTCAGAAAGCTAGACCAGGTCCGGCCTTCTATTTGGAAATCCTTCCTGCGGGCACAGAAATAATCGGCTAGGCACCGTAGACGTTTGTTTCAATCCCACAATGGTTCGATTGGTACCGGCAGCAGGTGGCGGAGAAGCTGGTGAGGCTGCTGGCGGCTTTCAATCCCACAATGGTTCGATTGGTACTTCTCTTGCTCTTGCTGCTCCTGCTTTCGCTGCCGTCTTTCAATCCCACAATGGTTCGATTGGTACAACTTATCGTAGAGTACCCTCCTCTCGTCTGCCAAACTTTCAATCCCACAATGGTTCGATTGGTACGGGTTGGAAAGCGTTATAACACTATGAAGCTTTTTACTTTCAATCCCACAATGGTTCGATTGGTACGGCAATTGGGAAACGGGACTACAAACAGCTCTCCATACCTTTCAATCCCACAATGGTTCGATTGGTACAATTTCGAGGGCTTTCCGCCCTCCCCAGCGCCCTGACTTTCAATCCCACAATGGTTCGATTGGTACCTCCTAGACACTGCAACCCACCTCCAAGAAAGAAAACTTTCAATCCCACAATGGTTCGATTGGTACTTGCGGGACGAGGGCGTCTGGGACAGGCCCGGGCACCTTTCAATCCCACAATGGTTCGATTGGTACCTCCGTGGAGGAGGTCCCCCAGGCGGCCCTGGCCCGCTTTCAATCCCACAATGGTTCGATTGGTACTTTAGGGGGTGATAAGAGTGGATGTTAAGAAAGTGTCTTTCAATCCCACAATGGTTCGATTGGTACGGCCCGCACCGGTCCACCTCCTTTTGCAACGAAAAAACTTTCAATCCCACAATGGTTCGATTGGTACAGGTTCTCCTAAAAGCAAAGGGAGGTGTTAGTATGTCTTTCAATCCCACAATGGTTCGATTGGTACCAAGCCTATCGGGGCTCAAAAAGCCTTGATTTTCCTTACTTCCCGCCTTTGCCTCCCACCCTGGACTGCCGTCGACCTTCGGTTAACCCCAAAACCCCAGGGGGTCGACGGCAACTCCCGATCCCCGAAACCCGCATCACTACTGGATCTGTTATAATCTTCCAAACGGCAGGCGGCCTTCAATGCCCTTTGACCACCCAGGTCGACGGCAATTATAACACGGCGGCAGCAGACAAAGCAAACTCCAGATTTACCGGTACTTACCGCAAAAAAGTAGCTATCCATCGCTGTTTTCGGCGCTTTTCTAGAGGAGACGAAAAATTGCTCCAGTTCCAAAAACCAAGACACTCTGCTTCCCTAACCCGCAACCTGTCACCCGCTGAGGACACCCGCTTTGCGAGCCACAGAAACACCGCGGCGAGGTTACCGTTACCTGGGTTTGCAAAAATCACGCCTTCTAAAGTCTAGGCTGCAGTCATCGCGAGCGGGCGGCCTCACTTGACCGGAAGCACAGGGGAAAAGCAAAAGACCGGCCGGAGTTGGTTTGCTCCCTTGCGCACGTCCAGCCAGATTGGCCGATCGGTTGAGTTTCAGATATCCCCTTTGCCAAAATTGAAAGGAAAGGCAGGAAAGGAGCAAGACGCATGCAACTCGGCCAGCAAATAGTTTTGGAGATAACCGATCTTAACCATGCCGGAGAGGGCGTAGGGCGGTTTTCCGGCCTGGTGGTCTTCGTTCCCTTCGCCCTGCCCGGAGAAAGAGTGCGGGCAAGGGTGACGGAGATAAAAAAGAACTACGCCCGGGCCCGTCCAGAAAAAATTCTTTCCCCATCGCCCGACCGGGTTCTCCCTCCTTGTCCCTCCTTCGGCTCTTGCGGCGGCTGCCAGCTCCTGCACCTAGACTATGAGCACCAGCTGCGTTTCAAGAACGAAGTGGTAGAAAACGCTCTTTCACGGTTGGGCAAGCTCAAGGAGATCGAAGTCAAGCCCATTTGGGGCATGGAAAACCCATGGCATTACCGCAACAAGGTGCGCTTGCACGTGGCCTGGGAAGGCCGAAAGCCGATTCTAGGACTTTACGCTCCCAGCTCGCACGTCATAGGTCACCGTGTAGATCAGAACGCTTGTCACCTGCTGGACGAGCAATTGAATGCTTTGGCTCGAGCTCTGGCCAGGCTAATGAGAAAACATGCCGAAGCGTTCGTTGGCCTCACAGCGGTTAGCCTGCGCCTGGCGGCCGGCACCGGAGAAACCATGGTAGTGCTAGAAGGAGACGGCAACCATGTTGAATGGAAACAATTTATAAAAGAGCTGACCGCCGCAACATCGGTGAGCACAGTGGTGAAGGTAAGGGCTAGGAGAAAAGAGGAAGTTTTATACGGAAAAGGATATATCACCGCCCTGCTTGACGGTCTTAGTTTCAGATTTTCGGCCCTTTCTTTTTACCAGGTGAATTACGTCCAGACCAGCAAGCTTTACTCTAAGGTCCTGGAGTACGCTTCCCTTTCAGGTCGGGAGCAAGTGGTCGATGCCTACTGCGGGGTGGGCACTATTGCCTTATTTTTAGCCCGAAAGGCGGCCCGGGTGGTAGGCATAGAAATCTCGCCCGAAGCGGTGGCTTTGGCTTCGGTCAACGCCGCTCAGAATGGCCTGAACCATGTCTCCTTTATAAAGGGAGCTGCCGAGGAAGTGCTGCCGGAATTGCTGGAGCGAGAAGGAGCGTTCGATCTGGTGGTGCTGGACCCGCCCCGCCAGGGAGTGAAGTGGGCCGCGCTGGAGTCTCTGGCCAAAGCCCGAATTCCGCGGGTGATTTACGTTTCCTGTAACCCCGCCACCTTAGCCCGTGATTTGAGCTTCTTGTCCGCTCAGGGTTACCGGGTGGAAGAAGTACAGCCGGTGGATATGTTTCCCCACACCTTCCACATCGAGTGCGTGGCTTATCTTTGCCGGTAAAAGCGGCGGAACAAAGCGTCGGTTACCACAGCCACTATCATGCCGCAAGCGGTAGCTAAGACCGTAGTGCTGATTATAGCAGCAGGCTCCTTAGAACCGTAAAGGGCTCTTACCCCGATTATGGTAGTGGGAATTAAAGTGACGCAGGCGGTGTTAAGGGCCAGAAAAGTGCACATGGCGGGAGTGGCCTCCTCTGGCCGCGGGTTTAGCTTCTGCATCTCCCGCATGGCCAGCAGACCCGCCGGCGTAGCTGCGTTTCCCAGGCCCAAGAGGTTGGCGCTCAGGTTAAGAATTATGGCGCCCATAGCAGGATGCTGGGGAGGAATGGAAGGAAAGAGGAAACACAATAAAGGCTTCAAGAGCCGGGCCAGGAAGGCCACGATACCCGCTGCCTCCGCTACCCGCATGACTCCTAGCCAAAAGGTTATGATGGCAATAAGGCCGAGCGAAGTCTCCACCGCCACCTTGGCCCCGTCCAGAATGGCGGTGGTGACGACCGCTGTCTTTCCCTGAATCATCGCTACTAGAATTCCAGAAACTACAAGCAGAAACCAGAACCAGTTGACCAAGCTGAACCCCCTCCCCTTCTACTTTCAAGGTTATGCAATTAAGGGAGGGGTTAGAAGTCTTAGCTGGGGTTAACTTCTGGCTGCAGCCGCTGGCGGTCCCGGTCGCGGCGGCGCATTTCCTCGATCCTTTCCAGCACCTGGGGAGCCAGGTCTACCAGGCGCTCGGCCAAGTGGTTGCCTTCCACAGGTAAAAGGCGCACGTTGCTCCCGTTTACCACCAGGAAGCCCACCGGCTGAACCGAAACCCCGGCACCGCTACCGCCACCGAAGGGGAGCTCTCCGTACTCTGGGTGCCGGCGCTCGGGAGTAAAGGCGCTTCCGCCGGCGGCGAAGCCACAGGCCACGCGCGACACGGGTATGATCACCGTTCCGTCAGGAGTTTCCACCGGGTCGCCCACCACTGTGTTCACTTCGATCATGCTCCTCAGGTTCTCCATAGCTGTGCGCATGAGGCCCTCAATCGGGTGCTCCACCTTTTCCTCACCTCGGTAAAGGAAGCATTGGCGTTATTAATATGACTCCTGTAGCAAAACAGTATGCGTCGAACTCAGCAGGTGAGGTGAAGAGCGGCCACCACCCGTTTACCTTGGGCTAAAAGCTCGTTGTATTTGCGACAAGCTTCGGCTGTAGGGAGGGCGATGAGATCAATGCCGCGCTCAGCCAAGGAACTTTTTACCTCCGGCAATACCCGGACCACACCGTAAGCCCCGGTGCCGATAACCAGAACTTCGGGATGGACCTTGAGTGCCTCGGTGAGGTCGGACAAAGCCACTTCGTGTCCTCGCTGGCGCCACCAGGAAAGCACCCGGTCTGGAAAGATGAGGATGTCTTGGTGGTAAGTTTTGCCTTCGACGATCACTTCCCCGAAGCTGTATTTATCTACCCGCATCCCTCCTCCCTCCCCGGTAAAGATGTAAGAGCCATCGCAAAAGCCGCAATCCTTTGAGTAGCGGCACACTGGCTGTAAGTTCGAAGCGTGTAGACCAGGTGCGAGCCAAGAAGTTAGGAATCACTACCGTTTCATAGTTAAGCTTTTCCGGCCGGAGGAAGTAGTTTAGTAAAAAGCTTTGCCCCGCCCATAAAAGGCCAGCAAGCCAGCCGGTGCTCGCTGCCTCTCCCGTTCCTACAGAGGTGTGCCAGACGCACTTCTCTATCTGTAGCTCCGGTAAAAGCTTCTTCACAAGGCGAAGCCACTTCATTAAAAGCCTCCAGTTGCCCGGGGTAAAGCCTTCTGACTTTCTCTCCCCGGCGGGGAAGACAAAACGACAAAGCCTTATGCCTGCCGGGGCCTTCACGGTCAGGCTGAAGTGCGACTGTTCCTTCCCCTCAGAGAAATCTAACTGGAGGCGAAGGCGACTTTTTAAAGTAAGGGCAACCGTCGCCGCTACCAAAACCAAGAACCAGAGCTTAAGCACTGGAAAATCCCCTCAAACTTAGAGGTTAAGCGCCTCCCGCACCCGTGCCAAAGTGGCGTTGGCCACCGCCCTGGCCTTCCCCTTTCCCTCTTCCAGAACCTCCCGGAGGTAGTCCGGCCGGGCCATTATCTCCGCCCGCTTCTCCCTGATGGGAGCGAGGCGCCTATCCAGGACCATTGCCAGCTCCTTTTTGCAGGCCACGCAGCCTATCTCCCCTCGTCGACAGGCGGTCTCGATATCCCTGGCCCTCTCCGGCTGGTAGATCCGGTGGTATTGAAACACTGTGCAGACCTCCGGGTGGCCCGGGTCGTGTTTGTGAATACGGGCCGGGTCGGTAACCATTCGGTTCACCAGATTGGCCAACTCCTCGGCGGAAGCGGTAAGCGGGATCACATTACGGTAGCTCTTGCTCATTTTCTGCCCGTCGATTCCCGGCACCAGCTTCACCTCGGCCAGTATGCCTTGAGGTTCCGGGAAAATAGGGGCGTAGAGGTAGTTGAAGCGCCGGGCTATCTCGCGGCAGAGTTCTATGTGCGGCAGCTGGTCTTCCCCCACCGGAACCCCCTCGGCCAGGTAGATCAAAATGTCCGCCGCCTGCAGAAGCGGATAGCCCAAGAAGCCGTAAGTAGTAATATCCTTCCCCAGCGCCTTGAGTTTACGCACCTGGTCCTTGTAGGTGGGTACCCGCTCCAGCCAAGAAAGGGGGGTGAACATGGAGAAGATGAGGTGCAGCTCGGCGTGAGCGGGCACGTGCGACTGAACGAAGATGACGCTTTTCTCCGGGTCAAGTCCTACCGCCAGCCAGTCGGCCACCATAGCGTAGGTGTACTCTTTGATGCTCCGGGGGTTTTCGTACTCGGTGGTTAGCGCGTGCCAGTCGGCAACGAAAAAGAAGCATTCGTGTTCTTTTTGCAGTTCCAGCCAGTTTTCCAGCACGCACAGGTGCCCCAGGTGCAGATAACCGGTAGGACGCATACCACTTAAGATCCGCAAATCTTCTCGACACCTCCGTCAGAAGCCGCTTACGGCTTGAGCTAAGCGCACAAAGAGGTATAACACCGGCTTAACCACTATCTCCAGGTAAAGAGAAATTACCCCGGTTAAAATAAGTAAAAGCAAGATTATAACGCCGTACTGCTCATAGCGCAAAAGCCAGTTCATCTCCAGCGGCAGGAGACTTACCAGCACTTTGGAACCGTCCAGTGGCGGAACGGGCAGAAGGTTAAAGAGGGCCAGAACCACGTTTATAGCGACTATTCCTCGCAAAACCAGTCCCAGAGGGTCGGTCTTCACCCCCCACAACCCCCACAGCAGAGCTCCGACGAAAGCCACTACCAGATTGGCCGCTGGGCCAGCCAGAGAAACCCAGAACATGCCCCAGCGCATGCCGATGCGAAAATAGTAAGGGTTTACCGGTACAGGCTTGGCCCAGCCGAACCCAGCTAGGAAGAGCAAGATTAGTCCTATGGGATCGATGTGGGCCAAGGGATTTAGCGTAAGCCGACCGGAGGCTCTGGGGGTAGGGTCGCCCAGGGCATCAGCCACCTTACCGTGAGCGTACTCGTGCACGCTTAAGCCCAGCATGATTCCCGGGACAAGGGAAAGCATATACTGAAAACTGGGAAGCGTGAACAATTCGTTCGGCTCCTTTCCTACGAAGTTAAACCTAGCAGCCGCTTGAGCCAATAACTATCTTCCTGGCCGAGAAAGTCGCCGGAAGGGTTTTTTAGGAACGCCTTTATTTTATCGGCTAATTCGGCCTCGATGGCGTATCGCCGGCAGAATTCGGCGGCTCTTTCCTCTCCAGCCAGGTAGCAAAAAGCCAGCAAGAGGTAAAACCATTTTTTACTGCTTTGGGATCCCCTCCATTCCCGCTCCAGCGTCACTGCTAGGGAGCTTGCCCGGCCATAGTCCAGCCCGGGGAAGAGCCGGGACCAAACCCCCGTCTCAGCCAGTCGGCTTAGAAAAAGGGGTACATTAGGTCCTTCAAGCCCCAGTTTAATTTCCTCCCATAACTTCTCCCCTGGTACCTGCTCGAGCTTCCCCTCTTGCAGTGCCTCGCGCAGAAAGCGGGCGGTCTCCCTCTCGATAAGAAAGTTTAACTCGGCCGCCAGACGCAGGATGCGCACGATGCGCAGCGAGTTTTCCCGGAAGCTGTAACTGTGTAAAACGCGCAGGAGACCGTTTTTTAAGTCATTTTGCCCACCGAAGAAGTCTACCAACACTCCGAAGCGGTGGGGCGTAAGGGCTATGGCCAAGGCGTCGATGGTGAAATCTTGTTGATAAAGCTCCTGGCGTAGGAGGGAGTTGGGCAAAGGGTTCCCGGTAGCATCGTACTCCAGGAAGGAAGGCTTGAGCTGCCGGAGGTGAAAGCAAAAGTTCTCCAGGCAAATCCTACCATCTTTCGCTTGAGCCGACTTGCCCAGCTCTTCGTAGAGCTTCTCCACCTCGCCGTCGGCGGCCAAGTGGTAAACTGGCCGTTCTCTCCCCAGCAGAAGGTCGCGCACACTCTCCCCGATGAGATAGATTTCCATCCCCATTCTTTCGGCCAATCTCCCTGCTTCCTCCAGGAAGCCGAGGACGGCCGGGGGGAGGTGCTTGCGTAGCACGGTGCGCGCGTCCCAGCGCTGACCCAGCGGAGAAAGGGGGAGGAAGAGATAAGAGAAGGCGGGTCGGAAATTCCGGTGCAGGGTTTTGAGGATATCCGTACGGGAAACGATCCCGACCAATCTGTCCCCTTCCACCACCGGTAAACGCCCAATATCGTGCTGCACCAGTAGCGCCTGGGCCTCGCGCACGGGAACCTGGGGAGAAACGGTAACCACCTGGCGGCTCATGTAGCCCTTGACCGGAGCATGTCCCAAGCCGCTCAGTTTCGCCTTCTCCACATCCCTCCGGGAGATAATCCCTACCAGTTTCCCTCCCTCTACCACCGGCAGGCCACTATGTCCGTAGCGCAGCATTATCTGCCCCGCTTCGGTAACCGAAGTTTCTGGCGTGACTGTCTTCACCGGGGAGGTCATTATTTCCCCCACGGTGAGAGGTGGCCGCAACTGCTGGTTAAGCCAGGCTAAAAGCCTGAGCTTTATTTCCTCGAGATCTGCCCCCTTGATAGCGGCCGAAGCAGCCTGGGCGTGTCCGCCCCCGCCCAGGGAGCGAAGGACTTCCCCCACGTCGATCTCTGGCGAAGCTGCCCTCCCCACCACGTAGACCCGGTCTTCCATCTCCACTATCACAAAGGCTACGTCCGGACGCTCTATCTCGGCCAGGCGGTGCGTGAGCAAAGCTAAACCCTCGATAAACTCCCCTACCTTGGCCTTGGAGAGCAACACCTTGAGGCCGTTGATGGAGTGTCTTTCGGCGTTGAGCAGGAGGGCCTTGAAGAGACGCTTTTGCTCTTCGGTTAGAGGGCGCCCCAGAAAGTTGGCCACTATGCCCAGGTTCCCTCCCTTTTCTAGGAGGAAGGTCACCGCGCGCAGATCCCGGGTAGTGGTGCAGGGGAAGAGCAGGCTCCCCGTATCCTCGTAAATCCCCAGGAGCAGCACCGTGGCTTCAAAGGGGGAAAGGGGGACCTTTTTCTTTTCTATTTCTTCCACCAAAAGGGTGGTAGCCGCCCCCACCATGGCCACCACTTCTTTCGACCCCTTCACATCTCCCTCCGCGGCCGGGTGATGGTCATAGATGTGGATTTCCAGTCCCGGGGAGTCCAAAAGCTTGGCCAAAGGGCCTAGGCGCCGGACGTTGCGGGTATCTACCAGAATGAGACGCCGCACCCCTTCAAGCTTTAACCCCCGTGCCTCTTCTATTCCCAAAGCGTCCTTATGCAGGGCCAAAAAAGTTTCCACTCCCGGCGCGGCCTTGCCAGGAAGCACCATTCGGGCACCGGGGTAGAGCTTGCTGGCTGCCACCATGGCTGCCAAACCGTCAAAATCGGTCATTTGGTGGGTGGTAATTACTTCCATAGGCGCTCCGGCACGCGGTCATGGCTTATGAGATCCTCTAAGGTCTCGCGTGCCACTATGAGATCCACCTCTCCCCTTCGCACCAGCACCATAGCGGGCCGAGGAAGGCGATTGTAGTTCATGGACATGGAGTAGTTGTAAGCGCCGGTGGCAAAGACGGCTAGGATGTCTCCCGGCTGCGGATAGGGTAACTTAACGGCCGGGATGAGAATATCTCCAGATTCACAGCACTTCCCGGCTACCGCCACCTCCACGGCTGGAGGCTCTAACATCCGGTTGGCCAGTACCGCCTCGTAGCGGGCCTGGTAGAGGGCCGGACGGGGGTTATCCGTCATGCCTCCGTCCACCGCCACGTAGGTCCTTACCCCGGGAATTTCTTTAATAGCCCCTACGGTGTAAAGGGTGATTCCTGCCGGGCCCACAATAGAGCGCCCCGGCTCTACCACTATTCGGGGGAGGGGTAGCCCTTCCTCCCGGCAGGCTTTCTCCACCGCTTCCAAGATGGCTTGTACGTAGTCTTCTATCGCCGGAGGATCGTCCTCTGCCGTGTAGCGTATGCCCAGGCCCCCGCCCAGATCGAGCTCCTCCATCACCCAACCCGTTTTATACCTCATAGAAGCGGCGAAGGCTATCATCACCCGCGCCGCTTCCTGGAAAGGCTCCAGGCGCAAAATTTGCGAACCTATGTGACAGTGCAGCCCCACCAGCTCCAAGTGGGAAGAAGATAAGGCCCGTCGGACCGCCTCCTCCGCCGCTCCGGTGGCCAGAGGAAAGCCGAACTTGGAGTCGAGTTGGCCCGTGCGAATATATTCGTGCGTGTGGGCCTCTATGCCTGGTGTCAGGCGTAAGAGAATGGCCGGTCTTTTCCTTAAAGCCCGTGCCCTTTCCTCCAGGAGCTCCAGTTCGTGAAAGTTATCCACCACAAAGCGCCCCACACCTAGCTTTAGGCCCATCTCTATCTCTTGGAGGGACTTGTTGTTGCCGTGAAAGTAGAGGCGCTCGGACGGGAAACCGGCCTTCACGGCGGTGTAAAGCTCCCCCGCCGAGACCACATCGAGGTATAGACCCTCTTCTTGGCAGATCCGGCAAACGGCCAGAGTGAGGAGGGCCTTGCCCGCGTAGACCACCCGGTTGCCGGGACCCAGCGAACGGAGGTAGCGCCGACAGTTGGCGCGGAAAACTTCCTCGTCAAGCACGTAAAGAGGAGTACCATACTCGCGGGCTAAGTGTACCGTATCTACTTCTCCAACCTCTAGGTGGCCAACCGCGTTTACCCGCAATGATTCCGCGATCCTCATGCCCTTTCCACCTGCGGTAGGCTGGAAAGAGACTCTTTAAGCTTTTCCTCCGGCAGAGTGTAGTCTTCTAGTTGGCCTTCCAGGTAAGCAGCATAGGCGGCTAGATCGAAGTGTCCGTGTCCGCTAAGATTAAACAAAATCACCTTCTTTTCTCCTGCCTCGCGGGCTGCTAGAGCTTCGTCTATGGCTGCTTTGACGGCATGCGCCGACTCCGGAGCAGGCAGTATACCTTCGGTCTGAGCAAAGAGCGCCGCCGCGTCGAAAACCTGGCGCTGCCCGTAAGCCCGTGCTTCCACGACGCCGTCCGCCACTAACTGGCAAAGCAAGGGAGCATCGCCATGGTAACGCAGCCCGCCGGCATGTATAGCCGGAGGGATGAAGCCCCTTCCCAAAGTGTACATGTAAAGGAGAGGAGTAAGGCCTGCCACATCGCCGTAGTCGTACGCCCTTACCCCTCTGGTGAGCGTGGGGCAGGCGGCCGGTTCCACCGCCAGAAAGCGGATCTTCTCTCCCTTAGTAAGGCAGTCGGCTACCCAGGGGAAGGCTAGACCGGAAAAGTTCGAGCCTCCCCCCACACAACCTATCACTACATCGGGCTTTTCTCCAATTTTCTCCATCTGCCGCTTGCTCTCTAGCCCAATGACCGTTTGGTGCAGGAGCACGTGGTTTAAAACGCTTCCCAGAGCGTAGTTGGTGTCTTCATGGGTGGCCGCGTCTTCCACCGCCTCACTTATAGCGATGCCCAAACTGCCGGGCGAAGAAGGATCCTTTTCCAGAACCTCTTTACCGGAACGAGTACGCGGAGAGGGACTGGGCAAAACTTCCGCCCCGAAAAGTTGCATCAAGATGCGCCGGTAAGGTTTCTGCTCGTAGCTCACCTTGACCATGTAGACGGTGCACTCGAGTCCGAAAAAGCGACAGGCCATGGCTAAGGCGCTGCCCCACTGCCCCGCTCCCGTTTCCGTAGCCAAACGTCTTATGCCCGCCTGCCGATTAAAGTAAGCCTGGGGCACAGCAGTGTTCAACTTGTGGCTTCCCGCCGGACTTATCCCTTCGTGTTTGTAGTAGATGTGGGCCGGCGTGTCCAGATACTTTTCCAAGCGGCGGGCTCGAAAGAGAGGAGTGGGACGCCACAGGCGGTAGACCTCGCGCACCTCTTCGGGAATCGGTATCCAGCGCTCCCGGGTCATCTCCTGCTCGATGAGGGCCGGAGGAAATATGGGAGCCAGGTCCTCAGGCTTCACCACCTCTCCCGTTACGGGATGCAGAGGAGGCTTAGGAAGTCGAGGCAGGTCAGCCTGCAAATTGTACCAGGCTTCGGGAAGCTCGCGCTCGTCTAAAAGAATCTTGTAACTCACCCCTCATCTCCTCTCTACCAGCAAAGTCTTTGGTATTAGCCCCATTTTACGCTACGCAAAGCCTGGTTAGCAAGCTCCAGGCTTAAAAGCCTAGGAATAAAAAGGTCTTAAGCCGCGTATGCTAATAGCGGCTCCGCTAAAACTCTCTCTCCCCAGCCAGCGGGTTTCTCCCCGCTGGATTCTTTTTTTCTTGTTCGAGCACCAAGCTTAAGGCTATAATACTTTTCCAAAGACGTCCTTTCCTCTTCCAGCGATACAGGCCCGGGGGTATTTTTACTTCTATGTGGAAACCGAAATCGCTGCGCCTGCGCGTTCTGGGGCTGCTGGTGGTAAGCCTGGTGGCCTACGCCGTGGCAGCTTCCGTAGCCACTTCGGCCATACTGGAGCGCTGTGCCGAGGAAGGGGCTTTGAGCAAGGTCAAGGCAGACCTCAACCTGGCCGAAGCCTTCATAGATTCTCTTTACCCCGGCCCCTGGGAGAAAAAGGGGGACAAGCTTTACAAAGGAAATGTGCTGATGAATAACAACCACGTAGTCAACCGAATAACCGCCCTCACCGGCGACACCTGCACCATTTTTCTGGAAGATGTGCGGATAGCCACCACCGTCCCCGGACCTTCCGGCAAGCCGGCAGTGGGCACCAAGCTTTCCCCCGAGGTAGCCCAGGTGGTCCTGAACGAAGGAAAGGACTACTACGGTCCTGCCATCGTGGTGGGCAAGCCCTATCAAACCGCCTACCGGCCTTTGCGCAACTCCAAGGGTGAGATCGTGGGCATCCTTTACGTGGGCACCCCTCAGGCACAAATAAGGAGCATGGTCTACCGGCTTCTGACCAGCAAAGCCCTCCTGCTAGCAGGACTTCTGGTGGTCTTGGGCACGATCACCACCGTCACCTTTGCCCGCTGGTTTTCTCCCCTGGAAGAAATCTCTCAGGCTCTGCGCGCCGTGGCGCGGGGGGACTACAGTCAGCCCCTCGCTCCCAGCCGCTACACCGAGTTCGAAGGGATCATAGACGCAGTGGAGCGCATGCGTTGCGACATTAAGCAAACCTTCAATCGGCTTAACGACCTTTCCAACTTCGGCATGCGGGCCGCCGCTCTGGTGATGGAACCGGAGGCTATTGAGCTCTTGGTCCATTACCTCAAGAGGCTGAGGGTAGATGAGGTGATAGTGGTTCTCATCGATGAAAAAAGCGGCAAGGGGCAGGTGGTGGCCACCTATTCCTCCGCTACCGGCAGAACGGAGTACTTCGGCGAGCAGTGTCCCCATCATCCCACACCGGCCCTTAACGAGGTGAACCTCTGCTACGTGGTGCGCATCTTGGCTCCTTACTGCGTCGACGACGTAAACGAGGAACTGGGCTGCCGCTACGCCTGCAGCGTGAACCCAGAGGTGAAAAGCTATGTTTGTTACCCTATGGCTGTAGGAGGCCGTACTTTGGGCTGGGTGCGAGTAGGGAGCCGGCAGCCGCACTTCTTCGATGCCGAGACCAAACGGAGTATCGAAGGTTACGTATCCATCACCGCCGCCATGATTTCCAACCTGCGCCTGAGCGAGCTCAACCGTCGCCTGTCTCTGATAGATCCGCTCACCCAACTATACAACCGCCGCTTTCTGGAAGAGTACTTAGCCCATCTGGTGGTGGAAGCTCAGCGCCTGAACCGCCCCTTTAGCATCCTCTTCGTCGATGTGGACCAGTTTAAAAACGTCAATGACTTCTACGGACACGAAGTCGGGGATATCGCCTTGACTCTATTGGCCCAGACCATCAAGCAGACCCTACGCGATAACGACATAGTGGTGCGCTACGGAGGGGAGGAATTTATCGCCATCTTGCCCGGTACCGACCTGGAAGGAGCAGCGCAGGCGGCAGAGAAAGTACGTCGCGCCGTAGCTGAGACTCCTATATGCCTGGAGTCGGGGGAGAACATTTTCCTCACGGTCAGCATAGGGGTGGCTCAATACCGCATCGGTCTGAATCCGGAAGAGGTCATACAGCGCGCCGACGAAGCTATGTACCAGGCCAAACTTAAAGGGAAGAATTTAGTGGTGGCCTACCATGAGGGGGAGAATAGGTTCATAGTAAAAACCCCCAAGGATACCAACGACACCCCTCTTTCTCCTCACTAAGGGGAGAGGGCTAAATCCACTGCCTCTGAAGGAGAAGAGGCAGGTATAACCCCTGGGATACCGGGAAAAGAAAAGGCAAGCCCTATCACCTTCTTTCCCCGCTTCAGCGCCAGAGCCACCTCCGAGAGGGTGCCGTAACCGCCCCCCACGGCGATGAGGACATCGGCCGCACAGGCAATTACGGCGTTGCGCGCCTCACCCAGCCCGGTGGGCAAAGAGAAGGAAAGGTAGGGATTGCCTTCGCTCCGGCTTGTCCCCGGGAGGATACCGATTACTAGGCCTCCTTCCTCCCGGACTCCCCGGGCCACCTCGGCCATCACCCCTCCTCTCCCCCCACACAGGACCACTGCCTTTCGCCGGGCCAGCTCCTTACCTACTTCGTAAGCCAAGCTACCTATTTCCGGCGAGCACTCGCCCGAACCCACCACTGCCACGTAGCGCACCTTAAATTCGAACCCCCGAACCTTAGATGTTGGGCTCCAGCCAGGTCGCCGGGTGGGTTTCCCGGAAGTTGAGGTAAAAGGTGAGAATCTCCAACTTGATGGTAAGGTCGATGTTGCGCACTATCACATGAGGAGGGACTCGTACGGCCACCGAACCGAAAGTCAAGAGAGCCTCCACACCACTTCTCACTAGAATATCGGCCACTTCTTGGACCGCCTGCTGGGGCACGGCAATTATCCCGATGCGCACCCCGTGCTCCTTCACCACTTCGGGTATTTTTTCTACCGGGAGCACTTCCAAGTCCTGGATGCGCTTGCCGATTTTAAGCAGATCGTTATCGAAAACTCCCACGATGTGGAAGCCACGGTCGCGAAAACCCCGGTAGGCGCACAAAGCGGTACCAAGGTTACCCGCTCCTACCACCACTACCGGCCAGGGATGAGTGAGACCTAGGATGCGGTGGAGATAGTGAATGAGATCTTTAACATTATAGCCCACCCCGCGGGTGCCGAATTCGCCGAAGTAGGCCAGATCCTTCCTGACCTGCGCCGGGCTCACTCCCACGCCTTTGGCGATTTCCCCGGAAGATATGGTCGTGACCCCGTTTTTATCTAGTTGCTCCAAATAGCGGGAGTAAACCGAAAGTCGCCCGATGGTTGCTTCCGGAACGCGCAAGACTTTCAATCTTATTCCCCCTTACGCTTTCCAATCGTCCGTTTTACAAGGTGCTTGCTCTTTTTTCCTAGCTCATTGTGAGTACTTACGCTCTTTCATTATAAAAAAACTTTTTTTAGCTGTCAATGCTTTTTGAGAAAAAAGGCGCAATCCCCTTAAATCGACTTAAATTCCTGAATAACGACACGGGGATCGGGGGCAGCGAAAACCGCCGTGCCGGCCACCAGCACCGTAGCCCCCGCCTTCACCGCTAGAGATGCCGTTTGCCGGTTTACTCCTCCATCTACGGCAATCTCCACGGCCAGCCCTCGCTCTTCTATCCAGGAGCGCAGAAGGCTTATCTTGGGAAGAACGGCGGGTATGAAAGACTGCCCGCCGAAGCCGGGATTTACCGACATCACCAATACCAGGTCCACTAGGTTCAGCACATACTCTACCGCTTGTGGCGGAGTGGCGGGGTTGAGGGCCACGCCGGCACGGCAGCCGTTCTCTTTTATGACGGTAAGGGTGCGGTGCAGGTGCCGACAGGCTTCCACGTGCACCGTGATCAGGTCGGCGCCGGCATTCACGAAATCTTTGATGTACCTTTCCGGGGCTTCGATCATCAGGTGCACATCGAAAAGCAAGCGGGAGTGCGGGCGCAGGGCCGCTATGAGCGGCGGCCCAAAAGTTATGTTAGGAACGAAGTGTCCGTCCATGACGTCCAGATGAAGGTAATCGGCACCTGCCTCCTCTACCCGCTCTACATCGCGGCGAAGATGGGAAAAATCGGCCGAGAGAAGGGAAGGGGCCACCTTGATCAAGAGAACCTTCTCCTTTCCCGCTCTAGAATTTCGCTCAGGAAGACTAGATAGTGCTGGTAGCGGAAGCGGGGGATTTTCCCTTCGGCCACCGCCTCCCGTACCGCGCAACCGGGCTCGGCCTGGTGCAGGCAGTCGCTGAAACGACAACCGGTCCCAACCCGCGCGATTTCCGGAAAGTAAGCGGATAAAGAAGCCGGAGGAATGTCGGGGAGGTCGAGACTGGTGAAGCCGGGGGTGTCCACCACCAATCCTCCTATGTCCAGGGGCAGAAGCTCCACCAGGCGGGTGGTGTGGCGGCCGCGCCCGGTTTTGCGGCTGACTGGTGCCGTCTGCAGCTTGAGTCCAGGTTGGATGGCGTTGAGTAGGCTCGATTTGCCCACCCCTGAGGGACCGGCCAGCACCGTCACCCGCTGGGAGAGGTGCCGCTTCAACTCTTCCAGCCCCTGGCCCGTCTTAGCGCTTACGGTAAGGAAGACGAATCCGGCTTCCTCATAGGCCCGCCTCTCTTCCTGGTAGAGGCCAGGGGAAGCCAAGTCGAGCTTGTTGAAGCAGATGATCGGCTTTATCTTGGCGCTCTGGCTCAGTACCAGAAAACGATCGAGAAGCTTGAAGTTGGGATCGGGCTCGGTGAAGGCGAAGACCAGGAGGGCCTGTTCCACGTTGGCCACCGGAGGACGATAAAGCTCCGTCTTACGCGGCAGTACCTTCTCCAGCACCCCCCTCTCCTCGTCCAGCGGAGAAAACTCCACTAGGTCCCCTACCAGTATCTTTTCTTCGGCCAATTTTCCTCGGCGCAGAGCCGCCCATACCTTGCCCGTATTCGGGTCTCTTATGAAGGCGAATCCACCGTGAATGCGGATGATCTGCCCTACCAAGGGAAGTCTTGCTCCCCCCTTTACCTAAAGAGTTTGTTCCTTGACCAGATTACCGTCTACATAAACGCTGATCTTGGCCTTGCCGTAGTAAGTCACTGTTTGCCTTAGGTGCTCCCCGGGCTGGCACGTTCCCTGATAAGCCTCTACCGTCCCCCTAGTATCCTGTACCACTATCTTAACCTCGTGCGTCTTACCATCAGGAGGCAGTACCAAGTTAACCGTGGCCTGCCGGGGGACGGGGCCTGGGCCGTCGCTAACGGTGAGTTGGACCTTGTCCCCCCGGCGTAAGATGGTCCCAGGCGGAGGCTGCTGGTCGCAAACGTAACCCGGCAGGTACTCATTGCTGGAGGTGTGCAGCACCTGGTCGTCAACGGTGAAGCCCGCCGCCAGAAGCTTGTTTTTCGCCGCCTCGAAAGTCATCCCCCGCACATCGGGCACCGCCTGGGTGGGAACTTCCGGTCCCCGACTCAAAACCAGGTCCACCCGCGTGCCCTTAGGCCGGGAAACGCCCGGTAGAGGATTCTGATCCACCACCGTGCCCGTCGGCCGAGGGTCATAGGTCCACTGGGTCTGCCCCACCACGAACCCTTCGGCCTTCAGCACGGCTTCTGCCTCGGCCAAAGTCCGGTTGCGCACGTCAGGCACAGTGCGCATCTCCGGCCCCAGGCTCACGAGCAAGGTAATAAGCCGCCCTTTCTTCACCTTGGTGCCGGGGTCGACGTCCTGCTTTATAACCTTGCCCTTTTCTACTTCGCTGTTATGGGCCTCCTCTACTTGCACCCGCAGACCGAGATCGGTCAGCATCTGCTTGGCCACCTCTACCGGCTTGCCGCGCACATCGGGAACCGTCACCTCGGGCACGTTGGTGTAGTGCTTGAGCCACCACCAGCCCCCCATGAAGGCCAGGAAAAGAGCCAGCAGAGGCAACAAAAGGTAGTAAAGCCACTTAATAGAACGAGGGTTCTTTTTCAAGTTCAACGCCTCCAAATCCCGAGCCAGCGCGGCCGCCGAAGGATAGCGAGCGGCGGGATTCTTGGCCATGGCCCGGGCCACTATTCGCTCCAGCGCCGGCGGCACACGGGGATTGAGCTGCGACAGAGGGGGAGGCTGCTCCTCCACATGCTTGAGCGCTACCGCCACCGGGTTGTCCCCTGTAAAAGGAGGCCTGCCGGCCAGCATTTCGTAAATTACCGCTCCCAGGGAGTAGATGTCGGAGCGCGCATCTGCCGGTTCCCCGCGCGCCTGCTCCGGGGAGATGTATTCCACCGAGCCCAGGAAGGCACGGGTGGCAGCAATGGTGGTCCCCCTCAAAGTACGAGCGATGCCGAAGTCGGCCAGCTTGGCTTCCCCATCAGGGG
Source organism: Ammonifex thiophilus (assembly GCF_003368535.1). Taxonomy (GTDB): domain Bacteria; phylum Bacillota; class Desulfotomaculia; order Desulfotomaculales; family Ammonificaceae; genus Ammonifex; species Ammonifex thiophilus. The sequence goes on from NZ_QSLN01000003.1 coordinate 63,827, forward strand.
TTATTAAGATGTTGTGGGGCTTGACGTCCCGATGGACTATTCCCCGTCGGTGCGCGTGTTCCAGCGCCGCGCAAATATCCCTAGCTATCTTGATGGCCCAAGGGATGGTGATCTTGCCTTCCTGTATGAGGGTCTTTAGATCCTTACCCTCAACGTACTCCATCACCAAATAGTGGGTGCCGTTATCCTCGCCCACATCGTAAAGGCTTACTATGTGCGGATGAGAGAGACTGGCCACCGCCAGTGCCTCCTGGCGGAAGCGCTGCACAAATTCGGGATCCCGGGCAAACTCCTCGCGCAAAACCTTCACCGTAACAGGGCGGTCGAGTACCAGGTCCCGCCCCTCATAAACTACTGCCATTCCCCCGCTACCGATTTCACGCACCAGCCGGTAGCGGTTGCCGAGCACCCGGTCAATCATCGATCCTCACCATCACCAGCGTTATGTTGTCCTCTCCTCCCCGCTCCAAGGCTTCGGCCAAAAGCTTTTCCCCTCCTGCCGCCAAGGACTTTGCTTCGCGTACCAAACGCAGAATCTCTTCCGGAGTCAGGTGGAGAGTGAGACCATCGGTACAGAGTAAAATAATATCTCCCCGCTCCAGGGCAAAGCTACCCGCGTCCACTTCTACCGCAGCTTCTATCCCCAAAGCCCGGCTCAGCACGTGCCGGTAAGGATGCCACTCTGCTTCTTCCGGAGAGATTTCCCCCTCCCGCAAAAGCTCAGCCACCAAGGTGTGGTCCTGAGTGAACTGAGTTACTTCTCCACCCCGCAACAGATAGCCTCGGCTATCTCCCACGTGGGCCCAAAGAAGCTCCTTTTCCTTAACGAGACATACGGTGAGCGTGGTGCCCATGCCCATACATTCAGGCCGGGCCAAGGAAGCACGATAAACGGCCTCGTTGGCCGCCTTGACCGCCGCTACCAGTCTCTCCAAAGAAACCTCTTTCTCTTCCTGCCAGAATTGGGCCACGGTAGATACCGCTAGCTGACTGGCTACATCGCCGGCCTGATGTCCCCCTAAGCCGTCGGCCACGGCGAAGAGCCCTTTATCCGGTAGAACCAAGTAAGCATCTTCATTTCGGGGTCGCACTAAACCTGGATCACTTTTGGCTACCCATTCCATTTCTCTCGGCCCCATTCGCCAATGATTCCTCTTTTTCGTAGCGATAGCGCAGCTGCCCGCACGCCGCCTCTATCTCCTCACCCAGGCTGCGCCTCACCGTCGCCGGAATGCCGTTCTCTTCCAAGAGGCGACGGAAGGCCTCTATCTTGGCGGGGGAAGGAGGGCGAAAGCGGCGCTCGTGCACCAAATTAAAGGGTATAAGATTGACGTGGCAAAGTAACCCTTTAAGTAGCTTGGCCAATTCCTTTGCCTCTTCTTGACTATCGTTAATGCCGGCTATCATGGTGTAAGCGAAGGTTATCCGGCGGTGGGTGGCCTCCACATACTCCCGGCAGGCGGCCAGGAGCTCTTTTAAGGGATAGCGGCGGTTTATGGGCAGAAGCCAGCTCCTCAGTTCGTCGCGGGGAGCGTGCAGGGAAACGGCCAGACCAAACTGCCGCTTGAGTTGGGCAAGCGCCCTTATTCCCGGTACTACCCCGCAGGTAGAAACGGTGATTTTGCGCGCCCCTATATTTAAACCCGCCGGGTGGGTGATGTTCTCCAAAAAGCAAAAAGTTGCTTCTTGGTTGTCAAAGGGCTCCCCCATGCCCATAAGAACCACATGGGTCACTCTTTCGCCCAGCTCGATCTGGGTGCGAAGAACCTGCTCGTAGATCTCTCCCGCGCTCAAGTTACGCTTGAGTCCTTTCGCGCCGGAAGCACAGAAGCGGCAGCCCATCCGACAACCTACTTGGGTGGAAACGCAGACAGTGCGGCCCCAGGGATGGCGCATAAAAACCGTCTCGATACCCGCCCCGTCGTGGGCCAGGTAGAGAAACTTTACCGTCCTCGCATCGCGGGAGCACTTCTTCACCCGCACAGTCAGACGGGTTATGGAAGCTACTTCCTCCAAGCGCTCGCGTAAGGTCTTGGGCAGGTTGGTCATTTCCTGAAAGGAGGTTACCCCTTTGACAAAAAGCCAGTCAATAAGCTGCTGGGCCCGGTATCGGGGCTCTTTCAGCTCTTCGGTCACCCAGCTTTCTATTTCCGGGAAGCGCAAGGATTTAAGGTCCAGTTTCAACCAGAACCACTTCCCTTTGGAAGTCGCGGGATAAGTCCCATGGCTTTAGTGTAGCATTGCGCCGTGAAAGAGGCAATTAACCTTTCACCCCTCCTTTTTACGGGAAAAGGGCTGGCAGGTAAGGGCCCAGCGAACCAGTCCCAGGACCACCAGGGCGGCCAGGTTTACCAGCTTCGCTTCTACCCCGGTGTTCTCGATGTCGCCTATGAGAAGCTTTCTTAGCGTAGCCGCGATGGCCACGTCTACAAAGACCGCCACCTGCACCCGCTCCCCGCCCAGGCAGCGGATCTCGGTGGCGATGAGCTCGGATATGGTCCACAAGATCAAAAGAGTGCCTAGAGCGTGCAGAAGCCCGTAGATCAGTTGGTCAGGGTTGACTAGGGCGTAGTAGATGTCCCGGAAAAAGATCCAGAAGGTAAGCCCCGCCACTACCACTAGGCTTATGCCTAAAAAGAGGTGCAGGAAGCGGTTGAAGAGGCGAAAAGCTCGGAAAAAGGAAACCGAAAAGCCGTCCACACTGCAAACGTCCCGGTTATTTTCCTCCATCCTCCCCCTCCTCGCCAAACTTGCGCAGGAACCAGCGGAAGACAAAAAAGGATACCACATAAAAAACACCCAGAAAAACAAAAAGGTATTTCAAAAGCAAAAAGATTTTGCCCTGCTCGCCGCTGAAGTGCAGGATGAGGGCCACCAGCAGGAAAAGAGAGGCGGCCACCAGTTTCAGCCACTGCCAGTTATCCTTCATGAGACCACCTCGTAAATGAGCGGTTTCGGAGGCGGAGGCTGGTTGCCGAGGGTGAAAGCCTGCGCCACCAGAGCCTTAGCCTCCTCTACTCCCTTCTCTCTCACGCGCAGCCGCGCCAGAGGCGCTCCTTCCTCCACCCAATCCCCCACTTTTGCCTCCAGGATCACCCCTACCGCTGGATCTATCGGATCTTCCTTGCGCTCCCGGCCTGCGCCCAAGATACGCGCTGCCTCGCCTATGGCTAGAGCGTCCACAGCCTCCACAAAGCCAGCGCTCGGGCTGGCGATCACCAGCTCTTCCGGAGCCTGGGGAAGAAGCGAGGGGTTTTCCACCGCCTCTACTTTTCCTCCCTGCGCCTTGACCCACTCCTTGAACTTCTCCCAAGCCCTTCCCTCCTCCCAGACACGCTTCAGCTTCTCGCGCGCCTCCTTCTCGCTTTCCGCCAGCCCGGCAAGCTCCATAAGTTGAGAGCCCAGGAAAAGGCAAAGCTCCACCAGGTCTTCAGGACCGTTACCTTGTAAGGTGGCTATGGCTTCTTCCACTTCCAGGGCATTCCCCACCGCCCGCCCCAGGGGCTTTTCCATATCGGAGATTACCGCCCGGACCTTTCTCCCCGCCCGCTTCCCTATGTCCACCATAAGCGAGGCTAACTCCCGGGCCATCTTCAGATCCTTGGCTAAAGCCCCTTTCCCCACCTTGACGTCGAGCACCAGGGCATCGGTGCGCAAAGCCAGCTTTTTGCTCATAACGCTGGCGGCTATTAAAGGCACGCTTTCCACCGTTGCCGTCACGTCACGCAAGGCGTAGAGTTTGCGGTCGGCGGGTACCAGGGCATAAGACTGGGAGGTGATGGCCACTCCTACTGCTTCTAGCTGGTTCAAGAAATCCTCAACGGTAAGCTCGGCGCGGAAACCGGGGATAGATTCCAGCTTATCGATGGTTCCTCCCGTGTGCCCCAGCCCGCGCCCCGACATTTTGGCCACTTTAAGCCCGGCAGCCGCCAGCCAGGGAGCCAGAACCAGGGTGGTTTTGTCCCCCACGCCGCCGGTGGAGTGCTTGTCTACCTTTATTCCCGGGATCCCACTGAGGTCGAGGAGCTGGCCCGTGCGTACCATGGCACCGGTTAGGTGTGCGGTTTCCTCTACATCGAGTCCTCGAAAGTAGACCGCCATGAGCCAGGCAGCCATTTGGTAGTCGGGAACCTCTCCCTCCAGGTAAGAGAAAACCAACCACTCCAGTTCCTCGGCGCTCAGCTTCTCTCCGTCGCGTTTACGCCGGATCAGCTCGTAGGCCCGCAAAGTCTCTCACCTCGCCTTTGCCAGGGTAGGAGGTCGGCAAAGCTCTTCCCCACCGGCCAAGAAAAACCGAAAAGGTTGGCTAAAGTGGCCGCCAGATCGGCAAAGGTCTCGCGCACCCCCAAGTTTACCCCCTGTCCAAGCTGTGATCCCCCCCACACCAGCAAAGGGACATACTCGCGCGAGTGATCGGTGCTGGGGGTGGTGGGGTCGCAACCGTGGTCGGCAGTGATGAAGAGGATTCCCTCTTCCGGTAAGGCCCCGGCCAAGCGAGGTAAGGCGGCGTCGAACTCCCGCAAGGCCCGGGCGAAGCCTTGAGGGTCATTGCGATGCCCGTAGAGAGTGTCGAAGTCCACCAAGTTGGTGAAGACCAGGCCCGGTGCCATGTTCTTCATCGCCTCGATGGTCACCTGTAAGTTCTCCTGGTTGTCTTTGGCCGGCAAGGAGCGGGTTATCCCTCTCCCGGCGAAGATGTCAGGTATTTTCCCTATCCCCACCACCTCGTAGCCCCGCTCCACCAGGGCGTCTAGCAAGGTGGGACGGGGCGGGGGGAGGGAGAAATCGTGGCGGCGCGGAGTACGGCGGAAGCTTCCCGGTTTCCCCGTGAAGGGGCGGGCGATTACCCGCGCCACCGCATGCTCACCGGTGAGGATCTCCCTAGCTATACGGCACATCTGGTAAAGTTCCTCTACTGGGATGACCTCTTCGTGGGCGGCTATCTGAAAAACGCTATCGGCCGAAGTATAGACTATAGGGTAGCCCGTCTCGAGGTGCAGCGGCCCGAGTTCTTCGATGATGGCCGTGCCGGAGGCGGGCTTGTTCCCTAAAACCTTACGCCCTATACGTTCCTCAAAAGCGCGGATGATTTCGGGAGGAAATCCCTGGGGATAGACGGGGAAAGGGCGTTCCAGTATAACCCCCATCAGTTCCCAGTGGCCGGTGGTGGTATCCTTGCCCGGCGAAGCCTCGGCCATCTTGCCGTAGGAGGCAAGCGGTTCCTCCACCGGGCTGACCCCCAAAATCTCCCCTATGTTCCCCAATCCCCAGGCCGTGAGATGGGGAAGGTCGAGCCCCCCTACCGCCCGTGCCAGATTGCCCAGGGTATCGCTTCCCTCGTCCCCGTAGCGGTGGGCGTCAGGTAAGGCTCCGATACCCACCCCGTCTAGCACTACCACTACTGCCCGCTCTATTCGCGTAAAACCATCCCCTTTTAAGACTTTATTTTCCGGGAGCGCGGGTGAGCCCGGCGGTACACCTCACGCACCCTGGTCGAAGTGAGATGAGTGTAAATCTGAGTGGTGCTGATAGAAACGTGACCCAAGAGCTCCTGGACTACCCGCAGGTCGGCCCCGTTCTCCAAAAGGTGGGTGGCAAAGGAATGGCGCAAAGTGTGGGGAGAAGGAGCCGAGCTCAGACCGGCTTGGCGAGCGTAGTCCTTTAAAAGCTTGAAGACCGCCTGCCGGGTGAGCCTTCCGCCCCGGCGGTTGACGAAGAGGGCAGAGGTGCGACGATCCTTTACCAGGCGGGGCCAGGCCTTCTCTAAGTACTCCTTAAGGTAATGCTGTGCTGTCCTCCCCACCGGCACCACCCGCTCCTTTCCCCCTTTGCCTAAAACGCGCACGTAGCCCGCCTCCAGGTTGAGGTGATCCACATCTAGCCCCACGAGCTCCGAGACCCGCATTCCCGTGGCGTAAGCCAGTTCCAGCAAAGCCCTATCCCTTAGCCCCTGAGGGGTGTTGGTCCGGGGAGCGGTGAGCAGGCGCTCCACTTCCTCCGGGCGCAGCACCTTGGGCAGCCGCTCGGGAATCTTGGGAGAGGAGAGCTCTTCTGCTGGATCCCAGGGCAGGTAGCCGGCCTGGGTCGCCAGGTAGGCGCAGAAAGACTTGAGGGCCGCCAAGCGCCGGGCCACCGTGGAAGCCAGGTATCCGGCAGCTTTAAGCTCGTAAAGGTAGCAGAGGCAGGCGTCGCGCAAAGAAGAGGGATCTAAGGGAAACTGGCGCCGGGCTACGAAAGCGCAAAAGTGCTTGAGGTCGGTGCGGTAGGCGGCTATGGTGTTGTCTGCCAAGCCCCGCTCCACCCGCAAAAACTCCAAAAACTCCTCCAGCCACTTCTCCAGCATTTCCTACCCTCCCGTTAGAGGGAAATTCGCCACCTCTAAGCCCTGCTCCTGCCAAGTTTCAGTGCCGGTAGTAATCCCGCAGCTTTTCCACCAACCGGTCGAGAAGGCCTGTCCGCTCTTCCAAGACAGTCGGCCCGGCTGTTGGGTAAGCCTTTTCCCGGAAGCTAGACCAAGTTCCTACTATCGCCAGCAGGACCAGAAGTAGGCCGAGCACAATCTTAGCCAGCTTCAGCCAGGCGGACCTGGGCCAGAAGCAAATAAACTTCATTCTCCCTACCCTCCCGCAAGCAAAAGCTTCACCAGCCAGGGAACCAGGTAAACTTCTATCAGCGCTGCTCCCACCGCGAAACACCCCCAGCATAACATGAGCCCAGTGTAGCGCCAGAACCAGGGCTCTACGGTAAAAGCAGGCGTTTTACCCTGGTGCTGGCGGAAGAAGGCCAAGGAGAAAGAAGTGGCGGCCGCTAGGAGTAAGGCCAGAAACAGAGGCAAATTGTGAGGAAGAAAGGCCGCCAGCAACACCTTGGTCCCTGGAAACTCGCTTTGTCGCAGAAGAAAGGCAGCGGTAAAGCCCCAGGCATACCCTTGCAGCATTAAAACCAGGACTACAAGCGGCGTAGTGTAGATGCTCAAACCCGCCAGGTAGCAAACCCCTAAGGGCAAAAGGTGGTAAAGGGCCACCTGCGGTAGCTTCGCCCCGCCTTTCTGTGCCGCCGTGAGTAGCTGGGCTGTGTACTGGGTTAGCTCCTGGATTTCCTGATTCTTTAGCTGCTCCGCCGCGCTCATGCCCCAAGCTGTCGCGGCCATTACCAGAAAAAAGGAAAAAAGCAACGGGAGCCAGAAGCGGCGGAGCAAAAGAAAGAACCAGGCCCGAGTGAACACCAAGTAGTAAACCACCGGCTGCCGCACCTTGATAACCCCCAACCCGCATCCCCCTCAGTTCCTTTTCAGGAAGAGATTACTCTCCAAGGAGGAAAATTATGAGAGGGAGAGGTGGACGGCCCACAATCCGGCTGCCCCGGCGGCTAAGAAAAACTCTCGGTCTTCTTCCAGACCCCTTCCCATGGTGGAAACCTGGATTTCCAGGGCTTCCAGGGCAGCCAAGGCCGGTGTGGCGTCCAGGGACACCACCCGGTGTTTGGCCGGTATTTCGGTTTCGCTTAACTGCTGCCATACTAGGGCCTCTTTGGGAGGGGGGAGCCAAGGGAGGGGCACCCAGCAGGGAGCCAGAGTGACCCGCTGCAGTACGGTCAAAGTGTGGTGGCTTACTCCCCGGTGCCGGGGGCGGGGATCGGCAAAGCTTAGGCGCAAAGGAACTATGGGCTTACCCTCTAGAGCCCAGGCAGCGTTAGCTATCTCCCCCTGCCCCACCGCCGTAGTTCCCAGGGGCGTCCCAGTACCCACAATGCCGGGGCCGATCCCGGCCACAATGATATCGGCCCGGGCCACGTGCTTGGCCGCCAGCAAGCCGCTGTGCAGAGTTACTGCCTCTAAATCGCCTCCAAAGGCATGTCCTACTGTGACGGTGGCCGCCAGCAGCCCCTTCTCCCGGAGCTCCACTACCGTCCGGGAAAGAGAGAGGGGTAAAGCGCCCCCGTCAGTCATGACATAGACCAGACGGAGCCGGCCCTTGCCCGCCCGCCAGATAGCGGCAGCCACCGGCGCCAGCTGGCTGTGCAGTTCTAAGGCCACCACCGGCGTGCCCTCAAGGCTTACAGCCTGGCGCATAACGTTATGGTGGGGGCTGTCCGGCTCTTCCACCGCCAGTACCTTTATCTGAGCCGGGGTATAGCGAAGCTTCATGATGTGCCCCGGCTCCGGCGGGTCCAAGATTACTTGGCGCAGGTTAGCCACCACGAAGTGGTAGCCACCGCTACCCAGCCCCTTAGCCACCGCCGTGGTGTTGAGCAGCACCGGATCCCCTACGGCCGCTTCTCCGGTGAAGCTTTCCAGGATTATGGCCTTCTCCTCTTTCCCCTCTACTTCCACCAGGACTTCTACCAAGTCAGCGCGCTTGTCCAGCACGCGCACCACTTTGCCTGGTCGCAGGCGCAGGCGGGCAGTTGATACCATTGTGCGCCAACTCCTTTTTTCCTTATACTTTTCTAGAAGTCCGAGTATCTTTTCGGGAGGAAAGAAGTTGCCCTTCGACGGCCTCACCCTCAACCGCATAGTACAGGAACTGAAGCGAGAGCTCGTGGGCGGCCGCATCGAGCGGATCTACCAGCCTACCGAGCTGGAGTTGCTATTTATCGTCCGCCTCCAGGGGAAAAAGCAAAACCTTTGGCTTTCGGCCCAGGCCAACGCCCCCCGCGTCCACCTTACCGCCCTCAAGGAGCGGCCGAGCTCCCGGTCGTCCGGTTTTCTAACTCTTTTGCGCCGCCACCTAGAAGGTGGGCGCATAGTCGCCCTAGAACAGCCCGGGCTGGAAAGAATCCTTCACCTCGATATTGCTAACTTCGACGAACTAAAACGCCCGGTCAACTACCGGCTGGTAGTAGAGATTATGGGCAAGCACAGCAATATTATCCTTCTGGATCCGGGAGAGGGCAAGATCCTGGACGGGATCAAGCGCTACAGCCACGCCCTGAGCCGCTACCGGGAAGTGCTACCCGGGCGCCCCTACCGCGCTCCTCAAACGGATAAACTCGACCCCCGCGGCTTGCCCGAGGAAGACTTTTTCGCCGCGACTCTAAGCTCCCTTCCCCCTGCCACCCCTTTGTCCAAAGCCCTCCAGCAGCGCTTCCAAGGGTTGGGGCTGGCCACCGCCCGGGAGGTGGTGCTGCGGGCCGGGCTGGAAGAAGAGCTACTTTTGGAAGAGTGCGGTCTTTATGAGCTCCGGAAGCTCTTTTTGGCCTTGAAAGAGCTGGTGACGGAGGTGACGGAGGGAAAGAGCTTGCCCACCCTGGCGCTGGAGGAAGGAAAGCCCATTGAGTTCTTCCCCTTCGTCCCCCTTTCCTTCCCCGGCCAGCGCGAGCACGGCAGTATGAACGAAGTGGTGGATCGCTTTTACACCCTGCGTAGTGAAGCCCAGCGCCTGGATCTGCTCCGGCAGCAACTGGCCCGGAAAATAGGAAGGCGCATAGAGCAGGCGGAAAAACGGCTGGGGGCTTTGAACACCCTCTTGGAGGAAAAGGACCCGGAAAAGTTTCGCCTCTGGGGAGAACTCATCCTGGCCAACCTGCACCGCTTGGCCCCTGGCATGGAAGAGGCGGTGCTAGAGAATTATCACGAGCCGGGTTCTCCGCCGGTGACCGTCCCGTTGTGTCCTTCTCTCACCCCGGTGGAGTGCGCCCAGCGCTACTTCGAGCTTTACCGCCGGACCAAAAAAGCTCGGGACACCGCTCAGGTGGAAAAAGAAAAGCTCGAAGAGGAACTGGCTTACCTAGCCTCGGTGGCCACGGCCCTCTCTCAAGCTGAAAAACTGGAAGAGCTGGAAGACATAGCTGCTGAGATAGAAGAAGAGGAGACGGGGCGGCCGACCTCCTCTCGTCTGGAAGCTCCGCATCCTCTGAAATTCGTCTCCCCCAGCGGCTTCACCGTCTGGGTGGGAAAGAACAACCGGCAGAACGAATACGTCACCTTCAAGCTAGCTTCCCCGGACGACCTTTGGCTTCACGCCCGCGGGGTGCCGGGCGCACACGTGGTGCTCAAGACCGGGGGGAAAGACCCCGCACCAGAAGACCTGCACTTTGCCGCCACCCTGGCCGCCTACTTTAGCCAGGCTCGACAGAGCGCCCAAGTACCGGTAGACTACACCCGACGGGCCAACGTTAGGCGTCCGGCCGGAAGCCGTCCCGGCCTGGTAACCTACACGCAAGAGCAAACCCTCTTCGTGAAGCCGGAGGAAGCCAAAAGTACCTTTAGCCGCCCTTAGGGGTGAAGATGTGCGGTGGAGGCTCGATCTTTTTCTTGTGACCGAAGTCGCCCAGTTTCAGCCCCACCTTAAGCTGAGTGGGGGCCTTCTTGCCTTTGGCCTCTACCTCCACCCGGGTTATGTACCGGGTAGAAGGGTCTACCCCTATCCGATAGCGGAAATCGGTAAACTGGGTAGCCAACTCAGGATGGCGCGGAACCGCGTGGGGGCACTCCAGCACCCAAAGCCCCTTTTCCTCCGGCCCGGCCCGTGCCCAGCGGGCGGTTGGAGGCGAGGCGAAGTCGAGCAAAACAAGGGGATCGAGCTCCGCCGTAAACACCCGGGTTTCCCCCAACCTCTCCCCAGGAAAGGCCAGCCACTTGGGACTGAAAGGGTCCTTGATGTAGGCGGTCTCCCCCACCCGGATGATCTCCACCGGGGCGTTGAAGAGCTTGCCTCGAACGTACACGCAGTCGGGTAGTGTCCTTAGCCCTTGAAGCTCGCTCAAAAGCCTCGTCCCCTGAGGGGTTAAAAGCTTGGTGCTCAAAGAGTAGGAGTACGAAGGAGCCTGCCGCGTCCGCTCCAAGGCCTGCTGCAGGAGGTCGGCTGGAGGAGGAAGGCGCAATTTCCCCCTCCCCTCTCCCAGGCGGTTTACCAGCAGCCCCACCAGAACCAGCAGCACCAAAACTAGAGATATCACCAGGATAAGCCTTTTGCGTTGCCAAAAAAACCAGCGCAATCCCGAAACCCCCTTCTTTTAAGAAGCTATGTCCTTTTTCCCGGCTTAAGAACAGGCTTGTGTGGTAAAATGTTGGGCGACGGAGGTGAAGGAATGGAGCTTAGGGAGATGCAGGAGGAAGTAGACCGGTGGATAACCCAGTTCGCCGAAGGCTACTGGCACCCTCTGAGCATCCTGGCTCGCCTCATCGAGGAAGTAGGGGAGTTGGCGCGAGAAATAAACCACCGGTTCGGCGAAAAGCCCAAAAAGGCAGACGAGCCCCCTGGAGACATAGCCCTGGAGCTGGGCGACATTCTCTTCATCCTACTCTGCTACGCCAATTTGCTCAATATAGACCTGGAGAAGGCTTTCCAGGCCACGATGGAGAAATATCGTCAGCGAGACCTTAACCGCTGGACCAAGCTTAAAGTCGAAGGAGAGGATTAGGCTTGCCGATAATCGCTCCTTTGCGCGGCTGGCGCTACCACAACTTCCCCCTCCCCTTAGTCATCTCGCCCCCTTATGACGTGGTGGACGAGCACAAAGTCCGGGAACTGCGTTCCCGCCACCCCTACAACATCATCCACCTGGAGGAAAGCCGGGAGGGCAAAGGTCCTGAAGCCTACGCTGCCGCCGCCCTCCTTTGGCAGAGGTGGCGACAAGAGGGGGTTCTGAGACCAGAAAGCTCCCCAGCCCTTTACTTTCATTCCCACACCTTCCACTGGCAAGAAAAGCTCTACACCCGACGCGGCTTTTTCTGCTTGCTTAAGCTTGAACCCTACGGCCGAGGGATCTTGCCCCACGAGGAGACGCTAGCCCGCGCCCGCTCTGATCGGTGGGAGCTCCTCCGAGCCTGCCGGGCCCACTTCTCCCCCATCTTCGGCCTTTACCTGGGCGGGGAAGAAGAGACCGAGGCTCTCTGGCGGGAAATTACAAAGCTCCCCGCCGACCTCGACTTTTCCGACCCCGAGGGACAGGGACATAAGCTCTGGGTGGTTAAGGAAAAAAGCTTGATCGAAGAAGCCCAGGCCCTCCTGGCCAGCCGGGTGATCCTGCTGGCCGATGGGCACCACCGTTTCGAGACTGCCCTCCGCTACCAGGAGCTCTTTCAGGAAGAGGGGAATCACGACTGGATCCTGGCCTATCTCGCCTCCGCCCGGGATCCGGGAATCGTCGTCCTTCCCACCCACAGGCTGCTTCGCCTGCCCCTCAAGGACAAGTTGCAGAAGCTACTGGCCAGGGCGGAAGAGACTTTCTTCGTCGTGAGGCGGGTTCCCGTCTCCTCTCTCCTTCACCCCCTACCTGCCGAAACCATAGGACTTTACGCCGGCAGGGAAGAAGCCTTCCTCTTCTCCCTGCGCCCGGGAGTGGACCCGGTACGAGTCCTGCCGGGAGAACATCCCCCTGCCTGGAAGCGGCTAGCGGTAACGGTGCTGCACCGCCTCTTGCTTGAAAGGAGTTGGGAGCTGTCTTGGAAAGAGGAAGACATGGGCTATACCCACGAGGCGGCAGAAGCCCTGGCTAGGGTGGATCGGGGAGAGTACGAGGTCGCCTTTCTACTTCCCCCACCGAGCGTGGAGGAGATAGCGGCCGTGGCCACCAGCGGAGCCAAGATGCCCCAAAAGTCCACCTACTTTTACCCCAAAGTGCCAGCCGGGCTGGTGATCTTTTCGCTGGATAACGGGTAACCGGCTGTGGTATAAACTTTTTGAGGCATATGTTCTAAACTCGAAGAGGAGGTCGACCCCCGTGAGCGACGACAAGAAAGAAAGGTGCGCCGAGGAAGGCAAGACTTGCTCCTCCTGCGCCGAAAGAGGCACCTGCGAGCATGCCAAAGACAAGCCTGCCTTTGATCCCCCTCACCCCCTTTCCAAGATCAAGCACGTCATCGCCATAATGAGCGGTAAGGGGGGAGTGGGGAAGTCCACGGTGACTGCCCTGCTGGCCGTGGCGCTCACCCGCGACGGTAACCAGGTAGGCATCCTCGATGCCGACGTGACCGGGCCCAGCATACCCAAACTCTTCGGGCTCAAAGGCAAGCCCGAGGCCTCGGAGTTGGGGATCTTCGCTCCCCGTACCAACCTCCTGGGCATCCGGGCCATATCCATGAACCTCTTCCTGGAGCGGGAAGATGAGCCGGTGATCTGGCGGGGCCCCATCATCTCCAACGTGATCCGTCAGTTCTGGACCGAGGTCATATGGGGCGATCTCGACTACCTGCTGGTGGACCTGCCCCCGGGGACGGGAGACGCACCGCTCACCGTGATGCAATCTTTGCCTTTAGACGGGGTGATCATCGTCTCCTCCCCGCAGGAGCTGGCAGTGATGGTGGTGAAAAAGGCTATTCGCATGGCCGAAATCGTCAACATCCCCATCTTAGGCCTCATAGAAAACATGGCCTACGCCGTCTGCCCGCACTGCGGCCAGAAATTCTTCCCCTTCGGGGAGCCCAAGGGAGAAAAGGTGGCTGCAGAGGTAGGCATACCCTTCCTGGGTTATCTGCCCATAAACCCGGAGCTCTCACAGCTGGGAGATGAAGGAAAGATCGAGGAAATAGAGCATACAGGCCTAGGAGAGGTTCCCAAGATCCTAAGCGAGCAACTCTCCCGTTACTCGCGCACCGCCCAACTCCTCTTCAGGAGCCACCAGCCACAGTAAAAAACTTAAGGGCCGCCTTTGAACCAGGGGCGGCCTTTAAAATTTCTCCCTTTCTTCTTTGAGTTCCGCCCAGCTGAAAACCGGGCCGGAGAGGCAGACGAACTTCGCCCCCAGGTTGCAGCGCCCGCATTTTCCTATCCCGCACTTCATGCGCATCTCCAAGGTGGTATAAATGTGCTGTGGTAAAAAGCCCCGCTCTTCCAGGCGGGCTATCGTCTTTTCGATCATTATGGGAGGTCCGCAAAGCACGGCGTACTTTCCCTCGGGGGAAGGATTGATCTCGGCCACGTAGTCGGGAACGAAACCCACATGCCCTTCCCACCCCTCCTCGGGGCAGTCTACGGTTAGATAAACTTGGGTGTCAGGAGCCTGGGGCCACAGGGAAAAGATTTCTTCCCGGAAGCAGAACTGACGCGAGGAACGAGCGCCGTAAACGATCTGCAGCCGGCCGTACTCTTTCCGCCGAGCCAGTACATAGTTTACCAGCGAGCGCAGCGGGGCCATTCCTATTCCCCCGCCGATCACCAAAAGATCGTGACCCCGGAAGAGCTCGCAAGGGAAGCCCCGTCCGAAAGGCCCCCTTATCCCTACTTTGGCCCCCGGCTCCAGCTGATGCAGGGCGGTGGTGACCTTGCCCATGCGCCGGATGCTGAACTCCAGCCACCCCTGCCCCAGCGGAGCGGACGATAAAGAGAAAGCCGCCTCCCCCACGCCGAAGAGGGAAAGCAGGGCTATCTGCCCCGGTAGGTACTGCCAGGCGCTCGCCACTTCCGGGTCATCGAAAGCCAGGCGAAAGGTCTTTATGTCCTCCGTTTCCTCCCTCACTTCTAAAAGAGTGGCGAGATGAGGGAGGTAAGGGTTAGAAGCCACTCGAACCCCTCCTCCTTACCTCGACCATGACTTCCCTTATGTCGATGTTCACCGGACAGAAAACCACGCAGCGCCCGCAGCCCACGCACCCCTCCACCCCGTAGCGCTCGTAGTGGTAGAGGAGCTTGTGGTAGAAGCGGTTGCGCAGGCGAGCGGAAAGGGAAGCCCTTGGGTTATGGCCGCTGGTGTGTAAAGTAAACTCCTTAAAAAGGCAGGTGTCCCAGCAGCGCAGCCTTTCTCCCTCTTCTTCTCCCCGGTCGAAGATATCGAAACAGTGGCAGGTGGGACAGAGAAAGGTGCAGATACCGCACCCCAGGCAGCGCCAGGCCAGCTCCTCCCAGTAAGGGTCATGGTAAAGGGAAGGGAGCTTCTCTTTCACCCCCGTGAGCTGGGGAGGAGCTACGAACTTGGCCAGCAGGCTGGCTTCCTTACTCTGCTTGGCCTCCAGCGCCCCTGCCGTTTCCCCGGCGAAAAAGGAGGCATAATCTTGCACCAGCTTTTTGCCTCTGGGTGTGAGTACCTCTACCAGGTAAAACTTGCCTAAAAGAGTGAAGTGCAGGTCCGCCCCCTCGCTGGTGGTCGGCGAGTAGCCGTAGGTGACGCAGAAACACCCTGGCCCCACTTCCGGGCAGCTTATTCCCAAAAGCAAGGTATTTTCCCTCCTGGCGGCATAATAGGGATCGGGCGGAGAAGCTAGAAACACGGCGTCCAGAGCCTTGAGGCTTTGCAGATCGCAGGGGCGCAAACCGAAAAGGATAAGCGGCCGGGGATCTTGCTCAGCAGAAAAAACTTCCCACTTCTCCCCTTCCCGGCGGTAGCGTAAGAGAGGTTCCGTAGGCGGGAAGAAAAAGATCTTGGGCGGTACCCGGCTCGGCCTGGGACCCAGGTAAACTTGGCTCGGATCCTCCAGAAGGCGAAAGTACACCTCCCCTTCTTCCTCCACAGGTGCCGCCAGGAGGAAGCTTTGCCGCAAGGCGCTGAGAAAAAGAGGCAACTTTTCCTGGGTGATTACGCGGTAATCCAAAATAAAGTTCCCCCTCCTCAGTGGGGCTCAGGATCGTCCGGACTGTAGCTCGCCAGTATTCCCGGCTCTACTCCGGGAAGGCTCTGGATCTCTTTGGCCAGTTTTTTCACCAGGAGCATGAGCGGGATCTTCACCGGGCATACCCGCTCGCACTCGCCGCACTCGCCGCAGCGCCCCGCCACGTGCAGGGCCCTGGTCAAGTGGTACTGGTAGATTTCGGGCAGCCAGTGGGCCTTGCTCATCCAGTCAACCGTCCTCTGCCAACCGGGCAAGGGCGGGTCAAAACAGCATTCGTGGCAGGAGCAGGCGGGGCAGACCTCCCGGCAGGCGTAGCAGCGAATACAACGCTTGAAGACTCGGTCCCAAAATTCCCTCCGCTCCTCCGCCGGCCTCTCCTCCAAGTAAGAAACTCCAGCGTAAGGATCCACTTCTAAGGACGGGAGAGAAGTAGAAAATTCAAGCCGGATGTCCTCCGGTTCGAGGTCCTCGTCCTTTTGCGGACAACTGAAGCAGCGCGGGTAGAGATAGAGCTGCTTGGCCAAAACCTTTTCCTCCTCCCCCACCCGCACCACGTACTCCTTGCCTCGATCAGCGATAAACTCCAGGGGTTGGCCTGAAAACTCCTTCTGGAGCTTAGCCGGATCGAGCAGCCCCCCGCAGGGAGCTACTACCAGCCTTATTTTCTTCCGCTCCAGGTTCCGGTCGGCCAGCAGTTGCCGGAAAGAAGGAAGCTCGCATTTCTTCACCACTACGGCCACCCGTCTTCCCTCAAAGCGCAGAAGGTACTTCACCAGGTTGGGAAGACAAAGGGGATTAAAGATGAACGCTTCCACCTGTTCCGGCCTGGTGGCGAAACAAGGACGCACTACCAGGGGCAAAGTTCCCCAGGAGTAGCCTAGGAAGAGTTCCACCTCTCCTTCTCGCAGCAGGCGGTAAGCCAGTTCTCGCAAAGCCTCGGTCAGCCCACGCAAATATCTTTCACCTCTTGAAAGAGCCGGTTGGGGCCGAGGATTCTAACCTTATCCACCATTTCTTTTATCGTCTCGGCGAACTTGGCTCCCTCGGCTCCCGATATCCAGTGCACCTGGAAGCGGGCGGGCTCCATTCCCACGAACTCTAAAAGCCTTTGCAAAACCCAGAGCCGCCGGCGGGCGTAATAGTTGCCCTTTACATAGTGGCAGTCCCCCAAGTGGCAGCCAGCCACCAGCACCCCATCGGCCCCTTCGGCGAAAGCCCGCAGGACAAACTGGGGGTTTACCCGGCTGGAGCAGGGCACACGGATGATGCGCACGTTGGGAGGATAGGAGAAACGGCTTACCCCTGCCAGATCGGCTGCGGCGTAACTGCACCAGTGGCAGAGAAAAGCGACGATCTTGGGCTCCCACTCTTTTACCGACACAAGGCCTCAACCTCCGCCAAAATTTGCTCGTTGCTAAACCCTTTGAGTTCCATGGCTCCGGGCCGGCAGGCTACCGTGCAAGAGCCGCACCCTTGACAGAGCTCCTCCTTCACCCGCGCCCGTCTCCGTCCTCCCTCGGTGACCACTTCGATGGCCTGGTAAGGGCAGACGACCTGGCAGTGCAGGCAACCGGTACACAGGGCCTGGTTGACCCAGGCTACCAGGGGGCTTACCTCTATCTCCTCACGCAGGAGTAGGCCCACAGCCTTGGCTGCCGCCGCGCTGGCCTGGGAAACGGTGTCGGGGATGTCCTTGGGTCCCTGGCAGGCACCGGCTAAGAAAATGCCCGCCGTATGGGTCTCCACCGGCCGAAGCTTGGGATGCGCCTCCTGGAAAAATCCATCCTTATCTGTGGATATCCCCAGGGTGCGCGCCAATTCCTCCGCTCCCCTGGCCGGTACCACGCCGGTTGCTAGCACCACCAGATCGGCCGCTATCGTTACCGGCTCACCCAGAAGCGTGTCAGCTCCTTTAACGATGAGCTTATCTCCCTCCTGGTATATCTTGGAGACGCGCCCCCGTAAGTAGATCACCCCTTCGTCCTGCACCCGCCGGTAAAACTCTTCGTACCCTTTGCCGAAGGTACGGATGTCGATATAGAAAACGTAGACCTTGGCTTCCGGTAGGCGCTCCTTGACTTGATGAGCGTGCTTGGCCGTGTACATGCAGCAAATTCGAGAGCAGTACTCCCGGCCCTTGAGTTCATCCCGTGAGCCCACGCAGTGCACAAAGACCACCGTGCGGGGCTCCCTCCCGTCCGAGGGGCGGACGATGCGCCCCCCTGTCGGTCCGGAAGCATTGACCAGCCTTTCGAAAGCCAGACCGGTTATGACATCGGGGTAGCGGCCATAGCCGTACTCCCCGTAGGCTTTCTCCCAGGGGAAAAGATCAAAGCCGGTGGCCACGATAATGGCCCCCACTTCTTCCTCGTGCAAAGAGTCCTGCTGGGTGTAGTCTATGGCCCCTGCCGGGCAAACCTTCTGGCAGACGCCGCACTTCCCTTTAGTAAGCTGCCGGCAGTGGCGAGCGTCTATTACCGGCTTGCTGGGCACCGCCTGCGGGAAGGGAAGGTAGATGGCCGGTCGGGTACTGAGCCTAAAATTGAGTTCGTCCGGCACCTTTACCGGGCACTTTTCCCAGCAGGTGCCACAGCCCGTGCACTTGGTATGATCGACGTAGCGGGCTTTTTGTCTTATGGTGACCCGGTAATTGCCCAGGCTCCCCTCCACCTTCTCCACTTCGGCGTAGGTGTAAAGCCGGATGAGGGGATGCTTGGCCACTGCTGCCATCTTGGGCGTGCTTATGCAGGCCGAGCAATCTAAGGTGGGAAAGGTCTTGTCCAAAAGCACCATCTTTCCCCCCAGGCTCGGCTCCCTTTCCACCAGCACCACCTCTATGCCGGCGTCGGCCACATCCAAAGCCGCCTGAATCCCGGCGATCCCCCCACCTATCACCAGGCAGCGCCGGGTGATCTTCACGCGTCCCGGGTGAAGGGGGGTAAGCCTTAACGCTTTGGCCACCGCCCGCCGGATGAGGCTTAGAGCCTTGGCCTGGGCCAGCTCCTTCTCGCCGGCGTGAACCCAGGAGCAGTGCTCGCGCAGGTTGGTCATCTCCAGAAGGTAAGGGTTGAGCCCCGCCCGCGCCAGCACCTCGCGAAAAGTGTCTTCGTGCAGCCGGGGGGAGCAGGCGGCCACCACCACCCGGTCCAGTCGGTGCTCCTTTATGGCCTCGGCTATGAGCTTCTGGCCGGGATCGGAGCACATGTACTGGTAGTCGGTGGCGTAAACCACCCCGGGAAATGTCGCTGCCGCCCGAGCCAGAGCCGGGCAGTCCAGCACCCCCCCGATGTTAGAGCCGCACCAGCAAACAAATACCCCTACCCTCGGCACTGCTTCTCAACTCCCTACCATGCGCAGGGCTCGCTGGGGGTCCACGAAGTGCGAACCCAGCCCCAGATCCCGGGGGTTGAGCCCCATGGCTATCCCCAGAAGCTGCGAAAGATAAAAGACCGGTATGGCAAAGTTGGTACCGAAGAAACGGTTAACTTCCTTCTGGCGAAGGTCCAGATTGGCATGGCAGAGCGGGCAGGCGGTCACCAAGGCGTGCGCGCGAACCTGGGCCGCCGCGTGCAAGATGTTCTTTATAAGGTTAAGGGCCACCTCACGGGCGCCGAAAATGAGCGAGGCCCCGCAGCACTCATTCTTGCCTCCCCAGTCTAAGGTATCTACTTTGGTAGGAGCCAGAATCTTTTCCATGAGCTGGGGTTGCTCTGGATCGTCGCAGGAGGTTAAAGGGGGACGCACCAGAAGGCAACCGTAGTAGCAGGCTACCTGCATACCCTTCAGAGGACGCACCACCTGCGCGGCTAAGGCCTCCTCCCCCAGCTGAGCCAGAGCCTCCAGTAAAGAAAAAACTCGCACTCGACCTTCAAAGGTGCGCCCGAGTGCACCCTCCACTTGCCTTTTAAGCTCCGGATCGCGCTTTAGCTCCTCTTGAGCGGCCCGCAGCCGCTGGTAACAGGCTGCGCAAGGAGACAAAATGTCAAGCCCCATATCCTCGGCCAGAGCCAGAACCCGAGCGGGCAGAGCCACTGCCAGGAAGTGAGAGGTCGAGTGGGCCGCCGTAGCGCCACAGCAGTTCCAGTCCGGTATCTCTACCAACTCCAGTCCCAGGTGCCGAGCCACCAGACGGGTGGAAAGGTCGTATTCTCGCGCCGTCCCCTTGAGTGAGCAGCCGGGGTAGTAAGCCAGCTTCACCGGGGTTCCTCCTTTTCCGCCGAGAAGATCTGGGCCACTTCCTTCCGGTTCTCTACCGGCTCGGGTAGCAGGCGAAGCTTACGCCGGGAAAGCATGAAATGCCCCAGGTCTAGATCGCGCCAGACCTTGCGCTCCTTGAGGTTGAACTGGAGGGTGAGGCCAAGTTCATATACCCGCCCGTAGCGCTTAACCGAGCGCAAAAAGACCTCGTTAAAAAGAGGCATTCCGTGCCTGGTAACCTGAGGAAAGGCTTGCCGGGAAAAGAAGCGCAAAGTATCGATCAAGCGCGCCAGATCTATGTGGCAGGGACAGCGGGTGGTGCAAGTCTGGCAGCTGCTGCAAACCCAAAGGGCACGGGAGGAAAGCAACTCCTCGCCGCGCCCCAACTGCAACAGGCGCAGGATTTGGTGAGGCTTGTAGTCCATGGCGAAAGCGACCGGGCAACCGGCCGTGCACTTGCCACACTGGTAGCAATGGGTTATCTTCTGCCCCGCAGCCCGATTTACCTCCGACCAAAAATTTTCGTTCATTACCCGCGCTCCCTGAAGGCTTTACTCACCCTCTAGCTTCTAAGTATACCGGAGTAGGACTACGGGGTAAACCTGCAAACTTCTCCTTCTCCGGCAAGACCTATTTACCCAGCCAGCGGCGGAGAAGGAAGCGCAAGAAACCCGGCACCTTAATGAAAATTACTCGCATGCTCCCGCCCCCTTCTCACAATAGTTTATTCAACTCCCCGCGCTCCCGTTCCCCAACCCAAGATTTAGGGCCGGGATCCTTCCCGGCCCTAAGGCTTTTTTCCGGTAATCTTTAGTCCAGCTTGCGGTAGCAGAACCACCAGTCGTAGCAGGTATACATTTTCATCCGTTCTTTGGCCGTTTGCTCGTCGGTGGGCGGCGGTATGATCACGGCATCACCAATGAGTTCGTTGTGCGGCCAGTTGGCCGGCATGGCCACGCCGTTGGCGTCGGATACCTGCAGAGCTTTAACTATGCGCAGTATCTCGTCGATGTTACGTCCCAGCTCCTGCGGGTAATAGAGAATCACCCGAATTACGCCCTTGTCATCCACCACGAAGACGGCCCGCACCGTGTTGGAGCCCTTGGCCGGGTGGATCATCCCCAGCTTGCGAGCCACCGTACCGTCGTCGGCAATGATGGGGAAAGGAATCTCCACCCCTAAGGTGTCCTTGATCCACTCCGTCCACTTTATATGGGCGAAAACCTGGTCCACGGAAAGGCCAATGAGTTCGCAGTTAAGCTTCTTGAACTCGGGGTACTTCTTAGCGAAGGAAACAAACTCGGTAGTGCATACCGGAGTGAAGTCAGCTGGGTGGCTGAAAAGGATGAACCAGCTACCGGCATAATCCTGCGGGAGATGGCGCTTACCGAAGGTGGTCTGCACCGTCATTTCCGGAAAGCGCTCGCCTATAAGGGGAAACTTCTCTTCCATACCGGAACCTCCTTTACGTGATTCCGAATTTAAAATAGCTACAAACAATGTACACGGAAATCTCCTCCGCGTCAAGAGGTTAATTAAAGTGCCGCTTCGAGCAGCTCTTTGAAGCGCTGCATCCCCTCTTCGATGTCTTCCAGCCGCAGGGCGTAGGAAAAGCGCAGGTAGTGATCGTCCCCGAAGGCAGCCCCAGCGACGGTGGCTACTTTTATCTCTTCCAGAAGGAAAAGGGCCAGGTCGCTAGCGCTGGCTATTTCCCTCCCTTTTAGGCGCCGACCCAGAAGCCCGCTCACCTCTGGAAAGACGTAAAAAGCCCCTAAAGGCTTGGGGCAGCGCACTCCGGGTAAGGAGTTCAGGTGCTGCCAGATGAAGTCCCGCCGTTTTTGAAAAGCCTGGCGCATGCTCTCCACCGGCTCTTGTGGCCCCTTCAGGGCGGCCAGCGCCGCTGCCTGAGCTACGGAAGCGGGGTTGGAGGTACTGTGGCTTTGAAGGTTGATCATAGCTTGGGCTACCGGCCGGGGAGCGGCAGCGTAACCTATACGCCAGCCGGTCATGGCGTAAGCTTTAGAAACACCATTTACCACAACCGTACGCTTTTTAACCTCCGGGTCGAGTGCAGCTATGCTCACGTGCTCCATCCCGTCGTAAATCAGCTTTTCGTAGATCTCGTCCGACAAGATCCACAGGTCGGCCTCCAGAGCCACTTCTGCCAAGCCGATGAGTTCCTCCCGGCGGTAGACGCTACCTGTAGGGTTGGCCGGGGAATTGAGGATCAAAAGGCGGGTGCGCGGGGTTACAGCTGCCCGCAGATCTTCCGGCCGGAGCTTGAAATCGTTCTCAGGAGTGGTGGGAACGAAAACCGGTACTCCTCCCGCCAGCTTCACCTGCTCTGGATAGGAAGTCCAGTAGGGGACGGGGATTATCACCTCGTCCCCCGGGTTTAGAAGTACCTGCAGAGCGTTGTAAAGGGAATGTTTGGCGCCACAGGAGACCACGATCTCATCCGGGCTATATTCCAGTTGATTGTCGCGGTAGAGCTTCTCGCATATAGCTTCCCGGAGAGGCAGAATACCTGCTACCGGCGTGTACTTGGTGAAGCCCTGATCTAAAGCTCGCTTCGCCGCTTCCTTGATGTGCTCCGGTGTATCGAAGTCCGGCTCCCCCGCCCCAAAATTGATGACCTTTTCCCCCTGTCGCAAAAGCTCTTTGGCCTTGGTGTCCACCGAGAGGGTGGGAGAGGGACTCAGTTTTTGCGCTCGCTCAGCCAGTCCCCGCATCTTTAAAAGCTCACCTTCCCCAGCACCCGCTTCATCCTGACCAGAGCCTCCTGCAACCTCTCTGTGGGGAGGGTAAGGGAAACGCGGAAGAAACCCTCCCCATGTCGACCGTAGCCGGTTCCAGGTGTGACCACTACCCCCGCCTCCTCCACTAAATATTCGGCAAAGCTCTCGCTGGTGAATCCTGAAGGTACAGGAAGCCAGAGGTAGAAAGTGGCCTTTGGGGGGTCTATTTTCCAGCCCATTTCTCGGAAGGCCGCCACGGCCAGATCTCGTCTTAATTGGTAAAGGGCGTTCATTTCTTTCACGCACTCTTGGGGCCCGTCTAAGGCCTTTATGCCGGCATACTGGATGGGCTGGAACACACCGGAGTCTATGTTGGACTTGAGCCTCCCCAGGACCTCGACCGCTTCTTCCTTGCCCGCTGCCCAGCCCAGGCGCCAGCCGGTCATGTTGTAGGGCTTGGAAAGGGAGCCGAACTCGATGCCTACTTCTTTGGCTCCCGGCGTGGCCAGGAAGCTGGAGGGGCGGTATCCGTCAAAGGCTACCTCCACGTAGGCAGCATCGTGGCAAACCAGAAGGTCGAACTCCCGAGCGAAAGCCACTACTTCGGCAAAGAAGGAAGAGGAGGCCACCGCCGCTGTAGGGTTGTTAGGGTAGTTTAGGAAGAGAATCTTAGCCCGACGGGCCACCTCAGTAGGCACATCTTCCAAACGGGGGAGAAAACCATTTTCTGGCAAAAGAGGAAGGTAATAGGGCTCTCCTCCGGCCAAGATGGTGCCCCCGGCGTAGACCGGATAACTGGGGTCCGGCACCAAAGCCACCTCCCCCGCATCGAGGTAGCACCAGGCGATATGGGCTATGCCCTCCTTGGAGCCTATGAGGGTTACCACCTCCCGCTCGGGGTTGAGTTCCACCCCGAAGCGCCGGGCGTAATACCGGGCCACCGCCTGCCGGAAGGCCGGAAGGCCTACTGAGGTGGGGTAGCGATGATTTTCCGGTATCTCTAACTGCCTCTTTGCCTCTTCCCGGATGTGCTCCGGTGTAGGTTCGTCCGGATCCCCTATACCGAGGCTGATAACGTCCACCCCAGCTGCTCTCTTCTCGGCAATGAGCCTCTCGATACGGGCAAAGAGGTAAGGAGGTAGGTTTTTTACGCGCTTGGCTACTGCCGGCACGGTAACTCCGCTCCTTTCCCCAAATCCGAAGAGTTTACTCTTCTCCCAGCCACTCCCCTTTGAAGACGGTAGTAGCTGGCCCCTGAAGATACACATGGCTGTCTTCTTCTTTCCAGTGGATGCGAAGCTCGCCCCCCGGAAGGTGAACGATTACTTCGCGGGTGGTGTAACTGTTTAAGAAAGAAGCCACCGCCGCTGCGCAGGCTCCTGAGCCACAAGCCAGTGTTTCCCCCACCCCTCTTTCCCACACCCGCACTCGGATCTCACTGGGACTTACCACTTCTACAAACTCCACGTTGGTGCGATGGGGGAAAGCGGGATGGTGCTCCAGCCGCGGCCCCAACTCCTCCACCGGAGCCTCTTCCACCGCCGGGACAAAGAGCACGCAGTGAGGATTGCCAAATGAAAGAGCCGTCACCCGAAGGACCAGACCGTCCTCAAAGACCAGGGGCTCGTTTATCACCTTCCCCGGCGGGCCCTGCATGGGTATGGCACCTCTTTCCAGTACGGGCTCCCCCATGTCCACGGTGCAACTCGTCACTTTCCCGTCTTTCACCGTCAACTCCACCGGTTTTATGCCGGCACCGGTAGCTATCCGCATGCGCTGGTAGGGAACGAGCCGCGTTTCGTAGGCCAGCTTGGCCACACATCTTATGGCGTTCCCACACATCTCCGCCTCCGAACCGTCGGCGTTGAAGATGCGCATGGCGATGTCTGCCTCATCGGAGGGCAGGATGAAGACCAGGCCGTCGGCACCCACGCCGAAGTGAGGACGGCAAATCTTCCGGGCCAGCTCCGGTGTGTCCGGCGGCAGGGTTCGAGCCATCACGACCACAAAATCGTTGCCCAAACCGTGCATCTTAACGAAGTGCAATACCCTCACCTACCTTAGCTAGGGCCAGACTGGCCCCTACTTCTAGCGCCTTTTCGTTAGCGGCGATGAGGTGATGGCGGTGAGGAGGTAGGACTACGCGCAAAGCCTCCTTTACCCTCTCTAGAGGGATTATCTGGGTAAGAGCTATAAAGGCTCCCACCAGCACGTTCACCGCCACTCGGACGTTGCCTATGGCCTCCGCCTGGGCCGTAGCGTCAAGCCCCAGCAACCTGCGGCCCAAGCCGAGTTCTCCGTCCCACCGGGCTAGAGAGGAGTTGTAGATTATAAGCCCCCCCGGCTTCACCTTGGGGGCGAATTTGTCCAAAGAAGGCTGGTTCATGGCCAAAAGGGTGGTGGGCTCGGTGACCAGAGGGCAACTTATAGGGCGGTCGGAAAGGGTAACCCCGCAGTTGGCCGTGCCTCCTCGCATCTCCGGACCATAGGAAGGGATCCAGGCCACGTGAAGCCCGTGCGCCATGCCCGCTTGGGCCAGGAGCATCCCCGCCGAAAGAATGCCCTGACCACCGAAACCGGCCAGCAAGACTTCCTCAAGCATGCTCTCTCTCCTCCCGGGGCACCTTGAACTCGCCCAAGGGATAGACGGGGATCATTTTCTCCTCCAGCCAGCGCAGGGCCTCCGGCGGGTTCATGCCCCAGTTAGTGGGACAGGTAGAAAGGACTTCCACCAAGGAGAAACCCAGGTTCGCCAATTGCACTTCAAAGGCCCGGCGGATGACCCGCTTGGCTTGAATTACGTTTTTGGGAGAGTTGACCGCCACCCGAGCTACATAGGCCGCTCCCTCGATGGTGGCCAGCATCTCCGCCACCCTGAGGGGATAGCCCGCTTCCTCCGCCCGCCGACCGAAAGGGGTGGTGGTGGTCTTCTGCCCCAGCAGAGTGGTGGGAGCCATCTGTCCCCCGGTCATCCCGTAAACGGCGTTGTTGACGAAGATAGTGGTGATCTTCTCTCCCCGAGCCGCCGCGTGGACGATCTCCGCCGTGCCGATAGCCGCCAGGTCCCCGTCCCCCTGGTAGGTGAAAACCACCCGGTCGGGTAAGACCCGCTTGACCCCTGTAGCCACCGCCGGAGCCCGCCCGTGCGCTGCCTCTATCATATCACAGTTGAAATATTCGTAGGCGAAAACGGCGCAGCCCACCGGGCACACCCCTACCGTCTTCTCCAGTACGTCGAGCTCCACCAGCACTTCGGCCACCAACCGGTGGATTATCCCGTGCGTACAGCCGGGACAGTAGTGAAAAGGTTTGGAGGTGAGCCCGCGCGTGCGCTCAAAGAGCACCCTCATAACTTCTGCCAGACCTCCTTGGCAAAGTTTACCACCTCAGCGACCGTGGGCACCACGCCGCCGGTGCGACCGTAAAAGTGAACGGGACACCGCCCCTCCACCGTTAGGCGCACGTCCTCCACCATCTGCCCCAGGTTCATCTCCACCACCAGAAAAGCCCGCGCCCGGGAAAAGGCAGCATGGAAGGGCGCATCGGGGAAGGGATAAAGAGTGATGGGGCGAATGAGGCCCGCCGCTATCCCCTCCTCCCGCAGGCGCTCCACTGCCGCCCGCGCCACCCGTGCCATAGTGCCGAAGGCCACCAGCACGAGCTCCGCCTCCTCCAGGAGGTAAGTCTCCCAGCGCTTTTCCTCTTCCTCCATACGCTGGTATTTAGCCCTCAAGCGCAGGTTGACCGCCTCTAATTCTTCGGGTTCGATGTAGAGGGAGTTTATAATATTGCGCGTCCCCCGGCCAGCCGTGCCGGTAGTGGCCCAGGGCTTGGGAGGGAGCTCTAGCTCTCCGGAATAGGGAGGGAGCTCCACCGGCTCCATCATCTGCCCCAAGATGCCGTCCCCCAGCACCATCACCGGGTTGCGGTACTTGTCCGCCAAATCAAAAGCCAAGCCCATGAGGTCTAGGATCTCCTGCACGGAGGAAGGAGCCAGGCATAACAGGCGGTAATCGCCGTGGCCCCCGCCTTTCACGGCCTGGAAGTAGTCTGATTGAGCCGGGGCTATGTTACCCAAACCCGGACCGCCGCGCATCACGTTAACAATCACGCAAGGGAGCTCCGCTCCTGCTAGGTAGGAAATCCCCTCCTGCATGAGGCTTATACCCGGGCTGGAAGAGGAGGTCATCACTCGCGCTCCGGCGGCAGCCGCTCCGTAGACCATGTTAATGGCCGCCACTTCGCTTTCCGCCTGGAGGTAAACCCCGCCCACCTCCGGCAGGCGGCGCGCCAGGTAGTGGGGAAGCTCGCTTTGCGGGGTGATGGGGTAGCCGAAGAAGTAGCGGCAGCCGGCCCTTATGGCCCCCTCACCGAAGGCCTCGTTACCCTTCATCAGCACGCGCGGCATCTTCTCCCTCCTCCCGCAAGACGGTTATCACCACGTCGGGGCACATGAGGGCGCAGAAGCAGCAACCGGTGCACCGGGAGGCGTCGGTGATCATGGCCGGATGAAAACCCAAAGAATTGAGGTCGGGGGAAAGGGTGAGGATCTTGCGCGGGCAAACGGTCACGCAAAGCTCGCATCCTTTGCACCTTTCCCGGTCGAAGACCACTTGCGGCACCTTCTCACACTCCTAGTCGACAGACTGCCAAGGAAGAAAAGGGAAAAGCTTCAAAGGCAAGACGGGGAAAGGAAGATCGTCTCTTACCAGATCCTCCCTTAAAGCCGAGAAGATCACCGGAAGGCCCAGTATTCTTCCCGCTTCTTCGACTATTCGCCAGCCTTCGCGCACCACCTCCACGGTGGTAACCTCACCCAAGTGGGTGTTGTTGATAAGCCCGGTAAGCTCAACCCGGCCGGCCTGGGCTATCTCCTGCGCCGCCCTCACCACCTCCTCCACGGTAGAAGAAAAGGGCCGGCAGGTGTTGACCACCAGAAAGACCCCCGCCTCCGGGGTTAAAAAGGAGGCGTAGGCTCCTAACACCGTGGCTCCCACGCCGTCCCCCCCTACATCCACCACCACCCGCTCCTTACCCGCCAGCAGCCGCCCGATGGCCGCCGGCAAGGCGGGCAGATCGCTCAAGTCAAAAGCAGGCGGTGGAGCTATCACCTCCACCCCCCAAGGAGCCAGTTTCTCCCGAAAGCGGCGGGAGCGGAACAGAGGGTTGATCACGTCCAGGTCCACCAAGTAAACTTTTTCCTCCTCTGAAGCCAGCCTCCAAGCCACATTAAGGGCCAATGTGGTCTTGCCGCTTCCCAGCGCCCCGCAGAAAATACTCACCCGGGGCCAAGAAGCGAAAATATTAGGTAAAACATTCGCCATACTCGTTCCCCTTCCTGCTCTTTCAGTCCCTCCGCCCTAGGCGATCGAGAAAGTCGAGCCAGCGGTTGCGGGCGATAATGGTAGTAAGAGAGTAACGCTCGGTGAGGAAATGAAGCAAGAGCAAAACCGCCAAAAGGATGACTTTGGTCTGTAAGCCCAACGTCCAAGCTGCCAGCAAGCCGAGAACCCCACCCAAAGTGTTGGACCCCGCGTCCCCCATCATGACCCTGGCCCGCAGATCAAGAGGCAAAAAGGCCAGCAGAACCCCACCCGTAGCCCACAGGAAAACCAGCTCCGGCCTCCCCCAGGCGGCCCAAGAAAAAAAGGGCCAAGCTAGAAGAAATACTTTCCCCGCCCGGCCCGGTCGCAGGTCGAAAAGGTTTAAAGTGTTGACCCACAGAGCGACAAGCAGGGTGTTAAGCAAAGCCTCGCCAACCGAGGCGGAGTGAGGAAGAAAAAGGATGAGAGCTGCAACCAGGACGGCCAGCGCCTTGAGGGCTCCAGTGGTGAGCTTCCCCCGCAAAAGCTCCCTAAAGTGCCCTTTCAGTCCGGAGGCTTCGCGGCTACCCAGAAGATCGTCCATTAAGCCCACCAGGGTGGTAAGGGTAGAGAAAAAGAAAAAGGCCAGAAGCTGGACTTTTTCCACCCTTCCCGGGAAGAGGAGATCGAGCAATAAAAGGGTCGGTAACAGAGAGAAGAGAAAGACCAGACCTCCGCTTATCGGAATGAGCTTTCCCTTAAAGTTCGGGCGAAGTGCCTGACCCTTCTCTAAAAGACCCAGGAACAGCTCCCTTTCCACCCAGGCAAAAAGAAAGCCCAGCCCCAGGCTGGTTAAAAGGAAACTCACACCTTTTTCCCTCCCAGGAGAAGCCTTCCTAGGGTGAAAAGCACATCTTTGAACTGCCGCCCCCGGTGCCAGAAATCGGCCAGACTCCTTCCTGTCTCCCGGTGGTGCATGTTGAGCTTTACCTCGCAGATCCGCAAGCCCCGGCGGAGGGCCTTGACCGTCAGGGCCACCTCCACCCCGAACCCGGAAGCGAAAGGTAAAAGCTTTTCCAGCGCCTCCCGCCTTATCGCCCGCTGCCCCGATAAGGGAGCTTTTACCTCCTGGCCGGTAAG
The DNA here is from genome assembly GCF_003368535.1 of Ammonifex thiophilus. Taxonomy (GTDB): domain Bacteria; phylum Bacillota; class Desulfotomaculia; order Desulfotomaculales; family Ammonificaceae; genus Ammonifex; species Ammonifex thiophilus. The sequence goes on from NZ_QSLN01000003.1 coordinate 92,692, forward strand.
CCAACGGACACCAGCCCTTGCCAGACCCCGCACCAGCCCAAAGCCCCCTTTGTGCCGGGGAGCCGGGAAGACGGCCACGGTCATATCCGCTTTCCCTTCCAACACCGGCAGGAGAAGGTCTCTGGCCTGCGCCGCGCTTTCCCCTAAATCGGCGTCCAAAAAGAGCAGGATCTCTCCCCTGGCCGCCCCGACGCCGGCCGCGAGCGCCGCCCCTTTCCCTCTGTTCCGTGGAAGCTTTAATACCCGCGCCCCGGCCTCCTTAGCCCGCTCGGCCGTGGCGTCGGAAGAACCATCGTCCACCACGATGATCTCGGTAACTTCGGGGATGCTTTTAACCGACCCTATCGTTCGGCTTATGCGCTCGGCCTCGTTGTAAGCCGGGATTATCACCGATACCTCGGGCATACTTCAAGCTCCGCCTCCGACCGGATACGGGGGCAGCAGGGAGCGATTCTTCCCTTTGGTCCCGTACTGGCCCGGCTGGCCCGCCAGCGCCAGTACCAGCGCGATCTGCCCCTCCGGCCGGTCGATGTTGTCCACTGTACTGATCTTATGCTCCTGATAGGCTTCAATACCGGCGCCGCTATCGGAACTTTCCTCCACACCCACCACCATCACCTTGCTCTTGACCAGGGCATCAATCAGGGGGAGATCCACCTTGGCGACTCTTCGCTCGTTGCTTCCTCCACCCACCACGACGACCGCCTGCACCGCGCCTTTGTAGTTCCCCTCCACCTTGATCAGCCCTTGGCTGGAAAGGAACTCGATGAAGCCGGGATTCTGGCCCGAAGCCAGCGCCGCCCCCAGCTCCTGGCTCAGGCGTGAAAGAATTTCTCCCTGATCGTTCGTCGGCCAGCCCAGGGCCTGGGCCACGGCCAAGTCGGCCGTCGGGGCAGTATAGTTGTCCAGCAAGGAGACGACAGGCTCCACCACCGCTCCCGCCGTTTTTAGGGTTCCGATCATGCCCGAAGGCGCCTTGCCGGCCACCTCCACCACCGCCACCCTCATCCCCTTCAGTCTCCCCGCCACCGCGTAAGGAAGGACTTCCTGGGCAAAGGTGCGTAGGCTGCGGTTTTCGGCCTCTGCCTCCTCATAAAGCTGTCTTACGCGCATGTTTTCCTGACGTAGCTCCTCGAGTTGCTTCTCCAGCCGGTTGGTCATTTGCTCCTGCTTTTTAAGCAAAGCGTCGTTACCTATAAGGCCTGTGCCGATGAGGATCCCCAGCCCCAGCATCAAAAAGAGGGCCACCAGCGTGGCTATGTGGTAGCGCAGATCGATGATCATTCTTTCCCCTTCTTCAGAAGCCAAAGAGCAACCGAACCTGCAACCAGGCCAGACGCAAGAACTGCCTTAAGGAGGGAGAGATCAGCACCACCGCTGTTAGGGGAAGGAGCGCCGCCGCCACCAGCTGCACTACGTACCTTCCCTTGAAGCGCCCTTGATAGAGCTGGGAGACCCCCTTGGCGTCTACCAGAATGGAGCCCACCTTAAGTCTTACCAAAAAGGTGCTTCCCATTCCTTTCCTCCCTTTCTCCAGGAAGTCGAGCACGTTGGAGTGCGTGCCCAAAGCCACAATGAGGCTGGCCCCTCTTTCGTAGGCCAGGAGCATGGCCAGGTCTTCGCTCGTTCCCGGGGCAGCGACGGTTACCGCCCTAAGGCCTAAAGCCCTGACCCTAGCCATTCCAGGAGCTTCTCCGTTGGGGTAAGCGTGCACCACAATGTCTCGAGCCCGGCGCAAAGCCTCGTCGCTCACACTATCCATGTCCCCCACCACGATGTCGGGAGTGTAACCAAACTCCAGCAGGGCGTCGGCCCCCCCGTCCACGCCAATGAGCACGGGGCGCATTTCCCTTATGTAAGTGCGAATGGCCCGTAAATCCTCCTTGTAGTTATAACCGCGCACCACGATAAGCGCGTGGCGCCGCTCGATCCGGGTTTTAAGCTCCGGCAGGGCAAGGGGCCGGGCTATGAGGTCTATTTCCTTCCTGGCGTAGGCCAGCGTATTATCGACAAAGCGCACCAGCACCTCATTAAGGCGCTCCCGCGCCCGCGCCATCCCTTCCTCCACCGTTTGCTGGTCGAGAATCCTTCCCCGCGCCACCTCCCGGCCCCGGAAGAAGACCACTCCCCCTTTTACCTCCACTTCTTCTCCTTCGGGCAAAGAAAGAACTGCCGGACCCAGGCAATCTACTACCGGGATGCCTGCCCGCAGCAGCATTAGCGGCCCCTCGTTCGGGTACTCCTCCGAAAGAGAGGCCGCCGCATTCAGCACCAAACGACAGCGAGCTTCTATTAGTCCTTGCGCCGCCAGTTTGTCTATGCCGTAGTGGTCGATCACCGCTATCTCGCCGGGCTCAAGGCGCTGGATCAGGTGCTTGGTTCGCCGGTCTACCCTGATCCGACCGCGTACCTGCATGCCGGAAGGCCTCCTAAAACCTTCTCCACCCCAGTATAATACCTCCCCCGGCGGAGTCAAGCCAACTAGAATCCTAGCTCACCTTGTTGCACTCCAGGCGCAAGCGGTCGGCGACCATGGCAATAAACTCCGAGTTGGTGGGCTTACCCTTGGCCCGGTTGATGGTGTAGCCAAAGAACTTGGTAAAAGCATCCACGCTGCCTCGGTCCCAGGCCAGTTCGATAGCGTGCCTTATGGCCCGCTCCACCCGGCTAGGAGTGGTATTGTACTTGGCCGCTATGGCCGGGTAAAGCTCTTTGGTTATTCCCCCCAAGAGATTGACGTCGTTTACCACCATGATGATGGCGTCGCGCAGGTAGTGGTAGCCCTTGACGTGCGCCGGCACCCCCAACTCGTGAATGATGTTGGTCACCGCCACATCCAGGCTGCGGGGTGAAGAGGCGCGCGGTGCCGCGACGGGAGCTTGGTAGTCGGCCTTGAGCTGTCTTATGCGGTTGGCCAGCACCGGGAAACTGAAGGGTTTGACCACGTAGTAGCTGGCACCCAATTCGGCGGCTTTCTGCGCCACCGATTCCTGCCCCAAGGCAGTGAGGATGACGAACTTTGGTTTATAAGAGTTGGTATCTTCAGAAAATCTTTCTAAAACACCAATACCGTCCAGATGAGGCATGATCAAGTCCAGAACCACCACGTCAGGACGGCCCTTTTCGATGAGTTCCAAAGCCTCCTGACCGTTATAAGCAACCCCCACCAGCTCAAAATCCGGTTGATTACTAAAGAACTCTTTGAGTGCCTCGATCAGTTCCCGGTTATCGTCGACCAAAAGGATGCGAATGCTTTCGCTCATCTCTACCTCCTGCCCCCTTAGAAACATAAAGTTTTTTTAAGCCCCCTTCCAGATGATTCGACGCGGGGAAAATTTATCCTCCCAACCCGATAGGAATTTTTTACCCCAAAAGGAAGCCGAGGCGGGAAGAAGACCGCACTCTTTAAGCATCCTTTCCGCCAGCACGGCGTAGCCGCGCTCTGGGTGACTCACCAGCACATGAGTTATCGCTCCCACCAAATGCCCGTCCTGTATCAGGGGGCTACCGCTCATCCCCTGGACTATTCCCCCAGTGGCATTGAGCAACCGGGGATCGGTTATCTTCACCACCATATCCTTGCCGCTCGATCCCCCAAAGGGGTTCACCCGGATTATCTCCACCTGATAACGCTCGAGCCGCCCGTCCTCCACCACGGTTAGAAGCTCGGCCTTCCCCGGACGTACTTGGCTTGCAGAAGCTACTGGTATGGGGTGAGGGTAAAAGGGATGGGAAGGGAGGCTTTCTAGCCGGCCGAAGATGCCGAAAGGGGTGTTGCGCTCAATAGTCCCGTGAAACCCGGACGTAGGCGCCAGGATCCCTATCTTCTCTCCCGGCTGCCCCTTTTTTCCCTTGCGCACCTCTCGGATGTAAGCCTCGACTATTTTCCCTTCCGACAGCTCTAGCGGTCTGGCCGTGCCCCCTCCTAGGTCGACCGCGTGCCCCAGAGCGCCGTAAAGGCGGGTTCGGGGCTCATAAAAAGTGAGGGTACCTACCCCAGCCGTGGCCTCTTGAACCAGCAAACCCAGACGGTAAGACCGGGTGCGCTGGCAAAAAGCAGGGCGCACTTTCACCACCAATTCCTTCTTCCCCCTCTTTACTTTGAGGGTAACCTCCTTTCCCTCACGTCCTGCACGCTCCACCGCCTCCTTCAGAGACGCAGCACTCTGCAGGGGCTGGCCGTCAACGCAAAGGATCACATCCCCCTTCCTGAGGCCCACGGCGGCAGCCGGGTTGAGGTAGCGTTCGCCTTCCAAGACATCGGTAAACCCGGCCACGATCACTCCTTGGGCATGAAGAAGCACCCCCACCGACTGTCCCCCTGGAAATACCTGGCAGGAAGGCTGGACGTCGAGAACCAGGGTGCGCAGCGGCAAAATCCCTTCCAGCCAGAGGCGTGCTTTTACCTGCCCGGGCATCCCAGCTTGAAAAGCCAAGGGTCCCTCTCTGGTCGAAGAAGAGAGACCCTCAAGCTCAAGCTTTACCCGGGAACGGAGAAAGGAGGGAAGCGACTGGGAAAGATCCAACAGCTCCCCCACCAGGAGCTCCTGCTTTACGGGCCAAAAAGCGGCTAAAAAGTAAGAGCAGAGAAAAAAGAAGAGAAAGAAGGCAAAAACAGCAGCAAAACGCCGTTTTCCGGTCACATTGGCTCCCCTCCGGGCATTTAAGATGCCCGGAGCCAAAAACCTTTATGCCCGCTCCTCGATCCCTCTATTGTCCTTTACCTCTTTCTGCCAAGAGGTGACGGGCGTGAAGTAGGGCCGTATCGCGCGAGCCGCCTATCAAGCGTGCCAGCTCCTCTACCCGCTCCTCCCCCTCAAGAGGAGTGACGCGAATGTAGGTTCTCCCTTTTCTCACCCCTTTGCTTATCAGGTAGTGCCGGTCGGCCCGGGCGGCTACCACCGCTTGGTGGGTTATGCATATCAATTGATAGCTTTTGGCTAGAAAAGAAAGCTTTTCGGCCACCGCCTCCAAGGCCCTTCCTCCCACTCCTGCCTCCACTTCGTCTAAACACAGCGTCTTCCCCTTCTCTCCTGCCACCAGAGACTTAAGGGCCAAGAGAGTGCGCGCCGCCTCTCCCCCGGAGGCCACCCGGGCAAAGGGCTTTAAAGGCTCCCCTGGATTGGGAGAAAAGAGAAACTCCACCTCGGACAATCCCCTGGGACGGGGCTGATCATCGGCCAGGGGACGAAAAGCTACCTCAAAGCGGGCTTTGGGGAGCTCCAGGCGGGCCAGTTCAACAAGCAGGGACTGTCCCAGCTGCCGAGCCGCTTCTTCCCTGGCCACCTGTAGAGCTTGTGCCTTTTCCTTCCAGGCTTGGCGTAAAAGCTCCTCTCGCTTCCGTAATTCTTCCAATTCCTCCTCTGAATGCTCAAGTTGGCTTAACTCCTGTCGGGCAGCTTCCCGAAAGGACAAGAGTTCCTCCACGCTCATCCGGTACTTCTGGCAAATCCGCCTTATAAGGGCCAGCCTTTCCTCCACTGCCTCCAGCCGGGCGGGATCGGCTTCCAGCTCCTCGGCAAGTTGGCGTAGATGGTCAGCCAGATCCTTAAGAAAAGAAGCCGTGTGCCTAAGCTCAGAGAGGTAAGGTTCTAAATCTGGCCGGTAGCGCGCAAGGCGGGAAAGGAGCACCTCAGCTTCCTCCACACCCTCCACCGCGCCACCCTCCCCCCCGAGGAGTTCGTAGGTTTTGCGGGCGGCCTCCGCCAGCTCCACCGCCCGCCGACGCCACTCCCTTTCCTGCAAGAGTTCTTCTTCTTCGCCGGGGCGCAAGGCTGCCCGCTCGATCTCCTCTATCTGGTGGCGCAGGAGATCCAAGCGCCAGGCCCGCTCTTCTCTCTTGGCTTCCAGCGCCGCTAGCTCTTCCCGAACTTCCCGCCACTCCCGGTAGAGGCGCTCGAGCTCCTTCGCCCTTTCCTCCAGCCCACCGAAGCGGTCGAGTAGGGACAGTTGGTAGTGAGGGGAGAGTAGCTCCTGCGCCTCTCCTTGTCCTAGAAATTCCACCAGTTCCCCTCCGGCCTGGCGGCAAAGGCTCAAAGGTAAAATCTGGCCATTTACCCGGCAGACGCTCCTCCCCTGCCGGCTGATCTCGCGACGGAAAACCAAGTATTCCTCCGGCTCCATTCCCGCCTCGGCGAGCGGAGAAGGGAGCTTTTCTACGGCGAAAACAGCCTCTACCACCGCCTTATCAGCGCCGGTGCGGATGCACTCCACACTCGCCCTCTCGCCCAAGGCGAAGGCTAAAGCAGCCAGCAGAGCTGACTTGCCAGCTCCAGTTTCTCCGGTGAGAACGTTAAGTCCGGGGCCAAATTCCAGATAGAGGTGATCGATCAGGACAAAATCCTTTATCTCTAAACTCAGGAGCATCCGCGCGTTTTACCTCTCCCCAAAGGCCAAATGGTAAAGGCGCGCTTTCACCGCCTGGGCCAGACCCCGAGCGGACCGCACCACTACGATGAAGGTATCGTCTCCGGCTACTGTGCCTATCACCTCAGGCCAGTTGGCCCGGTCCACCGCCGAAGCCACCCCCTGCGCTGCCCCTGGTAAGGTCTTCACCACCACCAAATTGCCGCTCACCTCGATACCCACCACGGCGCTTTGCACCAGCTGGCGCAGCTTCTCTTCCTGTGCCGGTAGTTCCGCTGCGGGTAAGGCGTAGCGCCAACCCTCCTCGGTGGCCACCTTTACCAGGCGCAGCTCCTTTAAATCGCGGGATACGGTGGCTTGGGTGACGTTGAAGCCAGCTTTGCGCAGCTCCTCCACCAGCTCCCTTTGGCTGGCCACCGGCCGGGAGCGGACAATTTCCAGGATCTTCTGTTGTCTTGCCCGCTTCAATTCCCCACCCCCTAGGGCAGGCACTCTTCCAGTCCTTGGCTTATGAGCTTATCCCGCACCAGACAGTAAAAGCTCCGGTGGAAAAGCCGAACCAGCTTGAAGGAGCGCGCGTAGCGCTTTACCACCACCCGATCCTCTGCCAGCAGGGGTATCCCTTCATGGCCGTCGGCGGTAAGGCACATTCCGGTAACACTGGTGAGCAAAAGCACCTCGATCAAAGAAGAGTCAGGCACCACGAAGGGGCGCAGAACGAAGGCGTGGGGGCAAATGGGGGTGAGCACCAGAGCGGCCACCTGAGGGTCGATTATGGGGCCGCCGGCGGAGAAGGAGTAAGCCGTGGAACCGGTGGGGGTAGCTATTATGATCCCGTCACCGGTGAAGCGGAAGGCACACTGTCCATCAACTCGCACTTCCAACCGGCAGGGGCGGCTCAGAGCTCCCCGGCCTACTACACACTCGTTAAGACACAGAACCTGCTTGACCACTTTGCCCTCCCGGATTACCCGCCCTTCCAGAAGCGCCCTCTCTTCTACCGCGAACTTTCCTGCCAGTACCGCCTCCAAACCGGCGTACATGTTGGCCACATCGAGTTCGGTCAGAAAGCCGAGCCGGCCCAGGTTTATGCCTAGGACGGGAAGACCCAGCGGACCGGCCAAGGACACGGTGGAAAGGAGGGTGCCGTCCCCTCCCAGCGAAAGAAGGAGCTCCGCCTTCTTTATCTCCGGCTGCCCTACCCCCGACCTACCCAGGAAGCAGGCTTGATCCGCCAGCAACAGTACCTCTTTGCCCCGAGCTTCCAGGTAGGCTAGCAGTTCTCTCGCTACTTTAAGCGCTTTCTCCCCGAAGGAGGGGTTGAAAATCAGGGCGATGCACTTCATTCCGGTTTCCGACCTTTCTCGGCGAAGTAAGCGTGCGCTTCAGTCACCACTTCCTCTACCGTCCCCCTCCAGGGACGGCCGGGCACTAGGCTAAAGTAAACAAAAAACTCGATATTCCCCTCCCCACCGCGCAGAGGGGAAAAGGTGAGGCCCCGCACCTCCCATCCCTGCTCCCGCAGAAAGTCCAGCACCTTGTGGCAAACTTCCGCGTGAACCGCCGGGTCGCGTACCACTCCTTTCTTGCCCACCTTTTCCGGCCCCGCTTCAAACTGGGGCTTGATGAGGGCCAAGCCCCTGCCCTCCGGCTTCAGCAGCCTTCCTACCGCCGGCAGTACCTTGGTCAGGGAGATGAAACTCACGTCCACGGTGGCGAAATCGGCTAGCTCCCCCAGGGTTGCGGGCGAAAGGTAGCGTATGTTGGTGCGCTCCAGCACCACCACCCTAGGATCCTGGCGTAGCCGCCAGTCGAGCTGCCCGTAACCGACGTCCACAGCGAAAACCTTACGAGCTCCGGCGCGTAAGGCGCAATCGGTGAAGCCGCCGGTGGAAGCTCCCACATCTATGACCACCAGGTCCTTCAGATCGATGCCGAAAAAGCGTAAAGCGTGGGCCAGCTTTTCCCCTCCACGTGAGACGTAGGGGGGCTCCTCCGTCCCTTTAAGCACCTCCACTCGGTCTTCCGGGCCCACCATTCTCCCCGGTTTGGTAGCTCGCTGGCCATTGACCAGGATCTGGCCCGCCAGAATGGCCTCCCTTGCCCGCTCGCGACTGGGAAAGTAACCTTGCTCCACCAGCAGGATGTCGAGACGCCTTCTTCTGGAGGTCATAGGGTCTTACGGGAAGTTAACCTCAAAAGGGGGCGGCTTTGCAGGACCGCCCTGACGATTCCCTGAACGTCAAGACCGTACTTTTGGCGCAGTTCTTCCGGATGACCGTGCTCCACAAAGGTGTCCTCTATGCCCAGCCGCGTGATTTTAACCTCTCCCAGACCGCAACTGGTGAGGCACTCTGCCACTGCACTGCCAAAACCGCCGGCGAGAACACCTTCCTCTATAGTTACCACCCAGCGGGTGCGCTTGGCGTAGCGAAGAAGGAGCTCGGTATCCAAAGGCTTGACGAAGCGGGCGTTTATGACCGCCGCGCTTATTCCTTGGGCTGCCAGTTCCTCCGCCGCCTTGAGGGCCCGGGGGACCATATTTCCTATGGCTATCAAGGTCACGTCCCTTCCTTCGCGCAGCACCACCCCTTGACCTATGGGCAGGGGACGGAGATCAGCATCTAGGGCTACTCCTAAACCCGCGCCTCGGGGGTAGCGTAAGGCTATAGGACCCTCGTAGGTGAGAGCAGTCTTTAGCATGTGCTGCAGTTCGTTCTCGTCGGCCGGCGCCATCACCACCATATGGGGTATGGAGCGGAGGTAGGCCAGGTCGAAAAGCCCTTGGTGAGTGGCTCCGTCCTCCCCCACAATGCCAGCCCTATCGAGAGCAAAAACCACCGGCAGGCGTTGCAGGCAAACGTCGTGGATGATCTGGTCGTAAGCTCGCTGGAGAAAAGTGGAGTATATCGCCACCACGGGACGGTAGCCGCCGGCGGCCAAGCCCGCGGCGAAGGTCACCGCGTGCTGCTCCGCTATCCCCACATCAAAAAAACGGTGCGGGAAGCGCTGGGCAAAGAGCTTGAGTCCCGTGCCTGAAGGCATGGCGGCGGTGATGGCCACGATACGGGGGTCCTCCTCTGCCAGACGCACGAGCGTGCGTCCGAAGATCTCGGTGTAGGTGGGCAAGGGGGAGGAGTGAAGCTCCCCCGTTTCCGGGTCAAAAGGTCCTACACCGTGGTAAAGATCGGGGTCCTCTTCCGCCGGCTTATATCCCTTGCCCTTGCGCGTGACCACGTGTACCAAAACTGGTCCCTTTAAAGCCCTCGCCCGCTCCAAGATGTGCAGGAGGGTGGGAAGGTGGTGGCCATCTACCGGCCCCAAGTAGGTGAATCCTAGCTCTTCAAAAAACATTCCGGGAACCACCAGGTACTTGACGCTTCCCTTCAAGCGGGAAAGGAAGTCGCGCAGCCTGGGGCCTAAGCCGGGAAGCCGAGAGGTCAAGGACTCGAACTCCTTTTGCAGGCGCCGGTAGGCCGGGTCACTCCGCAGACGGGAGAGATAATTGGCCAGCGCCCCCACGTTTTTAGAGATAGACATCTCGTTGTCGTTCAGCACTACGATGAGATCGGTTTGCAAGTGCCCGGCATGGTTTAGCGCCTCCAGCGCCATGCCCCCGGTTAAAGCCCCGTCACCTATGACCGCCACTACGGCGTAGTGGTCTCCCGCGAGATCCCGCGCCTTGGCCAGCCCCAGGGCGGCAGAGATGGAGGTACTGGCGTGCCCCGTTCCGAAGATGTCATAGGGACTTTCTTCCCGCGAGGGAAACCCGCTTATTCCCCCCAACTGGCGCAAAGTGCTGAAACGCTCTTTCCGGCCGGTGATTATCTTGTGGACGTAGCACTGATGCCCTACATCCCAGATGATTTTATCCCGGGGGAAGTCGAAGACCCGGTACAAGGCCAGGGTGAGCTCCACCACCCCTAGATTGGGGGCCAGGTGCCCCCCCGTATGGGCTACGGTGTTGACGATGAAGTCCCTGAGTTCTGCCGCCAACTCTTCCAACTCGGCCAGGCTTAGGGCTTTGAGGTCTTCCGGCGCATTGACACGCGCAAGCACACCCAACCTCCACCACGCCCCTTCCCCGTCTTCCGTCCTAAGACACATTTAACGCCCGCCACCAATTTTCCTGCCAGAAGTACTACTTCCTCCGATCGCGTGACCGCTAGTCGCTTCCCCACCGCCTTCCCCACCACCGTCAGAGAAGCGATGGTGGCCGTAACTAGAGTTTCCAGCCAAGAGACTCTTTCCCCTGCCAAACCGGCAGCCAGCCGCAACACCAGTGCTATCCCCAGCGCCCCCGCCAGCGTCCCCATGATATCCCCTACTACATCGTTAGCAAAATTTGCTACTCTGTCGGCGTTCTTGACCAGTTCAAGCGCTTCCCGGGCGCCAAAGACCTTGCGGGCCGCCATGGCGTTAAAAGGGGCGGGAGAAGCGGCCGTGGCTGCCGTACCCACTACATCGAAGAGAACGTTAACCGCCACGACTAAAAAAAGGAAGCCTGTTAATAGCCACAAGGCTTCCCCTTTGCGTAACAAAAACTCAGCTATGGCTGCCAGAGAAACGGTCGCTCCAAAAGAGCCTATAGAGACGAGCAGCACATAACGGGCGTAGGAGGACTTTTTCTTCCGGTTACTTCCCAACCAACCAGCCTCCGGCCCTAAAGCTTTTAATCAAGAATAAGACCGCGGGCAAGTGACAGCCCCGCGAGTAAACGCTGCCGCTTAGGTCCAGCAGGATTTCCCGGACGCCCACCGGCCGTCGCCGTACCGGCGGTTCCCCTTTAAGGGCGTCCCCGGTGCGTCGCCGCCACCAGAGCTGGATCGCCACTAAGCCGGCACTTTAATCCCCGCGGTGCCCCGGTGTAAAACCGGACAGCCTAGGGGTTTTCCCCGGCGGAACTTAGCTCTTCCTTAGCCTCTTTTGCAGGTGAGGTTTCAGCGGCGGGATTAAACCCCGGGTGGGGCCCTCACCCTGACGGGCCCGCCTCAAGTGCCTCCACACCCACCCACTCAAGGCAGGCTACACTGTACGCAGCTCCTCACCACGTACAGGTTTACCCCAAGCCATAGGGCCTATGGGTGCCCTACCCTGCCCCACGCACTTGGGCCTCCGCGGCGACAGGGTCCACGCCCGCATGCCTTTGCGGATCGCCCCGCCGCCTTATCTCCCAGTACCAGCCCCCGGCTGGGCGCCGGCAGCCAGCACCAGGAGCTTCATCGATGTGCCCTTCGGCGGGTTTTTAGGCCCGCCCTCGGAAGAGCGGTTCCGACTAGGATACTGCGTCACTTGCCCTTTGCATTGCTCTAGAATCAACTTTAATCATACCACAGACGGAAGCTTAAGCTCAAATTCTAGGACTTCCGGCTAAGGACAAACTCGGCCGCTTGGCGCAGGAAATCGGCTTCCGAGCCGAAAGAGTCTAAGGCAGAAATGGCTTTTCGTACCGCCTCCTCCGCCCGTGCCCGAGCAGCCGGAAGACCGAAGACCGCCGGGTAGGTTAGCTTGGAAAGTTTTTCTTCCTCATTTAGATCGAGGATATCGTCCACTATCTGGAAAGCCAGCCCCAGTTCCTCAGCGTACAGGGTGAGCTTCTGCAAAGCCTCTTCCTGTGCTCCTCCCAGCAAGGCGCCCGCCCGTACTGCGGCTACGAAAAGGGCCCCCGTCTTCTTCCGGTGAATTTCCTCTACCAGGAAGGCAGGGTCTGAGTTCTTAATGCCCCCCAGATCGAGGACTTGTCCACCCACCATACCCTCGCTACCCGCCGCCCGCGCCACCTCCACGATGACCTTTAAACCTACTTCCGGCCCTTGCCGGGCAACAAGGGCCGCCCGAGCCAGGAGCTCAAAGCCCAAAGTGAGCAGGGCATCACCCGTCAGGATGGCTATGGCCTCTCCGAAAACCCGGTGGCTGGTCGGGCGCCCGCGGCGAAAATCGTCGTTATCCATGGCCGGGAGGTCGTCGTGGACCAAGGAGTAGCAGTGGATGAGCTCTATCCCGCAGGCGGCCAGCAGCAAGTCCTCCGCCACGCCCGCTCCCACCGCTTCGGCCGCCCCTAACAAAAGCGCCGGGCGCAAGCGCTTACCTCCTCCCAGCACACTATAGCGCATGGACTGGTGGATGGGATGGGGAGGAGCGAATTCCGGAGGCAGATAACGGTCAAGAGCTTCCTCGATAAGACGTGCTTTTTCTGCCAGCATCTGGTTAAAGTCCATCCTTGCCTTCACCCGTTGTACTCAAGGAAGATTAATCTCCGTTAAAAATCCGGAGTTTCTTTTTAGGATTCGCCTTATGAGGCGCAAAACCTTTCAAAAAGCCCAGGGCAAGATTTTTAAAACTTTCAAATGTATATTCGCCGAGAAGGGGAGCATAATAAGAACAGCCGGGTCCGAGGTGGCCGAAACCAGATCACCGCCGGGTCAAGAAGGCTCGGCGGTGGTCGGCAAAAAGATCGGTACGGGTGCAGGTCTATGGCAGACCGCATCCGTGCCGGTCGAGCGCAGGCCACCTGCGGGCTCGGCTTCAATTATATGATGATGCAGATGAGTCCGCCAGAACCGTCGTTTATGATGCGCTGCAAAGTTTCCTGGAGCTTTACCTGGGCGTGCTCGGGCATCCGGTGTAGCTTGTTCTGGATCCCCTCTCGCACCAGATCGTGAAGTGATTTGCCGAATATCTCCGACTCCCAGATCTTCTTGGGATTCTCTTCAAACTCGCGCAATATGTACTGTACCAGCTCTTCGCACTGCTTCTCCGTACCGATTATAGGAGTGATTTCGGTGGTGATATCGGCTCGGATGATGTGCAAAGAAGGAGCGCTGGCCCTCAACCTTATTCCGAAACGGTTCCCCTGGCGGATGAGCTCCGGCTCCTCTAGGTTCATCTCATCCAGATGGGGAGTGACCACGCCGTAGCCGGTCTCCCTGACTTCCCGCAAGGCAGCGGCAAACTTGTCGTACTCTCTCTTGGCCACACTCAACTCCTTCATGAGCCGGAGGATGTCTTTGTCGCCTTCAACCTTGAACCCCGTAGTCTCGGAGAGCACCTGGTAGAAAAGCCCTTCCACCGCTTTTACTTCTAGAGAAGCTACCCCTGTGCCCAGGTCGGTTTCCCGCACCCGTACCTCTCCAATGAACTCCTCCTGCCGCAGGTTGGCCGCTATCGTCTGAATATCCCGGACTCTTCTTACCTGGCGTACCGCCTCTCGCACCGTGTTCTCGAACTTCTGCCTAAGCCAATGCTCCGGCTCCAACTCATCCACCCAGGAAGGCAGGCTGACATTCACCTCACTCACCGGGAACTCATAAAGCACCTCGGTGAGGATGGTATGGATGTCGGCCTGGGTCATGCTCTCGACATCCACGGGCAAAACGGGGACATCGTACTTCTGTGTGAGCTCTTCTGCCAGCTCCGCCGTCTCCAGCGCGTGGGGCTGGGTGGTGTTGAGGATCACCACGAAGGGCTTACCCAGCTCTTTGAGCTCCTCTATTACCCTCTCCTCCGCGGGCACGTAATTCTCCCGGGGGATACCGGTAATGCTCCCATCGGTGGTCACCACTATTCCTATAGTGGAATGGTCTTGGATCACCTTCCTCGTCCCTATCTCTGCCGCTTCGTCGAAAGGGATAGCCTCGTCAAACCAGGGGGTATTTACCAGGCGAGGCCCTCCCTCCTCGTCATAGCCCAGAGCTCCCTCCACCCGGTAGCCTACACAATCTACCAGCCTGACCCGCAGTTTTATCCCCGAGTTGAGGACTATTTCCACCGCCTCGTTGGGGACGAACTTGGGCTCGGTAGTCATCACCGTCCTGCCACTGCCGCTCTGGGGCAACTCGTCCCGCGCCCTCTCCCGGTCGTAAGGATCCCTTATGTTGGGAATGACCAGGAGCTCCATGAAGCGCTTGATGAAGGTGGACTTTCCCGTTCGGACTCCTCCCACCACACCTATGTAAATATCTCCTCCGGTCCTGCTCGAAATATCACGAAAGAGATTATCCATACGCCACCCCCCTCTTCACCTTGGCTCACCACAGCTTATGCACCGAGGGGGAAGAAAATACCGTACTTACTCCTCGGCATCGGGGGGGAGCATCCAAACGCCCCTGCGCCGCCTGCAGCGCCCCTTTCCCCTAGGAGCACCGCAGCGAGGGCACACCTCCCCTTCCGAAGCCTCCCACTCCTCGTGGCAACGGGCGCACTGTCGATGGGTTACCAGGAGAAAATTCCCACCTTCGATGCGCAGAGCCTTTCCCTTGACTAGAGCCTCGGCCACTTTGGCTCGCGCCCCCACCAGCAGGCGCTGGAAAGTGGGACGAGAAATTCCCATCCTTTCGGCGCACTCTTCTTGCTCCAGTCCCTCCAGGTCCTTAAGCCGGAGAGCTTCCAGTTCTTCCACCGTCAAATTCACTGTTTCCGTTTCTTCCAGAGGAATCCCCTGGGGTTTGTAGACGACGAAGGGGGGAAGAAAGGCCACGCGGCGGAACTTGGGCGGTCGCGGCAACTAGGTTATACCCCCTTCTCTTCCCGATACTGCAAAGCTTCAGCCACATGATCGGTGCTTATGGTTTCGCTGCCTTCAAGATCAGCGATGGTGCGGGCTACCCGCAGTACACGGTCATAGCCCCGCGCACTTAAGTTTAACCGCTTGAAAGCGGTGGCCAGAAGTTGCTTGGCCTCCCGGGTAAGTTCGCAGAAGCGCCGCACCTGAGCCGAGGTCATGGCAGCGTTACAGAAAATCCCGGTCTTTTTAAAGCGCTCCTGCTGCCGGGCTCGCGCCCGCTTTACTCGCTCTCTCACCACGGCCGAGCTCTCCTGGATCTGGCTGCAGGCCAGATCCTCGAACTCCACCCGAGGTACCTCTACGAAGATATCAAAGCGGTCCAGCAGCGGCCCGGACAGACGGCTGCGGTAGCGCTGGATTTGCTGGGGCGAGCAGGTACATTTGCCCTCCAAAAGGAAGCCGCAAGGACAGGGGTTGGCGGCTGCCAGCAGCATAAAGCGGGCGGGAAAACGGACCACCGCCTGGGCGCGCGCCACCGTCACCACCCCGTCCTCCAGGGGCTGGCGCAAAGCTTCCAGGGCTTCTTTAGAAAACTCCGGAAACTCGTCTAGGAAAAGCACTCCGTGATGAGCCAGGCTTACCTCCCCCGGCCGGGGATAGCGTCCTCCTCCCACCAGGGCCACCGCCGAAGCGGTATGGTGCGGCGCCCGGAAAGGCCGGCGAGTAACGAGCGAAATCCGGGGTGAAAGGAGCCCCGCTAGACTATAAATCTCCGTCACTTCCAGCGCCTCTTCCAGGCTCAGAGGAGGGAGGATGCCCGGCACGCGGCGCGCCAACATAGTCTTCCCCGTGCCCGGGCTACCCAGGAGCAGGACATTGTGCCCCCCCGCCGCCGCTACCTCCAGCGCTCTTTTAGCGTAAAGCTGTCCCTTGACCTCCGCCCAATCGGGCAACTCATCCCCTTCCCCGGCTTTGAAAAGCGCCTCCCGGTCTACCTGAAAAGGGGTAAGCTCCACTTCTCCCCGTAAGAAGGCCACGAGCTCCCCCAGTTCGGCTACCGAGTAAACCTCTGCTCCTTCCACCAAGGCGGCCTCCCTGGCATTGGCTACCGGTACGATGAAGGCCCTCTCACCTTGGCGGGTAGCTTGAGCCACGCTGGGCAAAACTCCCCAAACCCCTCTTACCTTACCTTCCAAAGACAGTTCGCCCAAATAAACAAAGCGCCGGGCGTTTTTCACCGGCACTTGCTCCGTGGCGGCGAGTATGCCTACCGCTAGTGCCAGGTCGTAAGAAGGCCCTTCCTTGCGCAAATCGGCCGGCGCCAAGTTGGCAGTTATGCGCCTAGCCGGAAAATCGAAGCCCGAGTTGCGAATAGCCGCTCTTACCCTCTCCCGCGCTTCTCGCACCGCGGTGTCGGGCAAGCCCACAATTTCGAAAGCGGGCAGCCCAGGAGAAATATCTACCTCCACCTGCACTAGATACCCTTGTAACCCGTAAAGGGCTATGCTCTTTAGCACTGCCAGAGCCAAAAGACCTTTACCTCCATCTACAGGATATTCCGCAAGTGTCGCAGGCTCTTTATTTCCCCCGTGGCCGCGTCCCACGCTACGGCTATGACGTCGAAGCGGCAGGGAAGCTCGCGCCCGAGCCGCGCAAGAAAATGGCGGGCCACTTTCCTAAGCTTTTCCTGCTTGCGCCTGCCAATGCTCTCCTCCGGTAAACCGAAGGTTAAATTACTTTTGCTCCTGACTTCCACAAAAACTATTGTTTCTCCTTCACGGGCGATGAGGTCGATTTCCCCCCAGCGGCAGCGGTAGTTCCTCTCTATTATCTCCCAGCCAGCCCCCCGCAAGTAGAGGGCCGCCGCCTCCTCAGCCCTCTTCCCCCGCAAACCCTTTTCATTCATCTCTCCTGGCTTCCCCCAAAAGGCGCACAGGAGCGAAAGTGCGCCGGTGTAAAGAAACGGGGCCATAGCGAGCCAGCAACTCCTTGTGCTCCCTGGTAGGGTAACCCTTGTGCTGCTTGAAATTGTACTGCGGGAAGAGCAGGTGCAGATCCTCCATCAATCTGTCCCGCGTTACTTTGGCCAGAATGGAAGCCGCGGCCACCGAGGCTACCCGGTTGTCCCCCTTAACTATAGTCAGGTGGGGCCAGGGCAGCGGAGGAGAAGAGTTGCCATCGATTAAGACCATGTCGGGAGGGTGGCGGAGGGAGCAAAGGGCGCGGTGCATGGCCCGAAAGGTAGCCTCTCTTATCCCCAGAAGGTCGATCTCCGCCACCGACGCCATTCCTATGGCCCAGTCCTCGGCCAGCTCCATTATGCAGCAGGCTAGCTCCCAGCGCTTCTTGGGGGACAGGAGCTTTGAGTCTCTGAGCAAAGGTAAATCAACTAAGGGGGGGAAGATCACCGCTGCGGCCACTACAGGGCCTGCCAGGGGACCCCGCCCTGCTTCGTCAACCCCGGCCACACGCTTGAAACCCTGCTTCCAGAGCTCCTCCTCCCAGCGCTCCATATTTCCATAGTATCAAAGTTTGCTCACTAACGGAACGGCTTCCGGCCCGTATTCTCGCTCCTGCCTGTCGATCTGCTGGTCCAGGGTTCCTCCACCGCCCGCGTCCGCGCATCCGGCAGGAGCAAGGTACGAAGAACCCCCTGGTTTTTCCTCCCACCAGGCCGCGAAACGCTTAATAACTTCTGAGCAGGCTTTTGATGTTTAGGAAAGGCATAAGATCAGTGTAAAATCTCCTAAAAGGGACTTTGGAGGAAATACCGATGAGGGCTGGAGTGCCGAATACTCTACTCCCCGGCTCCATTATAGGAGTGATGGCGTCCGGCGGTAATTTGGGGCTGAGCCTAGCCGCTCTGGCGGCGCTTGCTACCCGTTACGGTAGCTCCGCCACCGACCTCGGGGCCGAGTTGCTGGCGGCTTTTTGCGCTTTAACCCTTCCCTTGGCCGTACTGGCCCTATACGGCTCGATCAGGACCAAGCCGTTTCTTTTATTTTTGTCCTTCGCCCTCTCCTTGCCTTTTTCCTTCTATTTCTGGTGTTTCATGACAGGCAGTATTTACAAGTACCGAGGAATTTTCGATCTTCTTTACCTGGTTTCAGGAATAGCCCTGAGCCTTTCTTTAAAGGCCCGAGAAAGGAAAAGTTAAAATGCTTTGGCCTCGGGTACGCCACGTCCCCGTCCTTTTGTCCCTCCTGCACGGCTAATTCGGTGCTGCCGGCGAGGCCTATACCTTTTAGGCGAGCGGGAGTACCTTTAGAGCCGTAAGCCTTCAGCGACCGAAGCGGTGCTCCCTTCCTTCCAGAAGGCGACGAATATTATCGCGGTGCCGGAGAATAACTACCACTGCGGTCAGGAGGCTAAAGATGCAGATGCTGCGAGGATATCTAAAGGCAGAGGCCAGTATGGGAAGACTCCCCGCAGCTATGATGGAGGCCAGGGAAACATAGCGGCCTAAAGCAAAGACAAAAATCCAAACAGCCAAAGCCCCTAAAGTGGCCTTGGGGGCCAGAAGGAGAAAGACCCCCAAAGCCGTGGCCACCATTTTACCTCCCCGGAAGCGCAGGAAGACGGAGAAGGCGTGGCCCACCAGAGCCGCCGCTCCGGTTAAAACGGCAGCGGTGGGACCCAGGCACATCCCCAGGTAAGCGGCCAGAGCTCCTTTACCCGCGTCCCCTATAAAAGCCAGGGTCCCGTAAAAAGGCCCCAGCGTCCGCCACACGTTGGTGGCCCCTATATTACCACTACCCCGCTCAAAGATGTTAACCCCTTTAAGCCGGGCCAGCAGATACCCGGTGGGAAAAGAGCCGATCAAGTAGGCCAGGAGTGCAAACCCCAAAAGCTTAAGCATTCCTTCCCCTCCCCTTCTTATGGCGGCGCAGGACGAAACGTATGGGGGTGCCGGTAAAATCAAAAGCCGCCCGCAACTGGTTTTCCAGATACTTGCGGTAGTAAGGAGTCATGAGCTCCGGGTCGTTCACCTGCAAGAGAAAGACCGGCGGCTCCACCGCCACCTGGTAGGCCCGGTAGATCTCCAGCCGCTTATCTTTTACCCTGGGGGGCGGATTGCGTAGCTGGGCTTCTTCCACAACCTCCCTCAGCTCCTGCTCACGCACCCGACGGCGAGCATTGGCTACCGCCCTTTCCACCTCGGTCAGGATCTGGGTAACCCCGAACCCCTCCGTGGCCACGGTGAAGACCACCGGAGCATAGTCGATGAAGTAAAGCTCTCGCCTCAAGGCCTCCAGGTAGCGGGGAGCGTCCTTCCGGGAGGAAGGCACCAAATCCCACTTGTTGACCGCTATAACCACCGCCCGCCCCGCTTCCTCAATAAGACCGGCAATCCTCTTGTCCTGCATGGTCACCCCTTCGGCGCCGTCCAGAACCAGGACGGCGGCATGAGCGCGCTTCAGAGCCTGCCGGGCCCGCAGGCAACTCTGCCGCTCCGCCTCTTCTTTTATCCGGCTGCGGCGCCTGAGCCCCGCCGTGTCGATCAAAACGTAAGGCTTCCCCTCCCAGGTGAGGAAGGTGTCCACTGCATCGCGTGTGGTACCAGGAATATCGCTCACTATCACCCTCTCCTCGCCCAAAAGGGCGTTCACCAGAGAAGATTTGCCCACGTTGGGACGCCCCACGATGGCCACCGCCACGGCATCGACCTCCGGCCTCTCCTCCTTCCTATCCTCCGGCGGGAGCTGGTCGATTACCGCGTCCAGGAGGTCGCCCACGTTTAAGCCCTGGGCTGCCGACACGGGTATGGGCTCGGTACCCAAGCCCAGAGCGTAAAAGTCGGACAGCACCGGCGGGGGGTCGAACTTGTCTACCTTGTTCACCACCAGCAAGATGGGTTTACCCGTTCGGCGCAGCATAGAAGCTATAGCCTGATCCTCGGAGGTGACCCCTGTCTTGTAGTCCACCACGAAAAGCACGACATCGGCCTCTTCCAAGGCCTGCTCCACCTGGCGCCTGATGGCTAGCCCTAAAGGGCTCTCCGGGCTCTCCACCACTCCTCCGGTGTCCACCAGCACGAACGTGCGCCCGCACCATTCTACCTCCCGGTAGAGGCGATCGCGGGTCACGCCCGGCTCCTCTTCCACTATGGCCACTCCTTTTCCTACCAAACGGTTAAAAAGGGTGGACTTGCCTACATTCGGGCGCCCCACTATCACTACCACGGGTCTTCCCACCCTTTCCCGCCTCCTTCCGCTGCTTCCCGGTCAGTAACCGCACCAGTTCCTCCGGCGTACCGGCTGCCCTTACCTGATAACCCAGCTCTGCCGCCAGCTCTTCCAGGGTGAGATCGTCTAAGAAAAGCCGCCCCTCCTTTAAAGCCGCTGCCGGCACCACCACCAGGTCCGGTCGGGAAGGGTAAGCGAGCAAGGCCCGCTTTATGTCCCGGCCGGTTAAAAGCCCGGCCACGGTTACGGTGGATCCAAAGAACTCGTTTTCCACCACCACCAGCTCCACTTTTAGCCCCCTTATCTTATTCAGACGGGCCACCACCGGTTCCAGAAGCCCCGCCGCCAGCACCCCGGTGACGATAACCGCTCGGAGGGGCGGAACCTCCCGGGGAAGGCGGGGTTCCAGCCTTTCCCAACGGGAAAGGAACTGCCGCGCCAAGCCCACCCCGTTTTCCAGCTGAGGGAATCCTTCGTAAGCGGAGACCGGAGGGAAGGCGCTGCCGGCCAGAAGGTAGAGTTCATCGGCTGCATAAACCAGTCTGGTTCCCCAGCGCCGGCTAAACTCTCGCTGCCAAGAATGTATCTTTTCTAAAAGCGCTGCCGCCTCCTCCCGGGAAACAGGGCGCAGAGGATAAAGCCCCTGCCGGTAGCGGGTGAGGCCCACCGGAACCACGGCGATGGAGGCCACCGCCGGATAAAGGCTGGCCAGATCCCCCACCGTCCGCTCGAGTTCAGTGCCGTCATTAAGGCCCGGGCAGAGCACTATCTGGGTGTGCAAAGTTATGCCACCGGCGGCCAGGAATTTCAGCTGTTCCATGATAAGCCCGGCACGGGGGTTGCCCATGAGCTTCACCCTGAGCTCCGGGTTGGTGGCATGGACAGAGACGTAAAGCGGGCTTAGCCGCTGCCTGATGATGCGCTCAAGATCCCGCCGGGTGCAATTGGTCAAGGTGATGAAGTTCCCTTCCCAGAAGGAGAGGCGGTAGTCGTCGTCCTTGAAAGTCAGCGAGGAACGCAGACCCGGGGGCTGCTGGTCCACAAAACAAAAAAGGCAGTGGTTGGCGCACCGACGGATGGAGCCAAAAGGGCGCACGAAGTCCAGCCCCCAGGGGCGCTCCGGCTCGGAAAGACGCAGCACCAATCCCCGTCCGCCGCGCCGCAAGAAAAGCCGGCGGCCAGAAGCGGCGTAAAAGTAAAAGTCGATGACGTCCCGCAGGACATACTCGTCTACCCGTAAGAGCAGGTCCCCGGGTTTCAAACCCAGCAAAGCTCCTTGCCCCTGAGGGTCGACTGCTTTGATCTCCAGGCCCCGCAAAGTGAAAAGATGCCTCCGTTTACGCTTTCCCAATCCCAAAATAACAGAAAAAGCCCGGGCAAAGCAAACGGCTCCGCCCGGGGGCGCATCCTTTTCCTTGGATGCCCGCTTCTCACCCCTTTTTCTTGCGGAGGCCGAGCTCTCTGGACCAGAACTGGCGCAGCTTTTCTCTAGCACCCTGCCAGCTGCCCGTGCTGAGGAGGAGAAAGCCCCCCACCCCTACTACTGCCGCCAAGGCCAGCCAGCCCACCGCCCGCCAGACCCCCGGCGAGCGCTCGGTCAAGGGGCGCTCCCCTTCGGGCAGATCGGGGCGGGATCCCTGTAGTCCCAGAACCACCGGCACGGCCTCGGCCAAAAGCATCACTCCCCGCTCCGCCTCCGGCCGGGTAAGGGTGTGGGTACCGCACTCCAGCAGAAGGGCGGTGGGAGAAAGGTCCTGGTTATAGTTTCCCCGCCCCAGGTAAATTCCTTTAACCAGTCCCGGATGTACCCGGTTGGCGTAGCTCATGAGGCGCTTGGCAAAGTCAAGGTTGGCACTCATCTTGGGGTTCTGCCGCCCTACCACGATCCGGATCTGCCCCACGGAGCTCCCTCTTATGTAGGCTCGGTAAAAATCGGGGTCGGGAACCCCGTCCCGGTGCACGTCGAAGAGGGCCAAGGGCCGACTCTGCAAAAGCCGGGTTGCCGTCTTGCGGGAACGCACATAGGCGTAAGCATCATGAGGGTCGTGGGGAGTGACATCGTGGTTCACTTTCACCCCCTCCCTTTCGAGCTTACGACTGAAACGCGCTCCTACTTTTAGAATACCGCCGCGGTAGGGAATGGAGGCTGCCCCGTCGGTGGGCACGTAAGACTCGTCACTGTGAGTGTGGTAGATGGCCACCGTGCGGTCGGGCCCTAAGACCGCTGCCGGCACGGCCACCTGCTCGAAGTAGGCCTCCCAAGCCAATATATCCCTGTCCCTGCCCAAAAGACGGGCCTCGGCCACCTTCCCTTTTACCCTCTCCACCCGGTAATGCCTACCGTCAGGCGCAAAGAACTCGTCTCCAGGAGCCACCTCGCGGGACAAGCGGTCGATCACCCGCCGCTCTTCGTCCACCACGGTGTAAAATTCCCCAGGGTTGAGTTCCCCATCGTAATCCCCCAACCGAGAGCCCAAAACGGGCACGGTTCTGCTTCCCGCCCAGCAGGTGAGCAGGCCCGCCGCTAAGAGAAGCAGCAAGAAACCCAACCAGAGCTTACTTTTTCTTATCATTTCTTTCCTCCCCCTCTGGCGGTTGCAGTTGCTCCAGCAAAGCTTCTGGTCGCCCTTCTGTCTCTGGTCCTCCCTGCAAGCGCTCGCGCGCTTCCCCGACAAGCTCGGCCAGAAGTACAGCCAAGAGACCCGAGAGTACCACGGCGTCGAAGACACCCCCACCTCCTAAACTTACGGTGACGGGAGCTCGGTTTTTCAGGACCCAAAAGTAATGGCCCAGGTCTCCCAGCAGCACCCCCAGGGTGGCCGCTACAAAAGCGGCCCGGCGTGAGCGCCCGGCAAGATAGGCCACCGCAGCGGCCACCAGGGGAAAGAGGTAAAGAGGCTCCAGAAAATCGTAGCGCCCCGCTGGTTCCTTCAGCCCCCGCATAAGGTAGGTGCCCAACAGGTAAACCACCAGGCCGGTGATTAAGGCTCCTGCGAGTGCCCGCACTTTCTCTTCCCTGGTTCCGGCGCCGGCTACTAGATAGACGGCCATCGCTACCGGAACTAACGCCCCACCCGCGTTGAGTGTGAGTTTAGGGCCCAAGGGGAACTCTATGAGGCTTCCGATCACCATAGCTCCTATGATGAGAAGAGCTGCTCGGTCGGAAAGGCGCATGCGGTCTAGCACCCTATGCCCTATGCCCAGGTAAAGAAGCAGAGAAAGCAAGATTAGGAATAAAATTCCTACTGGCATGCGTTCCATCTTTTCTCCCCTCCCTCTCCAAGGCTTTCCCCGAAAGGAGAGGGATATGCACCAAAAAGAAAGGCCGCTTCGAAGCGGCCTTTCTTTCTAAAATTTACACTTTCGTCTAATGCTGGTGATCGTGCTCTTCGTCGTGGTGGGAATGATCTAGATGAATTTCACCATGCCCCTCCCCGCCGAGATGTACGTGCTCGTGGACATGGGTTATCGCAGGGTGCTCATGTTCGTGCTCGTGCACCAAATCGCCGTGCCGATGCGGGTGGGAGTGCCGGTAAGCTGGATGGGTGTGCTCGTGGGAGTGGATCACAACAGTTTTTTCTTCTTGCTTGTGGCAGTGAGGCATCCCTCTTCACCTCCTCCGTGGAAGCTGCGCTACCGTCCTTCGGTAGCATCTCCTAAAGCCATTTTAGGCATCCTTCCCTGCCAGAAGCAACCCTAACTTACCTCCAGCCAGAGCTCCTCAAGCTCCCGCCGGCTGTCCCGCAAAGCTTCCACCACCCGGCGGTCCAGCAACCCTTGCTCTGCCTGGTCGGCTATAATACGCATCGCTTTCTCCCAAGAAAGGCTCGCCCGGTAAGGCCGGTCCTCTCTCAAAGCGGTAAATATATCGCTCACCGCCATGACCCTTGCTCCCAAGCAGAGCTCGGCTCCGGTTAGGCGGAAGGGGTAACCTTGACCGTTAAGCTTCTCATGATGGTAAGCCGCCCAGCGTACCAGAGGGAGTTGCCCGTCCAGAGGTTTGAGGAGCCAATAGGTGTAATAGGGGTGCGTCTTTATCAGGTTGAATTCCGCCTCGCTCAACGGCCCCGCCTTTTCCAGGACCTCGTCCGGCACGGCCAGTTTACCCAAATCGTGCAGCAGCCCTGCCAGTTCTATGAGGAAAAGGTCCCCTTCTTTCATACCCAGGTACTCGGCCAAGAACCTTGCCACCACTGCCACGCGCTTGGAGTGAAGGTAGGTGAAAGGGCTTTTGGCATCGACCACGCGGGCAAAGAGTTCGGCCACTGCCCGTAACTGATCGGGGGAAAGAAGAAATTCTCCGCCCGCCCAGAGGCGGAGGCTGTCGCTCAGAAAGGGGGAGGTGAGGTCAAACCACAGGCTTTCGTTTCGCGCCACCTCGCGCAGGAGGCAGACCAACTCGGGGTCGAAAAGCCGGCCCGCCTGAAGCTCGATCTCCCGTATTATCCGGTCCTTGTGGTTTAGAATCTCCTGCTCCGTCCACTCTTCCTTAGTGAGAAGTACCGAAACCCGATCAGCTAAGTGGATGATTCGGGAGCCCAGTGGTATCTCCGCTCCCTTCTTACCAGAAGGATTACCCCCCAGCCAGCGATCGTGATGGTGCAGTATGAGCTCGGCCGCTTCTTGAAGGATCTCCACTTTTCCGACTAATTCGTAGCCTCGGCGACAATGGGGCCAGGGGTCTTGTACGTCAAAAGTGTCTAGGCGGTTCTTCTCGGCCCAGCTAACCACCCCCAGATCGTGGATGATGGCCGCCTTGAAAAGGGCGATCTTGTCGTCCGGTGTCATCCGGGCCGCCTCAGCCAGTCTGAGGGACAAAAGGGCAACTCGCTGGTGGTGACGAAGCAGGCCGCGGTGGGAAAAGTCCAAGGCCAGGGAAAGGTTGCTTAGAAGCCAGACAAGGTCTACGGACCGACCCATCTCCCTACTCCTCTTTCCCAACTTTCACCAAGGAGAAGTTCGGCCCCCGGAGAAAAAACTTGAGCCTAGCCTTGTTGCAGTTCCCTCATGATTTTCGCGGCAGAGCTTGAGCCGATGCGATCCGCCCCCGCCTCCAGCATGGAGAGCAAATCTTTCAGTGTCTTTATTCCGCCCGCTGCCTTCACGCCGGCCCGGTCACCCACCGCCTGACGCAGAAGCTTGACGTCCTCCACCGTGGCCCCGCCCGGACCGAAACCAGTAGAGGTCTTGACGAACTCTGCACCTACTTCCAGCACAAGCTCGCACCCTTTAAGCTTTTCTTCCCGCGTCAGAAGAGAGGTCTCCAAGATTACTTTCAGCACCCCTTGGGGGCAGATCTCCTTCACTGTCTCCCTTACCGCTTTCAGTTCTTCCCGGAGGTAAGAGAACCGCCGATCCTTGAGTGCCCCCAGATTGAGTACCAGATCGAACTCTTCCGCTCCCTCCCGGGCTGCCTGCCGCGCCTCCACTACTTTGGTCACCACGCTGTTGGCCCCTAGCGGAAACCCCACCACAGTGCAGACCTTGACCGGAGAGCCCCTGAGAGTCTCCACCGCCAAGGGAACGTAGACCGGGTTGACGCATACGGCGAAAAAGCCGTAGCGCAGGGCTTCCGCGCAGAGACGCTTTATGTCCTCTTCCCCGGCCTCCGGGCGTAGTAAGGTATGGTCTATGCGTCGGGCCAGCTCTCTCAAATCCATTTCTCATTCCTCCTGTCCCAGGGCCAGGTAGATAAGCTTTTCTACCAGTTCGCCGAAGCTCATACCAGCTGCGCGGGCAGCGTCAGGGAAGAGGCTTACCTCGGTAAGCCCCGGAATGGTATTCACCTCCAGGATGTAGGGATTACCTGTGCGGTTCACCATGAAGTCGATGCGCGAGAACCCCCGGCAGTCAAGCCAGCGGTAGGTAGCCAGTGCCAGTTCCTTTATTTTTTCCTGCCAAGGTTCGGGGAGGCGGGGAGGGATGATGTGCCGGCTTTTCCCGGGAGTGTACTTGGCCTCGTAGTCGTAAACCCCTTTATCGGCCACGATTTCGATGAGGGGAAGTACCACCGGCTTCCGGTTACCCAGCACCGCCGCCGTTACTTCCACCCCTTCTATGAATTCCTCCACCAGTATCACCGGGTCGTAGCGGAAGGCTTCCATAAGAGCCGGGAGCAGCTCTTCTTCCCGGCGCACGATGCTCATACCCAGAGAGGAACCCTGAGTAGGAGCCTTGACCACCACCGGGAAGGAGCGAAACTCTTTCACCCTTCGCAGCCATTCATCGGGGGATTCTTCTTTGTCTAAGATTATGAAGTCAGGGGTGGGAAGGGAAGCCGAAAGTAGATAGCGTTTGGTAGCTATTTTATTCATGGCCAAGGCGCTGGCGAGAATGCCCGGTCCGGTGTAGGGCAAGCCCATGACCTCCAAAAGCCCCTGGATGCTGCCGTCCTCTCCCCCTTTGCCGTGCAGGGCTAAGAAGACCACGTCCGGCTTGACTTCGCTCAACCGCAGGGCGATGTCCGGTCCCACATCGATTTTTACCGCTTCCCAACCCCTTTCTCGCAGGGCCCGGTACACGGCTTCGCCCGAGCGCAAAGAAACTTCTCTTTCGGCCGAGTTCCCGCCGCACAGCACCGCCACTCGCATGTTCACCTGCCGCTCCTTCCCTTGTGCACTTTTCTCCGGAAAGCTTATTCTTCTCCCTCCGGCAAAATCCCTTTAAGCCCGGACGCCCGGCGCACCACCGGTCGGCCGTAGCGGGAACGCAGCGCGTCCAAAACCAGGGCCAGCATCCGCTCCCTCTCCTCCCGCTCGTCTTCCAGCCAGGAAAGCTGCTTCCAGTTAGAAAGCTCCGCCACCTTTATCCCCACCAGCCGCCAGGGAGGAGAAGAGGCGAATTCCTGAAAGAGCTCCCAAGCTGTGCGGTAGATGAGGGAGTCACGGTTGATACCCTCGGCCAGGCAGCGGGTGCGGGTGATGGTGCGGAAGTCGGCAAAGCGCAGCTTTAAAGTAACGCTACGGGCCAAGAAGCCGTTCTGCCGCAGACGGTAGCCCAGATCCTCTGCCAGGCGCATCAAAGCTCCACGCACTACTTCCGGCTCCCACACATCGCGGGGGAAGGTCGTCTCTTTGGAGAAGGAAAGAGGCGGGCGGGAGAGGACCAAACCGCGCCGGTCTACTCCGTGGCTGTACTCTTTGAAACGCAGGGCCTCGCTTCCCAAGACCATTTTGAGCAGGTAAAGGGGAGCAGCGGCCAAGTCGCCCACAGTCCTTATTCCTCTCTCTTTAAGCTGCTTTTCGGTTTTGGTCCCTATCCCGGGCAAAACACCGACCGGCAGAGGCCAGAGGATTTGCGGCACCTCATCCGGCCAAAGGGCTTTGAGACCCTGCGGCTTGGCCAAGTTGCAGGCCACCTTGGCCAAAAGCTTGTTCACAGAAACACCTATGGAAAGGGGAAGGTCGAGTTCCTTCCTCACCGCCTCCTTGATGGCTCGGGCTACCTCTAACCCTTCTCCTGGAGCCACACCCAGGTAGGCCTCGTCTATGGAAACCACTTCGATAAAGGGGGTGAAACGCCGGTAGACGGCCAGTACCTCGGCCGCCACTTCCCGGTAGCGGCTTATGTTCACCGGCAGGAGAACGGCGTGAGGGCAGAGTTTCAAAGCTTTTTTAAGCGGCATGGCAGAGCGGACGCCAAAGCCCCGGGCTTCGTAAGAGCAAGTGGCCACCACTCCCCGGCCCGTAAGTCCGCCCACTATGACCGGCTTGCCCCGGAGCTCGGGGTTATCCCTCTGTTCTACGGCGGCGAAAAAGGCGTCAAGATCGCAAAGCAATATCTCCTGCACACTTCTATTCTACCGTAGCCTTCGGAAGAGATCATTTAGTTTCAGGTGCTACAGGGGCAGAAACGAAGCAAGCCTAGCAGAGAAGCCGCACCCGCTATGGTGGTGCCGTAAAAAAGCGCCGGGCAAGGGGCGTTGAGCCAATCGGCAATAGTGCCGTTAGTTAAGGTGCTCCCGGTAACTAGCAAAACCTCGGCCCAGCGCCGGAATGCTTCTATGTCGCCGCGACCGTCTTCGATTAACACCCCGAACTTCTCTCGGCCGATATTCTCCGGATCGAGATCCAGCACGCGCACCGGGAAATACCTGGAGCAGGCCTCCACCAGGGCCGGCTGCAGCCCGATGAAACCCACCTGCGGCGTGCCGAAATGCTCTTTTAAATAGCTGACCAACTCCTCCGCGCAGCGGCGCGGCCCCTCGTTGCGGCAGTGCACCGTGCCCGTAACCTTTCCCAGGTGACGCAGCAAAGCGTTGAGGGTGGCGACGAACACGGCACGATGATAGTTGTCCTCAAGCGGGAGTGTTAACACCTGCTCCAAAGTGCCGGTAAAATGGCCCGGGTGGTCGGTGAAGGCCTGGCCCCGCGAACCTTGAAACTGCGCCTCCACCAGACTCTCTTTTCCCTTTTGCAGGGGAAAATCGGACCTCCCCGGATCACCAATTGCTTCCCGGGGTGTGAGCACCCGAGCCCGTACCTCGACCGGCAGAGCTAGCAACCCCGCTTGTTCGGCTAACTCCACCGCCCTCCGGCGCAGGGTAGTATAGATATCCTCCACTTTTCAGAACCTCCGTTCTGAACGAAAGTCCTTGCCTCCCTACCTAGCTTACCAAATTTCATTTTTCCGACAACCTCCCCCTCCGGCGCAAGGAGGGGTGTCACACCGTTCCTCCCGCCCACAGCACGTCCGTCCCGGAGGTTGGCCAACGCTTCTCAATAAATTAGGTGCAGGGAAAAGCCTTTGCAGATCGGTTCCCCCACAGCGGGGACAACTTGCAGGGGTTGAATCCGCCGACTCAGAACGCTCCTCCCAAATGTACCCGCAGCTCCGGCACTTGTAATCGTAAATAGGCACCTTTGTCCCCCTCCATCAAGATTGATTGGCCAGAAGATAGTAAATAATACTACCAACTTTTGTAGACTTGATTTTCCCGGTAGCCAGAAGCTCCTGGACCCGCTTCGCAGCCTCGGCAGGGTGAATCCCCAGCCCGGCGGCTATTTCCTCAAGAGTAACGGGGCGCCTCCGGAGTACATTGAAGAGTTCCTGCTCCTGAATCCAGGTTTTCCCTTGGGCTGCAACTTCGTGGTGTAATGCGATCACCTCAGCGTTTCTGCCCAGAATAGGAGCAAGCCGATGTAATTCTTCTTCCGGCACGGAAAAAGCAAATTCCTCTGCAGGGGGACGGGTTACAGTATTGATCTGGATTTTATCCGGCTTTATCAATTCTACCCACTTGGCTAGCTTGCGAACCTCGTCCTCGATGGCAGTAACACCGCCAAGCAAAAAGACCTCGAGCCAAAGTGCCCCTGCATATTCCTCCCGGAAGCGGATTAACCCCTCGACTACCTGATCGAAGCTAAGGGCCGGGTGGGGCCGGTTTACGTAGTTAAAGAGTTCGGCATCGCCAGCATCGAGCGAGGGTAAAACCACATCTGCTCGTAGCAACGCACGCCGCACTTCTGCCTGATAAAGAAGCGAGCCGTTGGTCAGCACAGCCACCGGAATCTGGCTCCGTTCTTTGAGTTTGGCGATAATAGCCTCGATTTCGCTGTGAAGCGTCGGTTCGCCTGAGCCGGAAAGGGTAATGTAGTCAGGCGGGGGTCCGGCGGCAAGCTTTGCTTCTACCTCATCCAGCACTGCCGCCACCGGGAAAAACGCTCGCCGCTCAAGCGTCCGGTTGGTGGTTCGACCAAGCTGGCAATAGATGCAATCGTAAGTACAGGTTTTAAATGGCACCAGATCTACGCCAAGAGAGTTGCCTAAACGACGGGAAAAGATGGGGCCGAAAACTCGCCCGGAGAAAATCGCTAATCCCTCCTCGCAATTACCCGTCGCTCGAGCTGGCTCCTGTGCGCCTTGGGTCGCCGCGAGCAAATTTCGATCATATGACCACTATCATAGTAAGGCCCATTCCTCACTGTGTCAATACCTTCCTACCCTCGTGGGCGGAAGGACCAGAGTTTCGCTCACAAATGACATTATCCAGCAGCTTAAAAGGAGCGGAAATCCCAGGCAGTCGCCCAAACCGTGGCTTTCTTCCTTAATATACCTCCCAAGGGCGGGAGGAGATCACTCTACCTCAACCTCCACCAGGCTGTGATCGGTCAGGTGGGTCGGGCCAAAGTAAGCTGAAACGGTCAGGATATAGCGCCCAGCTTTAAGCCTTTCTACCGGCTGCAAGGTAGGCCACTGCAAGATCTCCACATAATCGAAACGAGCCAAGGGCTCCTCTTTTATGGTATTGATCATGAGCTCCTGCAAGGCAGCCACTTCCCTTTCCCCCTTTTGAATCGCCTGCTCAGCCGCCTGCAGGCTCCGGTAAAGGACCTTGGCCGCTTCTCTTTCTTCCTCGCTCAAAAGGAAGTTCCGTGCGCTCACCGCCAGGCCGTCCTCGTCCCGCACTACCGGGTGTACCTTCACCTTAACGGGGAAGTTGAGATCCCTTATCATGCGGCGGATGGCCACTACCTGGTAGGCATTTTTTAGGCCTAAATAAAGGCAGTCAGGTTGCACTATGTTAAGGAGCTTGGCCGTGGTGGTCAGAGCTCCCCGCATCCTTTCCGGGTGACGCTTGACTTCGGTGACGTGCTCTAAGCCCCCTACGCTTATAAGAGTAGCGAAGCCTTCAGGGTAAAGTTCTTCTGCCGAAGGGACGAAAAAGACGTCGGCTCCCGCTCCCAAAGCTACCTCTTTATCCCAGCGGATATCCCGGGGATAGCCCCGGTACTCTTCCGCCGAAGAAAACTGAAAGGGGTCGATGAAGACCCCGACCACCAGCCGATCGAACTCCTTATCCCGGTCCTCACGAGCCCAGCAGAGGATGGTCAGGTGCCCCGCGTGCAAGTAACCCATGGTAGGAACGAAGCCCAGGCGCCTCCCACGCCTCTTGCGCTCTAAAGCCCATTCCTGCATTTCTGCCACCTTTTCGATAACCTTCATACCCATACCTCCCGGCAAGATTGTGAAAAGAATAACTTTCTATCCCCAAGATACCACTCCGACAGGGAAAGATCAATACACTTTTACTTGTGCTTGACAGCACCAAAGCACTCGGCTTAGAATGGGGATGGCCTGGCGCGGGCGAACTTTCGGCTTCGAAACCGGACAATCCAAGCGAGGGTACTTTAAAAGCCAGGCCGTTTAGTTTTTTTAGAGGGAAGGGGGTGCCGGCAGGATGGGCTCTAGGAAAATTTTTCTTGGCTATCTCCAACCGCCAAAACCCTTTGCCTCGGGCCGAAGCTTTATTGAGTTCAGCAAGGAAAGGAGGCTATGATCGATGCGCCAGCCGGTGGAGCTGCTAGCTCGCAGGTTCAGCCTCGTAGACGTGGCGGTAATCCTGACCGTTGTGGCCTTACTCTACACTTTGATCCACCTCGGGGCCGGCATGGCCGAACCCCTCCACATGGGGGCGAAGATAGATCTTAATCCCGTAAACCTCCCTTACTATGTGGGCAGGTCTCTTCTGCGCATGTTCATAGCCCTCACAGCTTCCCTGGTTTTTAGCATAGTTTACGGTTACTGGGCCGCCTACAGCCGGCGGGCAGAGAAAATCCTGATTCCGCTCCTAGACATTCTGCAGTCCGTGCCCGTGCTGGGCTTCCTTTCCGCCACCATCACCGGACTGGTGGCTCTCTTTCCCAACAGCATGCTGGGAGCGGAGCTGGCCTCCATTTTCGCCGTCTTTACCGCCCAGGCTTGGAACATAACTTACGGCTTTTACCAGTCGCTGCGCACCATTCCCCGCGAGCTGCGCGATGCCGCCGCCGTGTTCCGACTCAACTGGTGGCACAGGCTCTGGCAGTTAGAGCTTCCTTTTTCCGTCATTTCTCTAGTGTATAACGCTATGATGTCCTTTGCCGGAAGCTGGTTCTTCCTTTCGGCCAGCGAGGCCATAACCGTGCTTAACCGCCAGATCTACCTTCCCGGGCTGGGCTCCTATCTGGCCACGGCCATTATGCACAAAGACATAAAGGCGCTTATCCTCTCCATTATCACCATGGCCGTTACCATAGTGCTGGTAGACCAGTTCTTCTGGCGGCCGGTGGCCATCTGGAGCCAGCGCTTCAAACTGGAACAAACCAAAGAGCAAACGGAGTCCCATTGGCTTCTGAAGGTATTGCAGCGCTCAAGCTTAGTCCGGGCCTTTGGCAATCGAGTGCTGGAGCCGATGCAGCGCCGCCTTATTACGAGCGGCGGGCGGCTGGTGGCCGGAACCGCCGAGTCCGGCTTGGGGGCAGGGATCAAGCGCATCGTACACCTTCTAGGAATCTTCCTTCTTTTGCTGTTGGCCGGATACACGGCCTACTATGGTTACCGGGGGATCTTGCTGATCGCCCAGCTGGGCTTCGAAGGAGTACTAAATCTATTCCGCCTGGGATTTTATTCCCTCCTGCGGGTGGTGGTCGCGGTCGCCCTGGGAACGCTTATCATGCTTCCCCTGGGAGTTTATTTGGGCTGGGACGCAGAGAGGGCCAGGCGGTGGCAGCCGTTTATAACTTTCGCTGCTTCTTTTCCGGCTAACATGCTCTTCCCTTTCTTTACCATCCTCTTCTTGCGTCTGCATATAAGCCAGGAATGGGGCGCTATTCCCTTGATGATGCTGGGAACCCAGTGGTACATCTTGTTTAACGTCATAGCCGGAGTAAGCTCCTTGCCCAACGACCTCAAAGAGGCGGCAGCAGTTCTGGGTATCAAAGGCTGGAAACGGTGGCGCTATTTCATCCTGCCCGGCATCTTTCCCTTTTTAGTGACAGGAGGAATAACCGCCGCCGGTGGCGCCTGGAACGCCACCATAGTGGCAGAAGTGGTCAGCTGGGGCGACCACACCTTGCAGGCCACCGGCCTGGGCGCTTACATCACCAACGCCACGGAAGCAGGGAACTGGCCAGCCATTATAGGAGGAATAATCGTTATGTCTCTTTACGTGGTGGCGATTAATCGCCTCTTCTGGCGCCGACTTTATCACCTGGCGGAAGTCAAGTACCACGTAGAGTGAGGAGAGGGGAAAATGGAGGCACTCATCGAGCTCAGAGGAGTAACCAAAAAATACCCCCTCGGGGAGCGCAGCGAGGTAACCGTGCTGGAGGATATCTCCCTCGCCGTGCGGCAGGGGGAGTTTCTGGGTATCCTGGGACCTTCCGGTTCGGGCAAGTCCACCCTTTTGCGCATGATGGCTGGGCTGGTCAAGCCCACTTCGGGAGAGGTGCTGTACAAAGGTCGGCCGCTGGACGGGGTGAATCCCGGGGTAGCTATGGTCTTCCAAACTTTTGCCCTTTACCCCTGGCTTACCGTGCTGGAAAACGTGGCCCTGCCACTTCTGGTGCGCGGTTACCCTTGGGAGACCTGCCGAGAAAAGGCCCTGCAGATTATCGACATGGTGGGGCTTGACGGCTTTGAAAGTGCTTATCCTAAAGAGCTCTCCGGCGGTATGCGCCAGAGGGTAGGAGTGGCGCGAGCTTTGATAGCCGAACCGGACGTCCTCCTAATGGACGAACCCTTTTCGGCCTTAGATGTCCTCACGGCGGAGAACCTGCGACGCGACCTTTTAAAGCTCTGGTTGGAAGAGAAAATACCCACCAAAGCTATAGTTCTGGTCACCCACAACATCGAAGAAGCGGTTTATCTCTGCGACCGCATCCTAGTTCTGTCACGCGATCCAGGGCGCATTATAGCTGAGGTAGCGGTGAACCTGCCTCATTGGCGGGAGCGGAAAAACCCCCGCTTCACTGCCCTGGTGGACGAAATTTACACCATCCTCACCCGCCGCAAGATACCAGCAGCTCCTCCGGCTCCACCGGCTCCCCGAAGGTTGCCCGTGGCGCGGGTAGGTGCTGTGACCGGTCTGGTGGAATATCTTCTGGAAGTGGGTGGCAGGGCCGACCTTTACGCCTTAGGCGAAAAGTTCGCCATGGATCTGGAAGACCTTCTTCCCATAGTGGAGGCAGCGGAAATAACGGGTCTGGTGCGTGTGCAGGAGGGCGATATCGAGCTCACCTCCGCCGGCAGGCGCTTCGCCGCCGCCCCCCTGCTCGAGCGCAAGGAGATCTTCCGCGAGCAAATCCTGCAAAACGTCCGGCGCATCCGCTGGATAGTCTCGGTGCTCTCTTCCAAAGCTAACCGCCGCATGCCCCGGGAGTTCTTCTTGAGCGTGCTGGAACAGCACTTCAGCCCCGAAGAAGCCCGGATCCAGCTCGACATTCTTATCGACTGGGGGCGCTACGCCGAACTTTTCGGTTACGACGAAGATTCCCGTTGCCTCTATTTGGAAGAAGGAGAGACGGTCGGCTAAAAAGAATTTTTTCTTTGCAGAACCGATTCCCGGGAGTACAATTAACCTGAGGAGCTGGGGGAATTGAAAGGGGGTGAAGACCATGTTCCGCGGTTTGTTCGAGCCCGCGCATTTACTGCTTATCCTGGTGGTGGTCTTACTTATCTTCGGTCCAAGCAAGCTTCCTGAGATAGGCCGAGCTTTCGGGCGGACTTTGAAAGAGTTCCGCAGCGCTTCCGCCGGCACCTTCGACGAGACGGAGGAGAAGATTTCCTCTCCCAAAGCAGAAGCCCAGGTTATAGCCCAGGCTTGTGAGGCCAGCAAAACTTCGGAAACCAAGCATTAAAAATCGAAGGGGGAACCCTTCCGAGCACCAGAAGGATTCCCCCTAGTTCCGCTTTTTCTACTTCCACATGTGCGCTACGATGGCGGCCGCCATCTCGCTGGTGCGGGCACTACCTCCCAAGTCGTAGGTTAGGGTCTTCCCTTCTTGCAGCACGCCGATAACTCCGCGCATCACCCTTTCCGCCGCTTCTATCTCTCCCAGATGCTTGAGCATCATCACGCCGGAGAGGATGGTGGCCAAGGGGTTGACCTTGTCCTGGCCGGCGTGCTTGGGGGCGCTGCCGTGCACCGGCTCAAAGACCGCCGCTTCGTCGCCGATGTTGGCCCCCGGCGCCACCCCTAGCCCCCCTACGAGACCCGCTGCCAGGTCAGAGATTATGTCGCCGTAAAGGTTGAGGGTCACTATCACGTCGTAGTTCTCCGGCGACTGAACCAGCTTCATGCACATGGCATCCACAATCATTTCTTCAAAGACAATATCGGGGTATTCGGCCGCCACCTCCCGGGCGCATTCCAGGAAAAGCCCGTCGGTGAGCTTCATGATGTTGGCCTTGTGAACCGCCGTTACCTTCTTTCTCCCCTCCCGGCGGGCCAACTCGAACGCGAAGCGCACAATGCGGGTGGAAGCCTCGCGGGTCACGATCTTTATGCTCTCGGCGGCGTTTTTCCCCACGCGGTGCTCGATCCCGGCGTAAAGGTCTTCAGTGTTCTCCCGCACCACGATTAAATCCACGTGATCAAAGCGGGTTTTGATTCCCGGAAGGGTCTTGGCCGGACGGACGCAGGCATAAAGGTCGAGCTTTTGCCGCAAGGTCACGTTGACGCTGCGGAAGCCGTGACCTACAGGGGTGGTGAGGGGACCCTTCAGAGCCACCCGGTTGCGCCTTATGGAGTCCAGCACATGTTCCGGAAGAGGAGTGCCGTACTCCGGGATGACCTTCTCCCCCGCCTCGACTACTTCCCATTCGATCTCCGCCCCGGAAGCATCCAGGACTTGCCGGGCTGCCGCCGTGATCTCCGGACCTATGCCATCACCCGGAATGAGAGTTACCCGGTGCGCCAAGCCAGCCTCACACTCCTTCCAGCTTGAATCCGCCGTGCTTCTGGAAGTGGGCTATTAAGCCTCCGTCTTCCAGGATCCTGAGCATAACCGGGGGAAGGGGCTTTATCGGTATGGAGACCCCTTTGGTAAGGTTCTCCACCACTCCCCGAGCCAGATCGACCTCCAGCTCATCCCCGGCCTCTATCTGGTCGGTATCGCACTCCACCACCGGAAGCCCGGTATTGATGGCGTTGCGGAAGAAGATGCGGGCAAAAGACTTGGCCAAAACCGCGCCTATGCGCGCGTGCTTTATGACCAGCGGTGCTTGTTCCCGAGAGGAGCCGCAGCCGAAGTTCCAGCCGGCCACGATAAAGTCCCCCGGCCGGATTTTGTGGTAAAAGTCGGGATCCAAGTCCTCCATGACATGCCGGGCCAGTTCGTCCATGTCCAGAGTTTTGAATTTATACTTCCCTGAGATTATGTAGTCGGTGTTGATGTCGTCGCCGAACTTGTGAGCCCTTCCGCGCAGAACTTGCACCCTTCTCACCTACTTCAAGAATGGTCGGGGATCGGTGATTTCTCCCGCTATGGCCGAGGCCGCCACGGTGGCCGGAGAAGCTAGGTAGATTTCCGCCTTGGCGTTCCCCATGCGCCCTTTAAAGTTGCGGTTAGCGGTGGAAACTACCACCTCGCCATCCGCCGGCACGCCGTTGTGGGTTCCTACGCAGGGACCGCAACCGGGTGTAACCACCGCCGCACCCGCCTCCACCAGGGTAGCCAAGATGCCCTCCCGCATAGCCTGCAGGTAGACTTTGCGCGAGGCCGGTGCTACCACCAGGCGCACCCTGGGATGTATTTTCCTGCCCGCCAGTATTTGCGCCGCTACGCGCAAATCCTCCAGGCGACCATTGGTACAGGTCCCTATGAAAGCTTGGTCGATTTTGGTTCCCGCCACCTTCTCGACGGGAGAAACATTGTCCACTCGGTGGGGACAGGCCACCTGAGGAGATATAGAGGTGAGGTCGAACTCGACCACTTTGGCGTAAACGGCGTCAGGATCGGAAGAGAAAGCGGTAAACTCCCCGCCTCCGTGCTCCCTCAGCCACTCCCAGGTCTTCTCGTCCACCTCCATGAGCCCCACTTTGGCTCCCATTTCCACCGCCATATTGGCCACCGTGAAGCGCCCTTCCATGGAGAGCTCCTTAATGGCACTTCCCGTGTACTCCACCGCTTTATAGGTGGCTCCGTCGGCGGTAAACCTTCCTATGAGGTAAAGTATAAGGTCCTTGGCGAAGACCCCGGGAGGCAAAGGACCGTGGCATACGACCTTTATGGTCTCTGGCACTTTAAACCAGAGGCGGCCGGAAATGAGGGCCGCCGCCAGGTCGGTAGAGCCCACGCCCGTGGCGAAGGCTCCCAGAGCGCCATAGGTACAGGTGTGTGAGTCCGCCCCTACCACCACGCACCCGGGGCCTACCCGGCCGCTCTCCACCATGACCTGGTGGCAAACGCCATCCCCTACGTCGTAAAGGTGGCAGCCGTGCTCCCAGGCGAACTCCCGCATCATCTTGTGTAGATTGGAGATGCTTTCGGTGGGGCTGGGGGCGCTGTGGTCGATAACCAGGTTAACCCTTTTAGGGTCGAAAGGGTTTTTTCCTCCCATTTGCCGGAAGACCTGGATGGCCAAAGGCGCCGTGCCATCTTGAGCCATCACTTGGTCGACCCTGGCCACCACGATCTCTCCTGCCTGGACCTGCCGCCCCGCCGCCTGTGAGAGAATCTTCTCGGCTATGGTCTGGCCCAAAGTTTTTGCTTACCTCCTTTTTCCAAACAGTTCTTCATACAGGCTAACCAGTTCTTTGTCGAAAAGGGGGCGCTTGAGGGACACAGCTGCCTTGCGCACCTCCGGTAGCAGAAGCTCAGCCTCGTGTTTGCTCAGGGAGATTCCATACTCGGCAAATTTGGCCCGCAGAGCAGCAGTCCCGGAGTGCTTCCCTATCACTATCTGGCGGGTAAGCCCCACTTCTTCCGGCTGGAAGGCTTCGTAGGTCTTGGGGTTTTTCAGCGCCCCATCGGCGTGGATACCCGACTCATGAGCGAACATGTTGGAACCCACGATGGGCTTCCAGGCGGGCAGTTCGCGGTGGGCAGCGCGAGAGACGTACTCGGCTATCTCCCGGAAAAGCTCAGTCTTGAAGCCCAGATCTACCCCGAAGATATGTTTGAGGGCCATCACCACCTCTTCCAGAGCGGCGTTGCCCGCCCGCTCCCCCAGACCACAGACCGTGACCCCCACCCAGTCAGCTCCGGCCAGCACCCCAGCCAGGGCGTTGGCGGTAGCCATACCAAAGTCGTTGTGGGTGTGCATCTCGATGGGAAGTCCCACTTCATCTATAAGCTTTTTGATGTTCTCGTAAGTGGTGAAGGGATCGAGTACCCCTACGGTGTCGCAGTAGCGTAACCGGTCGGCTCCCGCCTCCTTGGCCGCCCGGGCAAAAGTGATGAGAAATTCCATGTCGCTGCGGGAGGCATCCTCGGCGTTTACCGAAACATAAAGTCCGTGCTTTTTGGCGAAGTGCACCGCCTCTACCATTTTCTCGATAACCCACTCGCGCGTGGCCCTCAGCTTGTGCTCGATGTGAATATCTGAGGTAGAAATGGAAATGGCCACCGCGTCCACGCCGCAGGCCAAAGAAGCCTCCAGGTCCTTGATGACCGGCCGGTTCCAGCCCATGATGCTGGCCTTAAGCCCCGCCCGGCAGATTTGTTTGATGGCTTCGGCCTCGTCTCCTCCCATGACCGGAATGCCCGCTTCTATCTGGTGCACCCCTATTTCGTCGAGCATTTTGGCGATACGCAGCTTCTCCAGGTTGGAGAAGACCACACCCGCCGTCTGCTCCCCGTCCCGCAGGGTAGTGTCCACTATCTTTATGCTCCGCCCTTTAAGCTCTTCCCGCAAATCAATGCCACCCCCAACCCTCGGTTTTACTTTACCGTTTATAAGCCTTTATAAAAGCCTCGATGGAACGGTCGTAGGTCTTCTCCACTTCGGGCGGGAAGAAGCAGCCCGGGATCTCTCCCCGTTCCCGGTGATAGGCCACACACTCACAACACAATCCCTTCTTCTCACAATAAGGGTAGGTGCAGGTGCACATTTTGAGGTTACGTTCTTTGCGGCACTCCAACTTCAGCTCACCTCACTCACGGCTGAGTTCTTCCTTGAGCAGCTGATTCACCAGGCCCGGATTGGCCCGCCCCCGGGTGGCCTTCATCACCTGGCCCACCAGGAAAGAGAGAGCCTTCTCCTTCCCTCCTTTATAGTCCGCCACCACCTTGGGGTTGGCCGCAATCACTTCCCGCACCACCTGGCGAATGGTTTCCTCGTCGGTAATCTGCGTGAGTCCCTTCTCTTTGACTATACTCTCTGCGTCCTTGCCGGTGGCAAACATTTCCTCAAAAATATCCTTAGCTATCTTACCGCTTATGATCCCCGCATCCATAAGCTTCAGGAGTTGGGCTAAAGCCTGCGGCTTCACCGGCGAAGCAGTTATAGAAATACCGGCGGCGTTAAGACAACGGGCCAACTCTACCATCACCCAGTTCGCTACCTGGCGCGGCTGGGGATAGAACTTCAAGGTTTCTTCGAAGTAATCGGCTACCTCCGGCGTGGCCGTGAGAACGGTAGCAGCGTTCTCCGGCAGGCCGTACTCTTCGATGAAGCGGCGGCGCTTGGCGTCCGGCAGCTCCGGCAGCGCCTTCCGCAAGGACTCCACCCACTCCGCGTCGATCACCAGGGGAGGAAGATCGGGCTCGGGGAAGTAGCGGTAGTCGTGCGCCTCCTCCTTGCTGCGCATGGAAAAGGTTACGCCTCTCTCCT
Organism: Ammonifex thiophilus; assembly: GCF_003368535.1. Lineage (GTDB taxonomy): Bacteria > Bacillota > Desulfotomaculia > Desulfotomaculales > Ammonificaceae > Ammonifex > Ammonifex thiophilus. Next base: position 132,283 of record NZ_QSLN01000003.1, read on the forward strand.
CGTCCCAGCCCCGGGTCTCCTGCACTATTTTTTCCCCCCGCTCAAGGCAGGCTACGTGCCGCTCAATCTCGTAGGCCAAAGCCCGGCTCAGGGAGCGGAAGGAGTTCACGTTTTTGATCTCCGTCTTTACCCCTAAGACGTCGCTGCCGGCGGGACGCACCGAGATGTTGGCGTCCACTCTGAGCGAGCCCTCCTCCATCTTGCAGTCGGAAACGCCTAGATAAAGCATTATCTGCCTCAACTTCTCGGCATAGGCTCGCGCCTCCTCGGGGGAGCGGAGATCGGGAGCAGAAACGATCTCTATGAGAGGTACTCCTGCCCGGTTGTAATCTACCAGTGCGTAAGAGCTACTCCCGGACTGCACGTGGACCAGCTTGCCAGCGTCCTCCTCCAGATGCAGCCGGACGATTCCCACCCGCTTGGGACCGGAAGGGGTATCTATCTCCAGGTAGCCGTTCTGGGCCAGCGGCAGATCGAACTGAGAAATCTGGTAGTTTTTGGGAAGGTCCGGGTAGAAATAGTTCTTCCGGTCGAACTTGCAGTAAGGAGTTATTTCGCAGTTAAGAGCCAGGGCAGCCATTATGGCGTACTCCACCGCCCGCCGGTTAAGCACTGGCAAGGTGCCGGGTAGCCCCAGACATACCGGGCACACGTGGGTGTTGGGTTCGGCCCCGAAGGCTGCCCGGCAGCTGCAGAAGATCTTGCTCTCCGTCTTCAGCTCCACATGTATTTCCAGTCCGATTACCGCTTCGTATTTCACGCTATCACCTCCAGCGGGGGGCGCCAAGAAGGAAAGCCCACCACCTGCTCCAGAGCGTAGGCTACCTGGAAGAGCTTGTCCTCCCTCAGAGGTGGGGCAATGAACTGCACCCCTACCGGTAAGTGACCGACTTTCCCCGCCGGCACCGAGATAGCGGGTAGGCCCGCCAAGTTAACAGCCAAGGTGCATATATCGGAAAAGTACATGGCTAAGGGATCGGCAAGCTTCTCTCCCATCCGGAAAGCCGGCGTAGGAGTAGTCGGGGTGAGGAGACAGTCGAAGTGGGCGAAAGCTTTGTCGAAGTCGCGCTTGATGAGAGTCCGTACTTTGAGTGCTTTCAAGTAGTAGGCTTCGTAGTAGCCCGCCGAGAGGGCGTAGGTTCCCAGCATGATGCGCCGCTTAACCTCTGGACCAAAACCCTCCTTGCGGGTGAGCGCCATGGAATCCTTGGCCTCTTCTGCCGGAACCCGCAGGCCATAGCGCACTCCGTCGTAGCGGGCCAGGTTGGAAGAAGCCTCGGCAGTGGCTACCAGATAGTAAGCAGGCAGGGCGTACCTGGTGTGGGGAAGGGAAGTGTAGTCCACCTGCGCTCCTAGGTCCGTCAGTTTGGCCGCTACCTCCCCCACCACCGCTCCGATTTCCGGCGCGACACCTTCCCCCAGGTATTCGGAGGGAATTCCTATCCTCATCCCTTTGAGATCCGAAGCAAGGCTTGACCGGTAATCCGGTATTTCGCCCGGGATGGAGGTGGCATCGCGAGGATCGTGCCCAGCGATAACTTGAAGGACCAAAGCACAGTCCTCCACGCATCGGGTGATAGGGCCTATCTGGTCGAGCGAAGAAGCAAAGGCCACCAGCCCGTAGCGGGACACCCGGCCGTAAGTAGGCTTGAGCCCCACTACGCCGCAGAAAGCGGCCGGCTGGCGAATGGAACCTCCCGTGTCCGATCCCAGCGCCACCGGAACTTCTCCGGCGGCCACGGCCGCCGCCGACCCCCCACTTGAACCCCCCGGCACGCGGGAAAGATCCCAGGGATTGGTGGTGGGATGGAAGGCCGAGTTTTCCGTAGAAGAGCCCATGGCGAACTCGTCCAAGTTGGTCTTGCCCACAATGATGGCCCCTGCCTCTCTAAGCCGCCTGACCACCGTAGCGTCGTAAGGAGGGTAAAAGTTGGCCAAGATCTTGGAGGCGCAGGTGGTGGGGAAACCGGAAAGGCAGAGGTTGTCTTTAAGGGCCACCGGCACTCCCGCCAGGGGCCCCATCTCTTCCCCACGAGCCAAGGCCTGATCGAGTCGTTCGGCCTGGCTCAAAGCTTCCTCCTCACAAAGAGTCAGGAAAGCCCTGACCTTGGGCTCCACCTGCTTTATCCGCTCCAAGAAAACAGTGACTATTTCTTTGGCCGAAATCTCCCTGCGGCAGAAGCGCTCACGCAGAACGTGAGCTGGTAGGAAGCATATGTCCTCCACTCCTCAACCCCCTCCGCCAAACATCCTAGACTACTCGGGAAACCCGGAAGAAGCGCTCCTCCCGGTCAGGCGCCCGGGAAAGGACTTCCTCCACTTCTAAGTGCTCTTCTACCTCGTCTTCCCGCCACACGTTCTTGAGCGGTACCACGTGCACCAGGGGAGGTACGTCATCGGTGGGAAGTTCCTGCAAGATGTTCACATATTCGATAATTTCTCTCAATTGCTGGGCAAAAAGCTCTTTTTCTTCCTCGCTAAGCTCCAGGCGGGCTAAGGCGGCTACGTGTTCTACTTCCGACCGGGAAAGCACGCTTTTTCACCCCCAAACTTGAAGGAGATTATATCAGATGGCTTAGCTTCGGAACAAGCTAGCTTTCTAGGCCCAGCAGCCGCTTAAACTCCTCTTCGTTCAGCATCTTTATCCCCAGCTCCCGAGCCCGGTCGTATTTGGAACCGGGGTTCTCTCCCACCACCACGTAGTCGGTGCGCCGACTCACGCTGGAAGCCACCCTTCCTCCCAGGCGCTCAATCAAAGCTTTGGCCTCTTCCCGGGTGAAACTTTTAAGCGCCCCCGTGAGCACAAAGACTTTACCCTTAAGCGGACCCTCCTTCTGCATCTCTTCGCCAGTCTCCAGCCTCACCCCCGCCTCCCTCAGCCGCTCGATCACCTCTAGGTTGCGGGGCTCGGCGAAGAAGGCGCGCACGCTGGCGGCGATCTTCGGCCCTATTTCCGGAATGGCGGTGAGCTCTTCCTCTGTGGCCCGGGCCAAGCGATCGATGCTTCCAAAGTGTTCCGCCAGGAGCTTGGCCGCCCTCTCCCCCACATGCCTTATGCCCAGGCCGAAGATCAGCCGGTGGAGTTCCCGGCCCTTACTCTCCTCAATCTCCCGGAGGAGATTGGCCGTGGACTTGGGCCCCATTCGCTCCAGGCGTAAAAGGTCTTCCCGGCGCAGGAAATAGATGTCGGCCACGCTTTTCACCAGGCCCCGGTCCACCAACTGCTCCACCAGCACCTTGCCCAGACCCCGGATGTCCATGGCGTTACGCGAGGCGAAGTGGAAGATGCTCTCTTTAAGCCGAGCCGGGCAGGATATGTTGGGGCAGCGGACGGCCACTTCCCCTTTTTCCCTTATAGTCTTGGCCCCGCAGACCGGGCAGTGGTCGGGCATGCGAAAGATCTGCTCCTCGCCCGTGCGCCTCTCCGGCAGGGAGCGAACCACCTCAGGGATGACGTCTCCCGCTTTGTGTACCACGATGTAGTCCCCTACCCGGATGTCCTTTTCCCGGATGAGGTCCTCGTTGTGCAGGGTGGCGCGGGAAACCGTGGTGCCCGCTATCTGCACCGGGTCGAAGACCGCCACCGGGGTCAAGACCCCCGTCCTCCCCACGCTTATTTCAATCCGCCTCAGCTTGGTCACCGCCTCCTCCGGCGGGAACTTGAAGGCCACCGCCCAGCGCGGGCTCTTCATGGTAGCCCCTAAGCGCGCCTGCTGCTCCAACGAGTTGACCTTCACCACCATGCCGTCGATCACATAAGGAAGGTCAAAGCGCCTGTTCTGCCAGGACAAGACGTAGTCTATGACCTCGTCGATGCTGGAGAAGAGGCGCCGGTGCTCGTTCACCCTAAAACCCTGTTCCGCCAGCCAGTCGAGCACCTCCCAATGGGTGGAGAAGGATATCCCCTCGTAGTACCCTATCCCGTAGGCGAAGAAGTCGAGCTTCCGCCCCGCTGTCACCCGGGGATCGAGTTGCCTGATGCTGCCGGCGGCCGCGTTGCGGGGATTGGCAAACGGCGGCTCTCCCTCCTCTTCCCGCCGCTCGTTGAGCTTGACAAAGGCTTCTTTGGGCATAAAAGCCTCTCCCCGCACTTCGACGAGGGGGGGAGCATCTTTGAGAAAACGCAGGGGTATGCTCCGGATGGTGCGCAGGTTGGGCGTAACGTCTTCTCCCACCTCTCCGTCCCCGCGGGTGGCTCCCTGGACAAACTCGCCGTTACGGTAAAGGAGGGAAACGGCCAGCCCGTCTATCTTGGGCTCCACCACATACTCCACCTTCTCGCCCGGCAGAGCTTCTTTCACCCGTCGGTCGAAGTCGCGCAGGTCCCCGGGTTCAAAAGCATTGGCTAGGCTCAGCATGGGTACCAGGTGGCGTACCGTGGGGAAACCCTCGCGGGGTGCCCCTCCTACCCGCTGGGTAGGGGAGTTAGGAGTAATGAACTCGGGAAAGGCTTCTTCTAAAGCCATAAGCTCCAGCATCAAGCGGTCGTACTCGGCGTCAGAGATCACCGGAGAGTCGAGCACATAGTAGCGGTAGTCGTGGTAGGCTATCTCCCGCCGCAACTCCTCTATACGCCGCTTGGCCTCTTCCCTGGAAAGCCGACGGGCCATCTCCCGGAATTTTTCCCTCTCTTCCACCCTTATCACCTCCAGAAAAGTTTGAAGGATCACACCAAGAGCTGGGCCACTCCCCTTATAAGCCAGGCCGCGGGAACGAAAAGGAGCTGGGCCAGAAGGGTGCCCAGGAAGCGGGTAAGGGCTAAGTAGGCCACCATCTGCCGCACGTCCTTCTCCTCCCGTCTGCCCTGTAAGGCTTGGTCAGTGATCACTGCGGCGGTAGGATCCACCACCGTGGCCAAAAGGACGGTGGCCAGGCCGTTTACTATGGGGGAAAGGAGGGTAGCGGTGGTGCGGTAGTGGGGAAAGAGGGCGCCGGCGTAGAGGGCCGAGAGTACCCCGGTGGTATAGATACCGCTTATGAAAATGTTTAGCAGAAGAAAACCCTTGGGCAGCCCTAGTCTTTGCCCCATCACTCGGCGCAAGGAACTGGGAGAGGCAGGACGCAGCGTTTTGAGCGCCCCCCAGAAGCGCCGGGGTGTCAGAGCCAAGAGGAAGAGGCGGGGAACCGAGCCCACCTCCTCGAAGAGTAAGATGGTGCGGGCGAAGAGGCGAACGAAAGGAGGAAGCAAAAGGCCACCGATCACGGTCCCCACCGTAGCCGCCAGAATAACCAGCCTTATTTTGTACTCCAGGATGCCCAGCTCCTGCCGGTAAGCGGGCATCTGCAGTAGGATATCGTCGGGCAGGTGGCTACCCAGAATAGTCAACCCGCGGTTGATAGTATGCTCCACCAGCGAAGAGAGAAGGGGGGCCTGGATGGTGTTGGCCGTGCTGGCGATGAGAAAGATGATGTTGAAAAGAGAGTAAGCGGTAGCCAGCCGACCCGTCTTCACCCCTGCCCACCGGGCGCTGTAAATCAAGGTGTTGATGAGGTGGATGAGTACGGTGAGGAAAAGCACCAGAATAAAGCTAATGGTCATTCCTCTGCCAACCTCTCTAGAGGAGCATAGGCTAAGAGTAAGGTTTTGGTTCCCACCGAGGAAAAGTTTACCGTGACCTGCCTTTCCTCTCCTCTGCCCTTCACCTCCACCACCGTGCCCTCACCCCACTTGCGGTGGCGCACCCGATCCCCCGGCTCCAAATCCTCCCCTACCTGCCCGGAACAGGCGGGCACTGGCGGTGGCGAATAAAGCTCGTAAAGCCCGGCGGGTATTTCTCGGAGGAACCGGGAGGGAGGGTTGGCCCTCACCTCCCCATAAAGTCGCCTTTCTTGGCTGCGGACAAGATACAGGCGCTCCTGGGCGCGGGTTATTCCCACGTAACAAAGCCTTCTCTCCTCTTCTAACGCTGCTCTGTCCCCTAGGCAGCGAGCGTGAGGAAAGAGCCCTTCCTCCATACCTACCAGAAAGACCACCGGAAACTCCAGCCCCTTGGCGCTGTGCAGCGTCATGAGGACCACGGCGTCAGTCTCCGGGTCATGCCTGTCCACCTCGGAAAAGAGGGCTATCGAGGCCAGGAAGTCCGGAAGATTCCCCCCGACCTCCATATCGAACTCCCAGGCTACCGAGAGAAGTTCCTGCAGGTTCTCCAGTCGGGCCAGGGCTTCCGGCGTTCCTTCCTTAAGAAGATGGGTCCGGTAACCGGTACGGGACAAAATCTCTTCTACCAAGGGCTTGACCGGACCCATCGCCCGGCCCCGCAGCTCAGAAAGCAGCTCCCCCAGTTCCCGCATGGCCACCTTTACCCTGCGCGGCAGACCGGGAATATCCTCCGCTCGAAGCAGGGCCAGCGCCGGCGGCAACTCCTGCGAGGAGGCAAAGTTCAACAACCGGTTGTAGTACCCTTCGCCTACCCCTCGCGGGGGCACGTTGATCACCCGCTTGAGGCTTAAAGCGTCAGCGGGATTGACCACCAGCCGCAGGTAGGCCAGGACGTCCTTTATCTCCTTACGGGCGTAGAATTGCGTCCCGCCCACAATGAAGTAGGGTATGCCCGCTACCAGGAAAACCTCCTCTAAAATGCGCGACTGGGCATTGGTGCGGTAAAGGACGGCAAAGTCCCGCCAAGAATAACCGTGGCTTGCCCGCAGCTGCTTTATGGTCTCGGCCACGAAATTAGCTTCTCCAACTTCGTCTGCCGCCACGTAAAGCACCGGGAGCGCGCCCCCCGGCTTCACCGGGCGCAGGATCTTCTCCTTACGAAGCTGGTTGTACTTGATAATCTCATCGGCCAAGGCCAGGATGGGAGCAGTGGAACGGTAATTTTTCTCCAGCTTGATCACCCTCGCCTCGGGATAGTCGCGCTCGAAGGAAAGAATATTGCGGATGTCCGCGCCCCGCCAGCCATAAATAGCTTGGTCGGGGTCGCCCACCACGGTGATGTTGCGGTGTCCCTGAGCCAAGAGGTTTAGCCAGACGTACTGGGCGTGGTTGGTGTCCTGGTACTCGTCCACCAGGATGTAGCGGAAGCGCCGCTGCCAGCGGGCCAGTACTTCCGGGTGCTCGCGGAAAAGGCGCACCGCTTCGACCAGCAGATCGTCAAAATCAAGAGCATTGTACTGCCGCAACTTCTGCTGGTAGAGGGCGAAGATCTTGGCCACTTTCTCCTCGTAGATACTCCGGGCCCTTTCCGCCATCATCTCCGGCGTGACCAGCCAGTTTTTGGCCCAGGATATGGCCCCGATAATTCCGGCAGGAGGAAAACGTTGCTCATCCAAGTCGAGCTCGCGCAAACACTCCTTCATCAAAGCCCGGCGGTCATCCTCATCGTAGATGGCAAAATCGCGGTCGCGCCCTAGATGGTGGATCTCCTGGCGCAAAAGCCGGGCGCAGGCAGCATGGAAGGTCATCACCCACAGATCTTCCGCCTCCCGGGGCAAAAGACTGGTGACGCGCGCCCGCATCTCTTCCGCCGCTTTATTGGTGAAAGTAAGGGCCAAGATGGCCTCCGGCGGCACACCCCGGTAGGTAATGAGATAGGCAATGCGGTAGGTAAGGACTCTGGTCTTACCGCTGCCGGCTCCGGCCAGGACCAGAAGAGGCCCTTCCCCGTGTTCTACCGCTGCTCGCTGCTCCGGATTGAGTTGTTCGAGCCAGTCCATGGCGCTATTGCTCCCTGCGCTTCAAGTCTCCCTTTCCAATTTTACATGAAAGAATTTTCTTCACGCAGCGGGTTGCCTCGAAAATCTGTTCGGGTTATAATAGTAACGAACATATGCTCTATTCCTTGCCCGGAGGGAGGGGAAAATATGCCGTGGGGTTTCGGCTTTGGACGCCGCTGGGGTGGCGGCTGGGGGGCTGGCTGGGGCCGCGGCTGGGGCTGGTGGGGAGGCTGGCGCTGCCGCTTCTTCCCCTGGCTTCCGCGCCGCTGGTGGGCTATGCCCGGCTGGGGAGCAGGGCAGGTCCCTCCCACCCCTTGGGCCGGTACGCCGGCGGAGGCAGAATTCTTAAGGCAGGAAGCTAACTTCCTGCGCCAGCAGCTACAGGCCATCGAGCAGCGCCTGCAGGAACTGGAGAGGCGGCAACAGCAGCAAGGATAACTTAAAAAAGGGGGCTGTCGAGTGCAGCCCCCTTTCAACTTTAGAGCAGGCTTAAAGCACGCCTCCAAACCTCTCGCATAGCCTCGGCCACCGGTCCTTCAGTCACCGGCCGGCGGTGAGTCAAAGCCTTCACCACTTCGCGGGCGAAGGGAATCCGGCCCAGAAACTCTACCCCTTCCTCGCGGCAGAACTTTTCGATCTTATCAGCCATTTCTTCGTCTAAAGAGGCCTTGTTGAGGCAGACGGCCAGCGGAATCCCAAAGTGGCGGGTAAGGGACAGCAGCCTCTCCAGATCGTGCTTCCCGGCCGCCGTAGGCTCGGTCACCGCTAGCACCAAGCTGGCTCCGGAAACCGAGGCTATCACCGGGCAGCCTATGCCCGGCGGGCCGTCCACCACCAAGAGCCTGTCCCCCTGCCGGGCTATCTCCCGCGCCACCTCTTTCACCCGGGCCACCAGTTTGCCGGAAGCCTCCTGGGCAATGCCGAGCTCTGCCCAGACGAAGGGTCCGTAAGGGGTGCTCCCCCGGTAGAGGTGGCCACTTAAAACCGGCTCCATGGTTATGGCCCTTTCCGGGCAGCCATGAAAGCAAACGCCACAGCCTTCACAGTTGAGTTCGTCCACTTCCCCGTAATAAATGGCGTCGAAACGGCAAAGCTGGGTGCAAACCCCGCAGCGGGTGCACTTATTCTGATCCACTACTGGCTGCTGAGAACCGTAGAAAGGCTCCTCGTACTCTTTTACCGGGTTGAGGATGAGGTGAAGGTTGGAAGCGTCGACGTCGGCATCGGCCAAGACCGCTCTCCGGCCCAAAGTGGCAAATACCCCTGTCAAAGTAGTCTTGCCCGTTCCTCCTTTGCCACTCAGCACCACGATCTCCTTCAAGCCCTCACTCCTTCCCTCTTAAGCCTCTGCCAGAGGTCAGAGAAGGCTTGGCGCCACCGGGGCAAGCGGGTAACGAAGGGTACGCCGACGGCAAAAGAGCGAGCTATTACCGGATCAAAGGGAATCTTTAGCAAAATAGGAATACCCTCTTGGTGGCAGTACTCTTCTACTTCTTCGTCCCCCAGGTCGGCCCGGTTGATGATTACCCCGGCGGGAACCTTCAATACTTTGAGCATTTCTACTAAGAGGCGGAGGTCGTGCTGCCCGAAAGGAGTGGGCTCGGTGACCACCAAGCAGAAGTCAGCTCCTTTTACTGCCTGGATAACGGGACAGGAGGTTCCCGGCGGGCAATCGATAATGGTGTTCGGTCCTTGCTTCTCGCGCAGCTTCTTTATCACGGGAACGGCTAAAGCCTCTCCTACCGACATTTTCCCCTGGATAAAGCGGACCTTGCCGGCCCGCCCCTCCTGTAGTACCCCTATCACGCGCTCTCCCTCGGTTAAGGCTTTTTCCGGGCAGAAGTAAATGCAGCCGCCGCAGGCGTGGCACATCTTGTCGAATATCAAAACCTCGCGCCCAATAAGGGCTAGGGCGTGGTAGGCACACACTTCCACGCACTTACCGCAGCCAGTACACCGCTCGCGGTGAAAAACCGGTACCAGCAAGGGTACCGGTGTCTCCTTCTCGATCTCCGGTCGAAGCAAGAGGTGGGCGTTAGGCTCCTCCACATCGCTGTCAAGCAAAGTGACTTCTTCTTCTGCTGCCAGGGCCAGGTTGACAGCTACCGTGGTCTTCCCTACCCCACCCTTCCCGCTGGCTACGGCCACAATCACGAGGAGTGACCCCCACAGCGCCCGCCGCAGCCGCCGTGAGTACCTTTCTGCCCGTGGTCACAAAGGGAAGGACCGGGAACAAGCCGGTTGTCACAAAACGCCTGGATGACCTCCTCTACCGCGCCCTGAACTCCCAAAATGGTAGTAATGCCGTGGGCCTGGAATAGTTCTTGCGCCCGGGGCCCCATGCCTCCGGCTATCACGTGGGTTATCCCCATCTGGGAAAAGTAGGCGGGTAAGAACCCCGGTTTGTGTCCTGGATTGGGGACGAACTCCGTACGCTTCACCTTACCATCTTCGATTTCAGCTATCAGAAAAGAAGGCGCGTGACCGAAGTGCGCCGCTACCCGGTCGCCTTCCACTGCCAAGAGCACCTTCATAAACTTACCACCCCCCACGACCTTGTCCACCGCCACGGCCTCCACCCCAGCCACCGCCGCCACGGCCTCCGCCGCCACCACGTCCCCATCCCCAGCCGCCAGGACCTCCGCCCCAGCCACCGCCGGCGTGAGGGGGCGCGGTAGCGCCACTGGCCAGAGGGAGCTTCCCCTGGCGAAAAGCCTCTATCGCTTCTTGCACCGTGCCTCCCGCTCCCACGTAGCATTTGATGCCCGCCGCCGCGAGTACCTGAAAGGCGTTGGGACCCAAATTGCCGGTGATCACCGCACTGACTCCTTGGGCGACTATGGTCTGGGCCGCCTGAATGCCGGCCCCGCCTCCCGCGGCTTGCGCTGGGTTAGGCACGGCGTAGTAGGTACCGCTGTCGGTGTCGTAAATGACGAAATAGGGGCAGCGCCCAAAGCGGGGGTCTACCGGGGCTTCTGGCCCCTGCCCGGTTGCCGATACGGCTACCTTCATTTTGTTCCTCCTCCCAAACTTGGGTTTAGCTTAAGCATACCTCCATTATGGGCATATGTCAACTACTTCTTTCCCCGGTGGCGCTGCATGATCCCGGCCGCGAGCCCGGTCAGGAAAGCATCGATAGCCGTCATCAGGTAGACGTTTACGGGGCGGTGCGGAGGAGCATAGAGTAGGAGATCTACGCCAAAGGACACCCCTGCATAGTCCAGGTAGTCGCGTAGCTCAGCAGATGTTGGAAGCCTCTCTTCCCGCCCCAGCCTCGTACCGAACAGAAAAGCGAAGATTCCGATGGCGTCGAGTAATCCTTCATGTATTCCCCTGGGTAAAGTCTTCCCCTCCTGATGCCGGTTAAACAATCGGCCTACCCCCCTTGGCCGGAAAATATTTCCTCAAAGCCATTACTATGCCGGATGCACTCCTGGCGCAACTTCCTTCAGGAGGTTAATCATCCTGTCGGCGCGGCGGCGCCAGGAAAAACTCTCCGCTGCCCGGCGTGCCCTATCAGCCTTCTCCGGTGTCCACTCGCGTAAAGCCTTGTCTACCAGTTTTATAAACTCTTCCCGCCCCCGAGCCACATAGACTAACCCGGCGAAGCGCCTGACGGCCGGCAGATCGGTGGCCACCACCGGCTTTCCGGTAGCCAGATACTCATAGAGCTTCAGGGGATCACAGGCTAGAGAGTGGGGGAGGTAGTTGCGGGGAAGCAGCAGGAGATCGAGTTGGTGCAGAAGATGAGGAACTTTTTCGTAAGGCTGAGGGCCGAGGAAAACGACCCGGGGGTGCCGCTTCAAAGCCTCCCATAAATCGGCAGGCACGGTATCTTCTACCACCGGCCCCGCCAGCAACACCTGCCCGTGGCTAAGACTGTTGGCCAAGTCCAAAAGAAGCCGGTAATCTATCCAGTCGGTCAAAGTGCCAACGAAGCCCAGAATGGGTCTCTCCAGCGAGGCGAGCTCTGGCCAAGGCTCCTCGTAAGCGGGGCAGGGAGCGAACCTTTCCACCTCTACCCCGTTGGGCAGGTAGTGCGCCTTTATCCCGAACTCTACCCGCAGGTGCTCCACCAGCGGCTCGGAAACCGCCGTCACCAGGGTAGCCCGACCCACCAGGTAAATGAAGGTTTCTTTCAAGCGGTGCTTCTCCTTAACGCGAGGGAAGTTCAGATTGTCGTCCAAAACATCTAAGATGAAGTAGGAAGGTTTGAGGCGCCTGACCAGTTCCGCTCCCAAGAGGAGTGCTCCCGAGGGAATGTAAAAAAGGGTTTGCTTCCTCCACTGTGGCCCCAGCAAGCGCTTGAGGGGAAAGGCCAGGGTGAGGAGGGAGTACTGGAGCTTTGCGCGGCCCGCGGGGCCGGAAAGAGGAAGTACCCCCAGCGGAGGGATGCCGATCCAGACCTCTCCCTCCCGGTAAAAGCGCCAAGAGAGGTGAAGCCCCTGCCTCATGGCCAGCGCCTGTCGGCCGGAAAGGGGAGGGTTGAGGAAAAGCTTGCGGGCAAAACCGGCGAGATTTAAGGTCATGAAGCGGGCGGTGTCCATGACGGTCTTCTCTTCCCAAGTATAAGGCGGCAAAGCCAGGGAAACGAGAAACTTAAAAATGGAGCCTCACCTCCCCCTAAGTGGCAGAGAGCCATTGCTGTTGCCTCACCATTCTACCATCGCTACAGACAAATAAAAACCCCGGGCAATGATGCCCGGGGTGTAAAGAGCAGGGGCGCGAAAGCCTAGCGGGTGGTTTCGGCTTCGGGAGCGGTCTCCCGCTCCTCCTTCTTCTCCTTCTGCTTCAACTCTTTACCGCCCTTTTCCTCGTCCTGGCCCCTGTCCTGAGCGAGAACCTGGCCGTTGCCGGCATCCACCTTCACATCCACTACCTCGTTGCCGTTCTTGATCTCGACGCTGTACACCAGGTTACCGTTCTCGTTGTCCAGCGAGACACCGGTCACCTGACCAGGAACAGCCTTGAGGGCCGCAGCCTTGGCCTCGTCGGGAGTTATCTTGGCCAGCTTGGCCAGATACTGAGCCTCGGCCTGCTCGTTATCTTGCTGCAACTCGTTCACCCGGATACTGGCCGCGTAAGAAGGTTGCTGCTCCTCTACCTGGACATTCTGCTTGGACTCCACCATCGCCGACTGGGCCACTACCGGAGCAGTCCCAGCCGCAGCCCTTGCCTTGGCCAGTCCCGCTCCCGCTCCGGTCACTGCACCAACTGCAAACAACCCAGCCGCCAGATAACCCAGACACTTTTTGCTCCAATCCTTCATGACCTCTCCCTCCATGATTAATTAAAATTCGGTGGCGAACCCACTTCGGGAAACGGGGGGCTTGGGTACCGCTCCCTCTACACTAGCCTCACCTCCCTTCCCCACCGCCAGTTTAGCCCTTCGTCCTTAGAGGACAATTAAAGGAAAATTAGAATTTGCTTAGAATTACCACCGCCTCCGACCAAGCGGGTTTATAATCGAAGAGAGCGGGAGGGATAACCGGTGGAGCAGGGAACCAAAAAGGCGCGCATCCTAGTGGTGGAAGACGACCGGAGCCTGGCGCGTTTTTTAGAGCTGGAATTGGGACATGAGGGATACGCCGTAGAAACGGTGGGGGACGGCTACCGGGCGTTGGTCCGAGCGACGGAAGAAGACTGGGATCTCATCCTTCTAGACATAATGCTCCCGGGAATGGACGGTTTCTCGGTGTGCCGCCGGATAAGGGAGAGGTCTTCGGTTCCGATAATCATGCTCACCGCCCGCGACGCCGTGAACGACCGCGTCCAGGGGTTGGATGCGGGGGCCGATGACTACCTCTGTAAACCCTTCGCCACCGAGGAACTCCTGGCCCGGATAAGGGCCAGACTGAGGCGGCAAAAGGAAGACGGTCCGGAGAGCGACAAAGTGGTGGTAGGCGATCTGGAGATCTGCCCCAAGACCCGGACGGTCACGCGCGGTGGCCAAAAGATCCATCTCACCAAGCGCGAGTTCGATCTCCTTCATTATCTGGCGGTAAATGCCGGAGTGGTCTTGGACCGGGAAACCATCCTCAACCGGGTATGGGGGTTTGACTACTTTGGCAACACCAACGTAGTAGACGTTTATATTCGCTACCTGCGGGCCAAAATAGACGACCCCTTCCCGAAAAAGCTCATACACACGGTGCGCGGTGTGGGCTATGTGCTCCGGGAGGAAGAAAAATGAAAATTACCTGGCGCTTGACCCTCTGGTACACCATAGCTCTGGTATTGGTCCTGGCGGTGATTCTGGCAGCCGTTTTCTTCGGTATGAAGCATCTGCTGGTAAATCAAGCCGAGCAGGAAGTCGTTGACGCCGTGGGTAGGATCGAAGCTCTGGCCGGTACTTCCGAGGGAGGAAACGGTAGCCACGTCCATATCGACCTCGACGATCCTGAGCTTACCCAAGTGGCTGGCAGCCCCGTGCTCTGGGTGCAGATAACCGGGCCCGACGGAGTGGTGCAGCGCTCGCGCTCTCTGGGCCAGGCGACCTTACCCTCCTACGTGGGTCCCCCTGTAGAACGGCAAATCTTCGGAGAACAGGTCATCCTTTACGGCCGGAAACTCCCCTGGGGCTCGGTACAGGTGGCACGGCCTCTGACCCAAGAGTACCGCTTTCTTTTCAGCCTCCTGCGCCTTTCCCTGCTGCTGGAGGGGGTGGGACTCGGCTTGGCCGCCCTGGGAGGCTTAGTACTCACCCGCCTGGCGCTAGAGCCGATCAGCACCCTGACCCGGACCATGTTGAGCATAGGTCCGGAAGATCTGAACAGGCGGGTAGAGTTGCCTGGACCCAAGGACGAGCTTCGCGCCTTGGCTCAAGCTTTCAACCACATGTTGGACCAGTTGGAAGAAGGCTTTCGCAAACAAAAGGAGTTCATGGCGGCCGTTTCGCACGACCTCCGCACCCCTTTGACCGTGATAAAGAGCTATGCCGGTCTTATCTACCGCTGGGGCAAAGAAGATCCCCAAGTGGTGGCCGAAGCAGCTGCTGCCATCAACCGAGCAGCGGGGCTCATGGAGCGCTTGGTAAACGACCTTCTGCTCCTCATGCGGATCCAATCACCGGCGGGGCTGCGCCAGGAGGAGATAGCTCTAGATGAACTGGTAAATGAAATAGTAAGCGACGCCGCAATAATAGCGGAAGGGGTCACCGTGGTTAAAAAAGAATTTCCCCGCGTGCGCGTGAGAGGAGACCGGGACTACTTGCGCCGAGCTATTTGGGCCTTGGTGGACAACGCCATCAAGTACAACCGCCCCGGAGGGCGGGTGATGGTTTCCCTCGCTGTGGTCGGTGAGGAAGCGAGGCTTGAAGTAGCGGACACAGGGGTGGGCATACCGCCCACGGAGATAAACCGGATTTTTGACTGCTTCTATCGTTTGGACTCGGCGCGGGAGCAGGGCAAGGGCTTCGGTATCGGCCTTTGCTTGGCCAAAAGCATTGCAGAAGCCCATGGCGGGCGTATAGAGGTGAAGAGCGAACTCGGCCAGGGAAGTACCTTTACTCTGATACTCCCCTCGGCGCCAAGCCCTTAGGCTCCTGCCTTGCTGTCACCTGGCGCCTATGCCATAATAATTTTCTAGCTGAGAGGTAAAAAAAACACCTTCCCGGAGGGATAAGGCGACGATGTATCGCGTGCGCATGGTAATGCTCATGGCTTTCCTCACAGCCATCCTGGTGCTAATAGGAAGGCTCGTAGGAGGTACGAGCGGGGCCCTAATCTTTTTCCTCATCGCGCTGGGAATAAACTTCCTCAGCTACTACTATAGCGACAGGATAGCCATAGCCATGACCGGCTCCCGTCCCTTAAGCCCATCTGAAGCCCCGGAGCTTTACGCTATTATCGAGAGACTTTGCCGGCGGGCCGGCCTTCCCATGCCCAGAGTCTATCTCACTCCTTCCCCCCAGCCCAATGCCTTCGCCACCGGGCGCAACCCGCAACACGCCGCGGTGGCGGTGACGGAGGGCTTGCTCCATTATCTTAACGAAGCAGAGATCGAAGGAGTGCTGGCACACGAGCTGGCGCACATCAAGAACCGTGACACCCTGATAGCCACCATCGCCGCAGCTTTGGCCGGTGCTATAACCTTCATCGCCGATGTGGTGCGCTGGGGCTTTATCTTTGGCGGCTACCGGGACAGCGAAGAGGGAGGTTATCACCCCATCGCCGCCCTGGTGCTGGCCCTGGTGGCGCCCTTCGCCGCCCTTATCATCCAGCTGGCCATATCCCGCGCTGCCGAGTTTCAGGCTGACGCTACCGGCGCGCACATCGCCGGCCGGGCAGACGGGCTGATAAGCGCCCTCTTGAAGCTGGAAAAAGCCTCGCAGCAGATACCCATGCATGTAAACCCTGCTACCTCCCACCTCTTCATCGTTAACCCTCTTAGCGGTGAAGCCTTGGCTTCCCTCTTCAGCACTCACCCGCCCATCGCCGAGCGGGTAAAGCGTTTGCAGGCCATTCAGAGAAATTTGCACAAAATAGGGCGCTAACCTAGAGAATCGCCACGAAAGCTTTTGGAATCTCGATCAAGCTCTTATTTTGACTGCTTGACTCTTCTAGCTACCCTTGTTAAAATAACCACAAACACAAAGTCTGGCGGGTGGGATACTTACTCTGGGGAGGTGATATTAAGAGAGCGTGAGAGAAATCCTGGCTAGTCAAGGAGATTACCATTGAAGTCCAGCGATCACCACGAAAAGGAGGTTGAGTTATGCCCGCCTATGTAATCACCGAAAAGTGCGACGGCTGCAAAGGTCAGGACAAGACGGCCTGCATGTACATCTGCCCCAACGACCTCATGGTACTCGACAAGGAGCGCATGAAGGCCTACCAGCGCGATCCCCAGATGTGCTGGGAGTGCCTGTGCTGCGGTAAGATCTGCCCACAGCAGGCCATCGACTTGAGGGGCTACGCCGATTTCGTACCCATGGGCTCCAAGTGCGTACCTCTCCGCGGCTCCCAGGATATCATGTGGACCATCCAGTTCCGCGACGGCGAAATCAAGCGCTTCAAGTTCCCTATCCGCACCACACCGGAAGGCTCTGCTCAGCCCGACGGCGGGTTCGGGCCCGGCAAAGCCGATGACATCAACAGCATCTACCTTTTCACCGAACCCGATTCCACGGGTGTAGAAATTCCCACCCTTAAGAAGTAACGCAAAGGAGGTCAGGAAGAATGCCGGTACCGAACTTTGAAACGGTAGAAGTTACCACCGACCTCTTGATCCTGGGCGGCGGCATGGCCGGTTGCGGTGCCACGGTAGAGGCCTGTCACTGGGCCAAGAAGTACGGTCTTAAGGTGACGGTAGTGGACAAGGCGGCCCTCGATCGCAGCGGTGCCGTGGCCATGGGTCTGTCCGCCATCAACCTCTACCTCAACATGAAGGGTGGCGAGCGGACGCCGGAAGACTTCGTCCGCTACGTCCGCAATGACCTCATGGGTATCTGCCGTGAGGACGTGGTCTACAACATCGGGCGGCACGTCGACTCCACCGTGCACCTGTTTGAAAAGTGGGGTCTCCCCATTTGGCGTGACGAAGAGGGCAAGCCCATCCGCTCCGGCGCCTGGCAGGTGATGATCAGCGGCGAGTCCTACAAGATCATCGTGGCCGAAGCGGCCAAGAACGCGCTCAAGGAGCTCGGGGACAAGGGCGAGCTTTACGAGCGCGTGTTTATTATGGAGCCGCTGCTCGACGGCGACCGGATCGCGGGTGCGGTGGGCTTCAGCGTGCGCGAGCCCAAGATCTACGTCTTCAAGGCCAAGGCCGTGGTTTGCAACATGGGTGGTGCGGTGCACGTCTTCCGGCCACGCTCTCAGGGCGAAGGCTTCGGCCGTTCCTGGTACCCGCCGTTTAACTCCGGCGCGAGCTTCTACTTCACCGCCCGCGCGGGTGCGGAGCAGACCTGCCAGGAAGTGCGCTTCATCCCCGTGCGCTTCAAGGATGCGTACGGCCCGGTAGGCGCCTGGTTCCTGCTCTTCAAGTCCCGCGCCACCAACACCATGGGCGAGGAGTACACGGTCACCCGCAAGAAGGAGCTCGAGCCGTGGGAGCCCTACGCTTCGGCTAAGCCCTTGCCGGCCAACCTCCGTAACTACCAGGGCATGCTGGAGGTGCTGGAAGGCAAGGATCCGCTCCTGATGCGGACGGAGGAGGCCATCGCCAACCTCGCCGCCGCCTACAAGGACGACGAGAAGGCCTTCAAGAAGAAGATGAAGCAGCTGGAGAGCGAGGCTTGGGAGGACTTCCTCGACATGACCATCGCCCAGGCCAACCTGTGGGCGGCCATGAACATCCGTCCGGAGCAGAGCCCGTCGGAGATCGCCGCCGCGGAGCCCTACTTCATCGGCTCCCACTCCGGCGCTTCCGGCGCCTGGGTCTCCGGTCCGGAGGATGTGCAGACCGAGGAGTCCAAGAAGGACTATTGCTGGGGCTACTGCAACATGACCACGGTGAAGGGCCTCTTCGCAGCCGGCGACGCTTCGGGCGCCT
Organism: Ammonifex thiophilus; assembly: GCF_003368535.1. Classification (GTDB taxonomy): domain Bacteria; phylum Bacillota; class Desulfotomaculia; order Desulfotomaculales; family Ammonificaceae; genus Ammonifex; species Ammonifex thiophilus. Next base: position 150,436 of record NZ_QSLN01000003.1, read on the forward strand.
CCCCGCACAAGTTCTCCTCCGGTTCCTTCACTGAGGGTCGTATTGCCGCCAAGTCGGCCATCAAGTTCATTCTGGAGAACAACACCCAGCCCAACGTGGACATGGCTAAGGTGGAAGAGTTCAAGAAGTGGCTCCTGCGGCCCTTCGAGATCTTCGAGCAGTACAAGGACTACGCCACCACGCCGGAGGTCAACCCGCACTACATCCTGCCGCGGCAGTACCTCTTCCGCCTGCAGAAGATCATGGACGAGTACGCCGGCGGCTGGGGTTCCAACTTCACCACCAACAAGTACAAGCTCGAGCGGGCGCTGCAGCTCCTCCAGTGGCTGAAGGAGGACGGCGAGAAGATGATCGCCCGCGACCTGCACGAGCTCATGCGGGTGTGCGAGAACGTGCAGCGCACCATGCAGGCGGAAGCACACGTCCGGGCGATGCTCTTCCGCGAGGAGACACGGTGGCCCGGCTACTACTTCCGCGCCGACTTCCCCAAGATGGACGAGCAGAACTGGAAGTGCTTCGTCAACCTGCGCTGGGATCCCAACACCGGCGAGTGGTCGGTCTTCAAGCGCCCCGTTCACAACATCATTCCCTAAGCAGATCTCAAGTGGCGGGCAGGGAAAGTGGCGGCTCGCCCGCCACTTTCCTTTTTCTTGCATCGGTATTGCGCTAAGTCCCACTATCACTTTTTGCGCTTATACAGCAGGAGAACTCCCCTCCTTCGTCGAAATTTAATCAAACGAAAGTACTCAATATCGTTTTTACAGAGGAGGAAAAGTGATGCTGAGAGGGACGGTGATAAGGCGTGGGTAGCCAGAACGTGCTGGTAGTAGGCGGCGGCATAAGTGGCATCACCGCAGCCGTCGAAGTGGCCGAAGCCAGCCAAGGAGAAGTCTACCTGGTGGAAAAGCGCCCTTACTTGGGCGGAAGGGTGACTCAACTTAACCAGTACTTCCCCAAGCTCTGCCCCCCCAACTGCGGCCTGGAGATCAACTTTAAGCGCATCAAGAATAATCCCCGCATCCACGTTTACACCCTAGCCCAGGTGGAAGAAATTAAGGGCGAAGAGGGTAATTTTGAGGTCAAGGTAAAGATCAATCCGCGTTACGTGACAGCTGCCTGTACAGCTTGTGGCAAGTGTGTAGAGGTGTGTCCGGCAGAAAGGCCCAACGAGTTTAATTATAACCTAGATAAGACCAAAGCCATCTACCTTCCCCATATTTTTGCTTTTCCCTATAAGTATGTCATAGATATGCAATTCTGCCAGGGCACTTCTTGCAGCAAGTGTGCGGAAGTCTGCCCGGTAAAGGCAGTAGACCTCAACATGCAGCCGGAGACCCTCACCCTGCAAGTGGGAGCCATCATCTGGGCCACCGGTTGGGATCCTTATGACATCACCAAGCTGGAAAAGTACGGGGCAGGTCGCTACCCCAACGTGATCACCAACGTGATGATGGAGCGCCTGGCCAGCAAGGACGGCCCTACGGGTGGACAGATCTTGCGCCCTTCCGACGGCAAGCCTGCCAAGAAAATAGCCTTCGTACAGTGCGCCGGCTCGCGCGACGAAAACCATCTCCCCTATTGTTCTACCGTGTGCTGTCTGGCCTCGCTCAAGCAGGCCCTTTACGTCAAGGAGCGAGATCCGGAAGCGCAGGTTTACTTCTTCTTCATTGACATCCGGGCACTGGGCCGCTACGAAGACTTCTTCAACCGAGCCAAAAACGAGGCTAACATCACCTTCATAAAGGGTAAGGTGGGCGAGATCACCGAGGATCCTGCCACTAAGGACCTCACCCTCAAAGTGGAAGATCAAAGTGAAGGGAAGCTCATAAGTGAAACCTTCGACCTGGTGGTATTGGCCACCGGCATGATGCCCACCACCAAGATCAACCCGCCGCCGGCCCGGGTGGCGCTGGATAAAGACGGCTTTATCCTCAATGAAACCCCGGGCATTTACGGCGCCGGCTGCGTAACCAGGCCGGTAGAAGTGGCGGCTGCCGTGCAAGAAGCTACTGCGGCTGCTTTGCGGGCGCTTCAGTCCATAAGGGGGAGGTAAGGTACCGTGGCGAAGAAAATAGCCGTTTACCTGTGTTCCGGCTGTGGCCTAGGTGAAGGGCTGAACCTGGAAGCCCTGGCCAAAGTGGCCACCAAGGAGTACAAGATAGAGCTCGTCAAAACCCACCCCGCCCTCTGCTCCGCCGAAGGTCGCCAACTCATCCAGGAGGATATAGAGAAAGAGGGTGTGGACGGGGTAGTAATAGCTGGCTGTTCCCCGCGGGTCAATACCGAGGTCTTCGACTTCGGGCCTAACATCATCGTGGAAAGGGTCAACCTCCGCGAACAGGGCATCTGGTGCCATCCGCCGGGAGACGAGGACACTCAGATGCTGGCGGAGGATCAGCTGCGCATGGGCATCGTCAAGGCCAAGGATGCTCAGGTGCCGGAGCCTTACAAGGTAGAGGAAATTTCTAAGACCATTCTGGTCATCGGCGGAGGCTTAGCTGGGATCACAGCCGCGCTGGAAGCTGCCAAGGCTAACTACCCGGTCGTTCTGGTGGAGAAGAACGAAGAGCTGGGCGGCTGGGCCGCTAGGCTTTACAAGCAGGTAACCCTTAAGCCGCCTTACAACCAGTTGGAGGAGCCCGACATAAAGGACCGGATTAAAGCTCTCCAGGAGAAGCCCAACGTCAAAATCTACACTTCGGCCAAGGTGGAGAAGATAAGCGGCGCCCCGGGCCTTTTCGACGCCACTATTAGCACCAAGAACGGTACCGTCACCGAGCGAGTAGGAGCCATAATCCTGGCCACCGGAGCCGTTCCCTACGATGCCAGCAAGCTTGAACACCTAGGCTTCGGCCGCTTCCCCAACGTCATTACCACCGACATGCTAGAGGAAATGGCTCGGCAGGGTAAGTTTGTCCGGCCCTCCGACGGCAAAGAGGCGAAAAACGTGGCTTTCATCCTCTGTGCTGGCTCCCGCGATCCGGAGCATCTCCCCTATTGCTCTGCCAGCTGCTGCGTCGATTCTCTGCGGCAAGCCCTTTATCTCAAGGAGAAGGATCCGGATACGGCTGTTTACATTTTCTACCGCGACCTCCGGGCGCCAGGCCAGCACGAGTACCTCTACAAGCGGGTACAGGAGGAAGGGGTCATTTTCTTCCGCAGCGATAATACGCAAATAGAAGAGGGCAGCAATAACCGGCTGGTAATCCGGGCCAAGGACGTGCTGGTGAACGAAGAAGTAATTGTGGAGGATCTAGACCTGGTGGTATTAGCTACCGGTATGGTGCCCACCACCGCTCTGGGCGAGATGATCGTGGTAGGTGCGGAGGAGGAAGAAGAAAAGGGCAAGAAGGAAGAAGGGCCGCTGGTGCGCCCCGACGTTTACTTCCGCTGCGATCTCCTTAACCTAGAGTACCGGCAGGGGCCCGAGCTCCCTACTCTCAAGTACGGTTTTCCCGACTCGCACTTTATCTGCTTCCCCTACGAGACCAGGCGCACGGGTATTTACGCCGCCGGCACGGTACGGGCCCCCATGGACATGCGCACCACCATCGTAGATGCCACTGGCGCGGCGCTCAAAGCCATCCAGTGCCTGGAGCTCACTGCGCAGGGCATGGCCGTGCACCCGCGTTCTCTCGACACTTCTTATCCTGAGTTCAACCTGACTCAGTGCACCCAGTGCAAGCGCTGCACGGTGGAGTGCCCCTTCGGCGCGCTCAACGAGGACGAAAAAGCTAACCCGCTACCCAACCCGACTCGCTGTCGCCGGTGCGCTACCTGCATGGGTGCCTGCCCGCAGCGGGCCATCTCCTTCAAGAACTACAATGTCAACATGATCGGCAACATGGTCAAAGCCATCGAGGTGCCGGAGGAGGACGAGGAGAAGCCCAGGATTGTGGTCTTCGCCTGCGAGAACGACGCCTACCCGGCCCTAGATATGGCAGGCATGAAGCGCTTGCAGCTCAGCCCCTGGATCCGGGTGATACCGCTCAGGTGCCTGGGCTCTATGAACCTCATTTGGATCGCCGACGCTCTGGCCAAGGGAATAGACGGCGTGTTACTCCTGGGTTGCAAGCATGGCGAGGACTACCAGTGCCACTTCGTTAAGGGAAGCGAGCTGTGCAACTACCGTCTCTCCAAGATCAAGGAAACGCTCGACCGCTTGGCCCTGGAGTCGGATCGAGTACGCATGGTCCAGGTGGAGATCATGGACTGGCACAAGTTGCCGGAAATCATCGAGGACTTCGCCAAGAGGCTAGAGGAAGTCGGACCCAACCCCTACAAGGGATTCTAAGGACGAAGGAGGATGCCCGCTGGGCTTTTCCCCGGTGGGCATCCCACCCCAAAATCATGGCGATAATGGGAGGGAAAGTGTGTGGCGGTAAGAGTAAATCCGGACTTTTACCGGAAGCTCAAGAAGTTCGGCGGCCAATCGGCCACGCAGTGCTTCCATTGTGGCAACTGCACCGTGGTCTGCCCGCTATCCACCGAGGAATACCAGTTTCCCCGCCGCTTCATGCGGTATGTTCAGCTAGGAATGGAAGAAAAAATCAAGCACTCCGTTGAGCCATGGTTGTGTTACTACTGCGGCGACTGCCAGCGCCTCTGCCCCCGGCAGGCCAACCCGGGCGAGGTTATGATGGCCCTGCGCCGCTACCTCACCACCACTTACGACTGGACGGGGTTGGGCCGTTTGCTTTACACTTCTAACTTCTGGAAGTTGTTCTTTGTGGGTCTCCTCTTTTTCGTAACCCTGTGGGTGGTGTATACCTTCCACGGGCCTGTGGTCACCGAGCACGTGGAGCTTGAAACCTTCGCCCCCGCCCATATCGTGCACCCGGTGGGCTATATCTTTGGTACTTTGCTGGCGGTGCTCCTGCTTTCTAACGTCTACCGCATGTACAAATTCATCTTGGGGCCGGAGAAGATCTCTCTTCCCGCCAGCGTTTACCTCGAAGAGCTCAAGACCCTGCTCCTGCACTTCTTCACCCAGCTCCGGCTGCGGATGTGTACCGACAAGAGCCGCTGGATCAAGCACTGGCTCTTAATGTCGGGTTACTTCATCGCTTTCATGCTGGTAAACATCGACATGGTCACGCGCTGGTCGCTTACCAACGAACCGCCCGCCTGGTGGCATCCGGCCAAGCTCCTGTGGACTTATGCTACCTTCGCCATGCTTTACGCCACCACCGAGGCCATCATCGGGCGGCTCAGGAAAAAAGAGCCCATTCACCAGTTCTCCCACTCCACCGACTGGATGTTCCTGCTGCTCCTCTGGCCCACCATTTTCACCGGGCTCTTGGTCAGAATCTTCATGGAAGCCGATTTAGCTCTACCCACCTACTACGCCTTTGCCTTCCACCTGGCCTTCACCGTACCCTTGCTAGGGTTGGAAGTGCCGTTCGCCAAGTGGTCGCACCTAGCCTACCGTCCCTTTGCGCTCTACTTCATCCGCTTGCGGGAGCGCGCCCGGGCCATGCAGCAGCCCCAGATGGCGACAGAAGCCGAGGCGCAAAGCGCTTAAAAAGCCTCTGTGCGAATCGTGAAGGTAGCGGGGGCATTTTGCCCCCGCTACCTTTATTTGTTCCCTTGCGCTTGTCTTGTATATGGGTTCCAGATCATGGTATAATAATTTCGTAAGCTCTTTGCAAAAACTCGGATCTTCAAGGGAGGTGCTGATTATGGCCCGTCTGGTACCCTGGGATCCGTGGCGTGAACTGCAGGAACTGGAAGAGTCGATCGACCGGCTTCTGAGCCGCCTGACTCGTCCTTTCCGCGAAGAGAGGCAGCGGCTGGTTCCGTGGTTTCCGGCGGTGGACGTGCTAGAAGAGGGAGATAACATTGTGGTGCGAGCCGATCTTCCCGGTGTGAGCAAGGAAAACGTGCGCATCTTGGTAAGCGATGAGGAGATCACCATAACCGGAGAGATTAAGCGGGAAGAGGAGGTCAAAGGGAAGAACTACTATCGGAGCGAACGGGCATACGGCAGTTTTTCTCGCACTATCCCCCTGCCCGTGCCGGTGGAGAGGGACAAGGCAAAGGCCACCTTCAAGGATGGGGTGCTAGAAATCGTGGTCCCCAAGGCCAAAGGACCCGGCCCTAACCAGGTGGAAATAAGGCCCGAATAAGAAGGGTTTCTTTCAGCCTACGGCAGGGCCCGGTGAGCCTGAGGCTCACCGGGCCTGTTTTTTTCAGCCGCCCAGGAGGAATTCGCGCTGGAGCAAGCGAAGTTTTAAGATTCATTACGAACATAACTTAAAAATCCCGAGGGGGTAAGGCTAACTTGAACTTGGCGGAAGTGAGAAAAACAGCACGGGAAAAACTTAAGGGGTATTGCCGCGTTTGCCCGGTCTGTGACGGCCGGGCCTGTGCCGGCGAGGTCCCCGGCATGGGAGGGGTGGGAACCGGCGCCAGCTTTCGCGCCAATGTAGAAGCCTTGGCCCGCTACCGCCTCAACCTGCGCACCATTCACAACGCCAAGAATCCCGACACTTCCTTGGAGCTTTTTGGCCTCAAGCTTAAAACCCCGATCCTATCCGCTCCCATAACCGGTACCACCTACAACATGGGAGGAGCTTTGAGCGAGCGCGAATTTATCGGGGCGGTGATCACGGGGAGTAAAATGGCCGGTTCGCTCGGCTTCTCGGGTGATGGTGCCGACCCCACGATGTATGATTCCGGCATCGAGGCCATCTCCGCCGAAGGGGGATGGGGGATCCCCATCATCAAGCCCCGGGCCCAGGAGGCCGTTGTAGAGCGGATTCGCCGGGCCGAAAAAGTCGGGGCACCCGCGGTAGGAGTAGATATAGATGGCGCTGGGCTCATAACCATGGCCCTTAAGGGGCAGCCAGTAGAGCCAAAGACCTTAGACGAACTGAAGGAGCTTATCCGCTCTACCCACCTCCCCTTCATCCTCAAAGGCATCATGACCGTGGACGAAGCAGAGCTGGCCGTGGAAGCAGGAGCGGCCGCCATAGTGGTGTCCAACCACGGAGGTCGCATCCTAGACCACACCCCCGGTGTAGCCGAGGTGCTGCCCGAAATCGTTCGGGCGGTAGGCGACCGTATCACGGTGCTGGCCGACGGCGGGGTACGTTCGGGAGCAGACGCCCTGAAGCTCCTGGCCTTGGGAGCAAAGGCCGTGCTGGTAGGGCGCCCCATTGTAATAGGCGCTTTCGGCGGCGGAGCAGAAGGGGTGAAACTCGTCTTAGAGCAGATGACGGAAGAGCTTAGACAAGCCATGATACTGACTGGCTGCTCGAGCCTCCAAGAGATAAGCCCGCGGGTACTGCGCCCCGTCTAAAAGCGGGCAAAGAAGGCCTTGAGCGCCCGGTAAACGTCCTTTCTCTCGCGTAAAGTGACAACTACCAGGCGGGGGTGCGCTATGCTCTGGTAAACGGTCTTCAAAGTGCTGGTGTAAAAGTAAGGGCCCTCGATCTCACCGTAACCCACCAGGTTGGCCACCTCCAGAAGCTGCCCGATGAGCTCCATGCACCGCTCGTTGTCGGCCGGTAAATTGTCGCCATCGGAAAAGTGAAAGGCGTAGATGTTATATTCCGCAGGAGGATAGCGGGTCTCGATTATATCTAGCGCCAGTTCGTAAACCGAGGAGCAGCGCGTCCCCCCACTTTCTCCCTTTCGGAAAAACTCAGAAGCGGTGGTTTCCCTGGCCTCAGTGTGGTGGGCCAGGTAAACGACCTCCACATTGGCGTAGTTAGCCTCCAGGAAACGGATCATCCAGAAGAAAAAGCTGCGGGCCAGGTATTTTTCCAGAGGGCCCATAGAGCCAGAAGTGTCGAGCATGGCCAGAACCACCGCCCTGGCCTCCGGCGATTCGATACTACGCCCTACCCGAAAGCACAGGTCGGAAGGACAAAGCCTGAGCTCCCCTTCTCCTCCCTTTTTGGCGTGGCGCTTGAGGGCGTTTAAGAGGGTACGCCGGCGGTCAAGACAAGCCCTTATCCCCTGGCGGCGCAGATCGCCCCACTCCTCAACCCTTCTCCGGCTGGCCGCGTTCTTCGGCTCGTAATGAGGCAGGGCCAGTTCCTCGAAAACTATCTCGGCTATCTCTTCCAGCGATATCTCCGCTTCATAATAATCAACGCCGGGCTCTGTCCCCGCTCCTCCCCGCCCTGTACCAGGAAAGACTAGGCCCTCGTCCGCCCCCGGCTGACCGTTGGCCTGGCCCACCAGTATCTCCTGGTGGGGAGCGAAGCGGAAGCGGAACTCCTCCACCAGACGCAAGGGGATGCGGACCTTCCGGCGGTCGTCGGCCAAAATAAGGCTTTCCTCGGTGATGAGCTCGGGCAGCCGCTGGCGGATGATCTCCTTTAGCTTTTCCTGGTGGCGGCGCGCATCCTCCTCTCCCTTCCGAAAAAGTCCCCAGTCTTCTTTAAAAATCTGAAAATCCAATTAGTTTTCCCCCTCAGGTGCACAGGTTGCTTCCCACATAGCGAATCGCTTCCCTGGCGCAATGGGGGCAGTAACCGTAAAGCCTTATCAGCCGCTCTTTGACCTCTTCCAACCGTCCCTGTTCGGAAGAAGAAAGGGTAAGGCGTAACATTTCGCGTAGGTCGGCCAAAAGTTTTTTCTCCACCGCCTCGCGCAGACCCTCGTGGTCGCGGTAACTGAAGCTCTTGCCCTGTCGGGCATAGGCGGAAAGACGGAAGAAAATTTCCTCCCGGAAGCTTCTCTTGGCCGTCTCCCCTATACCTATTTGCAGTTCGAGGGAGCGCATGAAATCTTCCTCCGGCGAGATTTCTTCACCGGAAAGGAGATCCCGCCGCTTGATCCCCTGACAGTAAGCCCTGAGGTTATCCACATAGCGTTCGAAAAGGGCCTGAGCTGCCGACTCGAAGGAGGCCAGCAAAGCCCTCTGTACGTCCCTCTTTACCAGCTCGTCGTACTCGCGCCGCACCAGAGAAATAAGCGATAAAATGCGCTCCCTTTCTTCGGGAGTTATCGAGGGGTGCTGGTCTAGGCCCTCCTTAAGGGAGCGCAGGACCTCTAGGGCGGTGAGACATTCCCCTTCACTGGCCGCCAAAGCAACGCAAAGGCGGTTGATGACGTACCGAGGATCCACGCCGCTCATCCCCTCATCCGGATGCTCGGCCCGTAGCTCCTCCACATCCGCCGGGGTAAAGCCTTCCACCTCTTCCCCGTCGTAGAGCCTCATTTTCTTAACCAAATCTACTCCTTGCCGGTGCGACTCCTTCAGCCGGGAGAGCACGGAAAACATGGCAGCAACCCGCAAAGCGTGAGGGGCTAAGTGCACTCCACCAAATTGGCTTTGGCGCAAGAGTTTTTCGTAGATTTTGATTTCCTCGGAGACTCGCAGGTTATAGGGAACGCGCAGGACGATCATGCGGGAAAGAAGGGCTTCGTTACGTCGATTGGCGACAAAAGCTTTGTACTCGGTCTCGTTGGAGTGCCCGATTATCATCTCGTCGGCGTAGATGAGGGCAAAACGCCCTGCCTTAAAGTTTCCTTCCTGGGCAAGGAAAATAAGATTCCACAGGAAACGCTCGTCGCACTTGAGCATTTCCATGAACTCCATTATTCCCCGGTTGGCTACGTTGAGCTCCCCGTCGAAGCAATAGGCCCGGGGGTCAGACTCCGCTCCATAGTGGGTTATGGTGGAGAAATCGATGCTGCCCGTGAGCTCTGCAATGTCCTGGGATTTGGGATCGGAGGGGGCAAAGGTCCCTATGCCCACGCGTTTCTTCTCCGAGAAAAAGATGCGCTCCACCGGTACCTCTTCTATGCGACCGCCGAATTCGGTTTCCAGGCGCAGACGGCAAAGGGGACAGAGGTCTCCCTCTATACGGACGCCGAATTCGCGCTCGAACTCTGGCCGCAGGGGAGGAGGAATAAGGTGTAGGGGCTCTTCGTGCATGGGACAACCCTTTATAGCGTAAACGGCTCCTTCCTCCGTGCGGGAGTACTCCTCCAGGCCCCGCTTCAGGAGGTTCACCAGGGTAGACTTTCCTCCCCCCACCGGTCCGACCAGAAGAAGAATGCGCTTTCGCACCTCCAGCCCCTCAGCCGCTGGACGGAGGTACTCTTCTACCAGCTTTTCGATGACCTCTTCCAAACCGAAAAGTTCGCGGGTGAAAAAGGAGTAGCGCCGACGGCCGTTTACCTCTTCCACTCCTGCCGATAGGATCATCCGGTAAATGCGGCTGTGGGCCAGCTGACAAATCCAAGGTTTACGGCGTACTAGTTCCAGGTAGTCTCGGAAAGTGCCTTCCCACCTAAGGCCTGCTTCCCTATCCCGGTATTCCTGCAGGCGCTGCCAGAACCCCAAAGCTATCTCCCTCCCCCGGCCAATATATGCCGGAGGGAGGGAGAAAAGAAGTGCTCATCGCTTCTTGAGAAGGAACTTTCCTTCCGCCACCACCACTACTTGCCCAGCGGTATTGAGCACTTGGGCTATCAAAAGAAAAAGGGCCCTTTTTCTCTCTTTGAGCCAGGCCTCTACCAATACCTCTTCTCCCACTGCCACTTCCTTGCGGAAGCGCACTCTAAGCTCCCCGGTGTAGGCAACGAACCCCCGCCGCCAGAGCCACTGCGCCATAGCCTCATCGCATAAAGTGGCCAGCAGACCGCCGTGAATGAGTCCGGGCCACCCCTGGTGCTCCGGCTTTACCCGGAACCTAGCTTTCACCTTCTCTCCTTCCTCGGAGAAAGAGAGCTTAAGCCCTATGGGGTTGGCGGGGCCGCAAGCGAAGCACCAGTTGTCTTCTGGTGAGAGCCCTTTAGGCATCGCGGCGCAGGTCCTCGGCCTTATCTGTCCGCTCCCAGGGAAGGTCAATATCAGTGCGGCCGAAATGCCCGTAGGCTGCCGTCTGCCGGTAGATGGGACGCCGCAGGTCCAGGTGCGCGATGATGGCCGCCGGGCGCAGGTCAAAATGCTTGTAAATGAGCTCCACCAGCCGCTCCTCGGGGACTTTACCCGTTCCAAAGGTGTCCACACTAATCGAAACCGGTCTGGCTACGCCGATGGCGTAAGCTACCTGCACTTCACAACGATCGGCCAGGCCGGCGGCCACGATGTTCTTGGCCACGTAACGGGCCGCGTAGCTTCCCGAGCGGTCCACTTTGGTGGGATCCTTGCCCGAGAAGCAGCCCCCGCCGTGCCGTGCCATTCCTCCGTAGGTATCCACGATGATCTTACGGCCGGTAAGCCCAGTGTCGGCCTGCGGTCCACCGATGACGAAGCGCCCCGTGGGGTTGACCAGGAAGCGGGTTTCCCCGTCCATTAACTCCGGTGGTATTACCGGCCTTATAACCTTCATCAACAGATCCTCTCGTAAGGTGGGAAGATCGATATCGGGATGGTGCTGAGCCGAAACCAGCACAGTATGCACCCGCACCGGGCGATCCCCCTCGTATTCTACCGTCACCTGGGTTTTGCCGTCGGGGCGCAGGTAGGGAAGTTCTCCCGATTTGCGTACCATGGCCAGTTGCCGCGCCAGCTTGTGGGCCAGCATGATGGGGAGGGGCATGAGCTCCGGCGTCTCGTTGGTGGCGTAGCCGAACATTATCCCCTGGTCGCCCGCTCCTATGGCGCTGTAGGGGTCCTTCTCCACACCCGTGCGGTACTCCAGAGCCTGGCTTACCCCCATGGCAATGTCAGGAGATTGCTCCTGGATGCTGGTGATAACGGCACAGGTCTCGTAGTCGAAACCAAACTTGGCCCGGGTGTAGCCTATTTCCCGGATGGTCTCCCGCACCACCGCCGGGATGTCCACGTAGCACCTAGTGGTTATCTCTCCAGCCACGAAGGCCAGACCAGTAGTCACCAGAGTTTCGCAGGCCACCCGCGCCTCCGGATCCTGAGCCAAGATAGCATCCAGGATGGCATCGGATATCTGGTCGGCCATCTTGTCGGGGTGCCCTTCCGTAACTGATTCGGAAGTAAAAAGGCGCTTCGCCATGCTCCATCAACTCCCATCCCCGAAACTTGGTTTTTCTTAGGCACAGAAGCGACAAACAGCGGTTTTTAGTATACCATGAGCGATCTTAAGAGGCAATACAATCCGGAGAAGAAAAAGCCTAAAGTATAAAGGCCGGGGCAGAGCTCCCGGCCTTTAAATGAGGGCAGGGGAGAAATTGATAGCTTTTCAGGCGGCTTTAGAAGCCCTAGCCTTCTCCCAGGCGGCTTTGAAGAGATCCACAGCCGCTTGGGGAACGTAGGTTTTGGTCCCGTAGTAAACGGTCAGCCCGTTAAGATGGATGGTTTTGCCGTTAAGCTTGGCCACGTTGGTGTTCACCGGCAAGCTTAACTCCACCCCTTCTTTGCTGACTACCAGCACCGGGCTTGCCGGGTTGCGGTCGTCCCAATAAACTTGGGCGCCCAAGGCTTCGAAAGCCATCCTCGCCGGCACGAAAAGCTCTTGGGTGGCCTTCCGCAGGTCAAGCCCCAGAACTTTGCCAATGTACTTGGCTATGTCGGTATTATCGACCACGCCGGTAAGCTTCTCTCCCTTGGGGGAGTAGACGTAGAGAACAACGTCCTCCCCCGTGTGTCCGTTGGTAGTCCAGCCGATGTGCGCCCGCTTCGACAGCATCGGCCCCACAACATAGCTCAACTTGCCAGGTTTAGCTTCCTTGATAGCCTTAATCTCTTCCTCCGACAGATCGGCGATCCCGTAGTACCGAGACACGGCCTCTATGACGTTGGAACGATCCGGAGCAAGCTTTTCCTCCAACCCCACTCCGGTAAGCTTGGCCCGCTTGAGAGGCTCAATGAAGGAGGAGAGTGGGAGCTTACTGTAGTTTCCGCTGGTAGCTCGGTCACCGATGCTAACTCCACCGTTCCCATGGTCGGCTGCCACGATCACCACGGTGTCCTTATTCTTCTTGGCGAAGTCCAGCGCCACTTTCACCGCCTCGTCGAAGGCCAAGATCTCGCTTACGAGATACACAGGGTCGTTGGCGTGAGCTGCCCAGTCTATTTGGCTTCCCTCCACCATCAGGAAGAAGCCCTTCGGGTTCTTGGAAAGAATCTCGATGGCTTTAGCGGTCATCTCGGCTAAACTAGGCTCTCTGACCGGGTCGCGATCGAAGTCGGGTTTTAAAGCCTTAGGAGCAAACATGCCCCACACCTTACCCGCCTCGACCTTATGAAGCTCTTCCGGATCGGTTACGTACTCATAACCCAGTGCTTTGACCGCCTCGACGAGGTCTTCACCGTCCTTCCGGGCCCCTGGCTTCATGAAAGCGTGACCGCCACCAAGCACCACATCCATACCCTGGTACACTTGCTGTTTTAGGATCGTGTCGTAGTCTTTCCGGCTGAGAGCGTGAGCAGAAAAGACCGCCGGAGTAGCGTGCGGAATCTCGCAGGTGACCACAAGCCCGGTGGACTTCCCGGCCAGCTTGGCTGCCTCCAAGACAGAAGCCACCGGAGTACCGTCGGGCAAGACAGTCACATACCCGGGATTAGTCTTGAAGCCTGCAGCCAGAGCCGTCCCTGCCGCAGCCGAGTCGGTTATGGGGCCAACGGCAGAATGTGTCCGCACCAGGCCGCAGGCCATTTCGTCCATAGCCAGCGAGCTCCCTCTGTACCACCGCGCCAGAGTGGTTCCCGCCAGACTCATCCCGTCCGGGATGAGAAAAATTACGTTTTTCACCACAGGGTAATCTTTGGAGTAGGCGGGTAAAAGCGGGAAACTCGCACAGAGCAGAAGAAGAACCAAGAAGGAAGCAAGGACACGGGTGGCGTAACGCTTCAACAGGCATCCCTCCCTTTAAAATTATTGGTCTACAGGACCAGTATAGGGAGGGAATGTTAAAACTATTGCTTTGAAAGATTTAAAGGTGGGTTAAAAGCAAAACTCCTCCCGACCGAGGCGGGAGGAGTTTAGGTGCTAATGGTAGCGCCAACGGGATTCGAACCCGTGCCTCCACCTTGAGAGGGTGGTATCCTAAACCCCTAGACGATGGCGCCACTTTTGGCTGCGGGACCTGGATTCGAACCAGGACTACATGATCCAGAGTCATGCGTGCTACCGTTACACCATCCCGCAGCGACCACTTTTAATTATAGCCACCTCCTCCCCTTTTGGCAAGGGGTAAAAGGCTCCTATCCTTCTCTTTCGTTAAGTCCGAGGAAAAGCAGATTCTTGAGGGTTTGCAGAAGACTCTCGTAGTGATACTGCCGCTCGAACAGGAAAGCATTGAGAGCAGCCACTGCCACGGCGCCGAACACCCCCATGGCCGCCGTGTTGACTTCCAGGTCTTGGCGGATTATTCCCTCCGCCTGGCCCCGCTGTAAGAGGTCCTTGATAATGCCGATATATCCTGAACGTAGCCTTTCTAACTGCTTCTCCCACCTACTTCCTAGGCCCCAGACCTCACTGAGCAGAAGCTTGCAGTAGTCCCGATACTCCTCAAAGAAGCTAAGTTGAGCTCCGATCAAAGCCTCGAGTTTGCTGGAAGTATCCCTGCGGCGCGCTATTTCCCGCTTAACAGCCGCTTCCAGCCGCTCGATGCCCTCCTCGATGAGCGAGAGAAAAAGCTCTTTCTTGCTCCGGTAGTTATAGTAGAGGGTGCCTTTGGCAATACCAGCACGTCTTGCTATTTCCTCCATGGTTGCCTTGGCAAATCCCTTCTCAGAAAACACCGCAACAGCAGCCTCAAAAATGGGTAAACGCTTAGTTGAAGTGCGCTCCATCCGTTCCCTCCTCCTGCTTCGTTTTGCCCGGACCTATCTTCCGAAAGCAACATAACACGATAATACCTAAAGCCGCAAGAACGCCAAAAATCACCGCCAGGACGAAAGCGTCGTCTAGGGCATATACAAAAGCTTGTAACTGGAGCTGAGCCGCAATTAAAGCCCAGACCCCAGAAGAATCGTGCGGCCCTATAGAGGCCCAGGAGAGCCGCGTTAAAAGTTCAGGAAGCATTGGGTAGTTGTAGGTAAACTTTTCTGCCAGGTGGACGAAGTGGGCTTCCTGGTGCGTCTGAGCCACCGTCGACATCAAGGCGATCCCGAAGGAACTCCCCACCTGGCGTAACATGTTAAGGATGCTGGTTGCCTGGTTATTCAGTTCCGGTGGAACCACGTCCAGGGCAGCGGTCATCACCGGCATAATCCCTAGACCCATGCCGAAGCCCAGCAAAATGAGGTTTGGCGTCAGGAAAGAAACCGTGGTATCCAGACCAAGGCGGGTTAAACCAAGAGTACCCCAGATGACTAAAGAAGTTCCGGTAAGAGCAAGTGGTCCCGGTCCCACCCGGCCAGTAAGGAACCCGGCGATCGGAAGGGCTACCATTGCCGCCAGCGCCTCGGGAAGCAAAATTACGCCCGTCGCCAGTGGTCCGTAACCCTGAACGTCCTGAAGGAAAATGGGCAACAGAAAAAGGCTTCCCATGATGGCCATGATCGCCAAGGTTATCGCTAGAGCTCCGGCGGTGTAGACCGGGTGGCAGAAGAGCTTTATCTCCATCAATGGGTCCTGACGACCTACCTCCCACAAGGGGAAAAGGACGAAGGAAAAGCCGGCGTAAACCAGCAGCAACACAATATACGGTGCACCCCAGCCATCAGACGGTGCCTTGTTCAAGGCCAACAAAAAACCGCTTAAAGCTGGTGCTAACAAGAAAAAGCCGACGTAGTCTATCTTGCGGGGATGAAGGGCAAACTCAGGCATCGCCAAAAAGGTCAGAAGGATGGCCAGCAAACCTATGGGAAGGTTGAGGTAGAAAATCAAGCGCCAGGTAGCATGCTCGACCAGGTAACCGCCGAGAATAGGGCCAACTGCGGGAGCAACAAGGAGAGGTACCCCCATAATTCCCATAGCCATATCCCGCTCGGAAGGGGGAAAAGTTCGATAAACGATGCTGATTCCAAGCGGCATGATCATCCCGCCGCCCAATCCCTGAAGTACCCTAAAGAAGACGAGAGTATCGAAATTCCACGCCAGCCCGCAGAGAAAGGAACCGGTAGTGAACAGGCCCATACTGATTAAGAAAAGACGTCTCATCCCATAGGTGTCGGCCAGAAAAGCCGTGAGAGGTATGACAACTCCCATAGCCATGAGATAAGCCGTACTTATCCAATGAATATCATCAACGCCGACGCCGAATTCGGCCATAAGATGAGGTATGGCCACGTTTACTACGGTAATGTCAAGGAGATCAAGGGCCAGCCCCGTGACGATAGCAGCAAGAATCAGCCATTTTCTCCGCTGCGCAAGCTCCTCCATACAGCCCTCCAGTCCCGCCAGTAGATTCTGTCTCCCGGCCCGTTAAGCCGGTAGTAAAGCACCCCGGAAAGGAGCACAATTACTCCGGCCACGGCAACACCACCCGGAATAAAACGCCCAAGCGCCAAAGCAAGCCCTCCCAAAAACAAAATGGTGACCGCCTTTTCCAGGTAGGGGTGCCGGGCATAAAACACCGTATACTCTTTACCGGCCGTCGTCCCAAGCTTTAAGAGGTAACGCCCCTCGGCAGTATAAGCAGCGACGTAAATGACTAGGCGCTGAAGATAGACAAGCAGGCAGGGAAAAGGAAGCGGCCAGATCCCTGCTACGGCAACGTAACCTGCCGCAAACCTTACCACAGAGCCACAAGCCGCTACTCCAGCATTGATTACGGGAATCCTTTTAATACTGTCGTACAGGAGCTGGATTAAGGGGAGGAGTAAAGCGAAGATTAATGCTCGGGGTTGATAAAGCGACAGAAAAAGAATTCCCGTAAAGAGACGAAGGGCGAAGAGAAAAGGCAACCATCTTACCGGAAAATAAGCAGCTGCCGAAACTCGTTCCCTCTTTCGTGGGTGCAGACGATCGGTAGCCGCGTCGCGGTAATCGTTAAGCCAGTATTTGGCCTGGTTAACCATGAATTCGAGACCAAACCAAACAACCGCTATATCAGCCACCGGAACTCCAACCTTATATTTTAACCAGGTAGCGTAAACGACGCCGCCCCAGAAGTAGATGGAACCGCCCATTATGGCTCCTGGACGGGGCAGCAAAAGATACAAAACTAGTTTCGTGAAATCCGCAGCGCGCGAGCGGATGTAATTTCCCTCCCCTCAAGCTTTAAACTATAAAGTATAATTTTTATACCCACTAGTCTAAAAGAAGACTAGCCAGTCCAAAAGCAGTCTGTCAACCTCGAATTTTTCTGAATATGCATACCAGCACCATGGGCGGGCGCAGACTATAAGCAGCTACCGAAATCTTTTGAAGCCTCCGAAGGGAGTGAATAAAGGTGTTTGTAATTAAAGGCAAGCAGATACTCGACGATCGCGTGGATGTCTGCCCCTCTCCCGCCTTCAAGGGAAGGGATGTGCTCATCCGTTACAAAGGGCTTTTGGCCAAGAGTGGGGCCGACCGGGTCTTCTGCCACTACGGCTACGACGGGTGGAAGAACGTCAATACGGTAGAAATGCGCCGGGAACCCGACGGCTCCTTTGTGGCCTCCATCCCGGTAAATGGCCAGAGTGAGATCAACTTCTGCTTCAAAGACAGCGCCAACAACTGGGACAACAACAGCGGCTGGAACTGGGCTACAGACATCCGTCATTAAAAGCGCGGGCAAAAAAGGGCGGGCGCACGATGCCCGCCCCAAATTTTTAGCGCCGCCGGAAGACGTGTACCAGCACCGCGCCGGAGACAAACCCTCCTATGTGAGCCCACCAAGCCACCGGCTCCCCCGGCACCCCTAAAGAGGCCACCCCGCTTAGAAGCTGCAGCCCAAACCATAGGAAAAGAAATAGCACGGCCGGCAGCTCGACTAGGGTGATGAAGATGAATATGGGCACCAAAGTGAGCACCCGCGAGTGGGGAAAGCTCACGAAATAAGCTCCCAGCACTCCGGCTACGGCACCGCTGGCCCCAATGGTGGGAACGTGAGAGTCGGGATTCATCCATACGTGCAGAAGACCGCCTATAAATCCGGTGAAGAGGTAGAACACGAGAAAGCGAAAATGACCCATGATATCTTCCACGTTGTCTCCAAAAACCCACAGATAAAGCATGTTCCCCAGAACGTGAATCCAGCCCCCGTGCAGAAACATAGAGGTCAAGAAAGGGAAGTAAGTCTCCAAAGAAAAAGGAGCAAGCGCTAGGTGACCAAGTTCACGGGCAGGAACTACCCCCAGGGTTCTCACCAGCAGGTCCAGCTCCCGGTGGCTGAGGCTTAGCTCGTAAAGGAAGATGAGAAGATTGGCTGCTATTATGGCCACCGTCACTATGGGGAAATGTTTCGAACGGATGGTGTCGCGCAGAGGTATCATCTGAAGAAATTTTCCCCCTCTTAGATTCACTTCTGCCTTTCAAAGGATGGCTACCCTCTTCCCTTTTTATCCCCCCTCCCCCTTTTTTCGCTCCTCCAGAACCCGTTTCCTGCTTCATTTTCTTCACCACAACTTCTCTCCCCTCCCCGCGGAGCAGCTCCTCTACCCCCACTCCGTACCGCTCCTCTAGCTGCCTCAGCCTCACGCACTTTATTTCCGCTACTTTTGGTTCCTTTCCTTTCCAGAGAGCCACCCCTCTGAGGAGAGCGTAGCGACCGGGAGAAAGATCGGCCCGGCGGGCTTCCTTACCGAAAGCCAGAGGGAGATCGAGCACCACCACCTTGGCCTCCACCTGGTCCCGGGTCAACTCTTCTTCTACCCAAGAGGCCACTTCCTGGAGAGCTAGCACCGGTTCGGTCTGAACCACTGCTACCAGTACCACTCCCCCCGAACCGGAGCGCAGGAAACCAAAGGAGCAAGCCCGCTCGAATAAGATGCCGAGCACCTGCTTTAAGGGCAGACCCTTGATGCCGGCCCCTGCCAACAGTTTACGCCCCTCCTCATCGTAAGGGTGCAGGGCAACGACCTTTCCCTCCCGGTTGACGCCCAGCTCCAAGCTGGGATTGAGGTCCAGAGAGATGTAAGCCGCTGGCGCTGGAGAGCACCAGGAGTAGAGGAAAAAGCTGGCCACCAGCAGGAAGGCAGCAGCCAAGGCCAGCGCAGCGTACAGTCTCCTTTTCCAGCCGGGGCGGTGAAAAACGGTTTCTTCTCCCACCCCTCTTCCGTCAGAAGCCACTTCTAGAAATTCCCCCTCGGGGGTGAGCACTATTGCTCTGCCCTTTTTCTCCGACAAAACCAGGCCCCTTTCCTCTTTCACTTTTCTTCCCGCCTCTCGGAGAGGATTCCGTGAAGATAGGAGTAAAGGTAAGGAAACTCCTCCGGGCAGCCGAAAATTAGACTCAAAGCCAGGAGGTAGCGGCGTCCCCTTTCCAAGGTCTTGCGCGGTATGCCGGTGAGCGAAGCCAACTCATTGAGGGGCAAGCGTTTGGTCTTCCTCAGTTGATCAAAAAGCGCCTCTTCACTGGCCAGCGCTTTGGCCGCCTTTATAAACCTTTCCCGGGTGTCCCGGTGCTTGGGCGAGGCCTTGACTAGGTCGGACAACTTGATCCCGAACTCGGAGAGCAGGGCGGCGTAACGTTCTATCTCTTCCCTGCGCTCCCAAGCGAGCTCTGCCTCCCCGCCCTCCTTCTCCCGCAAACCGGCCTCTTCCAGCGAAACCCAGGAGCAGTTTTCTCGGCGGCAAAAGTCGATGAGCCGTGACCTTATCACCCACCGGGCAAAAGCTAAGAAAGGGGATCCTTTTTTATCGTCGTGCTGGTCTATGGCCTCGTTCAGGGCCAAAAAGGCCACACTGGCCGCCTCGTCACTCCAGGTCACCGGCCGCTTGAAAAAGTGGGAAGCCACGCGCAGAACAAAAGGCCTTAAAAGGCGCAGTAGTTCCTCGCGCGCCTCCCCGTCCCCGGCACGGGCCCGCCCTAGGAGCTGATCAAGCTTCACCGGCTCCGATCCCTCACTCAAAAATTTCGTGACCCAGCAGTGGTTTCTGGGGGTGAACGCCCGGCGTATCCGGTGTTAAAATCTTAGGAAAAGGGAGGAGGAAGACCTTGCGCACCGGCATCGCTAACCTGCCCCTGCACCACGGCCGCTGCCCACCCTGGCTCTTCGAGAAGATGGTGGAGCTCGCCCGCGCCATCGTGGAACTCTTGGTTCTGGAAGAGGGAGCCGAAGGGGTTCTGCAACGCTTGAGCGACCCCTTCTGGTTTCAGTCTCTGGGCTGCGTGCTGGGCTTTGACTGGCACTCCTCGGGCGTAACTACCACCGTTTGCGGGGCGCTTAAAGAAGCCTTGCGGCACCGGGAAAGAGAGCTAGGACTTTTCATTTGCGGGGGAAAGGGAACCGCGGGCTTCAAGACCCCAGAGGAGATTTATCGCCACGCCGAGCGCCACTCCCTCAAGGTCGATCCGGAAAGGCTGGTTCGCGCTTCTCGCCTGGCGGCCAAGATAGACCAGGGTGCCCTTCAGGACGGTTACGAGCTTTACCACCACACTTTTTTCTTTACCTCTTCCGGTGAATGGGCGGTAGTTCAGCAGGGGATGAATGCCGAGCGCCGGGAAGCACGCCGGTACCATTGGCTTTCTTTCGCCTGCCCCGATCCGGTCGAGGAGCCCCATGCGGCCATATGCAGCGAGCGGCGGGAGGAGTTCGTTTTGAACCTGGTAGCCCGGGAAAGCCGCGCCACCCGCGACCTACTGCCCGAAATTGCCCGGGAACAGCCGGAAAAGCTGGTGAAGTGGCTTTCCGGGCTTAAAGAAAAGGTTCTCGATCTGCCCCGCCGACACCAGCTCTGGCTCTCCGATCTTAACCCCCGACGCCTGAAAACGGTTTTCCTTTGCACCTACGAAAGGCTCCCGGCCGACTTCCTCTCGCTCCTGGAAACTCCCGGCATAGGGGCGCAAGGGCTGCGGGCTTTAAGCCTCATAGCCGAGCTCGTCTACGGCACCCCTCTAAGCTATCGTGATCCGGCCCGCTTCGCCTTCGCCCACGGAGGTAAAGACGGGCATCCCTACCCGGTGGACCGGGCGACCATGACCCACAGCATTCGGGTGCTTTCCCGGGCGGTGGAAAGGGCCAAACTAGGAATGAACGACAAGCGGGAGGCTTTAAGACGGTTAGCCCGCCTTTTCCCCGAGCTCCCTTAAAACATCGCTTTTAAAAGCTCCAGAAGGTCTTCCCGCGAGGCCCGGCGCGGGTTCCGAGCCATGGAGCCGGCTGTCAAAGCTTCCTCTACTATGGAGGGCAGATCTTCCTCCTTTACCCCTACTTCCCGCAGCCGTGTAGGCAGGCCCAACTTGGCAGTAAGTAGCCGGACATAACCGACAAAGCGCTCGGCCGCCTGGGGAGCAGGTGTGGCGGGAGGCACTATACCCGCCGCCACCGCCAGCTGGGCGTACTTGTCTTCCACCAAGGGAAGATTAAAGCTCATGACATGGGGCAGGAGCATCCCGCAGGCCAACCCGTGCGGCAGGTTGTAGCGCGCCCCTAGCACATGAGCCAACGCGTGTACTGCCCCTACTCCCGCACTCTGGATGGCCATCCCGGCCAGGAAACTGCCCTGCATCATTCTCTCGCGAGCATCCCGGTTACGGGGAACGGCGTAGGCGGTATAGATGTTCTGCACAATAAGCCGCACTGCCTCCCGGCTTACCGCATCGCTGAAGGGGTTGGTAAAGCGACAGGTGTAGGCCTCCACTGCGTGGGTAAGGGCGTCGAGCCCGGTGCGAGCGGTGAGTTCGCGAGGAAGAGACATGGTCAAAATAGGGTCCACCACGGCCACGTCGGGCAGCCAGAAAGGATGGCGCAAGCTCTGCTTTTTGGGCACCTCGGGATCCTTGAGCACGGCGTTGGTGGTGGCCTCGGAACCGCTGCCGGCCGTGGTCGGTACGGCTATCCAGGGGAATTTGGGCTTGGTGATCTCCCGTCCGTAGAAATACTCCTTCACCGTTCCTTCCTCATAGAAAAGACCGGCTGCCGCCTTCACCGTATCCAGCACGCTCCCGCCCCCTACGGCCACCACCACATCGCACTTTTCCTCCCGCAGGAAGTGCCGGAGATCCTCCACCGTTTCCAAAGTGGGTTCGGGAGGAATCCGGTCGTAAAGGGCGAACTCCAGCTTGGCCGCCACGAAGGGCATGGTCACCCGCTCGAAATTACCCGACTCCTTTAAGCTACGGCGCCCCGTCACCAAGAGCACTTTATTTCCGAAGCGTTGCGCCTCTTCTCCCAAGCGATAAGTGCTCCCGGGGCCGAAGAGAACCCGCGCAGGCAGGTACAGATCGAAAAGCATCGCTTCTGCCTCTCCTTTTACAAGAACTTCACTATTTCGTCCAGGGGGCGACGTGAGGTGCGCTTCTCCGGCCAGGACTGGGGATACCCTAAGGTCACTATGGCCACCGGCCGCCGCTCAGGAGGTATACCCAAGCAGTGGCGTACCTGGTTTTCGTCAAAAGCCCCCACCCAGCAAGTCCCCAGGCCGTAGGCCGTGGCAGCCAGCAAAAGATTCTGTATGGCCGCCGCCGTGTCCTGAATACAGTAAAGGGATCTCCCTCTTTCCCCGTAGTGCTGAGCGGAACGCTGAGGCTCGGCACAGACCACGATGAGCACCGGCGCCTCGCCCACAAACCTTTGTCCCCAGGCGGCTGCCGCCAGGCAGCGGCGCCTCCCGGGATCGGTTATGACGTAAAAGAACCAGGGCTGCAAGTTGCCTGCCGAGGGAGCCCAGCGCGCCGCCTCCAAGATTTGCTCTATAAGCTCGCGCGGTACGGGATCTTCTTTATACTGGCGCACGGAGCAGCGCTTTTTAATGACCTCCAGCACTTTGGCAGGCACCCGTCTCACCACCCGTAAGCTTGAAAATCTCCATAAAATATTATCTTAGGCACTTTTCTCTTCAATCCTGCTCAAAACCGAGCTCGTCCCCGATCTGAGTACCGGAAACTTCTAAGATCCCGGAGGGCAACTCCAGAACCCCTTGAGCTCGGCCGATGAAAGGGGTGAAGCGCCAGGGTAAAAGGGAGGGGAAAAGGGCCACCACCCTTTTCTCGCCATCATAGAAAAGGACATCTATCGGGTGAGAAAGGAAGCAAGTGTGGACCGCCCGGCAGGGTTCGATGAGCAATCCCTCGCCGGGCTTAAGCGGAGCTCTACCGATGAGTCCCCGCAAGCGCTGGCCGAAAGTACGCGCCTCGTAAAGCCTGGTTACCAAGAGGTGGTTGCGGGTAAGGTTTAAGACCTTCTGCTCCATAGCCTCAAAAGCCCTTGCCGAAGAAACGCATTATCCGCAGCACCGCCGGGCCGAGCAACACCACGAAAGTGGCCGGAAAGATGCAAAGTACCAGAGGAAGAAGCATTTTCACGGGTGCCTTGAAGGCCGCTTCCTGCGCTTGCTGTCGGCGCCGGCGGCGTAGCTCCTGGGACTGCAAGCGTAGCACCTTGGCCAGAGAAACTCCCATTTGCTCGGCCATGATCACCGCCCCTACAAAGGAGAGAAGCTCTTCCACCCCCACCCTCTGAGCCATCTCCCGCAGCGCCTCCCGCCGCGGCCTTCCCACCCTAATCTCCTGCAGAGTTCGTCGGATCTCTTGGGGCAGGGGGCCGTCCATCTTCTCTACCACCCGCGTAAGCGCCCCTTCAAATCCCAATCCCGCTTCTACGCTCACGGTGAGCAGGTCGATAACCTCGCCAAGCTGCCGCCTCACCTCCCGCTGGCGCCGGCGGATGCGGCTCCGAAGCAGAAAATCGGGGAAAAGAAAGCCTAAAAGCCACCCCAACGCTCCCCACAGGGAAGCGGCGAAGGGCGTCAGGTGCCAGAAGAGGAGGGCAGAAGTCATCCCGCCGGTTACGGCTGCCAGCACCTTGAGCGCTAGAAACTCGTTCACCCCCAACCCCCAGGGGTGTCCGGCCATAGCCAACAGATTCCCCCATATCTCCTTTCGGCCACCTCCGGGGAAGAAGCGCCCTCCCAACCTGCCCAGCTTCGCCAGCCAAGGCTTGCAAAGGCGCCGGAACAGAGGTTCCCTCAGCTCCTGCCCCCGCCAGGTCGCCTCGATGCCGGTAAGCCGCTGACAAAGGCTGGACTCTTTTTCCCGCTGGCGGCTCCAAAAGGAAAGTCCCAGAAGGGCTAGGCTTAAGCCCCAAAGAAGGCCGAGCCAGGTACCCATCTAGAACTCCACCTCCGTTATCTTGCGCAAGAGCAAAACGCCCACGATCTCTCCGGCGGCCCCAAGGCCGAGCATGAGGCGCCCCAGAGGTTCGTAGACCAAGGTAAGTAAGTAGCCGGGGTTGATCAGAGAAAGGATAAGGGCGAGAACTAAAGGAAGAAGGCCGATTATCAGGGCGGATATACGCCCCTGCGCGGTGAGAGCCCGAATCTCCCCTTTAAGCCTCACCCGCTCCCTTATGGTGGCGGCGATGCTGTCCAAAATTTCGGCCAAGTTCCCCCCCACCTGGCGCTGAATGATCACCGCCGTCACCGCCAGGTCCAGGTCTTCGCTGGGCACTCGGTGCGAAAGGCGCTCCAGTGCCTCCTCCACCCCCATACCCAGGCCGAGCTCCGTCAGGGCGCGCCCGAACTCTTGGCTTATAGGAGGGGGCATTTCCCGCCGCACCACGTCCATAGCCTGAAGCAGGCCGAAACCGGCTCGCATGGTGTTAGCCATGAGGCTTAGAGCATCGGGCAGCTGGGACTGGAAGCGGGCCAGGCGCTGCCGGCGGAGGTAGCGCAGGTAGAAGAGAGGGACAAGCCCGCCTAAAGCCGCTCCTACCGCCGCCCCCAGGAAGCTCCGGATCCCGGCGTAGCCGAGCCAACCCCCGCTGCAGAAAAACCCCAGCTCCATGAGGAGGAACTCCTCCCCCCTGAGGGATAGGTCGGCCTGAGATAGCTCTCTCTCCAGCCGCGCCCGCAGCCGGGAAGTAAAGCCAGAGGCCTCCAAAAGGGCCTTGAGCCCTCTTTGCAGCCGCTCCCGCCAGAGGAAAACTTGCGCTTCACCGCCTTTAGACTCGCTCAGACGCTGCTGGACGATCCTTCCTAATTCTTCCCGCCGCTCCTTCCAGGCCAAGACCAAGAAAAGGAGGGAAGCGAACAAAGTGAAGGATATGGCTACGCTCAACGAAGATCACTCCTCACCAAGAAGAGGGAGCAAAAAGACGACCATCCAACTCCACGCCGGCCGCAGCCAGCCGCTCGGCACAGCGGGGGCGGATGCCCGTGCAGACGAACTCCCCCAAAACCTTGCCATCCGGCCCCACTCCCGTTTGGCGGAAAAGGAAAAGGTCCTGCAGCACGATCACGTCCCCTTCCATCCCCTGCACCTCGGTTATGTGGGTCACCTTGCGCGAGCCATCTTTAAAGCGGCTGGCATGCACTATAAGATCCAGAGCCGAAGCGATCTGTTCCCTGATAGCCCGCACGGGGAGCTCCATTCCCGCCATCAAGACCATCGTCTCGAGGCGGGAAAGGAGGTCGCGAGGAGAGTTAGCGTGGGCGGTGGTAAGGCTGCCGTCGTGCCCGGTATTCATGGCCTGTAGCATGTCGAGCGCCTCCCCCCCTCTCACCTCTCCCACCACAATGCGGTCGGGGCGCATGCGCAAAGCGTTGCGCACCAAATCCCGGATGGTCACCGCCCCTTTGCCCTCAATGTTGGGGGGACGGGACTCCAGACGCACCACGTGCTCCTGCCGAAGCTGCAACTCGGCCGCATCCTCGATGGTGATGATCCGCTCATCGGGCGGGATAAAGGAAGAGAGCACGTTAAGAAGAGTGGTTTTACCGCTGCCCGTCCCGCCCGAGACTACGATATTGAGCCTCGCCTTGACGCAGGCTTCCAGGAAACGAGCCATGGAAGGGGTAAGGGTGCCCAGGCGAATGAGGTCTTCCATGGTGAGTGGAGTGGCGGAGAACTTGCGAATGGTGAGGACCGGCCCGTTCAAGCTCAGAGGAGGAATTATAGCGTTGACCCGCGAGCCATCTGGCAGGCGGGCATCCACCATGGGTACACTCTCGTCTATCCGCCTCCCCAGAGGGGCCACAATACGCTCGATGATTTGAAGAACATGGGCATCGTCGCGAAAGGTAACCGGGGTCAGTTCCAGCTTCCCCTTGCGCTCCACGTAAACCTGGTGTGGGCCGTTGACCATGATCTCCGAAATCTCCGGGTCTTCCAGGAAAGGGGTGATGGGCCCCAGCCCCAAAGCCTCTTGCACCAGCTCCTCCGCCAAGCGTTGCTGCTCGAAACGAGGAAGGCTGCCCCCATGCCTCTCCACCAGCGCCCTTGCCACCCGTTCCACCTCTTCATCGGAAACACCGGTGTCGCCGGTGAAGCGATCGCCTAATTCTGCTACCAAGAGTTTGTGAAGCTGCACTTTCAGATCCTGGTAAATTTCGGCTTTCGAGCGGAACGAGGGCTTTCCTCCTGCTGGGCTTCGCTCACCGGTGGAAAAAGGCCCGTAAAAAGGCATCCGCTTCCCCCCTCAAGAAACTTAACGTCTCAGCACTTTACGCCAGAATCCCCGGTCGGCTTCTTCGCCGGAAAGCTGGGTAGCGAAGTTTTCCAGCGCCTGTGCCAGGCGCGTGCCCTTAGCCTCCAGGACCAGGGGATTACCCTTGTTTACTGCCTGTCGGCAAGCCCGCCATTCCACCGGCAAAACCGCCTTAAGCTTCATCCCCAGCGCTTTCTCCAGTCCTGCCCGGTCCACGCCTTCCTCTCCCACCTGGTTCAGCACTGTCCAGATCCTACCAGTATACCCTTTTTCTTTCAAAAATTGGAGATCGGTCTTGAGTCGCCTGAGCCCGGGGAGGTCATTTCTTCCCACCACCACGATTTCGTCGGCGGCAAGCAACGCCTCTTCGGTCAAAGAACAGAAGAAAGGAGGAGTGTCTACCAGCACGTACTGCGTTTTTACCTTTAGGGAAGTCAAGATTTCTGTGCCCAGTCCGAGGCGGGGCAAGGTTTCTTCCGAGAACTCTCCGGTTCGTAGGATCTTAACCCCGGTGACGTGGTTTAGCAGATAGCCCTCTATCGTCTCCGGGGTCAAGGAAGGCTCAAGCGCCAGCTCCGCCACTCCCCGCCCCCTATCCAGGTTAAAGAACAGCGCCACATCGCCACTCGCTAAATCGAAATCGACCAAACTCACCCGCTTTCCCCGGCGGGCCAAGAGTACAGCCAAGTTGCAGGCTAAGGTAGTTCTCCCCACACCCCCCTTACTGCCGAAAAAGACCACTACCCGGCCAACTTCCTCCTTGCCCTCCCCGGTGCGCACGGCCGTCATAGCCCGCCGGCGCTGGTTCTTCTCCCAGACGCGACGCACCGCGTCCACCATCTCTTGGGCGGTGAAAGGCTTGATGAGGTAATCGCTGGCGCCCGCTGCCATGGCCCGCCGGAGATATTCCTGTTCTCCCTGAATGGAGATGATCACCACCCCTGTTTGGGGAAAACGCTCACTTATAGCCTCGGTAGCGGCAATGCCGTCAAGCCCAGGCATGTTTATGTCCATGAGCACCACATCGGGAACCTGCTCCTCTACCAGCCGCAGAGCCTCTTCCCCGTCTCCCGCCTCGCCTACCACCACTATGTCCTCCTCGAAGGCCAGTAGCCGTTTTATTTCCTCACGCGTGCGCGGCACGTCATCGGCTATGAGAACCCGAATCTTAGCCACCTTTACCCCCTCCTTAGGGCTTCCCCGCTTCCAGCAAATCCGGCAGCTTAACTGGCAGGAGCTGAGTCGCCTCTTGCTCTTTAGGTCCACGCAAGAAAAGCCTCACCGACCCCCGCTCCGTCGCCAGGGTGATAAGGGCTCCCTGGCGGGGAGTGACGGCCAGGGTCACGGTGTCGTACGGCTTTTTTTCGCCACCGGAGCCCAAAGCCAAAACGCGGACATTGCCCGCCACCAAAACGGTGTAAGTGGTCTTAGTGCCCTGCGACTCCAGGTCGAAGGTAGCCACCACATCCACCCGATCCCCGGGTTTAAGCGCTCCCCCCACGCCGCTTACCGCGTTTACCGCCAGCGTTATCGCCCTCTCCCCCGGCTGCAGGCTTAAAGCCAGCTCCTGTTTCTCGTCCTTACTCGATGCCAGCTTGCTCTGCAAGAGAACCTCTCCCCGCACCAGGGGCACCGTGGTCACCCGCCCCACCGCGTCCTCCACCCGGCGCAGCGCCAGGGGATGGACGCAGGAAGAAGGAAGGTCCTGCAGCTTGAGGAGCGAAGAGGTAAGCAGGGTGCGGGCGGGTATGTCTTGAGCGGCCACCACCACCGGCACGTAATGCGCCTTCTGCCGGTAGGTAGCCTTGAGGTGCTCCAGATAAAAGTAAGTGCCTACGGCCGCTCCCACCGCACAGAGAAAAGAAAGTACGAGAAAGAGCTTCGCCCGCACTTCAAAGCCCCCTCACTCGATCAGCTTGGCAGTACGCAAACCGTAATCTCTGCCGTTCATTCCCCGGCCCGCCTGAGTGAGGTGCTCCAAGAAATAGCCGGTGACGCAGCACTCGTTTCCTCTCCCCGCTACTTTCTCTATAAAGAAGGCAGCGAAACCAACAATCTCTACTTCGTCCCTGCCCGCCAGCGCCGTGGGACGGTAGACAGGAACTATTACCAGCCGGGGGCACCCGGGATCGTGTCGGTTCCAAGTGCAGCTCTCGTGTCCCCTAATGCGGGCCTCGATCCCGCAGACCGTGGGCCCCGACATGTTACCGGGCTCCGTCTCTACCACGTCTCCAATCTTGAGCCAGCCCTGGTAGCCCTGGGCCAAGTTGCTCTCGTACACTTTAGCCCCGCGGCCACCCAAGGCCAGGGCCCCGAAATTGCCCTGCTGCCCCGCTCCTCCGCCTACTTTGAGAACGTACAGCCTGCCGAAAACCAGAGGCTGATCGGGAATACCCAGAGGGACCACTCCGAAGACAGCCTCAGGTGCTCCTACCCGCGCCTTAGCCCGCGCCTTGACTTCCCCTTTCTCCAGGCCCAGAACGCGGGCTAGAAAAAAGGGGACCGGCTGAGAGGCCCGGACCGTTAGCGTCCTCCCGTCCGGTTCCACCTCCGCCGCGACTCGGGTAGGATCGGCACCGTTTAGCCGCGCGTAGTCCAAGGCCGTTTGCACTGCTCCGGAGGGATCACCGGGCAAGAACTGAACTCCGGCCAGCGCTGCCGCATCCACCGCGTTGGCCAAGCGCTCGCGGGCCAGTAAAAGCCCCCCTCCATCGACGACCAGCGCGGCCAAACCCAGCAGGAAGGTGAGGGCAGCGGCTACCAGCACCACCACGGTTCCTCGCTCGTTTTCCCACCACATACCGGCCTCACTCCACCCGCATGGAGACCTGTGCCTTGAGGACCACGGGGTTGGAGAGAATACCCTGGGGCAGAGGCAGGAAAAGATTTATTGGGTAACTCACCTTGACCACGGCCGTCGCACCGGAAACCCGGTCGGAAGCAGGAGGAGAGACTTCCACCTGCAATTTGCTCTGCTCTAACCCCGCTGCCGCATCCTTTACCCGATTCACTATTGCTACATCGCTTCCGCCCACCGCTGCCAGGCGCGCTCCCTCACGGGCTGCGTTGGTGATCACCAGGTAGGCGAAGAAGACCCTACCGAACTCCACCAAAGTGAAAAGGATGAGTAGAAGGAGCGGGAGGGTTAAGGCCAGTTCCACTGCTGCCTGCCCTTTTTCTTCCCTCACCACCATAGAGCCAGCACCCCTCCCAAGGCAAAGCAGACCCCGTAGGGAAAGAAAAGCCCGGAGCTTAGGGGTAAGCTTCCCGGTAAAAGGAACTCCCACCAAGCCACCCGTAAGGCGGGACGCAGGAGACTCCTCCGCACCAGCAAGTAGAGCAAAACCAAGCCCCCCAGGACGGCGCCCAGGAGGAAAGTGTGCAGGGCGAAAAGCGGCCCACCGCAGGCCCCCAGAACGCCCAGAAGCTTCACGTCCCCTCCCCCCACTCCCCGGCGCAGATAGGGTAAAAGAAGAAGGCCCATCCCTACCAGCCAGCCCTGAAGTCCCACCCAGACGGCAGGCCAACCCCCTTCCCAGCCCCGCAGAACCAGGGCCAGTAGGAGAGCCGGTAAAAGGAGCCAGTTAGGTATGCGCCGCCACCGGAGATCCGAGTAGATGGCGCCGGCCGCCACCGCCAACACCAGCAGGTGCCAATAAGCCATGCTTCCCACGCCCCGCCGAGAGTCCTCTAAAGAAGCCCTACCCGGCCACCAGGACCGGGCAGGGATCTGTAGGGGTAGGAGGTCATTTATTGGGTTCCCTGGACTGTCTTGCCTACCTCGTTGAACTTGTCATAAAGTGCCTTGCCGAGAACCGTTAGAGCCCCGATGACCACGATAGCTATAAGCGCCAGAATCAATCCGTACTCCGCCATCCCCTGCCCCTCTTCATCCCGCCAGAGCTCCCGCCAGAAAGCCAGCATCCTAATTCACCTCCGCTTGAATTCAAGAACTTTTCACTTCCAGCTTAGCGCGAGCCCCGGCTCCCCGTCTTCTGGCAGGAGTCCTCTTTTTCCTGGGACCGGAGTCCCGAATTTTAAAGTTCGGAAAGGCCGTGCTTCACTGCCCAGAGGGCGGCCTGCGTGCGGTCGCTCACGCCGATCTTCTGGAAGATGGAGGTGAGGTGGTTCTTTACCGTCTTTTCGCTGAGGTAAAGTTTGCGGGCTATCTCCCGGTTGCTAAGACCGGAGGCCAAGAGGCGCAGGATCTCCTTTTCCCTAGGGGTAAGACCGCAAAGTCCTCGCCTGCTCTCGGCGCGGCTAAACCACTTCACCATCTTCCCGGCCAGGCGGGGAGAAAGGTACTCCTCCCCCTTGGCTGCCCGCACTATGGCTTCAACTAGCTGGTCCGCAGAGGACTCTTTCAGCACATAGCCTGCCGCCCCCGCCTCCAGCATGGCCAGACAATATTCTTCCTGATCGTGGACGGTCAAGGCCACCACTGCGACTGAGGGACGCAGGCGTTTTATCTCCCGGCAGGCTTCTACTCCTCCCATATCCGGCATGCTTATATCCAAAAGCACCACATCCACCGGCCGCTTCTTCACCAACTCCACCGCCTCCCGGCCGTTCCCGGCCTCCCCCACCACTTCCAGCCGCTCGTCCTCCAGGAGAAGCTTTTTTATGCCCTCCCGCACCAGCGCGTGGTCGTCAACCACCAGCACCTTTATTCGCTCCACTTTCCCCTTCCTCCCCTGCCAGAGGAACGCTGAGGGTGATTACCGTCCCCTGCCCCGGATTGGAAAAAACCCCTAACTCGCCCCCCAGAAGCTCGGCCCGCTCTTTCATGCTCCAGAGGCCGAAGCCGCGCCGCTCTCCCAAAACCTTCTCCGGAACAAATCCTCTACCGTCGTCCTTCACCACCAGGTTCAGCCGCCGGGGGCCGAACTCCAGTTTTACCAGCACCCGGCTGGCCGCCGCATGTTTGGCTACATTGCTTAAGGCCTCCTGCACGATTCGGAAGATAGCCGCCTCCTGGGTGGCAGGTAGGCGCCTTTCTCTGCCCAGCAGGACGAAATCCGTTTCGAGCCCGCGCGCCGCCCTGAAGTCCTCTAAGTAACGTCTGAGAGCAGCTACCAAGCCCAGGTCGTCAAGGGCCATCGGGCGGAGGTCGTAAATAATTTTGCGCACCTCCTGTAGGCCTTCCCGGACCAGTTCCTGCAGGGCGCGCAGCTCTTCGCCCAGAGCCTCCGGCCTCTTCTCCATAAGCTTGAGGCAGTACTCCACCCGCAGAACCACGTTAGCCATGACCTGGGCCGGCCCGTCGTGAATCTCCCTGGCCACCCGCCGTCGCTCTTCTTCCTGAACCTCCAGTACCTTCAAGGCAAGTTCCTGGCGGGAAAGCATCTCTCGCCAGTTATCGGCCAGCTCCTGGAAATCTTTACGCAGGTACTCCAGGACAACACTCACGCGGGAGGCCAGCTTTTCGGCCCGCTCTTTGGTAGCCAGCAGGCGCTTCAAAGTTCGCTCCAACTCGTCACGACGGGCCCGCAAGAGCTCTTCCTTGGCCCGCAAGTTTAAGAGCTCCACCTGCAACCGCTGCGCGTGTTCGTAGGCTTCCTTGATGTCCGCCTCGGAGTAGCGGCTGAAGTCAGCGCTTACCTCGGCCAGCCGCCAACGTGCTCGACGCTCCTCCACCGTTAGGACATCCACTTTATCTATTACTCTTCTTACTTCTTCGTACAATTGTTCCAGCTCTCGCCTAATAATAGCTATCTCTTCTTCAGTTGCCTCCGCAATTCTGATGATCTCCTTCTGGTTTTCTTCAATCAGACACACCAGTTTTTGCCGGATCTCTTCCAGAAGCTTAGGCTTTACTTCTCCCCTTCTCATGTATCTTGTCCCTTCTGGCTAACAGCTGCCGGTAAAGGCCGAGTAGCCGCTCGGCCTGGCGCTCGGAGGAAAGCTCCTCTGCACCTCTGAGCGCCTCTTGTTTGAATTTTCGGTACAATTCTTCGTCGCTTAATAGACGGATAACGGCAGCGGCGAAAGCCTTTTCGTCAGGAGGGGTGAGAAAGCCGTCCATACCGTGCCGCACCATTTCTTTCACCCCGTTAGCCTCCACTCCCACCACGGGAAGGCCGGCGGCTTTGGCCTCCCCCACCACCAAACCCTGGGTTTCGGTAAGGGAAGCTATGACGAAGAGATCGGCCGCTGCGTAGGCGTCTTTTACCTTGTCGGGCGGGAGGGGACCGGTGAAGACTACCTCCTGGCCTATTCCCAAAGATCTGGCCAGCTTTTCTAGCTCTTCTCTTTGCGGCCCCCCTCCTACCAGGACGAGCCGGACCGCTCTGAACTCTTGCTTCACCAGGGCAAAGCTACGCAGAAGAAAGCGCAGGTTCTTTTCTTCTCCCAGGCGCCCTACATAGACGAGCACCTTATCCTCAGAGGGAAGGTTGAAGTTTAGCCGGAAACCTACCCTATCCCCTCCTCGGAAGGAAGAAAGCTTTATCCCGGTAGGCAAAACCTCTACCGGAACTCTCACTCCGTTTTGCTCGAGATAGCTTTTTATGGCCTGAGAGGGAGCCAGCACCAAGTGGCAGCGGTTGCAGAAGTTCACGGTGTAGCGGCGGGTGAGGACACGCGCCCAAGAGCGGAGAAAGGGGAAGTAGTGGACGTAAGCCTCGTAAAGGGTGTGGTAGGTGAAGACCAGAGGGAGGTTAAGCCGGCGAGCCCAGCGGGCTCCCAAGCTTCCCATGAGGAAGGGGCCATGAACGTGAATGAGGTCGAGCTTTAAACTCCGGAGGGTGGAGCCAAGGCGGGGAGAAAAGGGTAAAGGGAGGGTGAAATCGGGGTTGGTGGGGGCAGGTAAGGCCCAGAAGCGGAAAATGTTGGGCTCTTTTTGGCAGCCAGGGTACCAAGGGACAAAAAGAAAAAAGGTGACCCCCCGCTTTTCCAGTTCCTCGCGGAAGGTCTCGATAGACCGGACCACCCCGCTTACATACGGGAGATAGCTGTCGGCAAAAATCCCTACCCGCAAGCTTTGCCTTTCACCCCTTTTAGCTTTACCAGGGGTGGGTGCCGATTACTACTTCTTTGCCCAAAATCTCTTTTATCCGGCGGGCGGTAGCCTCCAGATCGATGGGGCACTGAGCCGTCTTGGTGGCCTTGACGATACAGGTTCCTAGGTGAACCACGTCGAAGTCGAAATCGAGCACCTTGGCTAGATCTTTAATTAACCCAAGCTTGGGCATAACGAGGCCGGGACAATCGCCACAATCGCCTAAGGCCACTAGCTCCAAGGGCTCGTTCTGGTAGCGGGAAAATTCCCCCGCCCTTTCCTTTATACCTTTAAAACACTTCATGCAGCTTACACAGGTGACATCCCTAATCTTCTTGCAAGCGATAATAACTATCCGCGCCAATTTTTACCCCTCCTTTTATGACCCCAGTACCAACCCAAAGCCAAAACCGCCAGTACCAGTACCGCCACATCGTACTTGTGCAGCCAGACTTTCACCTCCTCCCAGTGCTCTCCCAAGCGGAAGCCCAGATAGGTTAGGATCATACTCCAAGGAAGAGAACCCAGAAAAGTATAGATGATAAAACGCATCAAGTTCATCCGGGCAATCCCTGCGGGGAAGGAGATAAAAGTACGGATGACCGGTAAAAGGCGGGTAAAGAAGACTGTGGCTTCGCCGTAGCGGGCAAACCAAGCCTCCGCCACGGCGAGCTCCCGGGGGGAAATCCAGAGGTAGTGCCCGTAGCGCTCTAGAAAAGGACGCCCGCCCTTAAGCCCCAGATAATAGGAAATGACCGAGCCCACCGTCCCCCCTAGAGTTCCCGCCAGAACCGCTTCCCAGAAGGTAATTTTCCCCTGGTAGGCTAGAAACCCACCGAAGGGCAGGATGATCTCGCTGGGAAGGGGGATGTTACAGCTCTCTATAGCCATCCCCACCGCTATCCCCCAGTAGCCGGTGAGGGATAGATAGTAAACCAGTAGGTTTACCAGCTTCTCCAGCATGTTCTTCCTATTCCAGACCCAAAGAGCGGCAGAGCAGGCGATACTTTACCGAAACGGAGGAGACGGACACACCGTATTCATCCGCCAGCCGCTGCTGGTTCACCGCCCGGTTGCCCTCCAGGCGGTTTACAGCGTACACGAGCGCCGCCACCCAAGCCGCCGCCTTGCGGATCGTCGGGCGGGCCACGGCGCAGAAGCGGTGCCACAGAGCCAACGCTCTGCCCACCTGGGGGCCGGAGCCCCGCGCCCGCAGATCCCGCGCCACCAGACGGGCCACCTCGGCGTACTCCGGTCGCGC
Source organism: Ammonifex thiophilus (assembly GCF_003368535.1). Lineage (GTDB taxonomy): Bacteria > Bacillota > Desulfotomaculia > Desulfotomaculales > Ammonificaceae > Ammonifex > Ammonifex thiophilus. The sequence continues at coordinate 185,044 of NZ_QSLN01000003.1, forward strand.
CCAAGCCTGCTCTTCTTCCAGCCTCTCTTCCTCCTCCCAGGCGACTGAACCCAGGGTGGCCTTCTGCAAGAGTTGCTCCTCGAGCTGAACCAGCAAGCGGTCGAGCTTCTCTCCCCACACCCCTTCCTGCTCAGCTCGCTTCTCGTCCCGTCCGGAGCTTAGGAAAGAAGCCCAGGCCATTATGCGGTGCGACCTTTCCCGCAGGTAGGTGGACCAGGGGAGGCGCTTCTTACCGCGCGCTTCCTTGTAAGCTTCGTAATCTTGGCTGAGCCAGGCCTTTATTACCGGTTTGGTCTCCGGAGCCAGTGAGAGGGCGGCGGTAGAAAATTCGTATTCCTCGCCCACCCGCAAGAGGCGCAGGTAAAGAATTAACCCCCGGCTCAGCTCCGCTTCCCGGGCGAACCCGCGGGCGATGTACTTTCCCCGGCTGAAAAGATCCTGTAAAAGAATCCTTTCCCTGCCCACCGCCTTGACTTCGTAGAAAGAGTTAGGGGCCCGGCACCAGAACCTGAGTAATTCGCGCTCTTCCTCGCTCAGCTCTTCCCAGTAAAGGCGCAGGAAAAGATCGAGTACCGTGTGCTCTCCCGCTACCGGGAAATCAAAAATGAACCATTCGAAGCAGCGCTCGCCGACAAACTCTTCGTCCAGAGAAAGGAGCGAGCCAGCTATCTCGCTGAGGTAAAGGTGCTGTGCCCAGACCGCCGCTTCGGTAAAGGCAGGGTGCTGGGCGAAGTGGCTTAGCTTGCGCTTGAGCCCCCGCGCCAACCGGGAAAGCCTCAAAGACTCCAGTTTCACCACCCTGTTGCCGCAGCAATCGATGTAGGGAAGACGACTGCCGCAGGGACAGGGCAGAAAAAGCCTTTCCTCTCTGCTAGTAATGGCTACTTGACCTCCTTGCCCTCGCCTCACCCTAATATATTCCCCCTTCATTTGGCTTTTCCTGCTCCGGTTACAATACCGCGAAGGTCAACCGGCAGGAAATACGTTAAAATTAACGAGGAAAGTCCGGCGAAGAAGGCGCGCAAGAGGAGGAGACCTCGGTGCAAGCCAAGACCGAACCCGCCCGCATATTGATAGTCGACGACGAGCACCGGATCAGGGAAATACTGCGGAAGTACCTCGTGGCAGAAGGCTTCGGAGTCGGCGAGGCGGCCGATGGTGAAGCAGCACTGGCAGAGATCCGCTCGGGCCACTGGGACCTCGTCATCCTGGACATAATGTTGCCCAAGATCGACGGCTGGGAAGTCTGCCGGGAGATCCGGCAAATTTCCGATGTGCCGATACTCATGCTCACCGCCCGGGGTGATGAAATCGACCGCGTGCTCGGTTTGGAGCTCGGGGCCGACGACTACATCGTGAAGCCGTTCAGCCCCCGGGAGGTTGTGGCGCGGGTGAAGGCGGTGCTGCGCCGGGCCAGAAAAAGCCTCACGCCGGGGAAGCAAATCGTTTTGGGCAACGTGGTAATCGAACCGGAAGCGCGCACGGTAACGGTAGGCGGAAAAACCCTAGCTCTCACTCCAAAGGAGTTCGACCTTCTTCTCACCCTCGCCAGGTCACCCGGGAAGGTCTTCCGCCGCGAAGAACTCCTAGATCTGGTCTGGGGGTACGATTTTTACGGGGATTCCCGCACGGTAGATACCCACATCGCCCGCCTCCGGGAGAAACTCAATCAGGCAGGGGCACCCCCGCTCATCGCCACCGTCTGGGGTGTGGGCTACAAGCTAGAGGTGCGGAATGCGGAGCATAGCGGCTAAGCTCTGGCTGACCATGGTGCTTCTGGTCGCCCTAGTCCTGGGTCTTTTAGGGTTGACACAAGCCAAGGCGATCAAGTGGACCTATTACCGCCTTGAAGCCCACCGGATGGTGGCGGAGGCGGAAAAGCTCGCAGGGCTTTTGGCGTCCGGAGCATCGCCTCAAGCAGTAGGCGAGCGAGTTGCCTTCTTAAGCCAGGTCTTTCGGGCTACAGTTCTGGTTGTTGACGCTGCCGGACGGGTGCAACACTGCCGGGGAATGGGCCCATGGCGCCATTTTGGGGAAGGAGCAGTTATAAGCGGAGAAGACGTGGCGGCCGTGCTGGCCGGCAAAACGATTTGCCGGGAAGGCGAGCATCCGCTTTTTCAAGGGGTACGCCTCCTCTGGGTCGGAGTTCCTATTCGTTCCGGCAGTGTAGTCGCAGGTGGCGTTTTCATTTACGCGCCTCTTGCCTCCCTGGAAGCCAGGGTAAGGGGCCTTGAGGTAACTCTGGTGGTAGCCCTTCTGGGCGGGGTAGTGCTTGCTGGCCTCTTGAGTTTATTTGTTGCTCGCCATTTTAGCCAGCGCCTGGTGGCGATGGAGAAGGTAGCCGAGGCAATGGCCGCCGGTGACTATGCGGCCCGGGCGGTAGTGACAGGCCAGGACGAGGTAGCCCGTCTGGCCGTATCGCTCAATAAGTTGGCGGTGGAATTGGAAAAGCGGATCGCCGAGCTTAAACGCATGGACGCCGCGCGACGGGATTTTGTGGCAGCCGTTTCCCACGAGCTGCGCACCCCGCTCAGCATCATCCAGGGTTACACGGAGGCCATCCTCGACGGTATGGTAACACCCGAGGAAATGAAGCTCTACCTCGATACCATCCGGGAAGAAGTGGAGCGGCTGAAGCGGTTGACTGACGAGCTTCTTGACCTCCGCCGCCTGGAAACGGGAGCGCTCAAAATCCAGCAGGAGAAGCTGGACCTAGGAGAAATTGCCAGACAGGTGGCCGCTCGGTTCCAAGCAGCGCCGGAGGCTTCCAAGCTTCACTTCCAGGTCGAGGTATCCCCCGTTCCCCTTGTCTTAGGTGATAAAGACCGGCTGGAGCAGGTCATCATTAACTTGCTCGATAACGCCTTCCGGTTTACTCCCGCTGGCGGAAGCGTCACCCTCAGGATAGAATCCGCGCCGGAAGGGGTAGCCCTCACCGTTCAGGATACCGGTCCCGGCATTCCGCCAGAGGAACTGCCTTATATTTGGGAGAAATTCTACCGGAGCGACAAGGCCCGTGCCCGTACCACCGGCGGCAGTGGTCTTGGCCTGGCCATAGTAAAGCAGATCGTGGAACTGCACGGGGGGCGGGTCGAGGTCCAAAGCCGACCCGGTGAAGGGAGCACCTTCAAAGTGATACTTCCGGCAGCAAAGTGACTTCCTCCCTACACCTTAAGGTGTAGGGTTTGCCTTCACGGCAGGTGCATGCACCTGCCGGGTTACACCGGTGCACACGACCCTTTTTGACCCGTCGCCGGAGGGTCTCCCGGAGGGGACCGTCACTGCCGTCCCGACTACTCCAGGTACCGCTTATGCAGCCCTTGGAGATACTTGCACAAACCGGTTCAGCCTCCCGTCCCAGCGCCAGACCCGTACTTCCTTGAAGGTAAAAGGCAGCGCTGTGCCGCTGCAGCTGCCGAAGAGGTACTGCTTTAAGAGGTTGGCTGCGCCGTTGAGGTCGGCCTGCAGGACCAGCCCGCACCTCCCGCACACCCACAGACCGCGGTGTCTCCGCCAGGCAGGGTTGCGGGCACCACAGAGACAACATGTGGAAGATGTGTTTCTTTCCGTCCAGGTGTCGGTCTCAATGCCCCGCATGAGTTCTTGTAGCGCTGTTCCAACTGCAGCCGCTCGTAGGCCATCTGGTTGATCTTCTGACTGGCCTTTTTGCCCTTCATTCCGGTACGGGCGGAACGGCGCAGGTTGGTCAAGTTCCCCGTTACCGCAAAGGCCCCACCCTCTGCTTCATCCAGTTCCGCGAAGAGCTTCGTCAAAGCGTGCTCCATCTGCCTTATGCGGCGGTCAAGTCTCTTCAACACACGCGCCTTTGCGGAAAGACACCTCTTCCACCTGCGGGAGCCTTCCTTTAGGCGGCTCATCCTCGCCTGGAACCCAGCCAGAACCTTGTTCCTGTACTGCACCTGGGCCAGGAGCTCCCGGCAGACGAAGAGGTCGAGCTGGCCGTCTGACGTGGCCCGCGCCACCAGGCCGGAGTTGTAGTCGTAGGCCGAGACGGCACCCGCACGGCGAACGGGAATCACTCCCAGGTCGAGGGTCACGTGGAGCACCAGGTTTTCCACTCTGCAGCGGCGGACAACCGCCTTCACCTTGACCTCGACCGGGATGCCCTTTACTTCCGTGCCGTCCGGCAGGACGACCACGTCCCACCCTTCGGGCAGCGCGACCTTGATAGGCTCCTTCCCGCGTGAGAGCTTCAACACGAGGTTGCTGCCGTCGACATCGAAGCCCTGCCTCTTCCAGGTGACGGTGCGGAGGTGGTTTTTCGGCTTGAAGCCCGGCGGGTTCATTTCCAGGTGGCCGTTCTCCCTGTGTTTGCGGTAGCTCGACACAGCCTCGAAGTACTCTTCCACCGCCGCCTGGGCCGACTGGGAGTGGAGTTCCTTCCATGCAGCGAAGAGCTTAAACTTCGCCTTTAGCTCTGTCTTTGTCGGCCAACGGTTCTCCTGCTTAAAGGTTTCTCGGCTGTGCCAGACGCAGGAGTTCCAGATGCGGTTTGCCGCCTGCATGATGGGTTGGAAGACCGACAGCTTATCTTTACCCAGCGGGAACTGTTTGGTCAGCAGGAGGCGGTGAGGGTGTGACTTATCGCTCCAGGCTACGCTTTTCACCTCCTTTTTCTGGAATGTGGTACTCAGGTTAATTGTAGCACAAAGACCGGCCGCCGTGGTCGATCCGCCCCCTGGAGGAGGCGGGTCTTCCCGCGGCGGTTTTTATAAACTGGGGGAGCGAAAACTCCCCCAGTTTCGGTGTCTTTGGTTACAGGGAGCTGGCGGGACCGAGCGGTGCCCCACCGAAGCATGGGCCACCGAAGCCCCATACCTCCGCGGCCGCGCCACTCCCCGGAACCGCGCAAGGACTGGAGCTTTTCCTTCTGCTCGGGTGTCAGGACCGAATCCATCTTCTGGCGGTATTCCTGAGCGGCCTGGCGGAGCTGGTCGCGCAGGTTTTCGATCTCCTTGATCTTGGCGTCAATGGCCGCCTGGTCCGGGTTCTCCTGCCAGCGCAGCTGCCGCAACTCGAACATGGCGTCCATGAGCTTGATGCGCAGGTCCCGCGTCTGGTTGTACATCTGCTGCTGGATATCGCGGATCTGGGCCAACTGCTCGGAAGTCAAACCCAGCTCTTGCCCCAGGTTTGGCCTGTTCGCCGGGATGCCCTGCTGCTTGCCGGCCGCCGTCTGGGCGAAGACCGGAACCGCAAAAGCCAAAGTCAGCACCAACACCAACGCGACCAGGAACTTCTTGCTACGCCACATCTCCCCACCCCCTTTCCAAGGTCTAGTCTAACCCGGACTTGTGACGAAATTGTGACAAGAGGGTTAAAATTCCTCAACTCACACCATCGTACATACTGTTCGGTATCCGGAGGTTCATAAGGCACCGCGAAGTTCATGGTGCCAGCCCCTAGTTACGAGTGGCCGCCGGTAAAGGTTAGTGTAAAGTTACCTACCGTAGGAGTTCTTGCAGGAGCCGAGGGAGGAGAAAAAGAAGAAGAGACCTCACCGTCCTTTTGCCAGGGACGAGTAGTTGACAATCCAACCACTCAGGAGGGTGAGGTCTCTATGCAGATTATA
>NZ_QSLN01000040.1 GCF_003368535.1 Ammonifex thiophilus
GGCGGCTGCGGCTTGATTTGACCGGCCCACCGGTGGTATGCTTTACTTGCGAGGAGTTCCGGTGGGCTCGGTCGGACCGCTTCACCGCCATATCCCAAAACGGTCCGGACCGAGTTTCTTGTTTTTTTCCCCGGTCCCAGAACCCGGAAACCAGAATTCTACCAGGAGGCCCGCAATTCCTGCTTTAAGCCCTCTTCTATGTAGCTTCTCTTCAGAACTCGGAAACTTAAGCTAGAACCCCGCCGCCTGACGCTCTTGCCTTCCAAAGCAAGTCCGGTGTATTCTTTCCGTGACATTTTGTATCACAAAGGCCTCTGGCGGGATCTAATTCAAAAATAGTCAGGCCCCCTATAATACCTCCGTCGAACCGCTTAAGCACATCGTTAAACACCCCGCAGCCCTAGGAGGCCATCTACAACATGGCGCATGACTCTTGCCGAAAGGAGGCCCGAAGCAGGTACTACCATGCCAGAGCGGAAAAGCGCTAAGCTGCCCGACACGAACGACGTAGTTGACCTCGCCGACTTCTTCGACCGAACCGACACGGAAGAACTGGAGTGGAAAGACGACCCTTTGGAGTTCCGAAAGCCACAAATGGTCCAGGTCTCGATACGCATCCCTAAAGAAGACCTGGAGGCTATAAAGAGAGCAGCCAGAAAGGCAGGGATCGGCTACACCACATTCATTCGTATGCTTTTGAGACGCGCAGTGGAGACAGGCAAGTAGTGCACCAGGGGGTGATCCCTTTGCTCGACAAAGTGATTAAGGAAGCAGAAAGTCTGCTGGGCATGTCCACGGAAAACGTTCTCCGCGAAGGACTTAAAAAGCTCTTGAGCTCGAAAGTCGAGGAAAACAACGAGGTTATTGAGAACCTGAGGAAGAAGTACGGGGTTTCGAACTACCAGGAGCTCGAGGAAAAAATCAGGGAAGGAGAGCTACCCGGACACCCTGCCTGGGAAGACGTTATCCTGTGGGAGGAGTTATCACGGCATAACGAGGCCCTGAGAAGATTGATCCGCCAGCTGGAGGCGGGCAGAGTTGTCTCTTGACCCTAAAGAACTATTAGCACGATATGGCGACATCATCGCGAAGATCGAAGTTATAAGCATCGGCACAGCCCAGAAGTTAAGGATCGTGCTCAAAGACGACAGCTATATTGACCTTTGGTTTTCTGCCTCAGGCCGGTACTCCTACCACTGGGAAAGACGGCACATCGATGGGAAAATTTTTCGTTTCGACAATGCGCCACACCATAAAGACGTTGCAACATTTCCCCACCACCTCCATGACGGCAGCGAGGAGAAGATCCAGGAATCCTGGATAAGCAGCCGATTGGAAGAAGCAGCGTTCCAAGTTCTGGACTTCGTCAGAAGCAGATTGAGAAGATAGACCCCATACACCGCTTTAGAACCTGACAAGGGACCCTCGGCAAGAATGAGTAGGGGTATGAATAGAGTCTCTTGCCAATATGAGCAGAGTCCCTTATCAAATGATTAGGGGTCTGATAAGGGGTTGAGGTAGGGGTTGGAGGAGCTGAGTTTAAAGGAAGCAGCCGAAGTTCTGGGAATAAGCCTTTCCACCGCCCGCCGCTGGGTGAAGACCGGGCGGCTCAACGCCACCCTGAGAGAAGGACCTTACGGACCGGAGTACGTGATACCGTGGGAAGAAATAGAGCGGATCAAGGCAGGAAGACCTAACCCTCCTCCCGCGACTCCTACCATCGTCGAAGAGGATCCGGGAGTAGTAGTTCCCAGGGAGTGGCTAGTCGGGGTTGTAAGACAGGCCTTAGAGCAGGCCCTGAGCAACACCGTTAATCAGGTGGCAAGGGGTATGGAGGAGACCCTTACCACCTTGATCAGGGGTGTGGAGGAGACCCTCTCTAACCACTGGTCAGAGATTGAGCAGGGGTTAAGAAGGGAGCTAGAGGGGTTGCGAGCCGAGCTCGCAACCACCAGGGAGCTCCTGCTTAGGCAGGAGGAAGAAAAGCGTTCACTGGAAGAAAGATACGCGCGGTTGCTGGAGGAGAGAGACAAGCAGCTAATGGAAGAGATGCGGCGCATGCTTCAGCCAAAGAAGAAGCCCTGGTGGAAATTTTGGGGCTAGGTCCGCAACTACTGGATGGCGCGAACACAAACTACCTTTGTGACCGTTGTTCGCGCCTAACTGCTCGAACCTCAGCCCCGATATCTTCTTCCCGCGATCTATCCAGCCCCAGTTCCCTGGCACGCTCGCGCATGCGTGAAACGGCCGCCTGAGCCCGAACTCTCCGCACCAGGCGAAGAGTCTCTTCTAGACGGCCCTCCTCTATGCCGACTAGGAGTGCTACCGGGCGGCCATTGCAGGTGAGAACCGCTTCTTCTCCTGCGCGAAGGGCCTCCCAGATTTCTTTTCCACGCAACCGCAGGTCGCGCACCGTAATAAAGCGCATAACTTTTCCCTTCCATCAGGCCTTTCACAGTCTCATTATACCTGCCAGCACGAAACCAGGAGCGACACACAGAAAACCCGCTTACGCATTACAGTAGACCGAGCATCTCAGGGAGATCCCCGAATTCCAGGCGTATTACTCCCCCATCGTGCTACATCCGCGTCAGTGCTACATCCGCGTCACCGCACGGCGGGACACCCATGTTCGATTGACAAAGTTAACAAAAAAGCTTACTATGAAGAGCGAACTCCTGGAAGGGTCTAGGGAGGCATAAGAAGGTGCGGTGGGAAGAGGTAACCCGGCAGGCCCATGTACTGGGAACAACCCCTGAGTCCATCTTCCGTGAAGAAACCCAAAAGGCTATCCTGTCCTTCCTGAGCAGGAAGGGCTTCTTTCGCGAAGGCGTGTTCCAAGGAGGAACCGCGCTACGCTTTTTCTACGGCGCTTCCCGCTTCTCAGAGGACCTAGACTTCGTTTTCGTGGCGAAAAACTCAGGCACCTGGCAGAACACCGGACGCCTATTTCAGGGGCTAGAGACCTACCTCCTGGGTATTTTCCTTTTCCCACTGGAGGTGACGGTGAAAATGCAGAAAGAGAGCGAGACCCTGAAGAGGTTTTCCCTCCGGGTCACAGGAGGCCCTCTGAGCAGGAAAGTGGTAGTGAACATCGAGTTTGCCAATGTGCCGTCGTATATGCCTCGAACAGCCCACCTGGAGTTCCCTCCCTTCAACCCAGTGGTCCGGGTAGAGGCTCCGGAGGAAATCCTGGCAGACAAAGTAGTGGCCTGCGCCTTGAGAACATACATCAAGGGCCGGGACCTGTGGGACATCCGCTATCTGACTTTCGAGAAGGGATTGACCTTCCCCGTTAAACTCATCGTCCAGAAGGCACTGGACTACGGAAGCACCGCCCGAGAACTGGCGGAGAAACTCAAGAAAGCAGCAGGGAAAGTGAGGGAAGAGGGGAGAGAAAGCATTCTCAGCGAGATGCCACGCTTCCTGGCAAAACACGAAGCGGAACTGCTTCCTGCACAAGCATCCGAAGTTGCGGCCGGGGTGGCCTCCCTCTTGGAAGAGGCCGCAAAGGAGGTGGTGTCCTATGCGGATGACGGAGTGGTACCGCCTTTTCCGGGAGAATAGCCTTAAAAAGGTGTTCACCTTCGACGACCTGCACGTACTCACCGGGCTGCCTACCCGGGAGCTTAAGGTAGAGCTCTCCCGCCTGGTCAAGCGCGGTCTCGCTGAACGCTTGGCAAAAGGCATCTACGCAAACCCTTTCAACTACCCCTCCCCGGCGGAAATAGCGATGGTGCTGAGGCCTCCGTGTTACATCTCCATGGAGTACTGCCTCTCGGAAGAGGGCATCCTCTCCCAGCATTCCTTTACCGTCACCTGCGTTACTCTCGGGACCCCGGGCACCGCCCACACCAGCAGAACTATCTTCGAGTACCACCGCATCGCCCGCAAACTTTTCTGGGGATGGCGTGAGGACGGACAGGGAGTCAGGTGGGCCTGGCCGGAAAAAGCGCTGCTAGACCTGATCTACATCCGGCACCTGCGAACCAGGGAACTCTCCAGAGAAAGGCTCCTCTCTCTGCTGGATGACATGTACCTCGAAGAGCTGAACAGTGAGAGGCTCCTGGAGTTCCTGTCCCGGTTTGGGAGCCCGCATGCCGAGAAGATCGCCGACATCCTCACAAAGGCGGGTCTCGCGGTCACTCCCAGCTGAGCTTCTCCACGGCCCTCTCCAGGTCCGTCCTGCCGGGCCTGGTGTAGACCGCCGTGGTGTCGAGCCTGGCGTGTCCCGCAAGACACGCCACCTTGTCCAAGCTCTCCCCG
>NZ_QSLN01000041.1 GCF_003368535.1 Ammonifex thiophilus
CATCCTAGGAGCAGTTTTTTTCGCTTTCGCCGGAGGGGTCTCGCTGGGCAAGGTACGGTTAGGCAAGGCAGGGCAAGGCGCGGCTGGGTTGGGCAGGACACGGTCTGGCACGGCAAGGTACGGCACGGCTTGGCTAGGTGTGACTTTGGCCCGGTGCAGTCCGGTGTGCCCCGGACCGGGGAATCTCCCCGGCCCGGGTTTTTTTTTTGGACCCAAAATTCCCGCATCGCACGGAGGTGGTCTTCCTTGGCCGTTGCCAGGCTCACCGACCAGTCCCTGGAGGGGAAGGGGGACCTCCCTCCCGCTGGCGCCCTACTCGATGAGGGTGGTGATCGAGGGGGTGTCGAGGATCCTCTTCCACCGCTACGACCCCGAGGTGGCGGAGCGGAAGAGCAAGGCGCCCAAGGGGTCGAGGGACAAGAAGACGGACGACCTGGAGAGCTACCTCTACCGCGACCCGGAGGGGTTCATCGCCATCCCGGCCGTCAACATCAAGGCCTGCATCCTGAACGCCGCCAGGCACTTTCCGGACCCGCGTAGCTCGGGGCAGAGGAAGCAGGCGAGGGACCTCTTCGCCGCGGCGATATTCGTCGAGCCGGAGATGTGCCCCGTGCTGGTGGGCGGGAAGAAGGCCAAAGAGCCCCAGTTCGTCGACCGCCGGGGCGTGGTGGTGCAGCGGAACCGCATCAACCGGGAGCGCCCGGGGCTGCTCCCGGGCTGGCGGTGCGAGTTTACGGTGAACGTGCTCGCGCCGGAGTACATCTCGCCCGAGCTGTTGAGGGAAGTGCTCTCCGTGGCGGGGCGCTTCGTGGGCCTGGGCGACTTCAGGCCGGACTTCGGGCGGTTCCAGGTGGTCTCCGCCGAGGTGGTGGGCTGAGCAGTTGTGTGTCAGGATTTGGGGAGCAGCTGGGCAGACAAGGCCTGATTCCGGAAGCGGCTGTGGGCTGGGGCGCCGGGGATCTTTAAAAAGGGATCCCCGGCACTCGCTTTTTTTTTCGAAAGCTTGAGAAGGTCCTAAAGGTCCTGGTAGGGCAGGTGGTGGTATGCAGATCCCGGCAGAAGACGTCTACGCCTCTCCCCTCAAAAGAGAGCAGGCCCTGCGGCTGGTCCGCTCCCTTCCCGGCCTGGGAAAAGCCGAGGTAGAGCTCTGCTACATCGCCGACCAGTCTGCGCTCCTCCACCCCGATACCCTGCGCCCCCTGGCTTACCGGGCGCAGGCGGTGGTGGTGCGGGTGCCGCGCCCGGGGGTGCCGGGGAGGGGCGGCGGGCGCGGGCCGGGCTGGCGCAGGTTCCACGTCTTCTTCGTCCGCGAGGACGGGCGGTGGCGCGTCTTGCAGGCGGCGGAGGAGGTGTCCTTGGAGTCTCAGGAAAACGGGGCAATCACCGGAGAGAGCCGGACTAGACTGTGGCTCGATGAAGTTCTGGCTGGCCTGTTAGAGAAGAAAGGAGATGAAAATCGATGAAAATGCAGGACTGGAGTTCGGCTTGCTGCCGTAAGTGCAGGTACTACCGCCCTTTTCGTGTTATGGAAGGCCTGATGGGGGCGTGCGCCCGGCGGGAGGGATTGAGGGCCGTGCCGTCCACGCACCTCTGTCCCTTCTTCGAGCCACGGGGGCGGGAGGCTGGGGCCTCTGCCCTGGCCGCCCGGGCGGTAGAAAGCCGTTGAGTCCTGCCCGGTCTTCATCCGGAGCCCGGCCCTGCGCCGGGCCCTTCTCTCTTCTCAAAGGAGGTGGTCTGCCGTGTCCCAGGTCCTTTCCGTCCCCATCGCCGACCTCCTGCCCCCGGGCGTGAGGGCGAGGCTGGAGGGGATGGCCCGCCCGCCGGTGGCCGTGACGAGACACGCCCTGGAGCGGTTCTCCGACTGGCGGCGGGGGGCGGGGGTGGAAGCCCCGGACCCTGAAGCCGCCGGGGCGTTCCTGCGCGGGGCGGCCCTGAAGGGGCGCTTCGTGCGCCGGCTCCCCGGCGGGGCGTGGGAAGTCGAACACCAGGGCCTCTACCTCGCCGTAAAACGGGAGGGCAGGACCCTCGTGGTCCTGACCTTCAACGGCGACAGGGCGTGGCGGCACTGGTGCCGCAAGCAGAGGAGGAAGGAGAGGGGGAGGGCCAGGTGGACCATTTAAACGGGAGGGACGGGGCCACCTACCTCGCCTGCCGGCTCGGAGAGGCGGGCGAGCTGGCACTGAGGGCCTCGGAAGTCTGCCGCGCCGTTGTCGCCGACCTGCGGCGGTGCTGGCTCTGGGAAGAGGCGAAGCTCGTCGAAGGCTGGGCCGAGGAACTGGCCGACCTGGCGGTGGAGCTCGCGGGCGCGGGGCCGTTCCTGCGCGAGAGGTTGCAGGGGAGGAGGTCTGGGTGATGGCTGCGGGAAGACCAGTTGCGCTGGGAGAGCTATTGGGAGGCCTGAGGGCGCAGGGGGAGCTACTGGAAGGCCTGGAGCCGGAGGTGCGGGAGAGGCTCGATCCTACCCCCCTTAGCGGCCTGGGGGAGAAGAGGAGCTGCTGGTGCGGGGAGAGGGCCGCGGTGGCGGTCCGCCCGAGGGGGCGGGAGCGCTACCTCTGCGCCGCCCACTTTGCGGAGGTCGTGGGGCGCTACCGCCTGTGGCTGGGGCTGCGGCGGGGGG
>NZ_QSLN01000042.1 GCF_003368535.1 Ammonifex thiophilus
ATACGGCAAGACTACTCCTGGAGGAGGTGGTGCAAGAGTTTGAGGCCGTAGCGCCCAGGGCAATAGAGAGACTTGAAGCTGGTTTTGAGGATGCCATGGCGGTTATGGCTCTGCCGGAACCGGTTAGAAAAAACGGGGGAGCGCGAGGGGGCTGTAATCCCCCTCAATTCATTGAGGGGATACACGGACCTCCTCGCGGCATAGCGGTATAATGGTAGAAAGCTCCAGGAAACCGAAACCGTTCTCAAAGACGCCATGTTTTGCGCCACCAAGGTCTACAACGGCCTCCTCTGGCACCTCCGGAAAGAATACGAGGAGACCGGGAAGGTGGACATTTCCCGCAGGAACCTCAACCGCATCTTAAAAGAACTCCCCCGGGCAAAAGAATACTACTCGATGTCCGTGCAGCTCACGCGGGACGAAGTAAGGGAAGCCTACAGGTCCTTCTTCGCCCTCAAGAAAAAGGGTCTCACGCGGCACAGCGCTCCCGGATTTCGCCGGAAAAGCTACCTCTCCCCGCTCAAGTACGTCCAGAGCGGCTTCAGGGTGGAAGGAGATAAGGTCACGGTTTCTCTGGGCACCGGACGGGAAGACGGGGTGAGGGAAGTCTCCTTCCGCATTTCTCACCGTCCCGGCGTGGAGTACGAGCGGGTGCGGGAGCTCTCCATCACCTACGACAAGATGTCCGGGCGGATAGAAGCCCGTCTGGTGGTGGAGGTGAAGGCGAACCTGCACCCTGGGATGAAGAGGGCTGCCCTGGACCTGGGGGAAACCATCCTCATGGCAGCCGCCTTCGAGGACGGGACCGTGCTGCTCTACTCCGGCAGGTTCATCAAGTCGGTGAGGCGGTACTGGCAGAAGGTGCGGGCAAGCCTTAAGCCAAACTCCCGCAGGTGGAGGGAGGTGGCCCACCGGGAAAAGCTTCAGGTGGAGTATCTCCTTCACGTGGCCACATCCCACTTCATAGAGGAGTGCGAGAGACGGGGTGTGGGGGAGATAGCCATCGGGGACCTCTGCGACATCCGCGAGAGCATCGACTATGGTGACCGGCTCAACCAGAGGCTGCACGCCTGGCCGTACCGGAAGCTTATTAACATGCTCAAGTACAAGGGAGCGCTTGCCGGGATCGCGGTCCGGGACGATGTGGATGAGAGGAACACTTCTGTGCGCTGTCACGCCTGCGGGCGCGTACTGCCCTCCAACCGGAAGCACCGGGGGCTTTATGTGTGTTCCTGCGGCTGGAGGGCGTAGGCGGACGTGAACGGCGCCTTAAACATCTTCGAGAGGGCGTACGAGGTATCTCCCGTGAAGGGGAGTAGTGGCCGGGTGGCGCGGCCCGTGGTCCTGTCGCTCCGCATGGGGTGGCACGGAGTCCACAAACCGAAGCGCAAGGGAAAGACCTTGCGCGCGTCCCTTTAAAGGGATGCCCCCGAATTCATTCGGGGGGGACGTCACATAGCCCACGGTGTAGATCTATCCCCCTCTTTCCTCACCTTGCGGACCCATTCAGCGCCGGAAGTTTCTGTCCACTCCGGGGCGTCCTCGGGTCCCAACACGCCCCGGGTTTCCTGGACCGCTTTTGCCCTTGCTTCGCGTTCTGCGTCAGCCACCACTTCCTCACTCACGCCCTTTGCCTCGCGCTCTTTTGCCAGCGCTGTCATGAGAGTCTCCAGTGCTGCCTTCTTTAGAGGCTCCCCGGCGCAGGCTTCGTCCCAGGGCACGAAGTATCCCACCGGCCGGCCGCGCTTCAAAATCAGCACGACTTTTTTCTCCCTTATGAGCTTGGTCACCCGTGATTTGA
>NZ_QSLN01000043.1 GCF_003368535.1 Ammonifex thiophilus
AAAAAACAAGAAACTCGGTCCGGACCGTTTTGGGATATGGCGGTGAAGCGGTCCGACCGAGCCCACCGGAACTCCTCGCAAGTAAAGCATACCACCGGTGGGCCGGTCAAATCAAGCCGCAGCCGCCGGTGGAATGGGTGAAAAAGCAAAGAAATTCCGCGAAAACCCTTCATGAAGCCGTTGTTAGCCGGGAAAACGGCTCCCGCCTCATCCTCTCTCCTTCCGAGCACGCCCAATTGCTTCACGGTCAGGACAAGGCCCGCGGCTACGTGTTCGTGGCCTACGTGGAGGGTGGCAGGTGGCGCGAGCAGGCGGTGAAGGTTACCGACATCCCCTGCGTGGTTGAAGAGTTCGCGGGCAGGGCGGACGTTTACCTCACCCAGAACCGCTTTTACGGCTGCAAAAGGCGCATAGTGTGGCTTGGGCAGCTCGGAGCGAACTTCATAGACCTCGACTACCACAAGACGGAGTACGCCGGCCACAATCCTTACACCGTCCTAGAGAGGGCTTTCGACATCCTGATGGAGAGGCAAATCCCGCCCCCCACCTTCGTCGTCTTCTCGGGGAGGGGCTTGCAGCTCGTCTGGTTGCACACACCCGTACCCAGGAAGGCTTTGCCGCGCTGGAACGCGGTGCAGGCCGAGCTTTGTGCATCTTTAGAGGAGCTCGGTGCGGACTACGCGGCCCGCGACGCCACCCGGGTCTTGAGGCTGGTGGACACCGTCAACAGCCGCTGTGGCAAGCGCGTGTTTGGGGAGGTAATCTCCGGCCACATCTGGTCCTTTGATCGGTTAGCTGACGAGGTTCTGCCCTTGACCCGGGCGGAGGTACACGACCTCAGGATCCGCCGCGCGCTTAAAGGCAAGAGGGTGGTGGTACCGCCCGGAGACTTCAGCGCCGCCACCCTGTGGGAGGCCAGGCTTTCCGACCTCATGAAGCTTCTGGAGCTGAGGGGTCAGAAGCAGCTCCCGCCCGGGCAGAGGGATTGCTGGCTCTTCCTTGCGGGTGTGGCCATGTCCTGGCTGGCGGTCTCCTTCGAGTCTTACTACCGGGAGCTCGTCACCCTGGCCAGCATGGTGGGGAGCTGGACAGAAAGAGAGTCGAGGCAGCGCTTCCACGCGCTTTACAAGCGCTTGAGGATGTACTTTGCCGGGCAGAAGGTCGAGTACAACGGGATGCTTATTGATCCCCGGTACCGGTTCCGGAACGAGACCATAATCGAGTGGCTGAAGATAACGCCCGAGGAGCAGAGGCAGCTCAGCACCATATGGTCGGAGGAGGTGAGGCGGGAAAAGGACCGCCGGCAGCACGAGGAGGCCCGCAGGGAGGTGGGGATGATGCCGAGAGAAGAATATCTTGCCTGGGCTGAGGAAAAGGAGCAAGAAGCTCGAAAGCTCCGGGAACAGGGCCTGAGTGTTAGGGAGATAGCGGAGCTTATGGGGCTTTCCGAAAGGCATGTTCGCAGGCTGCTTGATGACCAGAATTGACTTTGTACCCAACTTGTCCTCAGTAGATCTCAATTTTTTGGTTTTGTGGGTGACATGTCTGTCCCGTTGTATGGTGGCGTAAGCCGCCGAAGGCTATAGGGGGGG
>NZ_QSLN01000044.1 GCF_003368535.1 Ammonifex thiophilus
GGCCAGGCGCAGCAGGCACCGCAGCAGGGGCAGTAGGGGGTCACGCGCGTGACCCCCCTTCTGTTTTTGAGGGAAACGGTAAAAAGGAGATTTTTTACCGCCAAAAGAGGAGAAACGGACTTCAAATACCACTTTTTGCCCTGAAATTCCCCTTGACCTTTACAAACGAGTGGTAAAAAATTGCTTTGAACCAGGTTGTGGAAAATACGGTGCCGGGAGGTAAGAGCCTTGCTTTCTCCCGGTAGATTCCTTGCAGGTGCGGCTTTAAAGTTTTTCTTCCTCTCCCTGTTCTTATTTACTGCTTTTCCGGCCAGAGCCGAAGTACCGCTCACCCTGACCGGACTCTGGCGGACCGAGGCTTACGTCGAAAGCGGACCGGCGCGAGGCAATTCTTACGGGGGATGGATCACCTTTTACCAGACGGGGAGCGAGCTTCACGGCAACTTTGCTTCCGCCTTCTTTTCAGGGACCTGCAGCGGCAGCTACGCCAGCGGGACGGTCCGGCTCAGCTGCTCCACCACCGAGGGCTACCAGGCCTCGATAACGGCCAGTGTATCCGGCGACCACCGGCAGATCCAGGGAAGGTGGAGCGACAACCACGGCAACTCGGGCACCTACACCGCCTGGCGCTACACCTCGCCTCCCTATACCGGTAAGAACGCCTTCCCCAACGTAGAGAAGGTAGATCCCTCCCTGCGAGGTGGCTCGCTTTACGCCGAGCCGGTAGACACCGGCACGGGGGCACACCTTTTAGAACGCACCCTTCTCGTCCTGCACGGGGCGCAGGAGATCCCCTTCAAGATATCCTACTGCTCTCTTCTCCTTAAGGAGGGACCTCTAGGCAAGGGGTGGGGGCACAACTTCGAGCTCCACCTGGAGTTCACCCCGAAGGGAGACGTGCTGCTCTGCTGGAACGCCAACCGGAAAAACCTTTTCGTCAACCTGGGCGTAGGAAAATACTCCTCCCCCGATTACGCCACCCGTTTCGACACTTTAAGCCGTAGCGGGGGCGGCTACACCTTAAAGCGCAGGGACGGGACTCTCTACACCTTCGACTCACAGGGCAAGCTCCTGGAGATCAAGAACCGGCAGGGGCAGGTGCTGAAGCTGGAGTACGGTCCGGACGGCCGGCTTACCACGGTTAAAGAACCCGTGTCCGGCAAGTATTTTTCCTTCCATTACAACGCTGCCGGTTTGCTGGAGAAGGTGGCCGATTCTGCCGGGCGGGCCGTAACCTTCGGCTACGACGCCGAGCACAACCTCGTCACCCTGACCGATGCCGCGGGCTACACCTTTACCTACACCTACGACCGGGAGGGGAGGGTGCTGGCGGCCTTCGATGCCGAAGGCAGGCAGATCTTCCGCAACACTTATGACGACTGCGGGCGCGTTATCTTGCAGGAGGGCGGGACGCCCGGCCGGGTCACCCGCTTCGCCTATTATGAAGACCCGGCGGCCGGTACCGTGGTACGACCGCAGCGGCCACATGAAGACTTACACCCACGACGCCTGGTACCGGCAGCT
>NZ_QSLN01000045.1 GCF_003368535.1 Ammonifex thiophilus
TGCTACCACCCGCTACTGCTACGACTCCCAGAACCGGCTCATAAAGGAGATCGACCCCCTGGGCAACGAGACCGTCTACGAGTACTACCCGGACGGCCTTCTGAAGAGCAAAACCCTGCCCGGGGGGGAGGAAAATAACCTACACCTACGAGGGTGGGCTGGTAGGCTCCGTCACCGATCCCGCCGGGGAGACCACCCGCTACTCCTACGATGCCGCCGGCAGGCTCGTGTCCCTCACGGACGCGGCGGGGCGCACCTTTACCTTCGCCTACAACGGCAACGACAACCTGCTTGAGGTCAAAGACCCGGCTGGCAGGGTCTGGCGCTTCGAGTACGACTCCCGGGGCCGGATGGTAAAAGAGCTGCGTCCCGGAGGGGTCACCCTCTCCTACGAGTACGACGGCGACAACAACCTGGTTAAGATACGGGAGGAAGGTGGAGGGATCTCCCGGGTTACCACCTATGCCTACGACCCCGAAGGCAGGCTCGTGGCGGCCACCGACCCCCTGGGGAACACTATCACCTACACCTACGACCCCCGGGGGAACCTCAAAACCATAACCGACCCGCTGGGGCACACCCTGAACCTTGAGTACGACGCTCTGGGCCGGGTGACCGGCATTACCGACGCCCGGGGCGTTAAAGTCCTTACCGTCACCTACGACGGCGGCCGGAGGACCGTCACCGACGCCCTGGGGCATACCATCGTTCACGAACTCGACCCCCTGGAGCGGGTGGAGAGGGTCACCGATCCGGCCGGGCACGCCACGCAATACACTTACGACAAGCTCGGCCGCTTGACGGAGGTCGTCGATCCCCTGGGCGGGAGAAGCGCCTGGAAGTACGACGCCGCCGGCAACCTGGTGGAAGTGAAGGACCCCAACGGCCAGGCCACTACTTTCGCCTACGATCCCAACGGGCGGCTCGTAGGCAAGACCTACGCCTCCGGCGGAACCGTGCGCTACGAGTACGCCCCCGGCGGCCTCCTGCGGAGGGTCGTCAACGCCCGCGGCCAGGACATCGAACTCGACTACTATCCTGATGGTCGGCTCAAAAGCATTGCCTTCCCGGAAGGCACCGTCAATTTCGGGTACGACGAGGCCGGGAGGCTCGTGAGCGTCGCCGAGGGGGGCCGCACCTCTTCTTACGGGTACGACGGCCTGGGCC
>NZ_QSLN01000046.1 GCF_003368535.1 Ammonifex thiophilus
AGACCTCACCCTCCTGAGTGGTTGGATTGTCAACTACTCGTCCCTGGCAAAAGGACGGTGAGGTCTCTTCTTCTTTTTCTCCTCCCTCGGCTCCTGCAAGAACTCCTACGGTAACTTTACACTAACGAACCTCCTTGGCCGTCCTTTGCAAAGCCTGTCCGCTTTTACCAGCCTCGGCTGTATTCGAGCGAGCAAGGAATGCAAGCCGGCTTTCCTTCCCGGATGCGGGCCCGCACCTCCGCCACCGGCTCGCCGCAGAAGGCACAGGTCACCGAGTTGAAGATCCTGGCCCTCGGGGGCAGCTCCATGTCCACCCATTGCATGTTGAAAAGCTCTTCTTCCGGAAGGCTCAGGATCTCCTCGGTCTTCCTCTGCTGGAAGGAGTAAAAGCGGGCTTTTTCCTCCTCCGTGGCCTCGCCGCCAAAGACCTTCGCGCGCAGCCGCCGGTACTCCGCCTCTTCCTCGGGGTCGCGGCGCTGCCACACGCTCCCTTTGACGCTTATGCGCAGGGCCTTACCCGTCCGGCGGCAGCCAAAGGTGAAGACGTGCTTGCCGTAATCCCGGTAGATGAGGTTGCCTTTACCTATGGTGCAGCCGGTGAGGACCTGGATGGCGTCCACGCCGCAGGCGTCGTTCTCCACTATGGCCACCAGCTCCTCGTCCTCCGCCCTCCGACCGGAGAGCTCCCGCAGGGCCGCTTTGGCCACCCGGTAGCCTATCGCCAGCCCCGGGCAGGCGTGCCCGTGGAACTCCACCACCCTCTTCCAGTCGCTCTTCGCTTCCACCCGTTTCACCTCCCGGTCCGAGTTTTTTGTAGTGATTATAAACTGCTCCGGCGAGAAGCCTCAAGACGGCTCTAAGCTAAAAAGTGTGGAGTAAGAAGGAGGAGGCGGCCGAAGAGCCAAGGGATAGTTTAGCACACCACAACCCCAAAGGAGGCTCTCGACCGCCTATGAAACAGTTTATAGCGGAACTTCTGGGACTGCAAGGATGGATTATCTACCGGGTAAAG
>NZ_QSLN01000047.1 GCF_003368535.1 Ammonifex thiophilus
ACCTGCTGGAGGGGATTCTCGCTCTTCCCTGGGTAGTGATGGTGTATCCGAAAGAGAGGATTTCTGTAGTGCAGAAGGATCCGGAGGATGACAAGGTTCTGGAGTGTGCCGTAGAGGGCAAGGCCGGGTGGGTGGTGACCGGCGACAGCCACTTGCTGGAGCTGCGCTCCGTGAGGGGTATAGCCATCGTTACGGCAGAGGAGTTTCTGCGAGCTCTTAGGAAAGGCTAGGCAAAAAAGAGGGGGTACAGAAAGAAGGAATGAGCGATTGGCTTTCCGACTTTGAGGACTTCTGTCTCCGCTGCGGCCTTTCTCCCTCAAGCGTCAGGGCCTACCTGGGGGTTGTTAAGCGCTTCGTGGCCTGGTGGGAGGGGACAAGCGGAGAGGCTTTCGATCCCCGGGCGGTCACGCCTCTGGACGTGGCCGACTACCGCCGGTACCTCCAGGGGCGTGGCTTCAAGCCCGCTACGGTCAACTTCAACCTGGAGGCGATCAAGAGCTTCTTCCGGTGGCTGAAGGAGGAGCGGGCTTTGCCCGACAACCCGGCCGAGGGGGTGAAGAAGGTGCCTGAAGCGAGGCTCTCACCCAGGTGGCTCACCAGGAGGGAGGTCGGGCTTTTAGCTCGTGCCGTGCAGAGGTACGGGACGGCTAAAGACAAGGCCCTCTTTGCCCTGCTCCTGCACGCAGGCCTGAGAGTTTCTGAAGCGGTCTCTTTGAGGCTTGAGGATGTGGTCATACGGGAGCGGTCGGGCTTTGTGCGGGTGAGGTACGGCAAGGGCGGGAAGTACCGGGAAGTGCCCTTAAACAGCACGGTGAGGCGCATCCTTAAGGAGTACCTGGCGGAGCTTCCTCCTCGAGGAGGCGAGTGGCTCTTTCCCGGTAAAAGAGGCCCCATGACTCCCAGGGCCGTGCAGAAGAGGCTCAAGCTTTTCGGGCGCATAGCGGGGGTGGAGGT
>NZ_QSLN01000048.1 GCF_003368535.1 Ammonifex thiophilus
CCTTAGTCTTCGCCTTATCCATTCGTCAAGGGTTTTCATTATGCTTTTCGCGTCTGCTAATCCAAAATAGTTGACCCATCCTGTTGTTATTTGATTTAGTCTTTTTATTCTGTTTTCCATGCTTATTCCCTTGTTCCGATTGGTTATTTCTCTTACTTTTTCCTTAAACCTTTTGATGGATTTTTCATGGATTCTTATTCTTACTTCGTTTTCTTTTGTGTAGAATGAAAATCCAAGAAATTTTCTTCTCCATGGTCTATCTACAGCACTTTTTGCTTCGTTGACTTTTAGTTTTAATTTGCTTTCTATGAATTTCTTTATGCTCTTCATTACTCTGTTTCCTGCAGACCTGCTTTTTACATATATGTTGCAGTCATCTGCATATCGGCAGAATTTGTGCCCTCTCCTTTCAAGTTCTTTGTCTAGTTCGTCCAACATTATGTTTGCTAATAGGGGACTTAATGGCCCTCCTTGGGGTGTCCCTTCTTCTGTTGATATTTTGATTCCGTTTATCATTACTCCTGATTCTAGGTATCTTCGTATTAACTTTAGTACTCTTTTGTCCCCTATCCGCTTTTCTAGTTTGGACATTATTATGTCGTGGTTTACTCTGTCAAAGAACTTTTCTAAGTCCATATCTACAACCCATGTGTATCCTTCATTTATGTATGCTTCTGCGGCTTTTATTGCGTCTTTTGCACTGCGTCCTGGTCTGAATCCATAACTGCTATCTGAAAATGTATGGTTGTAGACTTTATTCAGTATTTGGGCTATTGCTTGTTGTATTAGTCTATCTAGTGCTGTAGGTATTCCTAGTAGTCTTACTCCTCCATCTGGTTTGGGAATTTCTACTCTTCGCACTGGTTGTGGTTTGTATTTCCCCTCCAGCAGTTGTTGTTTTATGGTTGGCCAGTTTTCTTTGAGATACGGTAGAAGTTCATCTACTTC
>NZ_QSLN01000049.1 GCF_003368535.1 Ammonifex thiophilus
TCCCTTCTCGTCCGTTAAAGCCACGGTGCTTCCCCGCAGGTCGTAGTGGTAGAAGAGTGCCTTCCCGTCCCTTTCCTCCTCGACGAGCCCCAGACCCCAGACGTAGCAGGTCCACCTGTCCCCTTCCACCTGCGCCACCACCCGGAAGAGGGGAGAACTCGGATCGATCAAATAGTCGATCCGCTTGCCCTGGTGGACGAGTGCGATGCGCCGCCCCTCGGGGTCGTAGAAGTACTCCGTCTCCCCCGCTTTGACGAGCCGGTTGCGGGAGTCAAAGCGGAACTCCGCCGGCCTTCCGCCCAGCGGCCCCAGCACCAGGTTGCCGTCGGCGTCGTGCTCCACCCTCTGCCCGCTGAAGCTCTCCAGCCGGTTGTCGGGGCCGTAGGTCATCTCCGCATCGGGAAGCTTAAGAGGCACCTCTCTGACGGAACTCTTCTCCTCCACCACGTTCCCTTCGGGGGAGTAGGCGTAGGTGAACTCCACGATGACCCTGCCCTGCCGGTCGCAATCTTTGAGGTGCACCACTTTTCCCGCCGGGTCGTACTCGTACTCGGCCACGGTGCCGTTGGGCCGCGTGATCTTCTTCAAGAGCCCGTTGGGATAGTACTCGTAGGTGGTGGTGCGCCCGGCCCAGTCGGTGACGCTCTTGAGTCTCCCATCGGGGTAGTAGTCGTAGAGAACCTTTCTGCCGTCGGGGTAGGTCATCACCCTTAGGCGGTCGGCCAGATCGTACTCGTAGGTCAGGGTGTAGCCGCGCGGGTCGGTGTACCTGACCAGGCGGCCCAGGCCGTCGTACCCGTAAGAAGAGGTGCGGCCCCCCTCGGCGACGCTCACGAGCCTCCCGGCCTCGTCGTACCCGAAATTGACGGTGCCTTCCGGGAAGGCAATGCTTTTGAGCCGACCATC
>NZ_QSLN01000004.1 GCF_003368535.1 Ammonifex thiophilus
GCGAGGTCCGGTAACATCATTAACCAGAGCCCTCAAAGCTTTGAGCCGGAACATCGATCTTCTCTGGTAGTTCGTCCTGGTCCGGGGATGGTGGGGCTCGAGACTCCTACAGTAGGTTGACACGATCCCGGTAAAGCCCACTTGGGATGAAAGGCGGCCCTGGTGTTAAAATAGATTAAAACGCCTGGAAATACTTCCAGGCCCAGAAGCAAAGCAGAGGCATGACCAAGGCCGAACAAATAAGGAACACCATCCGGGAAACAGGAGAGCGGCGAAAGGCCTTGAGGCCCGTTGTCTTCCAGCTCAAACTCCAGAACCTGTCCAGGAAGAAAGCAGAAATCCTTGAAAGAGCCTTCCTGGAGGCCAAGTGGCTCTATAACTGGCTGGTGTCGGACCTGGAAAGACTCAACGTGCCGGCCAACAAGGTGGACACGGTGGAGGTCAAGGTGGGAGACGTTTTCGAAGAGAGGCGACTTGTCGTCCTCGGCTCCCAGGTCAAGCAGGAGATAGCCGACAGGTTGAAAGACAACCTTCGTGCCCTCGCAAAGCTGAGAGAGAACGGCCACAAGGTGGGCCGTCTCAAGCCCAAAAGGTTCGTCAACTCGATTCCCCTCAAGCAGTACGGCATAACCTACAGCCTGGACTTTGCCCGGAACAGCTTGAAGGTGAGGATACAGAAGTTAGGAAGCTTCCGCGTCCTGGGACTTCACCAGATACCTCCTGATGCAGAAATAGCAAGTGCCGTGCTGGTGCGCAAGCCCGGCGGGTACTACCTCCACATGACCTGCTACCTCGCGAGGGAGTACTTCTGCTGCCCCTGCAAGCTGGGCGGAGCCGTGGGAGTGGACTTCGGCATCGGGACCAAACTGCAAGGAGTAGCACCGCCATGAGAGACTGGTTGGCTGGTTTGCGAGCTAGCCTGCCTATCGCTGTAGGCTACCTTCCTGTAGCCGTAGCCTTCGGGTTGGCAGCCTGCTCTGCGGGCCTGAGTGTGTTTGAAGCCGTTTTCGCGTCGGCTGCAGTCTTTGCCGGTGCCAGCCAGTTTGCTTTAGTTGGGCTGGCAGGGGCAGGAAGTGCATCGGTGGTAGCTCTAGCTACGGCGTTAGCGCTTAATGTGCGCCACTTGCTGTACGGGCCGGTTCTGGCACCACTGTTGCGCGGTTGCGCACGCGGCTGGCAAGCTTTGCTCGCGTTTGGGCTCACAGACGAGGTTTTCGCCGCTGCTGCAGCTAGGCTCGCAACCGTTCCCGAAGGTGTCCGACATCGGTAGCTATTGGGTCTGGTGACCGGTGCCTACGGAGCGTGGGTGGCCGGCACGTGGCTAGGGGCTGCCGGGGGTCGCTACTCATAGTTCTCCTTCCCCGGCTAGGGCCGGTGCTTGCATTCGCACTGCCCGTACTTTTTCTCGTGCTGCTCCTTCCTTTGCTACACGGCTCTGCGGCCGTGACCGCCGCAGTGACGGCAGTAGTCACGCTTCCCCTGCACCTCGCAGGCCGCACCGGACTGGGGCTGCTGGTCGGCACCATAATGGGAGTCCTGGCAGGGATGGTGTGGGACCGCTGGATGACTCAGAAGCACAGCCGGAGGGGGTTAATTAGCGGTGTCGTGGATCCTGCTGGTTCTGCTTGTGGCTATCGGGACATACCTCATGCGGCCCTTGCCCCTTTGGGTAACCCTCAGGGCCAAACCGGCCAGAACATCAGGGGGCAAGGCGTGTAGCCGCGCGCTGGCCCTCGCTGCACCCGCGATTATTGCTGCGCTCCTGGTGGCATCGGTAGTGCCGGTAAAACCCGAAGCTACGGCGTCCGAAATGGCGCGACGATTGATTGGCCTTTCGGTCGCTGCGGTGGCCTTCCGCTGGCGCCCGCATCTCGCAATGGCGGTGTTCGTGGGAGTTGCGGTATACGCTGTACTCTCGCTACTTTAAGCTGTCCACATCCCTCACTTCCGCCACGTCGTGGCCCATCTCCCGGAGCCACCTGGCTAGCCGGTGCCGGCGCACACGTCAACGAGAAACCTCACCGCGTCGCCTCCAGCCGGACCCCGCTCAGTTCCTCGTTGGCCACCAGACACCTGGCGTAGGCTATGCAGGCGAAGAAGCCCAGGGCATCATTGCTCTCTGATAAGGTATAAGGTTTAAAAGTTTTCACTCATAGCGGAGAGCTTCTGCCGGGTTGAGAGCCGCCGCCCTGCGGGCAGGGTAGTACCCGAAGAATACACCCACGAGCACGGCAAAGGAGGTAGCCAGCAGAATGGCCCGCGGGGAAATTACCGTCGGCCACCCGGCCAGAGCGGAGAGAAGATAGCTGCCCAGCACTCCTAATACAATCCCTATCAATCCTCCTGTGAGACTCAAAAGCACTGCTTCCAACAGAAACTGCCACAAGATCATCTGTTCGGTTGCTCCCACGGCCATGCGGATGCCGATTTCCTTGACCCGCTCTGTAACCGATACCAGCATAATGTTCATTACCCCTATGCCTCCCACCACCAAGGACACGGCGGCTACCGCTGCCAGCAGAACCGTCATAGTTTTGGCGGTGTTCTCGGCTGCCTCCATGATGGCGGTAGGATTACGGATGGTGAAGTCGTCTTCTGCGTTGGGAGGAAGGCGGTGACGCTCGCGCAAAAGAGTAGTGATCAAATCCGGGAGCCGGCTAAGATCAGCAGAAGTGGCAGCCCGCACGTAGATCAGGCGCACGTAGTCTACACCCAGAAGACGCGTCTGGGCGGTGGTCAAAGGTATGTATACAATATCGTCCGCGTCGCGCCCCATGGTGGTGGCCCCCACGGGCGCCAGAACCCCAATGACTCGGAAGGCCATCCGGTTCAAGAGCACGGTTTGACCTACCGGATCCACACCCGGGGGAAAGAGGTTTTCGGCCACCGTTTTCCCCAAGACGGCCACGTTGGCCAGGCTGCGCAAATCCTGCTCATCGAAAAAGCGGCCGCTTTCTACCTGCCGGTTGAGGACGTAGCAGAGATCGGGAGTGGTTCCGGAAACACTGGTCACCCAGGTCTGGTTTCCCCAGGCAGCGGTGGCTCCCGTGCTTATCTCCGGGGCCACCCCGGACACGCCGGGAAGCTGGGCAATAGCCTGAGCATCCTGAGCTTTCAGAGTGTTTACCGCCCCACCGGCACCCCTCACCTGACCCCCCGTCGCGCCAGCAAAGACCACCAGGAGGTTGGTCCCCATCCTCTGCATTTGCGCGGCAATGCTTTGGGAAGCTCCTTGGCCAATCCCGATCATCACGATCACTGCCGCTACCCCTATGACCACTCCCAGAACGGTCAGCAACGAGCGCAACCTGTTGGCTTGCAGGGCGGTCAAGGCTTCTTTTAGCAAAGCGCTCAAGGCAAGCATCATTCTTCTCCGCTCCTTTGCGTGGCGGCCAGTTCCTCCTTGGCCCTTCGCGGCTCCGTTACCTTCCCCTCTCCTCTTATGAGGCCGTCCTGCAGGTAAACGATGCGCTGGCAGAAGCGGGATATCGTCTGGTCATGGGTGACCAGGATTATGGTTACCCCCATCTCCTGGTGCAGTTCCTGAAAAAGGGCCATTACTTCCAGGCCCGTACGGCTGTCGAGCTGCCCCGTAGGCTCGTCGGCCAGCAGGAGAACGGGCTGGTTGACCAAGGCTCTGGCTATGGCCACCCGCTGCTGCTGACCGCCCGACAACTGTACCGGCCGGTGGTGAGCGAAGTCTTTTAGACCCATCCTCTCCAGGAGGAAAAAGGCCCTCTCCCTGCGCCTGGTGGCAGGAACACCGGCATACAGGAGGGGTAGCTCTACGTTCTGCAAGACCGTAGCGCGGGGCAAGAGGTTGAACTGCTGGAAGACAAATCCGATCTTTTGGTTGCGCACATAGGCCCGCTCTTTCCTGGAAAGCCGGTGCACCTCTCTTCCTTCCAGCCGGTAGACTCCGGAGCTGGGCTGGTCGAGAAGGCCAATGATGTGCAGTAAAGTACTCTTCCCCGAGCCGGAGGCCCCCATAACAGCCACCATTTCTCCCGCATTCACCTGCAGGGTAATCCCTTTGAGCACCCGGAAGGGCCGGCCTCCTATGGAATAGTCTTTAGTGATTTCCTCTAGCTCCACCAGAGGAGTTATCGTCGTCCACCTCCCTGCGGCGGGCCCATGGGCAAGAAGGGAGAAGCCGTCGCCGGTCTTCCTGTGTTGTCTCCTTTCCGGCCAACGATCACCAACTCGCCCTGGTTTAGTCCCCTGGTTACCTCCACCCTGTCACCGCTGCTTATTCCCAGGGCTATCGGGCGTGGCTCTGCCTTCCCGTTGTGGTAGACCAGCACCACCCCTTGGTTCTGAGCCGGGACCGAAGCTGCTCTCTCAGAGGTAAAGGATATCTTCTGGGTGGCCAGGTAGCTGCGGGCGAAGTTCAGCGCTTGGCGGGGAATGGCCAAAACCCCTTCGCGCTTCTGGGTAATAATCTCCACGTTGCAAGTCATGCCTGCTTTCAGCCCCGAAGCTTCTCCCTTTATGTCCAAGAGGACATCATAAAGCTGCACATTGGCCACCGTGTTCGCACGGGGAGTTATGGCGCTAACTTCGGCCTCAAAAACGCGTCCCGGAAAGGCATTGACGGTAAAGGTGGCTTTTTGCCCCACTTTTACCTGGCCGACATCGGCCTCGTTGACTTGGGCCCGTACGCGGAGCTCTTTACTGATCAAGGTCAGCAGGGGGCGCGTGCCGGTGCCCGCTCCGCTCACTGTCACCCCGGTCACCCGTTGTCCTGGAGTGGCGTTGACCTCCGCCACAATCCCATCGAAAGGAGCGTAAAGGCGCGTGGCCTCCAGGTTGCTCCGGGCCTGCGCCACCTGCGCTTCCGCAATCTTCACCGCTTCCCTGGCCTGGTCGATCTCTTCTTTCCTCGGACCTGCCTTCTTCAAGGCCAGGTTGCTCTGGGCCTGCCGCCAGCGCGCCTGGGCGGCGGCGAAGTTATTCTGTGCGTCATCCAGCTCCTTCTGGGTAGCTGCCCCCTGGCTGAAAAGCGTTTTCACCCGTTCTAGCTGCCTAAGAGCGGTGTCCCGGTTAATCCGTGCCGCTTCCTCTTCGGCCTGCGCCTGGGCTATCTCCTCTGGGCGGTTACCACTTTCGAGTTCAGCCAGGCGGGCACGAGCGCTTCGCAGGTTGGCCTCAGCGGAGGCCAGTTGGGCTTGCTGGTCGCTGTCGTCCTGGGCTAAGAGCAGTTGCCCTTTCTTCACCTCCTGCCCTTGCTCTACGGCCACCACTTTTATCGTCCCGGGGTTCTTAAAGGAAAGGTCCAGACTTTGCACAGGCTCTATGGTTCCGGTGGCCGGAACGGTGGCTACCAAATCTGCCAGAGCCACCAAAGCCGTAAGGAATTCTACCTTTGTCTGGCTTTTCTGGCGGTACCAAAGCCACCCGCCGACTCCGCCTGCAACCAGCAAAAGGAGAAAAGCACCGATAAACCAGGTACGGTGCCGTGAGAGAAATTCCGTAGCGGTTATAGTCCCTGCCCCCTTTCACTTTTGACCAGTTTTTCACTGCTTAAAGAAGGATTATAAGAGACATCTGTTACGAAATTGTGACGAAGGACAGCGCTTCTGTTCCCGGGCGGTTAAACTTTCGCATCGAGACCCCCGGCTGGTATACTAGCCTCTAGATAGAATAGAAAGGCGGGTAAGACCGGGCGTGAAGGAAAAAACCCTGCTCCTCTTGGACGGCTCGAGTATAGCCTACCGGGCCTTCTTCGCTCTTCCCTCCCTCCGCACCCGTACCGGCCTGCCCACCGGTGCCGTGTACGGCTTTACCTCCATGCTCTTCAAAGTGCTGGAAGAAAAGCGTCCCACGGCCATAGTGGCCGCCTTTGATAAAAGCAAAACCACCTTCCGGCACGCCCTGGCGGAGACCTACAAGGCCCAACGCCCCGCCACCCCGGACGAATTGCGCCAGCAGTTCAACCTCATCAAGGAGGTGCTGACCGCCCTCAATATTCCGGTAGTAGAAAAAGAAGGCTTTGAGGCCGACGACCTCATCGGCACTCTGGTAAGCCGGGCGGAAAAAGAGGGTTGGCGGTGTCTTATCGTCACCGGTGACCTCGATGCCCTGCAGCTGGTCTCCCCCTTCACCACCGTTGTCCTCATGCGCAAGGGGATAAGCGAGATAGCGGTCTTTAACGAGACCGAGGTGAAGCAACGCTTTGGTATCGCGCCCGGCCAGCTTCCCGACTTTAAGGCTCTGGCCGGAGACGCCTCGGACAACATCCCTGGCCTTCCAGGCATAGGGCCCAAGACGGCTTCCCGCCTATTGCAATCCTACCACAGCTTAGAAAATCTGCTAGAAAGCAAGGAATCTCTTCCGGCCAAGCTGCGCGAGACTCTAGAGAAGCACAAAGAAGAAGCGCTTCTGGCCAAGAAGCTGGCCCTTATCCGCCGCGACGTACCGCTGGAAGAAGACGTAATCCGGCCTTGGTCGGGACCCGACCTTCGGGCCACCCTGGAGGTCTTCTCACGCCTGGAGTTCCGCACCCTGGTTAAGAGATTCCTCGAGCTTTTCCCTGAGGCCCGCTTGCTTGGTCTCGAGGGGCTGGCCACCAACGCCGTCCGCGTAAAGATAGAAAGACCTGAAGAACTGAGGAGATTAGGAGAAGAGCTCAAAAGTCAGGAATTCGTGGCCCTGGCCTACCCTCCTGTTCTCAGGCGCAAGCTCACTTCTCCGACTTTAGCCCTCTGTTTGGGAGGAGAAAAGGTCTTCCTGCTGGAAGGGCCGGAAGTGCTCAAAAGCTTCCTCCGCTTGCTCGAAGCAAAGGAAAGCCTTATCAGCACTTACGACGCCAAATCCTGCCTCCACGCCCTGGAGCCTTATGGCCTAAAGCCCGAAATGATCGGGTTCGACGTTCTGCTGGCAGCCTACCTGGTGAACCCGGCTGCCAATAACGAGCTGGGGGCGATCGCCTTCGAACATGCGGGACTCACGCTCTCCCCGGGGGCTGAACTCCCGGAAAAAGCCCAAGCGATTTGCCGGCTCACCCCCATCCTAAAAAGCAAGATTAAGCTCCAGGAGCAGGAGTATCTCTATTACTCGGTGGAGCTCCCCCTGGCTGCCGTCTTGGCGGACATGGAAAAAGCCGGAGTAAAAGTTTCGGAGGAAAAGCTGCGCGCTCTCTCCCAGGAACTGGGAGAACAGCTGGCTCAGCTTTCCGAAGAAATCTA
Source organism: Ammonifex thiophilus (assembly GCF_003368535.1). Lineage (GTDB taxonomy): Bacteria > Bacillota > Desulfotomaculia > Desulfotomaculales > Ammonificaceae > Ammonifex > Ammonifex thiophilus. The sequence goes on from NZ_QSLN01000004.1 coordinate 7,188, forward strand.
CAAGCTCGCCGGCGAGCGCTTCAACCTGAACTCCCCTCGGCAGCTCGGCTACATCCTGTTTGAGAAACTGGGGCTCAAACCGGTCAAGAAGACCAAGACCGGCTACTCCACTGACGCTTCGGTTCTGGAAAAGCTGGCCGAACACGAAATCGTGGCCAAGGTGCTCGCCTACCGGCAATTGGCCAAGCTCAAGAGTACTTACACCGACGCCCTTCCGGAACTCATCGACCCGGCCACCGGGCGCCTGCACACCACCTTCCTGCAGGCGGGGACAGCGACGGGAAGACTGGCCTCCGCCGAGCCCAACCTACAGAACATCCCCGTCCGCGATTCTTTGGGGAGGCGCATTCGGCAGGCCTTTGTGGCCGAGGGGCCCGAGTATGTGCTACTAAGCGCCGACTATTCCCAGATAGAACTTCGAGTCCTGGCCCACCTTTCCGAAGATCCGGGGCTGTGTGAAGCCTTCGTCAAAGGAGAAGACATCCACGCCCGCACAGCAGCCGAGATATTCGGCGTCCCTCCTCAGGAAGTGACACCGGAAATGCGGGCCAAGGCCAAGGTGGTGAACTTTGGGATCGTTTACGGTATGAGCGATTACGGCCTTTCCCAAGAACTCAAGATCGAGCCTAGCGAGGCGCACGAGTACATAGAACGTTACTTCCGGCGCTATCCGCGGGTGAAACAGTTCATCGAACGCGTAATTTCCCAGGCCCGGGAGAAAGGCTACGTGACTACCATTCTCAACCGCCGTCGCTACATCCCCGAAATACTGAGCAGCAATCGTACCCAGCACCAGCTGGGGGAGCGCCTGGCCATCAATACCACCATCCAAGGAAGCGCGGCCGATCTCATAAAGAAAGCCATGGTGGACATTCATCGGCAACTGAAAGGGCAGGGGTTTAGATGCCAGATGATCCTCCAGGTGCACGACGAACTCCTCTTCGAAGTGCCTAAAGGAGAGCTAGAGAAGGTGGCGCCTATGATAAAAAGCACCATGGAGCAGGCCTTGCCCTTCAAGGTTCCTATAAAGGCCAATCTTAAGGTGGGGCCTAACTGGCAAGACATGGAAGAGTATGAGGTGGAATGATGCCTGAGTTACCGGAAGTGGAAACCATACGTCGCCAGCTGGTGGAGAAGGTGGTGGGGGCACGCATCAAGAAGGTGGAAGTCCGGCTGGCGAAGGTGATGAAAAACTCCACATCCGGCACGGAGCTCCTGGAGGGAAAGGCGATAACCGGGGTTTTCCGGCGGGGAAAGTGGCTCTGGCTCGCCCTGGAGGGAGATTGGGCCCTGGCTTTCCATCTGGGAATGACGGGACAGCTGGTTTGGGAAGGAAAAGGGGAGCTTCCCCCTCATACCCACCTCCTGATCGAGCTTGACCGGGGGAGACTACGCTTCACCGACTTTCGGCAGTTCGGCCGGGTAAGGCTGGGGAAGAGCAAAGAGATTCGGGATTATCTCGAGGAAAAGCTCGGTCCCGAACCCTTATCCCCCATTTTCTCCGCTAGCTACCTAGAAAACGTCCTGGCAAAAAGCCGGCGTCCGGTGAAAGCCTTGCTGCTGGATCAAAAGGCGGTGGCCGGCTTAGGGAACATTTACACCGACGAGGCTCTTTTTCTGGCCGGCATCGATCCTCGGCGCCCCGCTTGCACCCTCGCCGAAGACGAGGTAAAGAAGCTGCACGAAGCCATCCAGAAAGTGCTGGCAGAGGGAATCGCGCACCGGGGGACCAGCATACGCAATTACGTAGACGCCACGGGGGTGGCGGGAGAACACGGCCTTTTTCTGCACGTTTATGGCCGGGGAGGCCAGCCTTGCCTCCGCTGCGGCACTCTTATAAAGAAAATTAAACTTTGTGGGCGGGGAACCCACTTTTGCCCCCACTGTCAGCGCTGATATATTTGGGAAAAGAAAGGGGGTAACCGAGCGACATCATGAAGATAATCGGACTTACCGGCAGCGCCGGCACCGGCAAGACTAGCGTAGCTCGCTATCTCAAAACGCTGGGAGCAGAGGTAATCGAGGCCGACCTCATAGTGAAAGAGTTCACCGCCCCCGGCCAGCCGCTACTTGATAAAATAAGGGAGGTTTTCGGAGAAGAGTATTTTCTTCCCGACGGCTCGCTCGACCGGGCCAAGCTACGGCGGCTTATCTTCGCCGATGCCGCCGCCCGACGACGGCTGGAAGAGATAGTTCACCCTCCTGTGCTGGCGGCCATAGAGGAAAAAATCCGGAAGCTAAGGGAGTCTCCCAACCCACCCCGCGTGCTGGTTATAGAAGCGCCCCTTCTCTTGGAAACCGGACTTGACCGCTTGGTGGACGAGGTATGGGTAGTGATCGCCTCTCAGGAAGCGGCGGTGCGCCGCCTTATGGCCCGCGACCGAATCCCGCCTGAGCAGGCCCAGGCGATGTTGGCTGCCCAAATGCCCCAGGAGGAGAAGGTTCGCCGCGCCCACCGCGTAATAGACAACACAGGAGATTTCAACCACACCCGTGAACAAGTGGCTTATTTTTACCATAAACTTCTAGCGGAGGATGAAGAAGAGTAAGGGATGGGAAAGGCAAAGCTTGGCCTGTTTCTTTTCCTGATGGCCCTGTGTGGCCTTTTGTTACTCAACTGGCGTGAAATAGGACAGCGTTACTATCCCCTTAAATACCGCGAGATAATCTTCCGCCACGCCCAGGCCAACGGGATAGATCCCCTCTTGGTGGCCGCTATTATTAAAACCGAAAGCAACTTCCACCCGGAAGCCGTCTCGCCCCGAGGAGCGATAGGGCTTATGCAACTCCTGCCCTCCACTGCCCAAGATATGGCCCGGCTCCGGGACGAGCCTTTCGATCCGCGGAAGCTTTACGATCCGGAAACCAATATCGCTCTGGGCACCAGCTACCTGGCCGTGCTTTTCCAGGAGTTTCACGATCCGGTTCTGGTACTGGCCGCCTACAACGGGGGGAGGGGTAACGTAGAAAGGTGGTTAAAAAGCGCTACCTGGTCGGGAAAGGAGCTGGATCTCGACCAGATCCCCTTTCCCGAAACCAGGCAGTTCGTCCGCAAAACCCTGTGGAATTACCGGGTTTACCGCTTCCTCTACCGGGAAGAAAGCTCCCGCACCACCGCCGCACACCGCGGACAAAGCTCAGGGTAGTCTCCGTCTTTCCCTACCTCCGGGCTGTACATCCAGCAACGGGCGCACTTTTGCCCCTCTGCCGGCTCCACCTCTACCTTTAAGCTCTCGCCCGGCAGGAGTTCCAGCTGCGAGACCAGGCAGATGGTGCGCAGATCTTCCCGCGCCGCATTCCACCACTCCAACTCCTCGGCCTTAACGAAAAGCTTCACCTTGGCCTCCAGCGAATCCCCGATGAGCTTTTCCTTCCTGGCTTTTTCCAGAGCTACCAGGACTTCCTCGCGCACCCGCAAAAGCTTATCCCAGCGGGAGGCCAAGTCCGGATCCAGCAGAGAATCATCGGGCTCCGGGAAATCCAGGAGCTGCACGCTCACCGGCTTTTCCCCTACTACCTTCACGTGGCGCCATATCTCCTCGGTGGTGAAGGCCAAGACGGGGACGAGCAGGCGCAAAAGGTCCAGAAGAACCCGGTACTGCACCGTCTGCGCCGCCCTGCGCTCGCGGGCGTGAGGTAGCGAGCAGTAAAGCCGATCCTTGATGACGTTGAGGTAGAAAGCACTGAGATCAACCGTGCAGAAGGAGTAGATGCTGTGGTAGACCAGGTGGAACTCGTATTCCTCGTAGGCCCTCAAAACCCGGCGCTTGACCTCTTCCAAGCGCATGAGAAGGTAGCGGTCGAGCTCCAAGAGCTCCGAATAGGGCAGGGCCTCGGCCGGGTCAAAGTCGTAAAGGTTGGCCAGAAGGAAGCGGAAGGTGTTGCGTATTTTACGGTAGGCCTCTGCCACCTGTCGCAGGATATTGTCCGAGGCAGCCAAATCCCCCCGGTAATCGGCCGAGCAAACCCAGAGGCGCAAAATGTCCGCCCCCAGTTTGGTCATAACCTCTTGAGGGTCGACCACGTTGCCCAGAGACTTGGACATCTTTCTCCCTTCCTCGTCCACCACGAACCCGTGGGTCAGAACCGCCCGGTAGGGTGGCTGACCGGTAATGGCCACCGCCGTGGAGAGGGAGGAATTGAACCATCCGCGGTGCTGATCACTGCCTTCCAGGTAAAGATCGGCCGGCCAGTGTTGGTCCGGCCAGGGGGAAGGCTGGCGTAATACCGCCCAGTGGCTGGAACCCGAATCAAACCAAACGTCCATTATGTCCTTTTCCTGGGTGAACTCCTTAGAGCCGCAGGCCGGACAGGTCAACCCCGAAGGCACAAGCACCTCCAGTGGAGCGCTGTACCAGATGTCCGATCCGTGCTCCGCAAACAGATTCTTTATGTGCTCGATGGTGGTTTCGTTGATGATCTCCTTGCCGCAGCGGGCGCAGTAAAATACGGGCAAGGGCACCCCCCACCAGCGCTGCCGAGAAATGCACCAGTCCCCGCGGCTGGCCACCATGTTGTAAATCCGCTCCTCGCCCCAGGCAGGAATCCAGCGCACCGACCTTATAGCCTTGAGCGCCTGCTCCCGAAAGCCGTCAATGGAGGCAAACCACTGCTCGGTGGCCCGGAAGAAAACGGGGTTCTTGCAACGCCAGCAGTGGGGGTACTGGTGGGTTATACGGCCGGCTGCCAGCAAGGCCCCTCTCCGCCGGAGCTCGGCCATAATGTCTTCGTTGGCCTCCAAGTAAAACTTCCCGGCGAAAGGCCCCCCTTCCTCGGTGAAGTAACCGCGCCCGTCCACCGGAGAAATCACCGGCAAGTTGTAACGGCGGCAGGTGACGAAGTCTTCCTCGCCGTGGCCAGGGGCGTTGTGCACGCAGCCCGTACCTTGCTCCGCCGAAACGTAGGTATCCACCACCACCAGCGAGTCGCGCTCGAAGAAAGGGTGCTCGAGAACTATGCCCTCGAGCTCCTTTCCTTTAAACCGAGCTTCTACCTCTCCCCCCTCCACCCCCAGCACCTCCAGGAAGGAAGGGAGGAGAACCTCTGCCACCACCAGCCGCTCTTTCCCTACCCGCACCAGCACGTAATCCAGCTCGGGATGCAGGCAGACCGCTACGTTGGCGGGCAGGGTCCAGGGGGTGGTGGTCCAGATGACGAAGGCGGCATCGGAAGGAAGAAGCCCCTTGCCGTCCTTGACCCGGAAGCGCACGTAGATGGAGGGGGACTCTTTGGGGGCATACTCGATCTCCGCCTCGGCCAAGGCGGTCTCGCAGGTGGGGCACCAGTAAACCGGCCTCAGCCCCCGGTAGATATACCCTCGTTTGGCCATCTCCCCAAAAACCTCTATCTGCCGCGCCTCGTAGAAGGGCATCAAAGTGAGGTAAGGGTGCTCCCAGTCGGCTCGCACCCCTAGGCGCTTGAATTCCTGGCGCTGTATCTCCACGAAGCGCAAGGCGTACTCCTTACACCGGCGGCGGAACTCCACCGGCCCAACCTTGCGCCAGTCCAGCCCCAGACTCTTTATCACCTGCTGCTCTATTGGCAAACCGTGGGTGTCCCATCCGGGCACGTACGGAGCGTCGTAACCGCTCATGGAACGGTACTTGACGATAATGTCTTTCAGCACCTTGTTGAGCACGTGACCCAGATGGATGTGGCCGTTGGCGTAGGGAGGGCCGTCGTGAAGAATAAATTTAGGCCTTCCCGCCGTTTTCTGTTGAACCAGGCGGTAAAGATCAATTTCTTCCCAAAAACGCAATATTTCCGGTTCCCGCTGGGGCAGGTTGGCCCGCATGGGGAAATCGGTCTTCGGCAGGTTCAGCGTCTTGCTCCAGTCCATAGGTTTTTTGTACCGTCACCTCTCCTCTCGCGACAGAACTCTTTCTATTTTTTCCGCCACCAGGGGCAGCGGCATATCGACCAGAACCACCTTCTCCCGCCCCTTAATCCCCTTGACCAATTGCAGCCGCCGCATCGGGATACCGAATACCTGGCTTAAAAATTCCAGCAAAAGTTTGTTGGCCTTGCCCTCAACGGGAGGAGCGGTAAGGCGCACGCGCAGAAAACCCTCTCCTGCCTCCAGGGCAGAGGTGGAAGAGCGGGGAGTAACCCGCAGATGAATAAGGGTCTTCCCTCCCGCACCCTCCCGCAAGGCTCTCTGCCAGACCGCTTCGCTCACGGCTTACCCTCCCACGAGACGCAAGAGGAACATTTTGATCAGGTGCAAAACAAAAAGAGCCAAGATGGGGGAAAGGTCAAACATACCGATGGGCGGAATCAAGCGCCTGAAGAGGTAAAGATAAGGCTCGGTTAAGTCGTAAATGAACCTGATCACGGGGTTGCGAGGGTTGTGCGGAATCCAAGAAAGCAATACCCGAACGATGATGAGCCAGAAATAGACATCGAATGCTACCCGTAAAATGTACGCCAGCCAACTCATTCTAGTCCTTGCCGCCTTTCCCGTTCCTTCCGAGTCTTATTGCTTCTGCCCGGAGGGCGGCCGCCTTCACCGCCTCGATGAACGCCGCCCTTACTCCCCGCTCCTCCAGCACAAAGAGCCCCTCTACTGTGGTTCCGGCCGGGGTCATTACCCGATCCTTCAACACAGAGGGGTGCTCCTCCGAGACCAGTACCATCTTGGCCGCTCCTAAGACCGTCTGAGCCGCAAGCAAAAGTGCGTCCCTCCAGGAAAGACCCATGCGCACTCCGCCTTCGGCCAAAGCCTCGATCACCAGGTAAATGTAGGCCGGACCGCTGCCCGAGAGCCCCGTGACCGCATCTAGGAGCTCTTCCTTCGCCACCCTCACCACCCGGCCCACTGCCGACAGCAACGCTTCCGCCCGGCCGGCGTCCCGGCTTCCCGCGTGACTGCCCAGGACGTAAGCACTGGCCCCCTCTCCCACCAGCGCCGGCGTGTTAGGCATGACACGAACCACCGGCACCGCCTTCCCCACCCAACGCTGGAGTTCGGCCAGGGGAACACCCGCCGCTATGGAGATAAGGGTTTGTCCCGGATGAACCAGGTCGGCGATCTCCTCCAGCACCGGCCTTATCTGGTCGGGTTTGACCGCCAGCACAATTATATCAGCTTCCCGGGCCAGAAAGCGGTTATCGGAGAGAGTTTTAATCCCCAGCACCCGGGAAAGTTCGGCCAGGCGCTCTGCGCACACGTCGCTTACCAGCACTTGCTCCGGTGCCACCCGACCGCTACGCACCAGCCCGGTAGCCAGGGCACCCCCCATGGCCCCGCCACCAATAAAACCCACCTTGAGCCCGGCCAACGCCTGCATCTAACCTTAAACCTCCACCTAGTTTTATCCCTCGCGGAACTTCTGCCAGGGGAAAAGCCCCCTTTCCCCTCCTTCCCTACCTTCCGCCGCTATGTCCACATTGCTGGGAGCAAAGAGGAGTATGTTGGAACTCACCCGTTGCAGGCTTCCGCCCAGGGCGTAGACGGCCCCGCTGACGAAGTCTATTATCCGCTGTGCCAACTCGGTCTCCACCCGCTCCAGGTTAACTACCACCGGTCTCCGGTTCTTAAGGTGATCGGCTATCTCCTGCGCCTCGGAGAAAGAGCGCGGCTCAGCTACCACCACCCTTATCTGGCGCTGAGTGTGGAGACTTACCACCGCCGGCCCTTTGCGTGTCCGCACCACCTGCTCCTGCAGTTCCTCTTGCGGTTCGGCCTCTTCCGGCTCTTCCTCAAAACCGATGAAGCCCAACACCTTGTCCACCAGACGCTTGCTCATCTCCCTCTCCCTCCCCTAGACCTTGAAAGATGGCTCTTCCTACCCGCACGATGTTGGCGCCCTCTTCCACCGCCACCTCGAAATCCTGGGTCATGCCCATGGAGAGGTAGCGAATCTCCACCCCGGGCAGGCGGGCGTACTTCCGGGCCATTTCCGCCAGGCGCCTGAACAGGGGACGAACCTCTTCCGCCTCCGCCACCTTGGGAGCTACGGTCATAAAACCAAGTACTTTTACTCCTTCTAAAGATCGGACCGCCAGAAGAAAATCTTCTACTTCCTCCTCCAGAAGGCCGTGCTTCTGGGGCTCACGGGCCACGTTCACCTGCACCAGAGCTGGGAAGACGTACCCTTCTCGCCGCCCCCACCGGTCAAGTTCCTGGGCCAGAGACCACCGGTCTAAACTGTGCAAGAGAGCGATCTTTCTCACTAGGTACTTTACCTTATTCCGCTGCAGGTAACCGATAAAATGCCACCTTACTCTGTCGCCCAGTAACTCGTACTTGGCCACCAGCTCCTGAACGCGGTTCTCCCCCAGGTCGACCACACCCTCGGCCAGCACCTGCCTGATAACCTCCACGGGCACCCCTTTGGTCACGGCTACCAGTCGCACTTCCATCGGATCCCGCCCTGCCCGCAGGGCGGCTCTGGTTATGGCCTTTCGGACCCATTGGAGGTTTTCTCTTATCTTCGACACCGAAAAGGTAAAACCTCCTGAGTTAATTTAGAGTCTCCCATTCCCCTGTGACCAGGTAGATTACATCTTCGCCGATATTGGTAGCGCGGTCGGCTATGCGCTCCAGGCGCAGGGCTACTAGCAAAAAATAAACGCCGCAGCGAATGTTGGCCGGATCTTCTTCCATGTTCTCGATGATGGTCCGAAAAACCCGGTTGTACAGGTGGTCCACTTCGTCGTCCGCCGAGGAGAGGGAGCGAGCCCGGCTCACATCACCCCGAGCGTAGGCATCCAGACTATCCTTTAGCATTTGCTGCACAAGCTGAGCTATCCGCACGATGGCCTCCGAGATGCTGGGAGAAAGCCGGGGCACTTCGCAAACGTTTAAAGCGGCCCGGGCAATGTCTGAAGCGTGGTCTCCCATCCTTTCCAGGTTGAGAATGATTTTAAGCCCGGTCACGATCACCCGCAGGTCGCGAGCAGTAGGCTGCAGGGTGGCTATGAGGCGGATGCAGTGGTTTTCGATCTCGTCGGTCAAGGCGTCTATGCGATCGTCATTGGCGATCACCTGCTTGGCCAACGCCTCGTCTTGGTTGATAAAGGATTGTATGGCGTTGAAAACGGCCTCTTCTACCAGGCTGCCCAAACGCAAAATATCGTTTACTAGGGCCGTTAGCTCTTTCTCAAAGAATCTCTGGGTGGTCAACCAGCGTCACCCCTTTCTCGCCTAAAAATTTCTTCCAGTTTATCCCCGGCGAACCACCATGCGCAACGGTTGCTCTGTCAACCGGATATTTAACCAAACCGACCGGTGATATAGTCCTCCGTGCGGCGATCGCGGGGGCGGGTAAAGATTATGCCCGTTTCGTTGTACTCAATAAGCTCCCCGGAAAGGAAGAAAGCCGTAACGTCGGATACCCGGGCCGCCTGTTGCATGTTATGCGTAACTATGACGATGGTATAACGCTTTTTTAACTGCTGGAGGAGTTCTTCTATCTTCATAGTAGAAATGGGATCCAAGGCTGAAGTGGGCTCGTCCATCAGCAGGACTTCCGGCTCTACCGCCAGCAGTCTGGCAATGCATAACCGCTGCTGCTGACCACCCGAGAGACCCAGAGCCGAACGATGGAGGCGGTCACATACTTCGTCCCACAAAGCTGCTCCTCTGAGGCTAGCCTCTACTATCTCATCAAGGCGCCGCTTATCCCTTACCCCGTGAATGCGGGGGCCAAAAGCCACGTTATCGTAGATGGACATAGGGAAGGGATTAGGCCGCTGAAAGACCATGCCCACCCTTTTGCGCAGGGCTACCACATCGACATCGGGAGCGAAGATGTCCTGACCGTCGAGCAGGACTTTGCCTTCCACCCGCGCCCCCTCCACCAGATCGCAGAGCCGGTTGAGAATACGCAGAAAGGTAGTTTTACCGCAGCCAGAAGGGCCGATAAGAGCAGTTATCTTGTTAGCCTCTATGTCTATGCTTACATTTTTTAAAGCCTGAACATCACCGTAGTAGAAGTTGAGGTTTTCCACTTTGATCTTTACTGTCATCCGCCGATACCTCGCTACTTTCTGGTTTAAGCGCCTCAGGATTGAGGCGAGGGCAGGTAAACCCAGAAACGACTCCCCTTACCGAGTTCGCTTTCTACGCCCACTTTCCCTCCGTGGAGTTCCACGATATGCTTGACGATAGAAAGCCCTAAGCCCGTCCCCCCGGAGGCTCGGGAACGGGCTCGGTCCACCCGGAAAAAGCGCTCGAACACCCGCGGCAGGCAGTCTTGCGGGATCCCTATACCCGTATCTTCCACCTCGATGCGCACCCAGCCGGGCTGGTGTTCGCCCCTTATCCGCACTTTGCCCGCCGGAGTATATTTTAGCGCATTATCTATGAGATTGACAAAGACCTGGGTCAGAAGCTCCGGATCCCCCGGCACTGGCGGCAGACCAGGGGGAAGATCGATCTCGAAGATCAACCCCTTTTTCTCCGCCTGCCTGCGCCAGACCGGAGCGATATTGCCGATAAGCTCGGTCAAATCCACCTCCTGCCGCCGCAGAAAGGTCTGCCGGCTCTCCAAGCGGGAGAGCCTGAGCAGATCTTCCACCAAGCGAATTAGCCTTTCGGTCTCGGAAGCGATGATTTGTAAAAATTCTTGTGCCGTCTCCCGGTCCTCCAGAGCCCCGTCTTCTAGGGCCTCCACAAAACCTTTTATGGCTGTGAGCGGGGTTCTCAATTCGTGCGATACGTTGGCCACAAACTCGCGCCGCATCCGCTCTAAGCGCCGCTCATGGGTAACCTCGCGTAAAACCACCACCACTTTGTCCGGCGGCAAGGGGGAAGCCCTGACCGCAAAGATGCGGGGCTGCGGAAAAAGGAAGGTGAGCTCCTGCTCGGCCGACACCCCCGTGTCCCTAACCCTGCCCACCAATTCCTCTAGACGGTAATCCCGCGCCACTTCCAGAACCGTCTTTCCCCGCGCCTCCTCCGGTGCTATGCCAAAGAGTTCCTTGACCGCCTGGTTGGCCAGCAAAACCCTCCCCTCGTGATCTAGAGCCAAAACCGCCTCGCTAAGACCGGACAAAATGGCCTCCAGTTGCTCCTTCTCACGGGTCAGTTCGGCTAACTGGGAGCGCAGCTGACGAAGAGAGAGGTCTGAACCGAGAGCCGCTGGAGAGTCCGGCCGACGAAAGACGGCGAGGACGAAAGCCAAAAGTCCTAAAAGCCCCGCGCCCCAGATAAAGGAGAGCGGAGAAAACTTGTTCTCCATCACTGTAATCCCTAGGTAAACGGCTAAGGGTAAAGAAAGAAAAAAGATCGACCATCCGTAGAAGCGCCTAGCTACCATTGGGCAGGCTCCCGGAAGCGGTATCCGACCCCTCTGACGGTCTCTATGAGCTGCGGAGCGCCCGGCATTTGCTCCAGTTTCTGCCGGATATAGCGCACATGTACATCCACCGTGCGGGGCCCTCCTAGGTAGTCGTAGCCCCAGATCTGGTCAAGCAGCTGCTCCCGGCTGAAAACCCTCCCGGGATGGGCGGCCAGGAAATACAAGAGCTCGAACTCTTTCGGGGTGAGGTACTGCCAGTGCTCTTTCCAGGCCACGGCGTAGCGCTCCCGGTCGATCACCAGCGGGCCGTACACCAGCTTCTCCCGCTCGGTTTGGCTTTGGCGCCTTCTCAGCTGGGCCTTTACCCGCGCCACCAACTCGCGCAGACTAAAAGGCTTGGTGACGTAATCGTCGGCACCGATATCCAGGCCCCGCACTTTGTCCTCTTCCGCTCCCCGCGCGCTAAGCACAATCACGGGTATCTCCTTCAGGCCAGGATCCCGGCGCAAAAGCTCACAAACCGTAAATCCGTCGAGGGCCGGCAGCATGAGATCGAGAATGATGACGTCCGGCCGGTGCTGCCTGGCCATCTCCAGAGCCTGGGGGCCGTCGGCAGCTACCAGAACCTGAAAGCCCTCCTTGGCCAGGGTGAAGTGTAAAAGCTTCTGGATGTGCTCCTCGTCGTCGACCACCAGCACCAGCGGCAAAGACGCTCCCCCCTTCACTTGAGCATGACCACGCCCGCCATACGTCCGGTCTTGCTTCCGTCGCGCCGGTGGGAAAAGAAAAGCTCAGGATGGCAGGAAGTGCAAAGGGGCAGGACCTCCACGTTGGCCTGAGGCACTCCCGCCTCCAGCACGAGCTGGCGGTTAGCCTCCCGCAGGTCAAGCCGCCACCCGCCCCCTTCCCGTACAAGCACCTTCCCTTTCCAAGAGGCGAACTGCTCCGCCACCTCTTCCCCGATTAGATAGCAACAAGGACCTATGGCCGGCCCCAGCACCACCAGGCAGTCGTTTAAACTGGAGGAGAAGTATTTCTGCATGAGGGCCAAGGCTTCGAGCACTATCTTTTGAGCCGTGCCCCGCCACCCCGAATGCACAATACCTGCTACCCTCTTCGCTTTGTCCACCAGGAAAATAGGGACACAGTCGGCAAAAAGAGCCACCAGCGGGATCCCCGGCACCACTGTCAAGAGCCCGTCGGTGGCCGGGAAAACTTCACCAGGGAAATTTGCCACGGCAACTTTGGTACCGTGAACCTGTTCTCCCTGCGCCGCTTCCTCCCAGGAGAAACCAAGAGCCTGGGCCAGCCTCTCCCGGTTGCGCCTGACCTTCTCGGGATCGTCTCCCGTGCTCAGGCCCAAATTGAGCGAAGCGAAAGGACCTTCACTCACTCCACCTTGGCGGGTGGTAAAGGCGTGCATAAGCCAGGGAAAGTGAAGCTTGGGGGATATTACCGTCCTGATCTCCCCGTAGCTGCGCAAAAACTTATTAACGGCAAAAGCACCTTCCCCAGGTGAATGATTACATAAAAGATTATATCACGGGCAGGGAAAGGGCAGGTTAAGCCGTTGTTAAAGAATCGGGCAGCAGGAAATTGGGCTTCCTCCGCCAAAATCCTAAGAAGGTGATGAAGGATGGCGGCACGTTTGGGACTGGTCTTCTTTCCCGCTTTCGACTGGGCCATCTCCCCTACCCATCCGGAGAGAGAAGAAAGGCTCCTTTACACCAAAGACCAACTCTTCGAAGAGGGAGTGCTGGACCTTCCCGGGGTGGTGGAGTACCGCGCCCGCCCGGCCTCTTTTAAAGATGTGGCCCGCGTGCACTTCTGCGTGCCCCAAGTAAAGAGCCTGGCAGGAGAAGCACACCTGGTAGCGGCGGGTAGCGCGATCCACCTGGCAGAAGCCTGGCGGAGGGGAGAAATAAAGCGGGGTTTTGCCCTGGTCCGCCCGCCGGGACACCATGCCCGGAGGATAGTGCACGGCAACCGAGGCTTTTGCAACATCAACAACGAGGCCATCATGATAGAATATCTGCGCCGCCACTACGGAGTTAGGAGAATAGCCATCGTGGACACCGATGTGCACCACGGCGACGGCACCCAAGACATTTACTATCACGACCCGGAAGTGCTCTTTATTTCCCTGCACCAGGACGGGCGAACCCTCTACCCGGGGACGGGTAGTGTAAGCGAGTTGGGCGGGCCAGGGGCCTTCGGCTACACCTTAAACGTCCCCTTACCGCCCCGCACCAACGATGAGGGTATCCTTTACGTTATGGAAGAGCTGGTTCTACCCGTGCTGGCCGACTTTAAGCCCGAACTCGTGGTCAACTCCGCCGGACAGGACAACCACTACTCCGACCCTTTAGCTGACATGTGCTTCAGCGCCCAGGGGTACGCCCATCTAAACGAGCTCTTGAAGCCCGACCTCTGCGTACTCGAAGGGGGGTACTCCATCGAAGGGGCCCTACCCTACGTCAACCTGGCCATAGTGCTGGCCCTGGCGGGGTACGATTATAGCCGGGTAAGGGAGCCTGACTATGACCCCTCAGCCTTCCCCCTCACCCCGGCCCACCGTGAGTACATCCGCTCTCTGGTGAGGGATTTAAAGCGTATATGGGAAAACCGAGAGGAGTTGGCTTGGCAGAACCGGCCCGCTGGGGATTTGGCCGAGTTTCGCCGCCGTGTCTTCTACGACACGGATGGGATCGAAGAGTTCCAGGAAGAAAAGGTGCGCCTCTGCCCTCGCTGCCCTGGCTACCAGGAAATAAGCTCCTACGCGCTTCACCCCGACGGCCGTCGTCTGGAGGTGCTGGCCATAAGCCTACCCCTGCCAGCTTGCGAGAAATGCCAGCAGGAAGCCAGGGAGATTTATACGCACCACAAGGAAAAGCGCACCCCTAAATACGCGGTGATCTACCTTCAGGACCGGCCCGCTGACCGCTACTACCACTACTACCCGGATCAGGATCGGGAGGAAGTGCTTTAAAATTTCGAGCATACGGGGCAAGAGGGGTTGCGGGTCACCTGCACCTCGTGGAAGGTAGCCGAGAGAGCGTCGTAAACCAGGAGACGCCCTACCAGGAGTTCTCCCAAGCCCAGCAGGTACTTGAGCACTTCCACCGCCTGCAAGGTCCCTATTACCCCGGGCACCGGGCCTAACACGCTGCTGCCCTCTGTCTGAGCGGAAGCCGCCTTGGACTCCAGAGGGAAAAGGCAGGCCAGACAGGGACCAGAGCCGGGGAGAACGGTCATGACCTCCCCGGCGAAGTTACGCACGCCACCGTGAACCAGAGGCTTGCTGCGGGCCACGCAAGCGCGGTTGAGGAGAGCGCGGGTGAAGAAGTTGTCGGTGGCATCGACCACCACATCGAACCTTTCCACCAAGGAAAGGGCATTATCTTCCGCAAAGCGCTCACGCCAAACCTCTACTTTGACTTCCGGGTTCAGGGATAGAAGTTGCCGGCGCGCCACCTCCACTTTTGGCCGCCCCAGATCCTCCGTGCGGTAAAGAATCTGGCGCTGCAGATTGGAAAGCTTCACCACGTCGTCGTCTACCAGCCCCAGGGTACCCACCCCGGCCGCCGCCAGGTAACAGGCTACCGGCGCCCCCAGCCCTCCGGCTCCCACCACCAGAACGCGGGAGCGTAAAAGCTTCTCCTGCCCCTCTTCTCCCACGCCTGGGAGGGTTATTTGCCGGAGATAGCGCTCTCTTTCCAAAGTCAACCTCCCCCCAGGGGCGGGAAAAGGGCTACCCGATCCCCCTCCCGCAGAACGTCGGCTAAAGAGGCGTGACGCCCGTTTATCAGGACGGAAAAGACCTGGGAGGGGGGAATACCCAGGCGGTCGAGCAATTCGGCCACCCGTCCCCCCTCCGGCAGGTCCACCGGAAAGCCTTCGCCGAAGCGCACGTCTTTTACAAACTTTTCCAGTCCACCGAAAAGACGCACTTCTACGCGCAAAGTTTCTCCCTCTTAGAAGTCAAACACCCGATCGAGTTCTTCTCCTGGCACATCAAAGACGGTGTTGTGCGGGGGCAAGGGCTCGTAGGTGAAGAACTCCGGCAGCCGGTCGTCGGCGCGGGTGAAGCCTGCCCACAGGTTGAACTCCCGCTCCGCTTTGAGCACCCTCTTGCCCATTTCCATGGCATCCTCCACAGTGAGAGAGGTGCCGTACTGAGCGTTGATCATCTCCAGGATGGTAGGCAATCCCTCGGGGTTATCCAGCACAGCGAAGGCCACGAAGAGGCATAGGCCGGTGCTGTCGATGAAGGCAGTGGCTATCTGCAGATTGCGGGAGAGCTCCACCTGACCCTCCGGCTTTAAGGGGTCGACGTAGCCGCCCACCTTAAGAATGTTGGCCGTAACGGCGTAGCCGGCGGTATGGTCAGCCCCCATAGGAGAGGTAGCGTAGGTAACCCCGTTGCCCTTGCAAGCCCGAGGATCGTAAGCGGGCAGACCCTGACCTTTGACCACCGGAACCCGAGTGACGCCGAAGATCCGGCCTGCTGCCGCCGCCCCACTGCCCACTATCCGGCCCATGGGAGTCCCTTGGTAGACCTCCTTCAAAAGCCGGATCGCCGCTTCGCCGTCGCCGAAGGGGATCACCCCCGCCTCCATCAGCACTCCCAGCGTGACCCCCGTCTCGATAGTATCCAGCCCCAGGTCGTTGCAAAGATAATTGAGCTCGCCGATCACGTCCAGATCACCAATTTCCAAGTTGGGACCAAAAGCCCAGGCGGTCTCGTATTCTATAGGAGCGCAGACCCTACCGTCAGGCAAGGGATAGACATTGGAGCAGCGCATTACACAACCCGGATGGCAGGCGTGCGTGGCCAAGCCTCCCCGCGCCACTGCTACCTCGGCCAGCTTTTCCCCACTCACCTCGGCTGCCTTATCAAAGCGCCCGAAGCGGAAGTTGCGGGTGGGAAGGGTTCCAGCTTCGTTGATGATGTTCATGAGAACGTTGGTGCCGTAGGCGGGCAAACCCTGGCCGGTAACCGGGTGCTGGTGCAAGATATCGGCGAAACGCTTGGCTGCCGCCTTGAAGCGTTCGGGCTCCTTAAGGGGAGCATTGAAAAGGGAAGGGCTGTCCACCACGATGGCCTTGAGCCGCTTGGAGCCCATCACTGCCCCCAGGCCTCCGCGCCCGGCGTAGCGGCTGCTGTTACCTTCAGGATCATTGTTGGTGACCCCGGCGGCGGAAAGCATCATCTCGCCAGCGGGACCTATGGTGATCACCCCTACCTTGTCCCCGAAGCGTTCCCGGCAGATCTTGGTCACCTCGTAGGTTCCCTTCCCCGCCAGGTCGTCGGCAGGGAGGAGCTCCGCCCCTTCAGGCGACAGCCGCAGAAGATACCAGCCTCCATCCTGAGGGCGTCCCTCCACTACTACAGCCCTTATCCCCAGGTTGGCCAGCTTCTGCGAGGAAATACCGCCGGCGTTAGCTTCCTTGATCCCTCCCGTCAGCGGGCTTTTGCCGCCCACGGAAAGGCGCCCCGAAGAAGGAGCTGGAGTACCGGAAAGAAGTCCAGGAGCGATTACCAGCTTGTTATGGGGTCCTAGAGGGTGGCAGGTGGGTGGGACTTCGTCGTGGACGACCTGGGAGGTGAGAGCGCGCCCGCCCAGAAGCCGGTATTTTTCCGGCACTTCCTCCACGGTCACCTTCCTCGCCGTCATATCTACCCGTACGATCTTTCCCATACTTATCCCCTTCACGAGGTGAAGTTCTTGCCTCTATTGTAAGGCTCCTCAGCAAAAGCGTCAATCAGCCTTCCTTTAGATCCCTGACCCGCAAGAGCGAAACCGAAGCCCTACGAGTGCTCTTCCAGGAAGAAGAGCACGCCCGCTGGCAGGCGCACCTCTATCTCGTATATCCTGCCTACCCGGCGCCAGTGGCGCACCACGTTAAAAACTTCCGAGGAGGTAATCCGCGCCCCTTCGGGGTCGATGCCCGAAGCTCGGGCCTCGCGCCGGAAAAGTTCCAAAGCCAACTCTTCCGCTTCCGGGGGGAGAAGGTCTCCCCCTTGGTTCAGCCTTTCTTGTTTTCCCGTTTCCAGAACGCTTATCCGTCCCTGCTGAGTGTCGAGCACATAAGTGCGGCTGAGGGTGACCCGAGCTAGAGCCGCCCCCAAAGCGTTGGCCACCGGGGCCAGGTGAGGTACAAGAGGTTTTAACCCCAGCCGGCGGGCCACTTCCGGAACCAGCCCCCAAGCAGCTGCCCCCACTCCGACAAGCTTCTGGGGTCGAGGGAGTTGATATTTAACCTGCCAGAGGCGGTAGGCCGGCTCCTGCGCCCAGCGTTCAAAGGCAACTTTGACAGCCTCCGCCAACTTCCTAACAGCCTGGCCTAAAACGGCTCGGGCGGTAGCCTGGGGATCTTTTTCACCCAGCCCCTCCCCCACCTGCCGCATTGCTTCCCAGGCTCTCCTCTCGTCCCCGAAGGAGGAAAGATTTAACACCCGGAGCGCATCGGTCAGGGTGGGTACCGGCCCCCCGCAGGCATAGGGCACGCCTTTCCTCTCCGGCCCTACCCGCAACTCTCCTCCCTCCACCCGCACCCAGCTGTCGCCGCCCAAGGGAACGGAATGTACCGCCAGCGAGGCCAGTTGCAGGAGTCTGCCCTCTAAAACTGCTCCCCGGGAGTAAGTCAGGGGACGGCCTTCCAAAAGAAGAGCTATGTCGGTGGTGGTTCCCCCCACGTCCATTACCGCTGCGCTCAAGTCCGGCTGGGACAAAGCCAAGGCTCCCATAGCGCTGGCGGCGGGGCCGGAAAAGGCCGTCTCCACAGGGCGCTGAAGGGCGTAGGCAAGGGGCATGGTGCCCCCGTCGGCCCGCAGGAGAAAAAGGGAAGCCGGGCAACCGGCGCGGCCGATCCCCTCCTGGAGCTCGCGGTAAAAAGCCTCGAAGCGCTCTTTTATGGCGGCGGTGAGCACGGCGGTAGCCGCCCGCCGAGGGAAACCCAGCCCTCCGGCTACTTTGCTCCCCAGAGTGATCTCTAGCTCCGGGGCAATC
Source organism: Ammonifex thiophilus (assembly GCF_003368535.1). Classification (GTDB taxonomy): domain Bacteria; phylum Bacillota; class Desulfotomaculia; order Desulfotomaculales; family Ammonificaceae; genus Ammonifex; species Ammonifex thiophilus. Next base: position 25,447 of record NZ_QSLN01000004.1, read on the forward strand.
CGGCGCAACCACTCTGCCACCCTTTCCTCCTGAGCCGGGTAGCGGGAGCTGAACTTGCCCACCACCGCCACCCGCTTTAGCCCCTGTCGGCACAAAAGGCGCGCCGCCTCTTCCACTTCTTTTTCGTCAACGGGTACCAATTCCCGTCCCCGGAAATCGACCATGCCCCGGATTTCCAAGGTGGAAGCGGCACCGTAATAGAACAGGGAGGGATCAACCCCTCCCCCGGGAATGAGCACCAGCCCTACCGGCGGAAGCTCTTTTTTAGCCACCAAGTTGGTGATCAGAGTGGTGCTAAAAGTGATACGCGAAACCTCCTCCGGCTTCACCCCTCCCTCTTCCAGCAGGCGGTGCCAGACCTCGGTCAATACGGCCCCCAGATCTTCGCGCGTCGGCAACTTCGTCCAAGCCTTCAAAGTCCGGCCTACCAGCAAAACTCCGTCGGTATGTGTTCCGCCGACATCGATACCTACAATTGCCATTAAATGCTTCCCTCTCCTGTGGCCTTGCAGGTGCTGCGCCGGTGCAGCCAGAGGTAGACCCATGCCTGAAGTTCCTTCCCGTCTTCCATCATTACCGGGAAGAGTTCCCGCCGGAAAAGCTTCCCGTTTCCCTGCAGGCGGTCGAGAAAATCGAGGGTCAACCGGTCGACGGCGTAAACCTCGCCGTAGAGCTCCCCTTCCGGCTCCCGCACCGCCCCCACTAGCCTAGGAGTAACCGCCCAAAGGCCCAAACCTTTAACCTTTCCCCGCCCCAGGAAGCGCGATCCCCGCAAAGCGCCGTGGCTACTCCGGTTCTGCATGAAGAAGCCGTAGGCAAAAACCAGAGCCTCCACCGCCTTTAAATGTCACACCTCCGCGCCTAGCTTCCTAGAGAAAAGGCCTTACGGAAGCAAAGATAGTTCTCCGCTATGTGGTTCAGCGACTTGCGCAGGAGCAGGAAGTTGTCCGCCACCGTCCGCAGCAAAGCCGCTTCCTCGGGATCAGACTTTTCCCGCAGGGAAGCCGCCAGGCGATAGTATCTTTCTCCCTCGGTAGTGTATTCTTCTACTCCCCACGGGCAACGGAAAAGCTCCTCCACCCTGGTGGCCCGCATAAAATGCTCTTTGACCTTCTCCTCGATATAGTCGGGAAAAACGGCGGAAAGGAAGAGGCAAACCTCCCCTATCCGCCGGTAAAGAGGATAGCGATAGGGCTCCTCGACCAGACGCACCAGCCCCAGAAGATCATCTACATCGAGGTCAGAATAGCGCCGCTTGTAAAGACGGGTGCCCACCTTGAAGTAAAAGACGGCGGTGTTGGTCTTGGTAAAAGAAGCCAGCAGGTTGGCAAGATAACCCCGTACGTCTTCGCGTCCCAAAAGCTCTCCCACCCGCGTGCCGTCGAGCACCGGCACCTGGCGGTAAATACCCACCCTCTCCACCGTGTACCGGCGGTGGCTGAGCTCCTTCCGCGCCTGGCGCAGCAGGACCTCGAAGAAAAGGTAGGGAGAGATCTTGAGTAACACGTCCTCCTCGCTTACGATGCGCCGAAAGAGCTTGGGATCGTCCAGCAGAAGATCCACCAGGTCGGGTTTGTCGTGCAGCAGCTCCTGCAAGTACCCGTAATCGTCGCGCTTATCCACCACCGTCCGGAGCACGAAGTCGAGGTCCTTGGCCGACAGACCCTGCATGGGGCATCACCTGCCTACCTTTTTACACTTCCAAGATAACATATGCTTGCAAAAAAAGAAAAGGGGGCAGCCGAGCCCCCTTAAGGCCTGTCCTTTTTGCGCTATCTTCGCTTAAACGAAAATGTTAATGTCGGAGGCCAGGGCGAGCTCCATGTAGCCGGGAGCGTCAATGATCTCCACCCCTGGAATGAAGTCCTCCTTTTTAAGTCCCATCATGTCCACCGTCATCTTACAGGCATAAAGCTTAACCCCTTCCAGCTGGCACATCTCCATAAGGTCTTCCGGGCGGGGAATGCCGGCTCTCTCCTCCGCCATCTTGATCATCATCCTAGTGGCCAGGGCGGGAACGCCTGGGATTACTCCCAAGATACCGGGCGGGAAATACTTGGCCTTCTTTATACCTTCTTTGCGCACGGCGTTGATTCCGTCGAAGGTGAAGAAGACAGAGGTGTCCGCTCCTGCTCTCACCGCTTGCAGGGCCAGGATGAGGGGAGGATAAACCCCTTCCAGCGTGTTGCGGGCGCAGATGAAAGTGGCCTTTTTTCTGTCGCTCGTCCTCTCGGCCATAACGTCACTCCTTCTGGCAATATACCCTATACCCTATTCAGATTCTAACACGCCCCGCCCACCCCATGTCAAGGCAAAAATTAAAGCGCCCGCCGGCGCCCCTCACTAGACGGCTACAATTTATCACGTCCCTTCCAAGATACCCGCTTAAGCAACTCCCATATCGCGATCGAGCAGGTGGTCAGCGGCAGGGACCCGTCCGGTCCAGCTACCGTTGCGGGAATTCGTCCACCTGCCTCGTCTCGAGCCGGTCTAGGGTGGTGATGCTTCCTATGAACCCCCCGGACAAGCCCCTAACCGCTTCCCCAAGGAAGGTTAGCAAGCTCCTCCGGATGGCCATGGACATCACCCCCCTTCCCGAGAGTTTTCATTCTGCTTGTTTAGGTAACCTGGTAGAGGGGCTACCGGCAGCGCATCCTTTGCTCCTTCCGGAATATTATGTTAACTAAAGTCCCACCCTTTGTCAAGAGGAATTGACACCCCTCGGAAGTCGTGCTACCATCTCTTTGGTAGCGAGTAACTAACTGGTTAGTTACCAGAGGGGAAAAATGTCCGCCAAAACCGATTCCCTGGAACAGCCTGCTAAGACCCGGATTCTGAAAGCGGCCGAAGAGGTCTTTGCCGCCAAAGGCTTTGCCGGAGCCCGGGTGGACGAGATAGCTACCCGCGCCCGCATAAACAAACGCATGCTCTACCACTACTTTGGAGACAAGGAAAAGCTTTACCTCAGCGTCTTGGAAAACAACTTTGCCCGGGCTCTGAAGCTCACCCACCAAGCCTTGGGGGGAAACTCCACCCCACCTGAGCAGGCAGAACAGGTCATTACCCGCTACTTCCTTTTCCTGGCCGAGCATCCCCGCTACGCCCGGCTGGTGGCCTGGGAGATGCTGGAAGGAGGAAACTATGCCCGCAAGATACTGCCACCCATATGGGAAAGGGGCCTAAGTTCCCTGCGCTCCATCCTGGAAAGAGGGATGAAAGAAGGCTACTTCCGCCAAGACATAGACGTGGACCAGCTCCTCATCACCCTTCACACCCTTTGTATCGCCTACTTCACCCACAAAAGCATGCTGGCCATCTTGTGGCACGGCGACCCGCATAGCCCCGAAAACCTAAAAAGGCGCCTTGACCACATTCTCCGCCTGTTTCGCCAGTACGTCACTCCGCATCCGGAAGGGGGAGCAAACGCATGATCTCCAGGAAGTTTGGCCTCTGGACGGCTCTCGTCTTAAGCCTTTTGCTTCTGGCCTCCGGCTGCCGTTTTAACAACCTCAGTACCGAACTTTCCGGCATGGTAGAAGCCCGAGAGGTAGACATAGCCGCTAAGATCCCGGGCCGGGTGGTGGAGCTCAAAGTAGAAGAAGGAGATACGGTCAAGGAAGGTCAGGTCATAGCGGTGATAGAGGCTAAGGAACTGGAGGACAAGAAGCGGCAGGCCGAAGCCCAACTCTCCGCTGCCCAGGCCCAGTGTCAGAAGGCCCGAGACGCCCTCTTACTGCAGCAGAAATTGAGCGACGCCGATTACCAGGCCGCCCAGGCAGCCCTCGACCGGGCCTTGGCCGAGTATAACAAAGTAAGTAGAGGAACCCAGACCCAGATAGAACAGGCCCAGGCCAAGCTGGAGGAGGCCAAAGCCCAGCTTTCGCTGGCCGAGAAAACCTTTCAGCGTTACCAGCAGCTTTATAGCGCCGGGGCCGTGCCGCAGCAGGCCCTGGACGAAGTGAAAGCCAAGTACGAAACAGCCCGGCAGCAGGTGCGCCAGGCTGAAGAGGGATTGGAGTTTCTGAAAGGAGTGGCGCGGGAAGAAGACGTGCGTGCGGCCGGAGCAGCGGTAAGCCAGGCTCAGGCAGCCCTCTTGAAGGCCGAGGCAGGAAGGATGCAGACCCTGCTGGCGCAAAGTGATCTGGCGGCCGCCGAAGCCAAGCGCCAACAGGCGGAAGCCGCCCTGGCCGAAGTGAAGCACAGCCTGGAGGACACCGTCATTAAAGCCCCCTGCGATGGGGTAGTGGTGACCAAGTACGTCCAAAAGGGAGAACTGGTTGCCACCGGCGCCCTCATCGTCACCATACAGCAGCCTTCCCGCAACTGGGCCGACTTTAAGGTCAACGAAAAGCTCGTAAGCAAGTTCAAAGAAGGACAGGAAGTAAAAATTTCCTCTCCTGACCTGCCGGGGAAGACCTTCACCGGTAAGATAGAGTCTATCAACCGCAAGCCGGACTATGCCGCTCAGCGTCCCACCCACGAGCGGGGAGAAAAAGAGTTGGTAGCCTACAACGTAAAGGTGCGGCTGGACAACCCCGAGCTGCGGGCAGGCATGACCGTCATCTTATACCTTCCTTAAAGAGGAGACCGGGCCATGTTCAAGCAGATAGCCTACGTCTGGGAAAGGGAATGGCGCTACATTTTCCGGAATCGCCGCCTGCTGGGGATATTGCTGGGGGTACCCCTTCTCTACTGCACCCTCCTGGGAATCCTCTACTACGAGAATACGGTAAACCGTATTTCCCTGGGGGTACTGGACCTGGACAACTCCTCTCTAAGCCGGGCCGTAATCCGTGCCTTTCAAGACTCCGATCGCTTCCGGCACATTATGAGTTTTACCGACCAGAAAGAGCTGGAGCAGGCCATGCACCAAGGCAAGATCATGGTCGCCCTCTTTATTCCACCTAACTTTTCCAAGGAAGTAAAGACGGGCAAAGGCGGCAAAGTGATGCTGATAACCAACGGCACCAATCTGATTATAGCCAACACTTCCCTCACGGCCGCCAGCGAAATCGTGCAGACCCTCTCGGGCGCTACCTTGGTTCGCTACCTAGAAAAAGGCGGGATGTCGCCCGAAACGGCCTTGCGTCTGGCCCAGCCCATATCCTTCAAGGTGCGCGTTTGGTACAACCCCACTCTCAACTACTCCAACTTCCTACTCCTGGGGCTCATAGCCACCATCACCCAGCAGGTGGCCCTGCTTTACGTAGCGGTTGCCATCGTGCGAGAAAAAGAGCTCGGTACTCTAGCCGAAATTAAGGCCCACTGCTCCAGTGTCTTCGCCATAACCTTAGGCAAGATCCTCCCCTATTTCGTCTTCAACTTTGTAACCCTGAACCTCATGTTTGTTGAAGCCATACTCCTCTTCCGCATTCCCTTCAGGGGAAGCTACCCCCTCCTCCTTCTGCTCACCGCCTGCTTCCTGGCTTGCATCTTAAGCTTCGGTGTCATGGTCTCGGCCCTCTGCCGCAATGAACTTGAGGCCACCCAGATAGCCATGCTCTTCGCTGTCCCCTCCTTCCTCTTTTCTGGCTTTACCTGGCCTTTCATGGCCATGCCCCTCCCAGCCAAGATACTGGGCCACCTCATGCCCCTGACCTACTACGCCGAAAACGTACGTAAAATCTTCTTGATGAACGCCGGATTCACAGACATAGCCAAGGACCTGGGAATTCTTACTCTGATGACCCTCTTCTGCTTCGGGGCGGCGCTCGTGGTGGTCAAGTGCAAGTACTTCGCGACCAAGCCGGAAGAGGCAGCGAAAACACAATGTTAACTTCATCTTATCCAGGTGGTTGACAATCGAGTCTTCGGCTAGTAAACTTTTGAAAAACGATTCTCGAGGAGGGGGAGAATTTGGCTCTGAGTCTCACCGAAAGGGTAGAAGTTTTTCGCGGGAGGATTTTCGAGTTTACCCGGAGCTCCGGACTTTCCACCCAGATCGCCTTGGCCCTCTTTGGAGCTGCCTTCATCGGGCTGGCGGCACAGATAAGGATACCCCTACCCTTCACCCCCGTACCCATCACCGGCCAGACCTTCGCCGTACTCTTCCTGGCCATCCTGATGGGAACCAGGGCCGGCACTTTAAGCTCCCTCTTCTATGTCCTTTTCGGCGGCCTGGGGCTTCCCTGGTTTGCCGGCTTCAAGGGAGGTTTTGCCGTCCTGGCCGGACCTACTGGCGGATACCTCATAGGGTTTATTCTGGCCGCCCTCTTGGTAGGTTACCTTTGCGACCACTTCGCCTGGGCCCGGCGGCTCCCAGGCCTCATAGCCAGTCTGCTGGTGGCTAACTTCTTGGTCATACACGGCCTCGGGATCCTCTGGCTGGGAGCGGTAACCGGAACCCATTCTTTAAGCAAGCTTTTACTTTTAGGCAGCCTTCCCTTCGTGCCCGGTGACCTTCTGAAGATAGCCTTCGCCGCCAGCCTGGGACGACTCGTCCTTCCCAGCAGATAAGCCGCACCATGGTACGCTTAAGAGGTCATCACCTGATTTGTTTGCAGTTTTTCCGGGGGGAAGGGTACAGCCAGGAATTCGTGCGCAACCTGGAAGAAATTCTATGCCGATTATCCAGGGGAGAGGAAGTAGAAATAGTGGAGGGAGCAGACCTCGTCTGCTCCCTCTGCCCTTTTCTCCAGAAAGGTCGGTGCACCAACGGCCCGGAAGCCGAGGTGAAGGTTAAGGCCAGAGACGCCTTCGCCCTGGCCGGACTGGGCCTGCAGCCGGGAACCCGGGTAGACTGGGTAGAGGTAAAGAGAAGGTTTCGCCGCTTGCCACTGGAATGGCTAAAGGAGCACTGCAAAGGTTGCGAGTGGCAGAGGATTTGTCTTGAGTCGGCTGAAATCTTTTAGAGTAAAGGAGCGGCTGGAGGTATCTCCGGCGTGACTGAAGCAGGTTTTCCTCAAGAGTGGCAGCAGAAAGCGGCGGAGATCATAGAAAGCGGCCGCCTCATTGTGCTGGTGGGAGGAGTAGACAGCGGCAAAACCACCTTCGCCTCCTACCTGGTGAACCGGATTATGGAAGCGGGGCTTTCCTGCGCGGTGGTGGACGCCGATGTGGGGCAGGCGAGCATCGGGCCCCCGGCGGTCATAAGTCTGGGTTTTCCGGAGAGTCCGGTGGAAAGGCTTTCCGACATTCCCATGGACTCCTTTTACTTCGCCGGAGCCATAAGCCCCCAGAATCACCTGCTCCCCTGCGTAGTAGGAACCAAAAAGATGGTGGAATTGGCCCGGAAAAAGAAAAATCCCGACCGGATCGTAGTGGACACCACCGGGCTGGTGCGGGGAAGAGTGGGCAGGACGCTTAAGGCTTATAAGCTCGACCTTCTGGAGCCCGACGTCGTGGTCTTCTTTCAGCGCCGGAAGGAGCTTGAGGACCTAGCAAGAATCTGGGAAAGAAGGGCCAAAGCTTTCCGCCTGCGGGTGGCGGCGGAAGTACAGCGCAAAACCTTCGAGGAGCGGGCGCGCAACCGGGAAGAAAAGTGGCGCCTTTACTTTGCCGAAAGCACCAGACACGAGCTTCCTTTGAAAGAGCTGGCCTTTTCCCGGGGCATTCTAGGAGCAGGCCAGCCTTTGGAACGGGAAGAAAGAGAAAAGCTCTCTTCTTCTCTGGGGAAAAAGGTTTTGTGGGCGGAAAGCTCTTCAGAACAGGGTATTCTGGTGGTGGAAGAGAGATTGAGCGAAGATGAGCTTCTGTGGGTCAAGGCCTGCCTGGGTTTGGAGCAGGCAGACCTTCACCAACTGAGCCCCCTTTACTTCCGGGGGCTGCTGGTGGCGCTGATAAGCGAAGGAGGAGAAGCGCGCGCTTTAGGGATAGTGCAAGAGCTCGACTTTGAAGGCGAAAAGATAAGCATCCTCTCCCCTCTTCCGGCCGGGGAAAAGATCGCGGAAATCCAGTTCGGCTCCTACCGCTTCCCCCTCATAAACGGCCAGCCCGCCTTTCAGCGCGCGGCTTTCCGTCCACCGGAGCACGGCCAACCTTCCGAGGATTAGCCCCCTGCCTTAGCCAGGCGGATGGCCCAGCCCCAGGCACGAGCTTTGTCCCGCCCTTTCAAGCCGGTGTTCCAGTTGAGCCAGAGATCGTAAAGCTTCTGATAGTACCTCTGGGTTCTTTTGCTCCGCGGAGGCGGATTGAAAGCCATAATCTGGAGATAGCGAACCAAGGCCTCCTCGTCAAAACGCTTGTACACGTAATAGTCCAGCACCTTTTTCGCCTCGTTAAGGTCAACACCGTTCTGCTTAAAGCGGCGTGCCATCCCTTCCGCCTCGCGTGTGATGATCTCCCAGTCCACCTCTCCTACCCCCTCAGTAAGGACCTCCCGGCATCTCCCGCCGATCGAGTTCTTCCCGCGCAAGAATGGCGGCTACCTTCTCCAACCCTTCGCAGAAAAGAAGACCCTGCTTTTCCGCTTCGCGGCAGCACTCTTCCACCCATTTCTCCAACTCCTGCCCCTCAAGAAGGCGAGCCCCGACTCCCAGCCGCCCCGCCTCCGCATTCCGAAGAGTCGTAGATAAAAGCTTGATTTCTACGCTTCCCATTCCCACGGGCTTGCCCGCCCCCATTTTCACCGGAAACCGGTGGGCCGGGTGCAACCCCATGGCCGTGAGCAACACGCCCATCAAAGCGGCATCGAGATTATTAAAATGAAGCGTCGCTTTGAACGATTGTCCTTCTTTTAAGACCACCCGCGCATCCGGCCCCGAAGCTATTTTCCCGTGGTAGTAAAACTTTCTGCCCCTGGCCTCTCTTTTTCCGCCCAGATAGCTCCGGGGCAAGCCGTTTTTGACCCGAGCCGGAGTCCACAAGATGGGGATGCGAGTAAGAACCGCTTTGGTCCCTTCCGGCATCACAACGTCGGGAATCTGCACATTGCCCTGATAACTTTCGCCTCTAGGGCCGGTCATGCCGAAAATTCGGCAAGCAGGGCAAAGCTCGTCCACTCTGGTGCAACGGTTAGGTCTATTCGGAACAAAAGCCCGCACCTTATCGTTCGTTATCCTCAGACAAGAATAGGAAATGGCTTCTGTGAGACTTCTCAAAGCTCCTTTGAGCGAAGATCCAGGTATCACGTGAAGCCGCTTACCTTCCCTTTCCACGCCCGCATGGCAGGCAGCCAATACTTCTGCTCCTTGCCTGGTTTTAACGAAGTCCGAAAACCCCGAGCCCACCTGCAAAGGGCGCAGTAAGTGGAGCTCGCACTCCAGGGTTCCGGTATAAGAAGCAAACCGGTGATGTCCGGGACAAAGAGCACGGACGCAGCGATCGGGAAAAGGGACGAAATCATAAGGCTTCCACTCCACCTCTCTCCCTCCCTAGCCTCCGTAAGGTTTCAGCTGCCACTTCTCCTGATCCCGCTCCTTTTTAGGCACCAGAACCAGGCCGGCGTAGCGAACCAAAGAAAAAGAAGGATTTTCCCGGTCGCGGTACTTGTACACCCGGACGACCACGTAAGCGTCATCGTTACCCGCCACTCCGTAGTCCAGATACCGCGGATACTGGGTCTTAACCCACCGACCTCCCCTAGGCTCCCCCGCTAGGAGGTGATATCCTTTCTCGACCAGGAACCAATCGCCCTTGCCTTTCAGCTCCGGAGGAAGGGCAGAATAGGCCTCTTCCTCCACAAGTAGGGAAAAAACCACCTGCCTCCCCCGGCGCTCCTGGCGCAGCTCGGCCTTGGGACTGAAAATCCTGAGAACTTCCCACTTTTCGGCCAGTGCCTCCCTCCAGCCTTTCAAAAGAGTTGGCAGGCGAATTTCCCCTTCATTCCACCCGAACCACCAGGTTTCGCCCACCGGCCAGAGGTCGGTTTCTATGGCCTTGCTAACTAGCTCCTCCCGCAACAGAAGCAACCAGCCCTTCAAGCTATCTCCTCCAACCAGCGGGGGACGGCTTTCTCCATCCACCTCACCGCTTCTTCGCCCGCAGCACTCAGCACATGATAGATGCCCTTCTTGGCCGCATCCTTTGCTCCCAGATCCAGCCGTTCCCTCTCGGCGGGAGGAAGCCTGAATTCCTTCCTGACCTCTTCCTCACAAAGAGCCCCCACTCCCCACAAAGCTCCTTCAGGGGAGCGAAGGGTGTAGATGGCAAGCCTCTCCACTTCCAGCCTGACACGTCCAAGGCCCCGGGATTTGCCGAATCCTATGGGAACCAGCCCTTCACCTATATCCAGAAGGGCTGCCAAGAGAAGGCCGAACTGGCCCAGAGTAAAGTTGCGCAGGGTTATGGTGCCCCGGAAACTCCCGTCGGTGACCACCTCCATCTCAAAAGGTCCCTTGGCCACCGCTCCAGTCACCCGGTCGATGGCCACGCCGTAGCGGGTGGAGCAGACCGGCTCCTTTTCCGGGTAAAAGTCGCTCACCCGCACCCGGCCGGCCAGACCGGTGGTGCCGAAAAGACGGCAGATGTAGCAAGATTTCCGGTAGGCTTCGGGTCCTTTATCTTTGTCCCTGACCAGGCAGGCGGTTTTTAAGTTCCAGCTCTCCCTCTCCCTGTGGTTTAAGGGATCGCAGGCTTCTTCCTTTTTCACCGAGCGCACCAGACGCTCGGCGTGACTGCGCAGAACCCCGCGAAAAGAGGAGCCGGGGATGAAAGGCACTTCCTCGCCGCCGGCTCGCCTCATACGCACGAAGCTCATGTCCGGCAGGGTGGGGTCCAGTGCTTCCATCCCTTCTCCTCCTGCCTTCACCAGCAGAGGAGTGTCCGGATAGAGCAGGAACTCGAACACGGCCTCGTTGAAGAAGCGGCTATGCACCCTTCCCACCTCCGCAGGAGTTCCAAAAGCTCTCAAGCCACCGCTCAAGTTCCTCCGGAGCAACGAGCCTCATTTCTCCTCGGGTGATGTAGTTCTTCAAAGCCTCCCTATCGGTTCCGTCCACCGTGTGCACCTGCACCTTCTCCAGGCGCACGAAACCCAAACCCCGCCCCTTAAAGCCCCCCACCTGGATACGGCCCTCCCAAAGCTCCCGGATACCTAGCCACACAAGTCCTAGCTCGTCCGGTGAGAGGTTTTCGGCCAGCAGCTCCAGGCGGAACCGGGTACCGGGAGGCACGACCTCGAAATCGAACTTATTGCGCACTGCTTCCTTTTCCCGGTCTATGGCCACCCCGTCTCTTATCTGGGGCTTGACATTTTCATCTAGGCAAAAGAGATCGCTTACCCGCACCCGGGAAGCCAGCCAAGGACTGCCGAAGAGACGGCAGATGCGGCAGGATTTATCCCAAACCCTAAAAGCCAGATCCTTCTTGCTCTGGCGTAGTTCCCTCATATCCTCGGTCTTGATGCACCACTCATTCTTGTCCACCGGGTTGCAGGCTCCTTTCCCTCCCCCTGGGCTGGGCTCGAGGGTACGAACCAGGCGCTCCAGGTGGCTCCGGAGCACCCCCCGCAGGGAGGAACCGGGAATGTAAGGTTGGCCGTTTAAAAGTAGTATGGGCAAGTCACTGGCCGTGGGAAGGAGGGGGTCGCTCCCCGCTCCTATGCGCAGGGCCGTCTGGCAGACCAATTCACCTCGAATTATCAGTCTGTTGATGAAGGTATCCCAAAGTGGAGGCCTGACCTCTAAGCTCAACTGCGATCCCCTCCTAAGTAGTCGCGCCCGATAAAGGCCCGCCGCAGAAAGCCTAAAAGGCGCACCAATGCTTCTACTTTCATCGCCTTGTCGGGTAACCGCTCATCTTTCTCCAGAGATCGCATGACCTCACGGATATGCTCGATAAGTCCGAGTTCCTTCCAAAATTTACTGGATTGCGGCCGGCTCGCCTGATAAGCCATCCAGTTGTCGAAAACTTTGAAAGATTTAGCGCTGCGCGCTACTTCAATGGCCCGCGAAAGCTGCGAGCTTCCCATGTCATCTGATTTTCCTACCCGGCCTTTTATCTTCTTTACAATATCTTCCGCCTTGAGCACCAGCTCTTCATTAATTTCCTCCAGCTGCCGATATGCGGAACTCATCCTTCCCCTCCTTTGTCCGCACCGAAATTTTGTCCGCATCGAAATGGAGATGAAAAGGATCGCACACCACCGCTTCTCCCCAGCCTTCCGCAGTTTTCTCTCCCAAGCCCCTCTCCTCTACCTCCTGAAGAAAGGCCAGAACCTCGTCTCTTGCTGCCAGCGGCGCCCGATACACGAGCACGCTCCCCGGCACCGCCGCCGTCACCACCGGCTTGGGCAAGCCCCAAGCTTGCGACCAACCTTCCCAGGTCTCCCATTCAACCGCCGAAACCTCCTCGAGATACGCAAGCCCTGAGGGTACGGTGGTTACATACCTGGCCAGCACCCCGGCATCGTCCCATCCCCAAGGTTTTCCTCCTTCTCCCGGAAGCAGAAGGGGGGAACGAAGGGTGAGGGAGAAGTAAAGATAGGAACGATCATTGCCGAGTCCGAGTTGCTGCTGAAAGTCATTCAGCCTCGCTTCCAAAGGAGCCAAATAAGGATCCTCTACTTCATCCAGCCTTAACAGAGCCTTCCCTAACCCCCTGGCCTTTGCCGTGCCCAGGTATACCGGCCAACCCCCATCGACAAGCGGACGGCAGGCGGCAAGAGCTTCTCTGAGCTTAAAAAACTCCTCCTCTGTTCCTTGCCACCATCCAGAGAAGTAGGGCCACGTGGCCGCATCTAGAGCGTAAAGAATGCCTTCCGCTGCCGTTTCCGTACGACGGTCCAGCCCCACCCGCATAAGCCAACGGCGCTCGATCTTCATCTCCCGGTACCCTTCCCCGCGAAGCGAGCGGGCGGCCAGCCCCCGGTAGCGCTCCAAGCGCTCGCGGCATACAGAACATTCAAAGGGCGCTTCACTCCTAAGGCCCAGGCGGCGGCGCAAGTTGGGAAGCAGCCAGTCGCTGGCTCCGTGCTTCCCGTCACCTAGTCCCCCTTGGACTTTACATTTGCGGGCGGTCAAGGGGAGAGGGAAGCCCTCCCACCCCTCCTCCGCCGGTACGGGATAAAGAAAGCCAAATCTCGCGCCGGAGCTGAAAATCGCCGCCAGTTCGGCTTTGCCCCTTCCGGCGCTGAGAAGCATCTCGGCCAGGGCGCCGCGCCAGGCACTGCCGGGCACGTAATCGCGCCCCCGCACTACGTTTTGTACCGCCACCCCCCTGCTAACAAGCCAGGAACCTTCAAACCGAAGCTGCGCCCGACAGCGCACGCTCGATCACCTCCTCAGCAAACCGCTTCACATCCGACACGGCAACCCAGCCCCTTTCGGGATCCCAACTCTTTATCTCGCTGACCTCGATCCTCGCCCTCCCCAGACCCCGGCTCTTCTGCCCGCCCATGTAGGTAACAAGGCGCAAAGAAGCCAGGAGCCAGCCAAGGAGTTCCGGAGCACCCTCCCTGAGCTCGACCTCCCCGACAAAACGCAGTTCCTTTCCCCCAGCAGAAGAAGAAACTACTTCCGTGAAAAAGAGCCTCTCCTCCTCCACCGTGTTCCGGCGGCGATCGATCCCTATACCCATCCTAAGCAAACGAAGTTCTGCAATCTCGGCCTCACCGGGCTTTGGATCCAGCACAAAATCCCTGAAATACAAAGCTCCTTGGCGCCAGGGACTGCCGAAGAGCCGGCAAGCCGGGCAGTAATTCTCCTCCGGGTAACCCTGGGGGCACATGAGCTCCGGATAAGGAGGAGAACAAACCGGCTGATTTAAAGTTTTAAGGAGCCTTTCCAGGCAAGCCCGCAGTCTCCCCCGCACGGTAGAAGCGGGAAGATAAGGCCGACCTTCCTTATCTAGCACCACCGTTCGGTCTACCAGAAGCTGTGGGGAACCGGTGCCGCCTATGTGAAGCATGCCCTCAAACCTCACTTCTAGCTTCAAAAGCCAAAGCTTTCCCAATTGCACCTCTCCCCTTTAACCGAGGATCTTAAGCAACTCCGCCAGATCAACAAGCACAGAAAAATGGTAGAAACCCTCCTTTTGCTCATCAACACCGAAAACCTTTCGTTCAGGGCTAAAGAAGGTAGGGAACATCAACTCGCGAAGCGTCGGCGGGACTTTCTCTCTTTTTTCGAGCTCATCAAAAAGTCCCTTTTCCCTCTTGCGCTCTTTCTGGTAAAGATACAAAAGCGTGGCTACTTTCGGGCTTCCCTTAACGAAAGCCGTTGCTAGGCGCAAGAGGGAACCGGAGTAAGAACGGAGCTCCCTTGCCTTGTCTATCAAGAAGCCCAGTTCCTCTGCGCTCAGAGGACGCAAGGTAAGGCAGAGGTTCATAACCTTCCCCGGCTTCAAAAAGGCTCTACGCAGGAAATCATCCAGATCACCGGGAATTTGATCGGCGGAAGGAGCCAGGAAGAAAGCAATTGTCCCGCCTCTCTCGTATCCTCGCTCGCGCGCCGCGCGCTTGGCCCACTTGAGGAGCTCTTCTTCGGTAAAGTTAAGAGTACGAAATACAGGGGCTTTCTCATCGGTTACCAATACGCCCAGAGAAAAGGAGATGCGTCCCTTGACATCTTGAGCCGGAGCAAACTCCCGATCGGTAAGCTCCACGAAATAACGGGCAAAGTGAAGCCCGACCGGTCCCCAGGCAAAAAGGCTGATATCTTCTCCTCCCAGAAGCAGCATCTGGAAGGGAAGACGTTTTAGCTCTCGAGAAGCCTCTTCACTATTCATGGCCTCCCTCAAGGCTTGAGCTGCGGCCTTCCAGGTGACCCGCTTTATGCGCTGCGTCCACTGTAACGCAGAGGCTAGCTTATCGATCTTCTGCTGGAGTACCCCGCCAAAGTTATTGCCGTCCCCGTAAACCACCGCTACCCACTTGTGGGCAAGATTTTCGGGAGGAAGTTCGTTTAAAGAGTCGGGCGGTTCCAGGCGGACAAAAGCCTCCCTGTCCACTACTTCCTCCCCAAGCTTTTTCACCATGCGACACCTTAACTCTCTACCTTTTTCCCGCTTGGTGTAACACACACGGCAAGCAGGCTCGAGTTGCTTCTCTGGTGTCTGATACCATCCCTCGGCCACCCGCTTTTTGCATATAGAACAGCGCTCCTCAAAAGGAAGGGCTTCGCCCGCTACCGGAAAAACCAGATTTCTTTCTTTTTCTAATTCCCGGTTCGCCCTACGCAGCACTTCCTGGAACTCGGTAAGGAGCCCTTTGACTTTCACCGGGCTGGCGGCAGTAGCCACCAGGCTACTTCCTGTTCTCTCAAAGAACCTTTGCTTGATTTTTTTCTGCCAGTATTTGCCTTCTTCTTCGTCGGGAACCAAGAATTCTAAGCGTGATCCCGCTGCACGCAAAAGCACCTCAACACCCAGCTCGCTCTCCACATCCCTTTCCAGACTTTCGGTAATCTCGTCAAGCAAAGCAGAAGCTCCCCTTATTTCGTTGAGCCCCGGGCTGGCAAAAACATACTGTTTAACCCGCTGGACCGCACCTATAACCAGAGTTACACCTAACTCATCCGGCAGGCTCTGGGCCTCGGAAGAAAAAAAACCGCCTCACTCACAGCCCGAACCAGATCGCCGTCGACATCCCGGGGGAACGGGGCTTTTCCCTGGAAAGCAGAGAGGAGAAGCTCCATCCCTTTCGGCCAAGAGAGAAGATGCTCCTCCAGTTCTTCAGCCAGGGGGGAAACGAGCGAAGCCAGCCGAACCGCGTTGAGGAGTTCTTTCTCGACCTTCCGCTGCCGCAGAAGAAGGTTTAAGAGAGCCGTCCGGATTACCACTGCGTCGGCCAAAAGGGTTTCCGTAATTCCGCTTCCGAGAGCCGGGAGTATGGGAGGAAAACCGGGGTCTTGTTTCCTGCTCCGGAAGTTAATGCTTCCGTCTATCTTCTCTACCTCCGGCGCATCCAAACGCAAGGGGAAAACCAACTCATAGTACTCTTTAGCCCAGGAGCGAGCTGCTTTGTCAGCCATATCTTCCAAGCTGGAGCCAGCTTTAATCCTCTGGGCCAGCAAATCGGCCACGTGCTTCCGAACCCGCTTTAAGCCCTCTTCGGTGAAATAATACTTGCGTCTGGTAAAGATATCCTGCCACTCCAGCAAAAGGATTACCCCCTTACATATCCAGCAGTTCCTCGCGTGGGAGCTGACGGCGAGGCAATCTCACGCCCGTTAGTTGAAAAACTTCTTCGATGAAACCTCCGATAACCGAACCATACTGCCTGTAGCTCGCCTCACTTAGCGGAACGGTTCCGTGAGCCAGAATAGAAGAATTTCTGGCCTCCAAAGCATTGCGCATCTTAGACTCCTGCTGGCGCCAGAGCTGCCCGACGGGATCATTGAGCTCGGCCAAAAGCTCAAAGCTTTTCACCAACCCCAGCCTTATGCGCCCCTTTTCGTCCTGCCAGGGAAGGTGCTTATCCCGTAACTCCGGAGGTAGCTGATCTAGAGCGAGGTTTCCGGTATCCAAGTTCCACGCCTGCCGCAGGCGCACCTGAGCGGTCATCTCTAAGGCCCGGTAAAGTCGGGCCACCGCATCATCGTACCGGCCTTGCTCTGTCCGCCGCTCGGCATTAAGCAAAAGATCCATTACCGGCTCATAGCCCGTAACCTTTTTCTTTTCTCCGGCCAGCCCCAGAGCTACTTCAATATAAGGAGCAACCTTCTCCCCACCTACAAGGCGCAAGAGCTCGAGCGCCTTCCGGTGGTCGAAAACATCCCAGGCATAAAATGCTTGGCACAACAGGCGAATCCGGAGGAAGCGGTCTCTTAAATCCGAAGAGAGCCGGTATCTGGTCGTTAGCTGGGACAGAACTTTGTCGGCCGTATCGTAGGCATAAGAGCGCAAAAACTCGGCTGCCTGCGAGCGGTAGAGCTCAGCAGCTACCACCTGCTTATCGGCAAACACGGCGTGATCGCCGCCCCGCACCTTGATCAGATCAAACCGAGGCCCTATGTTAACGGACAGGTCCCAGCCCTCCCGCAACGCTGCCAGCAAGGCTAGGGCTACCGACATAGTCTTGGTGCCACCGGTGTAGTTGGCAATTACTTCTGCGTCCGGACCAAAACGTTCTCTTATCCGGTTTTCCAGATCAACCAGCTTGCGGTAGCAAGAGGCAAGGTCATCCGGATCGTCAACTTCTACTTTTTCGTACGATCCGGGCGGCAACTGTAACTGCCGCACGATAGATTCCCCTTTGGGGTTGTTGCCAAGAGGTATTTCTGTTTTGCACTTCGGGCACTTGATGGTTCGGGAATCGCCGCAAGGATCTCCTTCTCCATCTACCGCAACCGTACTGCCTTTGGGACCCCCGGAGCAAAAGAAGTAAATGAAATCCGGTTTGTACTCCCGACAGGCATTAACTACGGGGGCACAAGACCCTCCGACCGAAAGGACCAGAATTCTGGGCGGCAACTTATCTCCCACCTCTCATGCCAGCGATGACTTTTTCGGCTACCCGAGGCAAGTCTTCAGCGGTAACAATGTCGCGCACACCATAATGAATGGCTCTCGCCTTGTAAACAGGAGGAATCTTCTCGGAAAGCTGGCTGGTCACTATGAAACTCCGAGCGAACCTGCCCAACGCAGTGGCCACGGCCCTGACTTTGGGAAGAGCCCCTTTTAGGCTTCCGATCTTACACTCAATGACCGCCAGTTGCCCGTGCCGCACCATCACCACGTCGAGTTCGTTCTCCAGACCGGCCACACAAATACCAGTGGCGATATCGTCAAAGTAACCGCTTTCCTTCAGGAGTAGAAAAACCATGACCTCAAGCCACTCCCCCCCGAGCACCGGCTTCCAGTCAGGGACTACTTCCCAATAGTTTCCGCTTCGTTTTATGGCCCCGTATTTGAGAAGCAAACTAACCAGCTGCTCATCAAGTCCTTCGGCCTCAACCATAGTTTACTTGTTGCTAATGACTTTGGCAAACTTTTCCAGAAAAGAGATCATAACGGAAAACCGCTGAGGCCAGAGGGTATAAAGATCCCATGCAAAATCAAAAGCAGCATCAGGAAATAACTGGCGAGACGAAGGATACACTGGCTTGCCGTAAGACTTGAAGTAGATGGGAACGGTGAGACGGCCCGCCAAATCAAAAGGAAGAGATTCCTGAGATAAAGATACGGGATCATATCGGATAAGGCGGAGGTTGGCAGTATCCACGTAAAGACAGGGGAGGCCGGCATCTTGGGCGGCTAAGAAGGCTCCGACAGACATGCACTTAGTACCTCCGGTGAAATTAACTAGCACTTGAGCAGAAGTTCTCTTCTGCGCGTCCTTTATCGCCTCGTATACAACTCGACGAGCACTTTCCGGGTCGTAAGCATCGACGAACTGATCCCACACTCTAACCTTGACGCCGGCTTCTGATTCTAAGGTAGCTTGGAGATCATCCAGAGCTCTCCGCAAGGGCGAATTTTCTTGTCCGGCATCGCGAGAACATATCAGGTAGACCTTGCTAATATTTAAACCATGCTGGAACACAGGAATAATGTTCTGCATCCTTTCCTCGCTGACCAAACAGACCATCGCGTACGACACAAGAACCCCTCCAAAAGAAAGTCAACACTATTCATAGGTAGGCTACAAACCTGGCCGCACGCCCTCAGCACCCCGGCCACCTCGGCGTTTCAATCCCTCATAGGTAGGCTACAAACGGGACGAGGAGCATGTCGGGGTACGTGCGTAAGAAGTGTTTCAATCCCTCATAGGTAGGCTACAAACTTCTGGGAGGGGCAGGCGCGCACTTCTACGAAACACCGTTTCAATCCCTCATAGGTAGGCTACAAACTTCTGGGAGGGGCAGGCGCGCACTTCTACGAAACACCGTTTCAATCCCTCATAGGTAGGCTACAAACTCCGCACGAATAGCCCTCTCCAAACTACCCCCCTCCCTGTTTCAATCCCTCATAGGTAGGCTACAAACCATTGCCCAATATGGGGAAAGGCCAGAGGTGTGGTTGTTTCAATCCCTCATAGGTAGGCTACAAACCAGCTACCTCATAATTCACGACATCAGGAGCCTTCCGGTTTCAATCCCTCATAGGTAGGCTACAAACACCTCGAAGAAGTTAGGATCACGCTCCTTCTTGCCCCGTTTCAATCCCTCATAGGTAGGCTACAAACTCGGGAAAGAGCTATCATGCTCTCCGGAAAGCTTTAGGTTTCAATCCCTCATAGGTAGGCTACAAACAACTCATACAGTGGCCGAGGGGAAGCGCCAGCTTCAGGTTTCAATCCCTCATAGGTAGGCTACAAACTGAAACCCCTTGGAAACCGTATACCCACAGTAAAAAAGTTTCAATCCCTCATAGGTAGGCTACAAACTTATACACAGGCAAAGCAGCCGAGCTAGCCTAGCGTTTCAATCCCTCATAGGTAGGCTACAAACCTCACACGGGCCTTCGCCGACCAGGTGGTTCCCGTCATGTTTCAATCCCTCATAGGTAGGCTACAAACAATATCATCTAGGGGGAATGTGACCGTGCAGATAGAGTTTCAATCCCTCATAGGTAGGCTACAAACTCGCATTCGCTTCATTAGCTATCCTGCACCTTTCCTGTTTCAATCCCTCATAGGTAGGCTACAAACTCGTTAGCAGGCACCCGGCCGCCGTCCAGTTCATCCGGTTTCAATCCCTCATAGGTAGGCTACAAACTGCGGGCCCGCCGGGAAGGCCCTAGAAGCACGCCTGTTTCAATCCCTCATAGGTAGGCTACAAACCGACGGGAACAACAAATACATGATCATCCACTACCCTGTTTCAATCCCTCATAGGTAGGCTACAAACTAATGGTAGTCGTCTTATTGTTTATCCAGCATATGTGTTTCAATCCCTCATAGGTAGGCTACAAACGCACCTCAGGACGCTGGTGCGGGCGCTCTCGGAGAAGTTTCAATCCCTCATAGGTAGGCTACAAACTCGGCTGGAACTTGGTAACCTGGGCAAGACAAATGTGTTTCAATCCCTCATAGGTAGGCTACAAACACAGTGAAGGTGGATCCGATGTCTTTGCGGGAACTCATGTTTCAATCCCTCATAGGTAGGCTACAAAGCCACAAAAGCCATCGACAGACAGCCGCTGGTAGGCATGTTTCAATCCCTCATAGGTAGGCTACAAACCGAAGCGAGCCGCATATATGTGTTTTTCTTAAACAGGTTTCAATCCCTCATAGGTAGGCTACAAACCCGCGTCTTCCGTCTCAAAAATGCCCTCTTTAAACTGTTTCAATCCCTCATAGGTAGGCTACAAACAAGTACCACAAGCACGTGCTGGGATTCTTTGAAAAGCGTTTCAATCCCTCATAGGTAGGCTACAAACAGTCAAAGCCCCCCTGCGTGCCATTGCCTGCCTACTGTTTCAATCCCTCATAGGTAGGCTACAAACCTGTCCTGGGGGTACTGGGGAGAGCGGAAGCCCTAAGGTTTCAATCCCTCATAGGTAGGCTACAAACCTGGCATCAATATCGGCCACGAACATGGGGTTGTTGGGTTTCAATCCCTCATAGGTAGGCTACAAACCTGGCAAGAGTTATCATGCTCTTCGGCGGGCGCTGGGTTTCAATCCCTCATAGGTAGGCTACAAACACCCGAACGCCACCCTTTCGCAAGGCCCATGGCCAGTTTCAATCCCTCATAGGTAGGCTACAAACCGCCGTTCCCAGTGTTTTTTTGTATGTGTAAAATTTGGTTTCAATCCCTCATAGGTAGGCTACAAACAGGGGGTTAGTACCGTGAGGATAGTGACGTGGGACACGTTTCAATCCCTCATAGGTAGGCTACAAACGTTTTTGGAGCTAGAGGACTGGCTTCTGGTGGCGGGGTTTCAATCCCTCATAGGTAGGCTACAAACTAAAGAAAAGCGTCTGGGGCTACCTCCGCAAGTATCGTTTCAATCCCTCATAGGTAGGCTACAAACAGGATCTCACCAGTCCCCAGATCCACCGCTACCCAGGTTTCAATCCCTCATAGGTAGGCTACAAACGGGAGAAAGGTGGTTTTGGTGGGACAGTGCTACACCGTTTCAATCCCTCATAGGTAGGCTACAAACACGGTAGGCGTACCCCGGAAAGCCCCCCCCTGCCAGTAGTTTCAATCCCTCATAGGTAGGCTACAAACTAAACCATATCCCTGCCTCGTCTATAACTAAGAGAGCAGTTTCAATCCCTCATAGGTAGGCTACAAACCCTTTGTACACCCGCAAACCCGGCATATAAATCGTTTGTTTCAATCCCTCATAGGTAGGCTACAAACTTACTACATACTCAGCACAATTTCTAATCTGCCTATGTTTCAATCCCTCATAGGTAGGCTACAAACTTCTAACATCCTGCGTAATAAGTACTACATCATAGCGTTTCAATCCCTCATAGGTAGGCTACAAACCCGTTTTGTATGCACGAACTCCGGCTTTGAAAGCTAGGTTATCGAACTCGCGAATGACCATTCGCCGGGAGCTTGCCGGATTATCGGTCAGCCTAATGCTACCACACTGTAGGCTTTCAGGTCAATATTTAAAAGATTTAAGTAGTGTCGTCGACCTCCAGGGGTTTTTGCACTACCGGAGGTCGACGACATTTTCATGCCCAGCAAAATTCGGCGTAGGCGCACTTACCGCAGAAGCGAGTGCGCGCCGGGGCAGGAGGAATCGGGCGAGCTATGATCTGGACTATATTTTCCTTCATCTTGGCTACTTTTGCTTCCAGCTCCGGCGTCAGCACTAGATACTCCTTTCTCCTCTCTTCCGGAAAAAGGAGCTCCCCTTCGGCCTCTAGGCCCATCTGCTTGAGTTCGTAAAGGTAAAAGGCCAGTTGCATCCGGGCTGCTTCGGCGGCGCGGGAGCTCTTTTTGACCTCGGCCACCACGAAGTTTTTGCCCGCGCGGCGGACGAGATCCAGGGCCAGGTGCTCAATGTGCACCTCTTTGCGTTCGCGGGCGTAGCTCTGGCTTTGAATGAGCCGCCCGATCTGCAAAAGCTCGTGGTCTTCGTCCGGGCAGATCTGGCGGGACATGAGCCAGACCTGCCGGGGACAGATGAGGAAGGCCTGGACGTAGCTCCCAATGACCTTCGGAGAGGAAGAGATCATATTATCACCGCCCCTTCGTCTACCCGCTTGAAGCCCGTTTCTGGATCGTAAAGCTCTTCCACCAGGTAGGGGGGTATATAGGGCAGAGCTTTGGAAGTGTCTACTTTGCCAGCCAGGGATCTAACAGGAACAGAGATGATGTAGCGGCTGAAGTCACGCTTGATCCGGTAAAAGGCTTCCCAGCGCGAACGGCGGTCGGGCGCGTTTACCACTTCCTGCTGGTAGGCTTCCCATACTTCCTCGGCTTTGGGGTCAAGGGCCACGAAGACCTCAATGTGGTTGGGCAGATCTTTTATGAGCTGAAAGCCTGCCACGCCTTTCTCTTCCCCGTCCCCCTTGAACCGCAATTCCTTCATGGCTTTCAAAATTGTGTCACTTGCGCTCGGATCTTTTCGGGCCCTGACAAAGGAGAAAAAGTTCTCCACCAGCGAGTGGAATTCCGCTTCTGGGAACTCCGGACGGCCGGAGAAAAACTCCCGGGCGCCCTTTATGTGAATGGCCCCGTAGACGCGGACGGCCAGAGAGTGGCCTTGTTCGTCTACCAAGTTGAGTAGGTAAACATCCCCTTTATCTCTCTTGAAGTTGCGGTTGCAGCGCCCCGCCACCTGAACTACCGCATCTACAGGCCCTATGTCCCGCCAGGCTACGTCGAAGTCTAGGTCCACTCCCGCTTCCACCACCTGGGTAGAAACGAGAACCGGCTTCTCTCCCCGGTGCAAGGCCGTGCGCAGGGCTTCTATCCGCTTCTCTCGCTCGGCCGGCACGATGTTGGTGGAAAGGTAGTAAAGAGGGGTTCCCTCCGGCAAGAGATCTTTCAGGTAGTGGTAGAAGTCTACGGAGCTCCGGATGGTGTTCAGCACCACCAGGTGCGATTGGCTGGGATCATAGCGCCGGGCGAAAAGCTCGGCCGCTTCTGCCACGCGGTACTGTCCGGGTTCGACCAGCAGGCGGACGCGGTCAAGCATCTTGAAGTAGCGCTCGATATCCTCCAGCTCTCCCGCCAGCTCCAGGGCTTCTCCCGGCTCGAACCACTCCGGGCGTGTAGCCGTCATGAGGATGAGGCGCAGATCAAGCTCCTCCGCCGCCCGCTTCAAGACTTCGGTGACCAGGGGCCAGTATTCCACGGGTATATTCTGTACTTCGTCCATGATGATAATGGCCCGGCCCAGGTGGCAGAACTTTTTGAGCATCCGATTGCGGTAGCCGATGAGGGTGTGAAGGAGTTGTACGAAGGTGGTGACCACCACTTCGCTTTGCCAGCTCTCGATGAGGAGCATGGCTTCGTCGAAGCGGCGGGGATCTTCGTCCTCCGGATCCTTATAGGATATTTCCGCCAGGTGATGATGCTTGAGCAGGTAAACCGAAGGAGCGGAAACAAAACCGGGCAGGGTCTCCTCCATGAGTTCGTAGAGGACCTGGTAGGTCTGGTCGATGATGCTGGTGAAGGGAAGGGCGTATATAATCCGGGGAGAAAAGCCGTAAGCTTCCTTTAGGCGCTGGCGCAAGATGAGAGCGGTGTTGAGTACGGTGAGGGTCTTGCCGCTGCCAGTAGGAGCGGTAAGGGTGAAAAAGCGCTGGGAAAAGGGAGCGCGGGCTATTCTTTCGGCGGCGTGGCGAAAAATCTCCTCCCGCAGGGCGTTAATACCTTGAGTTCCGGCTCCGGAAAACTTCCTTTCTTTGTAAAGGCAAATCAGGTCGGAGGGGAGTTCCGGCCTCTTAACTTCGCGCACGCGGGCACTGTGCCTCTTATCGGCATCGATGAGAGCGGAGAAGAGGAGAACCACGCTGAAATAAGGAGAAAGGGAAGGTTCCTGCCTTTCAAACTTGCGCCAGTGCCGGTAGAGGGAAAGATAGACCTCCCGCCAGGAGCCAAGAAACTCTTCTAAGCACCGGCGCCAGTCCTGCGTCAGAAAAGGAGGGGGAGCAAAGCCGAGCCGCGCAAGAAGACGGGCGAGGTGCCGGGCAGCAGAAATAAGAGAGGTCCCCACCTTCTCTACGTTTCGCCGGAGATCTTCCACTTGCTTCTCCACTACCTCCAGGCGCCGGTACTTGTCGGGATCAAGACGGGATATGTCTTCCATTTCGCGGCGCGACGCCAGGTAGCGGTCGAGATTGTCCAGGTCCCGGTGGTGCCAGAGCACGGCCATGAAGGCCGCCAGTTGTTCCAGAGGCTCCGCCCCCTGCCGGGCGGCAAGGTAGGTAGCCCAGAGGCCGGATATAAAAGCGTGCTCTTTGTAAGGATTGACTTCGCCTTTTAAAAGGTAGTTTTGAAAGTAAGAGGTGTACTTGCCGAAATCGTGGGCTAGACCCACGGTGGCGGCCAGAGGCAGGAGCTTTTGGTAGCGGGGAAGCCGGGCCAAAGAGGTGTAGCTTGCGGCCGCCACCAGGGCCAGGTGGGCGCTTAGGCGATAAAGGCGCTTTATGCGCTCTCCCTCGCGGTCACAGTGGGCGTAGAAGGCCATAACTTTCCCTCCATAAAGGCCACCGTTTCCTTTCCGGAAGGAAGAAAGAAAGAGTAGGCGGGGACCAGAAGCTCCGCCCGCCAGGGGCGGGCTTGCATTTCGTAGATGTAACTCATAGGC
Source organism: Ammonifex thiophilus (assembly GCF_003368535.1). Classification (GTDB taxonomy): domain Bacteria; phylum Bacillota; class Desulfotomaculia; order Desulfotomaculales; family Ammonificaceae; genus Ammonifex; species Ammonifex thiophilus. Next base: position 49,993 of record NZ_QSLN01000004.1, read on the forward strand.
GGCATGAGCTTCCGCCCTGCCCCAAAGGACTGGGGTGCCCGCTCCCGGTTAAGGGCCACTTCTCCTTTAAGCACGGGCCGCTGGAGGTAGTCGGCCGCCAGCACCGAATGGAGTTCTACTTCTTGACCGGCAGGGATTATTTCGTCCGGCGGTCCGTAGTAGACTAACCGGGCCTGAGCAATGAATTCGGCCAGCCCCAGGTAAAGGGGGTAATGGGATCGGCCAGCGGCCAGTCTCTCCTTGAGCTCCCGGGTCACGTTTTCGTCGCGATGAGCAAAGTACACCCGGAAGCAAAGGGAGGAGGCCGTGCTGCCGGGCAAAAGGAGCTCCAGAGGCACCTGGGTACCCTTCATGGCCTCCAGCTTTCTTAACCGGTTGAGGTCTTCTTCTTTGGTGCGGATGTAGTTCACGGTCTGGATGAGGCGCCGGACCGGGACTTTGATTACCACCGCGAAGCGGGCTTCATTAAGCCCCAGCTTCTCGTAATAGCTGTCGCGCTCCCAGCCCAAGACAGCCGCCACCGTTCCCATAAGTGCCGTCCGGGGTGGGAAGGCGTAAGAAAGCGAAGAAGAGTTGGTGTAGTATTTGCGAAAGTGGGCGAAGGGGCCGACCAGATCAAAGACGGCCACGTTGACCACGGCTTTTTACTCCCTTCTTAGAGGTATGACCCGCTCCGAACCCAGAAGTTCTGCCAGCCACTCCCCGCAGTTCTTGGGAGAGCCGTTGACCTGAGTAGTGAGCTCCCGATCCTGCCACCAGAAGACCCGGTTGATACGATTCTTGACCTCTAGAATCCGGTCTTCTAGTCCCCCGATTTCCAGCTTGACGTCTTGAATGGAACGTAGGTCGGTATCGGGCTCCAGGCGCAGGTCTTCTCGCATGTCCCCCATGAAGGTGTCGGCATCGGTGAACTCGAAGCGCAGGTAAAGGCGGGGGTACTGGCCGATCTTGGAGCGGGTGGCCAGGAGGGGTATGGCCTTGAGCATGGCCTGATCGAGAAGCTCTAGATCGCGCTCGCTGGTGGCTCCGGCCGGGTTTCCATTCGCCAGTTCATACATAACCGCCGCCCTACGGGCGCTGATAATACCGTGGAAGGCGATGAAGGAGTAGTAGAGCCGGTAGTCCTTGCCGAAAGTGCCCTGGCGGGCGTCGGCCTCGGAAGCAAACTGGGAAGAGAGGGTGTTGGACTCTACCAACTGCACGCGGTTGAGGGAATAGCCCCAGTTGAACTGCACCGGACCGGTGAGGTTAATGGCCTCTCCTTCGCCCCGCCGATCGCCCTTCACCGGCATGGTAGCTCCGAAAAGGCGAACATCAACGAGTTTTTGCAACAAGGTGGGCAAATGTTCCCTTGTCGGCTGCTCTTTTTCCCCCAGGCCCAGAAGGCGTTTGAGTCTTTCGGTAGCATTAACCACCCCTTCTGCCTTGGTTACGTAAATGGTCTGGTCGCCGCCGTTTTTTTGGAAGTAATCGTAGAGGAAGTCGCGGATGTAGCGCTTGAGCCTCACGTCGGAGACCAAGTTGCGTTCCCGGTCGAGATCCATGCGCGGGCGGTTTTCGTCGTCGGGATCACCGTTGGGATTGCACATCTTGGCATCGTAAAGGTAAAGAATTTCCCCGTTTTTCTCGATGAGCTTAATCTCGGCCATATTATTACTCAACCTCCTTTTCTTTCTTCAGAACCGTTGTCCTGGTGCCGTAAGCGTAGCCGGAGAGAATGTAGAAGACGTTTTCTTCCGGGCCCAAAGGCCATTTGCTGTCGCGGTAGCGGTCGAGAAGCCTTTTCATTTCAGCGTAAAGGACCTCGTTTTGCCCCCGGAGGCGGTCGTACTGCCTTAACTTTTCAAAGAGTTGATTGGCCAAACTGAGTACTCGGCTCCAGTTCATGCCTTGGTAGTTGATCTTGTCCAGCACCGGTTTGCTCTGATGTCCGGAAGAGTACTGGCCCTTTCCCACCTCGTTTAGCAGGTAGCCCAGGAGGAAAAGGGCCGCCTGCGGCTCGGAGTAGTTCATGGACTTCAGGTATTCGCGCATTTCCTGATTGACCATAAGATCCTGGCTCGGTTCGAAGCCCGGCAAATCTTTCACCCCCTTAAGAATTCCTTCTTCGCGCAGAAGCTTTAGCAAGAAGCCGGCGTGCAAAAGTTTGGTGGCCAGAGCCCGCTCTTCCTGTCCGGAGTTAGGCTTGCGCTGGTTGGTGCCTTCAAAGCGGCCGGTGAGGTAAAGGTGGGCCAGCTCCAGAAACTCCTTCACAAGGAAGGAGTAGTCGATGGGTTCGCCGCGCAGCAAACCCTGGTAGAGGTAAAGGAGTTTCTTGTGCTCGGCCCTGTCCCGCTCCCGCAAAGGCAGAAGGTAGTAAAGGCGGGTAAGGTCGATCCACCAGTCCTTTGGCTTCCCTCCCAGAAGGCGCCTGCCTTCCTGGGCCAGCAGGTTTGAGCGGCGGAAGAGCCGGGAAAGCCGACTGGGAGCCACATCTTTTATCAGGCCCAAAATGCGGAACTCGCTTTGCGTTTTCTGGTAAAAGAGGAAGTTAAGTAGCGCCTGGTCTTCTACTCCTTCCTCCTCGAAGAGATCTTCCAGTAAGCGCTCAAGCTCTTCTTCAAACTCCCTCTCGCCTTCAAGCCCCTGTATTGGAAGATTGGTAAAGGCCTGGGTTTTGCGGGTAAGCTTATTCATAAACCGGGGAAGCTCCTCCCGCCAGGTGGGAGAATCGGAGAAAAGGATAAAGGTGGGAAGAAGAAGGAAGTTAAGGGTACCCACCCGCAAATTCAGGTTCTGGGGCAGGTAGTTCTCCACTACCAGAAAAGAGCGGAAGCATTCCTCGCAGATGAGGAAGTTGCGGATAAAGCCCAATTCGCTGACCCCGGAAGCGAAGCCCACTTTATCGGTGATGTAGGGCTTGAAAAACTTCAAGCGCTTGAAGGCCACAGCGCTTACTTTTTCTTTTTCCTTCCCGCAGACCAGGCAGGTACCCGGCACCAAGTCTTCTCCCTCAAAGCCGGCCAGGCGGTAGCGCAAGATCACCTGGTCGTAAGGCTCGGCCTGTACCAGTGGTTCGCCGTTAAAAAGCAAAGTCCAAAGGCCCACCTGCTTCTTTTTGATTCCCAGCTCTTGTCCCACCAGCTTGACCAGGCCCTCCTCCACCTGCTTGGCCCGCTCCTTGGCCTTCTTTTTCCCCTGCTTGCTCTCCTCTTTTGCTGCCTTTTCCTCCACCGCTATGCCCAGACGCCCAAGGTCAAGCACTGCCTCCCCACCCTCGAGGCGGGAAAAGGCCTTATTGTAGATTATCTTGAGTTTCCGGGCCAGCTCCGAATCTTCCTCCCCTATGCTGCTGAGCTCCTGAAGTAGATTAGGGATAACCTGTCCGGTTAGGTAGTGCAGAGTGTTGGTGGTGAGAAACTTCTGGGGGTTGTTGCCGGAAGCGTTGCCCACGTGCCGCCAGCGGGTAAGAAATTCGTACCGCTGTTCTTTGTTTTTCGGTATTTCCTCGAAATCGAGGCGAAGCCGCAACTTCCCTGGCTCTTCTTCCCGAAAGTCGAGCTTGACTAGGTAAAATCCTTCTTCCGGATCTTTCGGAATGTTTTTTAAATCCTCGATTATTCCTGCGATTAAGTCCCCGCCGCCTACCGTCTTTCCCAGCAGCTCTATGGCTTCCAGCAATTCTCTTCCCTCCTCAATCTTCCTCCTCTACCAATTCACAGCACCCGAATCCCTGCGAGTTTTTGGCCCCCAGGCCCGCGCTAAGCGCCACCTCCAGCAACTGCGGATCGCCGGTGAGCCGGTACTTACCCATCCACCCCTTGATGATTGTGCCTTTGTAGCGGACCACCTTGAAGTCTCGCTCCCGCACCTCCACCGGAGTGAAGCTGAAGCCGGTCGGGTCCGCTGGCCGCCCGAAAATAAGCTGATACTTTTTGGCCATGTTCTCTTTGATGAGCTCGGGGAAACGGGGTTCAAAAGGCGAGTAGTAGTAGGTGAAAGGCTTGCCGTTGCCGTTAAAGGTGCTATAAACGGTTAAAGGCGATAGCATACGCACAGTGATGGAACTCTGCCGCACCACCGTATCCCGGGTTTTAATGGAGCCCACCGCCAGCCGGTTTTTACCCAGATAAAATCTGCCTTGACGCATAAGGCTTCGGACCAGGTTTTCTAAAAACAAAGAGAGGGGAGAGCAGATTACCAGCCGGCAGGGAGGGGTAAAAACTATCTCCCGCTTCTCTTCGTCCATGCGAAATTTCCCCATAAGGCGGGAAAAGACGAAAAGTTTAAAGCGCCTGTGCCCCAGGGCAAATCCTTGCTCGTGCAGGAAGTTCCTGAAGGCCGGCTGCTCTATCTGGTGGTAGATGGCTGCCTGGAGAAGGTAGTTGTGCTCCAGCGGCAAAACTATCGCTCTATCGCCTATAAACTCTATGATCATTTGCATTTTTCTCTCCCTCCCCTCATCTCCAGAGTCTATCAGAGAGCACTGAAATAGCCTTTCAGTTTAAAAATTTTCTTCGTCGTTTCTCTCTTCGTACAAAGCAAGGGTACGCTTGAGCTCTTCTTTCACCGCCTGGCGCAAAGACTCCGGGGCCAGCACTTCAGCGTGGCTGCCGTAGCTCATAACCCAGCGCTTTACTTCCTCCAGTCCTCCGGTGGTGAAATATAAAATTAAGCCCCCGTCGGGGAGCTCTTCTATGCGCTGGGTAGGGTGCCAGCAACGCTCACGAATGTAGCGAGCTTGATAGGCGTCGAAGCGCACGGCCACTTCCACCGGCTCCTCTCCCCTTTCGGCGATAAAAGCTTGCTTCATCCACTCCTGCGGCGAAAAGTGAGGATCACGGACGAAGGTCTCAGGGAGAACCCGCCACCGGTCTATCCTGCCGGTGTGAAAGACCCGCATGGCCTGGCGGAAGTGGTCGAAGGCCACCAGGTACCAGTCGCCGCGCAGGTTGAAAAGGTGGTAAGGCTCCACTACCCGCTCCTGCCAGCTTCCGCGACTGGCGGTAAAGTAATTGATTTTTACTTTGCGGTTTTCGACGATGGCACGCTGCAGCTCGAAAAGAAGCCTCTCGTTGACCGCCACGGAAGAAGGAGAAGTGAGGAAGGACACCGCCTGGAGTTCGGCCAAGTTCACTTCCACCTGGCCCTTGAGACTGCGCCTTATCTTCCCTACTGCCGAAAGGAGGGGCTTTTCGAAAGGGGTGCCCAAATAGCGCTTGGCTACCTCGACGCTGAGGAGAAAGGCCAAGAGTTCTCCCTCGGTTACAAAGACGGTGGGCAAAGCCCAGTTAGGATCGGTGTAGTACCAGCCTCCCCGGCGGCGGTCGTAAGCTATGGGAGCCCCCAGACGATCCACCATGAACTGGCGATCAAGGTAGATGGTGCGCTCCTGCACCCCGAATTCCCGCGCCAGCTGCCGGGGATTGGGGTACTTACCGGCCCGGATGAGTTCGTCTATCTTGAGAATGCGCTCCAGCTGTTGCCGACTGGCCACTACATCCTTCCCCTTTTTCCTGCGCTTCCAGTCGATTCTTTTGTTTCGGGTTTAAAATTAGCATCGACCGGAAACGGGAAGCAAGGGAAGAAAAAGGGCAAATCGGAGCAAATTCTGCTCCTAGCGCGAACTCAGTTCCTTTCTGGCTTTTTAGCTCCCTTTTGCATAGTTAGCCAGCCATGCCTTTACTTCTCTACAGAAAGTCCGGAAAATCTCCGGCGCCCGGTCAAGTGCTCGGGCGACTTCATTAAGGTCGAGGCGTCCAGCACGTTGCGGAAACCACCGGCTCCTTTTAACTGCTTATACAATCCCGCTAGGGCCTCCAACACAAACTCCGCCCGGAGCTCTATCGGCCTTCCCTCCTGCAAGGCATGTAACCACCGGTACCGCTCGTCGCGCCACTGTCCCCTTTTCCCCGTCTCGAAGTGATATTGCTCCTCTTTTGAGCTTGCGTAGAGGCAACGACCGGAACCTATTATCTCGGCCTGGAGGTAAGTGGGTGCCAACCGGAGAGCCACCAAATCTAGGCGGTCGCTTTTAAGCACCACAGATAGATCGGCATAAAGCGCAGCATAGGAGAAGCCTTCGGCGGGCAAAACGGCTATGTCGATGTCGGTACTCTGCGCAGCGAACGTGCCGCCGAGCCGAAGAGGTACGCCAGGCGGATAGGATGACGCCGCAAGATTTCCGGTATCCGCCCAAGGCGTACCTCTATGTCGTTAGGCAAGGGTGGCAGGTGAGCGTACTTTTCCTTGACACTCATTTCCCTTCCTCCAGATGCCGTTGACTCCCTCCCCGGGGCTTTATGCCCGGGGATTCCTTCAGGCGGCTTTAAGCCGCCATCCGGCTGCCGCTCGCCGCTTTAAGCGTGCCGGCAGCAGGTTTACGGCGGCTTTCCCACCGGTGTCTGTTCCACCGGAGTACTCGCGGCCGCTGGGGCGTGGCCTCCGCCCCGTGCTCCTTCAAGGAGCCCTGAAGGAGTATGTTTAACGCCGCGTTGGCGTCTGCGTGCCACACGCGGCCGCACTCCTCGCACACAGCTTTATGCCGGACGGGCCGCCTGACAGGATGCCCGCAGACGGCGCACCGGGAAGACGTCCCGCGCGGCTCCACGGGGACGACCTTTATCCCAGCCCGAGTCGAGACTGCCTCGATAAGGTTCCTTAACATGCGGAAGGCCCAGAAGTTGTGCACCAGCCAGTTCTTCGGCCCGAAGTCCATGTCCTCCCGGATGCCCGTCAGGTCCTCAAGGAACAGCGTGGTCACCCGGTGCCGCTTCAAGACACGGGCAATCTCTGCGGCCAGGGCTACAAAGGCGTGTCTCAGCCTGCGGGCGCGGAGCTGATAAAGCCTCCTCAACTTCCTGGAGGTTTCCCTTCCCGCCCGGTTGAGCCTCGACTGCTCCTCTGCAATCTGATTGGTCCAGTAGAGGAAGTCCTTGATGACTTCCCGGGCGGAGAAGAGGAGCTGGCGGTCGAGCCCTTCGACGGCCAGGGCGGCCAGGACCCTCGCACCCAGATCGCAGGCGGCATACTTTTCGGGCCGGGCTGGCCTTTTCGGCTCCGGCACCTCCACCACCTGGTGGGCGTACCAGCGCTTCTTTACAGGGTCGTACTTGAGTTCCAGGGTCTTAGGTCGGCCGTGGAAACGCAGGACACCCTTCGTGCGCAGGACCAAGCGGTCTCCCTGCCTTTTCCGGAGGTCCCGCGGCAGTGTGAGGGAGAGGCAACGAGCATCCAGGGAGTAGGACGTAGGCGCCTTAATAGGGATGACGCGGAATATACGCTTTCCCGTCCGGCGGTCCTTCCAGTAGCGGGGTACGCGCGGCGGCCTTGACATATCGCCCTTACGGTACAGTCTCAGGCAGGCGAAGTAGGAGTACCACGCCTTCCTTGCTTTCTTGATGACCTCCTGCCCGATGTGGGCGGGCAGGGCTTTGTACGCCGGGTGCTCCTTGAACTCGGAGCACAGGGCCTCATAGGAAGGCACGGGTTCTCCTTTGAAGAACGCCTGCCTGCACCTGTATGTCACGGCGTTGTAGAGGCTAGCCGAGCGGTCCCCGATGATCTCCAGGACTCGCTCCTGCTGTTTATCCGGAAGGATCCGGACGACGTTGGTGCGTTTCATGCTTCCATTGTAGCACAATCTGAGGGCACGATCTGAGGCCGCTTTCATCCCCAGGCTTAAAAGCCGGGGCCTTCAGCGGCGGACTTTTTGGTAAATTGCTTCTATCCTCTATTCTACCCGGATAGTGAAGGAATCGCTGGTGATCTTTTTCCAGCAGGTTAGGTAGCACCAACCGTTCTCATACTCGGCCCGCCAGCCCGGAGGGAGCCTGCGCAAGGAATGACCGGGGCCGAGGTAAAAGGCCAAGGTTAGGCCGTTAAGCCCCTCCGGATTGGCCAGTTCCACCTTGTAACCGTTCCGGCCCTGGCGGGTAAACCGCCAGGTGGTGAGGGCACGCCGGTTAAGAAAATCCGCCACTTCTTCCATGGTGGCCACCCGGAGCCTTCCCTCCTGGGAAAGTTCCAAGAGCCGGTCGTGAAGGTGCTGCAATACCTGATGGGCATAGGGGTAAGCGGCGGCGTGGGTGTATATGGTACGTATTACCCGGCGCCGGGCGCAGAAGGTAGTGAGCTCGTCTATCCACCCTTTAACTTCGTCCGCCGGCACGTGATGCCGGCTTAGTTCCTCCAGACAGGCCCACCGACCGCAGGGGGTAACAGGGAATTCCCAAAGCTTGCCTTCTAGGGGCTGGTCATCGAGCCAAGGGCGCTGGGGAGCGGAGCCGCCGTTACCCGGGCTGTAGAAGGCCACCACTCCGTGCTCCGCCAGCCAGCGGGTGACCCAGGGTGGATGGTTCCCTCCCGGGGCGCTGTACTCCCGAACCGGTCTTCCGGTGATGGACTGCAAGCAAGTGAAGTTCCGCTCCAGGTACTCCTTGGCCCTATCAGAAGGGGTATTGACCAGGTGGTAGGCAAAGTAGTCGTGAGCCCAGCCGCCGTGTGAGCCGACAGAAGCTCTGACAGCCACCTTCCGAACGAGCTCTGCCCTGTCCGGTCTTTCGGCGTGGAAGCCCAGGCCGTCGCCTGGCTGCCGGCAGTCGGGCCCGGCCGTTATGTGCACGGAGTAAGGAAGGCGCCGATCGAGCAATCCCTCTTCCACCAGGCGGGCTAAAGAAGAGGCCCAAGCGCTGCTGCAGACGTGTAAGTTCACCACCAGTGTGCCCTTGCCTTCGGGAGCATTAACCAGGTGGGGCAGGTGAGCATAGCTCGTAAGGAAGGTTTGCAAAACCGCTCTCAGCGGCAGGTCATCGGTACGCTTCTTGTGCCAGGCCAGGGGAACGTTCACATAGACCACCGCTCCCCCGGATTCGCACCGCCGCGCGGTTACCACCGGATTCCTTCCGTCCCAGGCCAGCACCGAAGCCGTGGTGGCGGTGGCCCGCAGGTGGCGATATTTAAGCCGCCCGTAGCCATATCCGGTCACGAACCCTCGCCCATCATACTTGCCCGGCGTAAAGCCCCAGAACCGGGCCCGCCCCGGACTGCCGAAGGACCAGTAGCCGTCGTAAGAAAGGTTCTGCAGCCGAACCCCTAGAAGCTCCCAGAAAGCAGGCTGCTGAAGGCCGGCGTCGTAAACAGCCAAGAGCTGCCCCCCCTTTTCCACGTAGCGGCTCAAAACTTCCACTTCGGAGACGGAAAGATCGGGGTTTTCGCCCTCCAGAAGGATTAAAGCGCCGCACCTTTGCCTCAGCGCTTCGGGGGACCACTTGGCTAGCTCCTGGCGTGTCAGCACCTCGTAGGCGAAACCCTCTTCCTTTAAAACGCCCGCATAAGCGGCCAAAACCGAAGGATCCCTTACCGGCAAGTCCACTACTAGACCTACGGAAGTTCCCGAAAGGGCAGCGTCCGTCCTGATGGGGGAGTAGGCTGTAGCGGCCAGGCCAGCCAGGAAGACCACCGTAAGGAGAGCCAGTCCTATCCCAAAAGTACGAGCACGCCAGCGCACTCAGATCACCTGAAAGATGCCACATTTTAGATAGTATGTCTCGGGAACGGTGGGAAGAATGGCGTGGTCACGGGCCTGGCGGCGGAATTCCACCAGGCGCAAAGTGCGGCGGGCATCTCGGGCGGCGGAAAGTACCACTTCCCAGAAAAGGGGCTCGGTGAGGTGGTAGGAGCAAGAGCAAGTGAAGAGTAGCCCGCCGGCACGCAAGAGTTTTAAAGCCCGCAGGTTTATCTCCTTGTAGCCGCGCATGGCAGAAGGCAGCGCCTCTTTGCTTTTGGTGAAGGCTGGTGGGTCGAGAATCACCAGGTCGAACTTCTCCCCCGCCTTCTCCAACCGGCGCAGCTCGTCAAAACAGTTGGCCTCCCGCCAGGAAATTTTCCCCTCCACGCCGTTCAGGACAGCATTTTCCCGCGCCAACTCCAGGGCCTGCTCCGACACGTCCACCGCCAGAACTTCTTCGGCTTTACCTTTAGCCGCTGCCACGGCAAAGCCGCCGGTGTAGCAGAAGCAGTCGAGTACCCGCATCCGGCGGTAAGGGTACTCAAGATCTGCCGGTTCTCCCGCTGGTCGAGGAAAAAGCCGGTCTTTTGCCCCTCGTAGATATCCACCAGGAAGGAGAACTCCCCTTCGGTAATGGTCACCCGGCGGGGAACTTCACCGTGAAGAAGGCCGGTAGCAAGAGGCAAACCCTCCTTCTCGCGGCTGGAGACGTCGCTGCGCTCGTAAATCCCCCTGGGAGAGAGGAGCTCCACCAGCAAAGGGAGGAGGAGGGGACGCAGTTTCTCCATACCCAGAGTGAGAATCTGAACCACCAGGTAATCGCCGTAGCGGTCCACTACCAGTCCCGGTAGGAGGTCCCCCTCTCCGTTTACCAGGCGATAGGCGCTGGCTCCCTTTACCACCCGCTGGCGGAAGGCAAGGGCCGCTTCCAATCTCCGGCGCAGAAAGCTTTCGTTTATCTCCTCATCCTCCCGGGTAAGCAGCCGGACGGTTATCTGGGAATAGGGATTGAAGTAGCCCCGGCCCAGAAATTTCCCCTTAGAACTACAAACGGAGACTATACCCCCCGGCTCGACTTCCCCTTCCACCTCTTTTATCTCTCCCTCATAAACCCAGAGGTGTCCGGCCAGCAGACGCTTTTCCTTCCCCGGTAGAAGGATTACGCGGGCCACCGGCATCCCTTCCCCTTTTAAAGCAAACTCCGGCGCGGAGGCTTGCCCACCAGGCGGCGGGCCGACTCACGGCAGCGCGCCATTATCTCCCCCAGATCCAGGGTGATGAGCCTCCCCCCTTCCACCACAATGCGGCCGTCCACAATGACCGTGTCCACGTCGGAAGCCCGGGCAGCATACACTAGATGAGAAATGGGGTCGTGCGGGGGCTGGAGGTGCGCCCGCGCCAGGTCCACCAGCACGATGTCGGCCCGTTTACCCACTTCCAAAGTGCCAATCTGATCAGCCAGCCCTAAAGCTTTAGCCCCGCCCAGGGTGGCCATCTCCAGCGCCTGGTAGGCGGGCAAGGCTTCGGGATCTTTGCAGCTCACCTTGGCCAGTAAAGCCGCCGTTCGCATCTCCTCCCACATGTCCAGGTTGTTGTTGCTGGCCGCGCCGTCGGTTCCTAGGGCCACCGTCACCCCGGCCGCCAGAAGCTCGGTCACGGGAGCAATACCGCTGGCCAGCTTCATGTTGCTCTCCGGATTGTGCACTACCGCTGCCTTATACCGCGCCAAAATCTCCATGTCCTCACGGGAGAGGTGTACGCCGTGGGCGGCCAAGACGGGAACCCGGAAGACTCCGGCTTTCTCCAGCATCTCTACCGGCGAGCAGCCGTACTGCCGCCGGATTTCCTCTACTTCATGAGCAGTTTCGGAAACGTGGATGTGAATGCCCACCCGAAGCTTTTCAGCAAGCCCAACTACTTCCTCCAGGTAAGCAGGAGGGCAGGTGTAAGGGGCGTGGGGTCCCAGCATACAGGTAACGCGCCCTCCTGCCCCGCCGTGCCAGCGCCGGACGAATTCTTCGCTTTCTTTAAGGGCTTTATCCGCGCCGGGCAGGGTACCGATGAGCCCCCGGGCTAAGGAGGCCCGCATGCCACTTTTATCCACGGCTTCCGCCACTTCGTCCATAAAGAAGTACATGTCGGCAAAGGTGGTAGTCCCGCCCAGCAGCATCTCGGCGCAGGCCAGGAGGGTACCCCAGTAAACGTCCTCCCCCCTAAGCTTGGCTTCCAGAGGCCAGATGGCTTCTTCCAGCCAGCGTTTGAGCGGCAGGTCGTCGGCGTAGCCCCGGAAGAGGGTCATGGCGGCGTGAGTATGGGCGTTTACTAGACCCGGAAGGGCCACGAAATTCGGCCCGCGTAGAACCCGGTTAGGCCGAAAATCTGAAGGTGCTTCTTCGGCCGGCCCCACGTAAGCGATTCGTCCGTCCTCCACCGCTATCGCTCCGTTCTTTATGATCTCTTCCGGGCCAGTCATGGGGATAACCGTGACCTCTTTAATCAGCAGCCGCATCCTTTATCCCCCCGCACCTTTCTGTCCGTAGTTACGAAGGAAATTTTCCCGCAAAGAGCGCACTTCCTCCTCAGAAAGCAGGACCGGACCGCCCAGAAGGCGTGCCCAGAGATAAATCTGGGCGCTTTTCTCCACCACCTGACAGGTAAGCAGGGCTTCCTCTACTGTCTTCCCCACCCCCACCAGGCCGTGGTTGGCCAGAAGAACCGCCTTCCCCTCCCCTAAAGTGGCGATGGCTGCCCGTGCCAGCTCCTCCGTACCCGGCGGAGCATAGGCGGCCACCGGCACTTCGCCGCCTATGAGCTGCGCCTGCTCCTCGGTGAAGGGGGGAAGAGGGTGGCGGCAGGCGGCTAAAGTCATGCTCCCTACGCTATGGGTGTGCACAATCCCGCCCACGTCGGAGCGCTTCCGGTAGATGGCCAGGTGCAAGGGCAGCTCGGTTGAGGGGCGCCATTTTCCTTCCACCGTTTTCCCTTCCAGATCCACTACCACGATGTCCTCCGGCGCCAAGGCCGAATACGGGAGGCCGCTAGGAGTTATGGCTACCAAGTCTCCTTCGCGGGCCGAGACATTGCCCCAGGTCCCCAGGACCAGTCCGGAGGCCGCCAGTTCCTTTCCCACCTGCACCACCGCCACGCGCAGCCCTTCCAGCAGCATTACTCCCCCTCCCAGGAGGCGAGGTAAGCTTCCTGCTCCGGTGTGAGGCGATCGATCTCGATACCCCAGGCGGCCAAACGGAGCTCTGCCACCTGCCGGTCTATTTCCGGCGGCACCGGGTGGACGCGGGGAGGGAGCTCCTTCCCCCGCTCTAAGACGTAACGAGCCGCCAGAGCCTGCAAGGAGAAAGAAAGGTCCATTATTTCTGCCGGATGCCCGTCCCCCGCCGCCAGGTTCACCAGCCTCCCTTGCCCCAGGAGATAAAGCCGGCGCCCGTCTTCCAGGTAGTAGGCGGTGATATTTTCTCTCACCTCTTCCTGACGCACGGAGAGCTGGGCCAGGTCTTTGAGGGAAATTTCCACGTTGAAGTGGCCGGCGTTGGCCAGCAGGGCCCCGTCCTTCATCTGCCGAAAGTGCTCCGCCCGCAGGACGTCCCGGCAGCCGGTAGTGGTGATGAAGATATCTCCCTTGGCGGCGGCCTCCAGGGAAGGCATAACCTCAAAACCGTCCATAACCGCCTCCACCGCCTTGATGGGGTCGACCTCGCAGACGATAACCCTGGCTCCCAAACCCCGCGCCCGGAGGCTCACCCCTTTGCCGCACCAACCATAGCCGCAAACCACCACCGTCTTACCCGCCACCACCAAGTTGGTGGTGCGCATGATGGCCGCCCAGACCGACTCCCCGGTCCCATAACGGTTATCGAAAAGGTACTTCATCTGGGCGTTGTTCACCGCCACCATGGGGAAAAGGAGCTTGCCCTCTCTCTCCAGGGCCTTAAGACGCAGGATCCCGGTGGTGGTCTCCTCGCACCCCCCGATAACCCCCTCCGCCACGCCCCGGAGTTCGGTGTGCAGAAGGTGGACCAGATCCCCGCCGTCGTCGATGACCAAATGAGGGCGGGTTTCCAAAGTCAGGCGCAAGTGCTCCCGGTATTCCTCTGGCGTGGGATTGTACCAGGCGAAGACCCGCACTCCCGAAGCCACCAGGGCGGCCGCGATGTCGTCTCGGGTGGAGAGGGGATTGGAGCCGGTGGCCACCACCTCGGCCCCCGCCGCCTTAAGGGTCAGGGCCAGGTTGGCCGTCTTGGCCTCCAGGTGAATGCACAAGGCCACCCTCACCCCGGCGAAAGGGCGCGTTTTCTCCATTTCCTGGCGGATGGCCGCCAGTACGGGCATGTGCGCCGCCACCCAGGCTATCTTTTTCTCCCCCGCCGGGCTCAAGTTCGGATCGCGGATAAGACTCTGCAAGACTCAATCACCTTCTTCTTTACGCTGGTGTTGGGCAAAGAGGCGGAGATTTTCCCCTAAGGGAGGATAGACTACCCCTCTTTCCGTAATGATGGCCGTAATAAGCTCGGCCGGGGTGACGTCGAAGGCGAAGTTGCGGGCCTTAACCCCTTCCGGCGCTATGCGAACCGCGCCACAGTGGGTGACCTCCTCCTCCCCTCGCTCCTCGATGGGAATGGCCTCCCCCGTAGCGGTTTCCAGATCTACGGTAGAAAAAGGAGCGGCCACGTAGAAGGGTATCCTGTGGTGCCGCGCCAGTACCGCTAAGGAGTAGGTGCCGATCTTGTTGGCCACATCGCCGTTGGCGGCTATCCGGTCGGCTCCCACTATCACGGCGTCGATCTCGCCTCGGGCCATGAGGTAGCCCGCCGTACTATCGGTTATAAGGGTCACTGGTATGCCTTCCTGCAGGAGCTCCCAGGTGGTGAGACGTGCCCCTTGAAGCAGAGGCCGGGTTTCGTCGGCGTAGACCATAGCGATCTTACCCGCCGCGTGCGCCGCCCTTATGACCCCCAGGGCCGTGCCGTAGCCGCAGGTGGCCAAGCTTCCGGCGTTGCAGTGGGTTAAAACCCGGGCCCGGAAGGGCAGAAGGGCAGCTCCATAAGCACCGATGGCCCAGTTGGTCCGGACATCCTCCTCTTGCATGGCCTGCGCTTCCCGCTCCAGGGCGGCCACCACCGCCTCCGGCCCCTTTTCCCGGTGACAAGCCGCCACTTTCATCTGCCGCCTGACCGCCCACTGGAGATTTACCGCCGTGGGCCGCGACCCCTCTATGTCACGTGCCGCTTCCTCCAGCTTGTCCCAGAAAACTTGCTGGGGGTTCGACGCGGCTTCCCGTGCTGCCAGCACCAGAGCGTAGGCCGCCGCTACCCCGATGGCCGGAGCTCCCCGGACGCTTAAGCGCTTAATGGCAGTAACCACCTCTCGGTAATCGGTCAGGCGCAGGTAATGGACTTTGTGGGGAAGGAGGGTCTGGTCGAGAAGGTAAAGGGCTCCTTCTTCCCAGTAAAGGGGCTTCACTTTTCCCCCTCCTTGACCTTCACCGGCCCGGTGACAGCCTGGTGGCAGACGGAGCAGGTACGCGTCTCCTCGATCCAGTAAACCGTCTGTAAAAGGAGCCTGCGCAGCTCCTCCTCTTTAGACTTCATCATGGCCACTACCTCTTCGTGGCTGAGACGGTAAGGAGCGATGCCGGCCGCGAAGTTGGTGACCAGTGCCACCGTTGCGTAGCAGATCTCGGCCTCTCGAGCCAGAACCACCTCCGGCACCCCGGTCATGCCCACCAGATCTCCCCCTAGGTGCTGGAACATCTTGATCTCCGCCGGCGTCTCAAAACGGGGACCTTCGGTGCAGACGTAGGTACCCTTGTCGTGTACCGGCAGGCGCAGGGTCCTGGCTGCCCGCACCAATAACTCCCGGAGCTCCGGACAGTAGGGCTGGGTAAAATCCACGTGCACTACTCCCTCCGGGCCCCCGTCGAAAAAGGTACTTTCCCGCCGCTTGGTGAAGTCCAAGAACTGATCCACCACCACAAACTCTCCAGGCTTGAGCTGGGGATTCAAAGAGCCTACCGCCGCCGTGGCCAAGATAAAGCGCACGCCTAGTTTCTTAAGGCCGGCTATGTTGGCCCGGTAGTTTATCCGGTGCGGCGGCACGCTGTGAGCGGTACCGTGGCGAGGAAGGAAGGCTACTTCTTTTCCCCGCCATTTGCCGCAGAAAACCCGGACCTCCCCGTAAGGAGTGACCACCATCTCCTCTCGGGGGTCCTCCAGCAGGTGCGGATCGTAAACCCCTGTACCCCCGATGACGGCAATGGCAGGCACCTCCTCACCCCCTTTAATCGAAAATGGCTTTCACGAATTCGGCCGGGTTGAAGGGGGCCAAATCTTCGATCTTCTCTCCGGTTCCGATGAACTTCACGGGTAGTCCTAACTCCTTCCTTATGGCGATCACCACGCCCCCTTTGGCCGTGCCGTCGAGCTTGGTGAGAACGATACCGGTGACTCCGGTGACTTCTTTGAAAAGACGGGCCTGGCTTAAGGCGTTCTGGCCCGTAGTGGCATCTAGCACCAGCAGGACTTCATGGGGCGCCCCCTCCACCTCCCGTGCCGCCACCCGCACGATCTTGCCGAGCTCCGCCATCAGGTGGCTTTTGGTATGCAGCCTGCCGGCGGTGTCGGCGATGACCACGTCCACCCCCCGCGCCTTGGCCGCCTGCAGGGCGTCAAAGACCACCGCCGCCGGGTCGGAGCCTTCCTTCTGCCGTACGAAGAGCGAGCCCGACTTCTCGGCCCAAATCTCCAGCTGGTCGATGGCCGCCGCGCGAAAAGTGTCGGCAGCCGCCAGTAGCACCTTCTTCCCTTGCTGACGGAAGAAGTAGGCCAGCTTTCCCGCCGTGGTGGTCTTGCCGGTGCCGTTGACTCCCACCAGCAGGATCACCGCCGGCGGCGAAGGGGGCAGAAGGAGAGGAACCGGCTCACCTAAAAGGCGAAGGATTTCCTCCTGCAAAAGGCGGCGCAAGTCCTCTGCTTCCTCCACGCGCTCGGTCTTCACGCGCGCCCTGAGCCTTTCCAAAAGTTCCTCGGTGGCCGGCACACCCACATCGGCCAGGATGAGGGTGTCTTCCAGCTCCTCGTAGAGTTCCTCGTCTATTTTCCGGCGCCTAAGGACGTTGTCGATCTTGGCCGTAAAGGTCTCCCTAACCTTCCCCAGACTGGCCTTCAGCCGGTCGAAAAGCCCCATTGACACCCTCCTCTCCGCCTAAAAGCTTAAGCCAGGCTTCGCGCGCTGCCCGCTGCTCGGCCTCCTTTTTGGAACGCCCTTCGCCGCGCCCCAGGCACTTCCCCCGGTAGTAAACCCCCACCAGGAAGCGCTTGGCGTGGTCCGGCCCTTCTTCCTGCAAGACCTCGTAGATTATCTTATCCGGCGAGCCCTTTTGCAGGAGCTCCTGCAATTCGGTTTTGTAATCCCGCTCTATCCGCCCCTCCAGGACGTCCTGCAGCACCGGCTGGAGAAAGCGGAGGGCGAAGACAGAAGCTACCTCCAACCCCTGGTCGAGGTAAATGGCCCCCAGAAGGGCCTCGAAAGCATCGGCCAGCAAAGAAGGCCTTTTTCTTCCTCCAGTTTTTTCCTCTCCCCGCCCCAGAAGCAGAGCTTCCCCGATTCCCAGCTCCTCGGCCGCCCGAGCCAGGCTGGCCTCGCAGACCACCGCAGCCCGCAACCGAGTGAGTTCTCCCTCGCTCTTTTCGGGAAAGGTGCGGTAAAGATAATCGCTTACTACCAAGGAAAGGACGGCGTCGCCTAAAAACTCCAAACGCTGGTTATGCTCCACCCCCGGGTGCTCGTAGGCGTAGGAGGGATGGGTTAAAGCTAGACGAAGGAGTCTCTCCTCCTTCCAGCTTATCCCCAGCTTGTCCTTCAACTTGGCAAGTTCCACCAACGGTTCGACCCCCGAAATATTACTTTGGGGCCAGCGACCGGGTTCTCGTCCGGTCGTGCCCCTTTTAAAAGGCCGGAAGATAAATTCCTCAACCGGAATAACGCTTAAAAATCAGGGTGGCGTTATGTCCCCCGAAACCAAAACCGTTGGAAAGGGCCACTTCTACCCGCATCGACCGGGCTCGGTTGGGCACGTAATCTAAATCGCACTCGGGATCGGGGTGCTCGTAGTTGATGGTGGGGGGAACGATACCGTGCGTTATGCTTAGCACGCAGGCCGCCGCCTCCACTCCTCCGGCCGCCCCTAGCAAGTGGCCGGTCATGGACTTGGTGGAACTCACCGGTATACGGTAGGCTGCCTTGCCGAAGACCTTCTTTATGGCCAGTGTTTCCACCTTGTCGTTGAGCGGGGTGGAAGTGCCGTGGGCGTTGATATAGCTTACCTCTTCCGGCTTAATCCCGGCATCGGCCAAAGCCCGACGCATAGCCTTGGCCGCTCCCTCCCCCTCCGGGTCGGGAGCGGTCACGTGGTATCCGTCACAGCTCTGCCCATAGCCCACCAGCTCGGCGTAGATGCGGGCCCCCCGCGCCAGAGCGTGCTCCAGTCGCTCCAGCACCAGGATACCCGCGCCTTCACCGATAACGAAGCCGTCCCGGGCGGCGTCGAAAGGGCGGCAAGCGCGCTCGGGCTCTTCGTTACGCGTGGACATGGCCCGCATAGCGCAGAAGCCGGCTATGGCCAGCGGGGTGATGGCCGCCTCGGTACCCCCGGTCAGCATGACGTCGGCCTCCCCCCGCTGCAAGACGCGGAAGGCTTCCCCGATGGCGTGGTTGGAAGAAGCACAGGCCGTTACCACCGTGCTGTTGGGCCCGTAGAAGCGGTGGGCAATGGCGATCTGCCCCGCCGCCATATTGGCTATCATCATGGGAACGAAAAAGGGACTTACGCGCGCAGGACCTTTTTGGAAAAGGATCTGCGCCTGCTCCTCGAAGGTGGCGATGCCCCCAATACCGCAGCCCAAAATTACCCCTACCCGGTCGGGATCCACGTCGCCGGGCTTTATCCCCGCGTCCTCTAAAGCCATACGGGCTGCCACCAGGGCGAACTGCGAGTAGCGATCCAAGTGCCGTATCTCCCGCCTGTCCAGGTAAAGGCCAGGGTCAAAGCCTCGCACCTCGGCCGCTATCTGGGTCCGGTAAGCCGAAGGATCGAAGTGGGTTATGCGCCCTACGCCCGATTTGCCTTGTACCAAAGCTTCCCAGAAGGCGTCTTTGCCGATGCCTACAGGGGAAACCACCCCAAGACCAGTAATCACTACCCGCGCTGACAAAGTTCTAAAGACCTCCTGAACTTCTTTTACAGGCGCTCCTGAATGTAGCGGACGGCATCCCCCACCGTCTTGATCTTCTCCGCCTCTTCATCGGGGATCTCCATCTCGAACTCTTCTTCCAGCGCCATCATGAGCTCCACCAGGTCGAGTGAGTCCGCCCCCAGATCGTCCACGAAGGAGGCGTCCATGGTGACTTCTTCTTCGTCCACACCCAACTGCTGGACGATGATCTGCTTCACTTTCTCGAAGATGGCTGCCGTCGACGACATGCGCTTCCTCACCTCCTTCCCAAGATTATGATTTTATTAGAGGGAAAGCCCGCCGTCTATACTTATGACCTGGCCGGTGATATATCCGGCTTCCTCGCTGGCCAGGAAAGCAACCAGCGCCGCCACTTCCTCCGGCCGCCCGAACCTGCCCAGAGCGCAGCGGCGCAGGAGCTCCTGCTTGATCTCCTCGGGCAAGGAGGCCGTCATGTCGGTGAGGATGAAGCCGGGAGCAACCGCATTTACCGTGATGTTGCGGGGTCCCAGCTCCTTGGCTAGGGCCTTGGTGAAGCCTATGAGCCCTGCCTTGGCTGCCGCATAGTTGGCCTGGCCCGCGTTGCCGCTGAGCCCCACTACCGAGCTTATGTTTATGATGCGCCCCCAGCGAGACTTGACCATGAAACGCGCCGCCGCCCGGGTGGTGAGGAAAGCCCCTTTGAGGTTTACCTCCAGCACCTTGTCCCAGTCATCGTCCTTCATGCGCAAGAGAAGGTTATCGCGTGTTACCCCGGCGTTGTTCACCAGAATATCTATTTTGCCGTAATGCTTTACGGTGAACTCCACCAACTCCTGTGCCTCCGGTGCTCGGGCCACATCGGCCCGGCGGGCCACCGCTTCCCCGCCTGCGCTCTTAATGCCATTCACCACCTGCAGCGCTTCTTCCTCCCGGGCAAGATAATTAACCACCACTTTAGCCCCGGAAGCAGCCAAAGCTTCGGCTATTGCCCGCCCGATACCTCGCGAAGCCCCGGTCACTAGGGCTACTTTACCCTCCAGCTTCATCCTTCCCCCTCCGTCAACACCCGCAAGGTATGGCGCAGAGAAGCCTCGTCCTCCACATTAAGGCAGGTGGCCGAGGCGTGAATGCGCCGGATGAGACCCGTCAGCACTTTGCCCGGCCCTATTTCCACGAAAGTCTTTACTCCATCCTTCACCAGGCGTCGCACGCTCTCCTCCCAGCGCACGGGACTGGTCATCTGCCTCATGAGCGCCTTCTTTATCTCGCTTGCGCGGTAAGCGTAATCGGCGGTGCAGTTCAGCACCACCGGCAAAACCGGCTTCTTTATCGTCACCTGCTCCAGCTCCTGGGCGAAAAGCTCCGCCGCCCGCCGCATCAAGGAGGAGTGAAAAGGGCCGCTCACGGCCAACAAAACGGTCTTTTTGGCTCCCTCTGCCCGTGCCGCCTGAGCCGCCGCCTCCAAGGCCGAGATGTGGCCCGAAAGCACTATCTGACCGGGGCAGTTATAGTTGGCCACTTCCACCACCCCGGCCTTCTTCCCGGCCTCCAAAACCCGCTCCAGCTTTTCGGCGGGCAACCCTAGCAGGGCTAGCATACCTCCTTCCCCCAGAGGAACGGCCTCTTGCATGAGCTCTCCCCGCCGCCTCACCAGGCGAAGGGCGGTGGGGAAGTCCAAAGCGCCCGCTGCCACCAGGGCAGAAAACTCCCCCAAGCTGTGCCCCGCCACCGCACTAGGTTTCCTCCCCCCCTGGTTGAGATACACCTGCCAGCAGGCCACGCTCACCGTCAAGACGGCTGGCTGGGTGTTCATGGTCTGGGAAAGGAGGCTGGCTGGCCCCTCGAAGCAGAGCCGACTTAAGGGAAAACCCAGAATGGCGTCGGCTTCGGCGAAGACCTCGCGGGCGACCTTGTAGCGCTCGTAGAGGTCTTTGCCCATGCCGACATACTGCGAACCCTGTCCCGGAAAAACACAAGCCAAAGTCATAAGACCACCTCAGTAGCGCATTAATACCGAGCCCCAGGTGAGGCCAGCCCCGAAGGCCACCATGAGCACGGTGCTTTCTCCCGGTTTTATCTTGCCTTGAGCCACCGCCTCATACAGGGCTATGGGGATGGAAGCGGCCGAGGTGTTGCCGTAGCGGTCGATGTTCACCATTACCTTCTCCGGCGGGAGGTCGAGCCGCTTGGCCGTTGCGTCGATTATGCGAATGTTGGCTTGGTGAGGTATAAAACAGTCGATTTCCCGGCTGGAGACCCCCGCCCGGTTAAGCGCTTCCAGAGCGGCTTCTTCCATAGCCCGCACGGCAAACTTGAATACTTCTCGTCCGTTCATGGCGATGAAATGGAGCTTTTTCTCCACCGTTTCTCGGGAGGCAGGAAGGCGAGCCGCGCCGGCGGGCAACTTGAGCAGCTCCCCTCCGCTCCCGTCCGAACGCAGGTAAAAAGAAAGAAGGCCACGCGGGGGAGAAACGGGGCTGAGCACGGCCGCCCCTGCCCCGTCGCCGAAGAGAACACAGGTAGAACGGTCCTCCCAGTTCGTGAGCCGCGAAAGGGTCTCGGCCCCTATCACCAGCACGTGGCGGCAGCTGCCGGTAGCTATGAACTGCGCTCCCACTGCCAGACCGTAGATGAAGCCGCTGCAGCCCGCCTCAAGGTCAAAAGCCGCCGCTCGCGATGCCCCCAGGTTGGCTTGGACCAGGCAGGCGGTAGCCGGAAAGAGCATGTCCGGAGAGGCGGTGGCCACTATGATGAGGTCGATCTCCTCCGGAGAAAGATTGGCCGCTTGCAAAGCCTCTTGGGCCGCCCGGGTGGCCAAATCGGAGGTGCTCTCCTCCGGGGCGGCGATACGCCTTTCTCTTATGCCCGTCCGCTCCCGGATCCAGGCGTCGCTGGTATCCACCATTTTTTCTAAGTCGAAATTGGTCAGTACCCTTTCTGGAACGTATATTCCCAGCCCCGCAATTCCCACCCTTAAAGGCCAGCCGCTCAACTAACCTCTACCCCTTTCTCCTGCTTAAGCAAGGTCATTCCTTTGGCAATGGTGGCTATCAGGTTGCAACGCACCGCTTCCGCAGCCACCCGCAAGGCGTTCTTTATGGCGTTTCCCCGAGAACAGCCGTGGGCCGCCACCACTACTCCGTTCACCCCCAACAGGGGGGCACCGCCGTATTCGGCGTAGTCCAAGCGCTTTCGAAAATTGCGCAGGAAAAAGAAAGTGGCCAGGGCCAGAATCCTGGCCGGTAGGTTGCGGGCCAACTCCTGTTTCAGCATGACCTCCAGCGCCTGCACCAACCCCTCCCCGGCTTTCAAAAGCACGTTGCCCACGAAGCCGTCGCAGACCACCACATCTGCCCGGCCATTGAAAACATCCCTTCCTTCTACATTGCCTATGAAATTTAGAGGGAGCTCGCGCAGGAGAGGGAGGGTGGCTAAGGTGAGCTCATTGCCTTTGGTCTCCTCTTCACCGATGCTCAAAAGACCTACGCGGGGGGAAGCTATTCCCAGCATATCGCGCGCATAAATGGAACCCATAACGGCAAACTGCGCCAGGTGATGAGGCTTCACGTCCACATTGGCTCCCACGTCTAAAAGCACGGTGCGTCCCACCGGGTTGGGGAGCTGGGCCATCAGGGCCGGTCTTTCCACGCCGGGGATGCGTCCCAGGTAAAGAGAAGCCGCCGCCAGCAAAGCGCCGGTGTTGCCGGCCGATACGGCAGCATCCACCTGCCCCTCCTTGAGCAACTCCACCGTCTTAACCAGAGAAGAGGCCCTTTTGCGCCTGACCGCTTGAACTGG
The DNA here is from genome assembly GCF_003368535.1 of Ammonifex thiophilus. Taxonomy (GTDB): domain Bacteria; phylum Bacillota; class Desulfotomaculia; order Desulfotomaculales; family Ammonificaceae; genus Ammonifex; species Ammonifex thiophilus. Next base: position 72,505 of record NZ_QSLN01000004.1, read on the forward strand.
CGACTCTCCCATCCCGATGACTTCCGAAGCGGCAACGAGCTTTATTTTTTCTCCAAGGTTGGCGGGAATTAAGGGCCGCAAGCGCTCCTCCGGCCCCACCAGGTAGACTTCTATTCCTTCAAAGCTTTTAACGGCCGCCACGGCTCCTTCCACCGTGGCCTCCGGAGCGTAGTCTCCTCCCATGGCGTCAAGTGCTACCCGCAAACCTTTAACCTCCACTGAGGAAGAGTCTTTACGGCAATCTGGTTGCATTATACAATCATTATCCTCCGATGCAAAGTACCATTCCCCCGCCCGGCGCGACTAAAAATATTTCTTCGCCTGGCCACTCCTCTCCTGCAAAAACAACAAGGCCACTGGAAGTGGCCTTGCAACTCGAAAACAGGAATACAAGTTCCAAAACTTTTTGACTAGGCTTGCTCCTCCGCCAGGACCTGCCGCCCTTTGTAGTAGCCGCAGTTCGAACACACGGCATGGGGGCGCTTGAGAGCCTTGCAGCGGGGGCAGGCCACCAGAGTGGGCGCCTCCGCCTTGTAGTGCATGCGGCGCAAACGCTTCCTCTGCTTAGAAGATCTACTCTTCGGTACCCCCATCTTTGCCACCTCCTTCTTGGGAGTTCAGCAACTTGGTCAGCTCCGCCCAGCGGAGGTCAATAGGCGTCCGGGAGCAGGAGCAGGGACCTCGGTTCAAATCCTGACCGCAGTGGGGGCAAAGGCCGGGACAATCCTCCCGACAAAGCGGCTTCATCGGGAGAGCCAGCAAAAGGCTTTCCAGCACGTAGGGAGTAAAATCTATTTCCTCCTCCACCGGAGGCATCTCTTCCCCTTCCTCTGCCTCAGCCGTCAGGCGGAATTTTTCCTCAAACCGGCCCCGCAAAAGAAAGGGAAATTTTTTGAGACAGCGGCTGCAGACGAGCTCCACCGTGGCCGCCACCTCGCCCACGGCCCAGAGGTAGCTGCGGGCGTTGGTCAGCGTCAGATCGAGCTCTACCGGGGAAAGGAGGGGCAGTTCCTCTCCCCCTTCGCCCGGAAGGGAATCCAGCCGCTCCCGGAGCACATAGCGGCGGCTCTCCGCCGGTGTTTTCTTGAGCTGCGCGACGTTAACCGTGAACAAGGCCTTCTCACCTCAATCAGGAGTTCATTATAACCCCCCATCCCGCTCCCGTCAACGAAGGCTTTAATTTTTCTCTTTGGGCTCGGCCAGCTCAATGAGTTCCTGCAGCTCCTCGCGGCTGAAACGGTACACCCGGTTACAAAAGCCGCATCTGGCTTCCACCTCACCCTGTTCGGCTAGCAAAGTTTCCAGTTCTTCCCGCCCCAGCGCCAGCAGGACTTCGGTCAAGCGCTCCCGGGAGCAGTCACAGATGAAAGCGAAGGTTTGCCGGGCAAGAACGGTGGGGGTAAAGCCCCTCAAGAGCAAAGCCAAAACGTCCTCGGGCGTGCAACCCTCGGCGAAAAGGCGCGACACCGGGCCGGTGGCCTCCACATTGGCCTCCAGTTGCGCCACTACTTCTTCGCTGGCTCCGGGTAAAAGCTGGAGGATGTAGCCTCCTGCCGCCTGCACCTCCCCGTCCGGATCGAGTAGAACCCCCAGTCCCACCGCTGCCGGTACCTGCTCCGAGACGGCGAAGTAGTAGGCCAGATCCTTCCCTATCTCGCCGGAAACCAGCGGAACGCAGCCGTTGTAAGGCTCCCGCAGCCCTAGATCCTTGGTGACGTAAAGCATCCCCTTACCTATGGCTTGCGCCACGTCGAGCTTACCCGCCGCATTCAGGGGAAGATAAATGTGAGGCTCACGAATATAGCCCTTCACCCGCATATCTCTGACCGTGGCCACTATCCAGCCCGCAGGGCCATCTCCCACTACCCGGAGGGTAAGGGTCTGTCCTTCTTTGAGGGTAGCTCCCATAAGCGCCGCGGCCGTTAACACCCGCCCCAGAGCTGCCGTGGCGGTGGGAGAAGTGCCGTGCAGGCGGCGGGCTTCTCGTACGAGCTCCGTGCTCCGGGCCACCAAGGCCAGAATCTGACCCCCGTTGGCCACAGCTCGCACCAGGTAGTCTCCCTCAAAACTGGTATCCGTCAAAGCAGGATCACCTTCCTTTCCGATAAGCCCATTTTAGCACGAAGAATCCGCTCTCAAAGAGTACGTCGGGAACGGAAAATTTTCTTTGGGAAGAAGGAAAAAGCAGGGGAAAGAAAGAATATAGAGTGCAAAGTTAAAATCAGTTCAATTTAAGGGGGCAAAGAGAATGACCGAGTTGTATCAGGTCTACAAGTGCAACGTCTGCGGGAACATAGTGGAAGTCCTACACACCGGGCGGGGACAACTGGTGTGTTGCGGCAAACCCATGGAGCTCATGGCGGAAAAGAAGGAGGATGTGGGTCAGGAGAAGCATGTGCCCGTAATCGAGCCGCGCAACGGCAAAATTAAGGTGCGCGTGGGCGAGGTGCCTCACCCTATGGAAGAAGCTCACTACATCGAGTGGATCGAGCTACACACGGGGGAACATGTGGAGCGCGTACACCTTAAGCCGGGAGATCAGCCCGAGGCCACCTTCCTCTGCCCTTTCGGCACCCCGCTTTACGCGCGGGCCTACTGTAACATCCACGGCCTCTGGCGGCAGGACACCTTCCCCAAGAAGTAGGGGGGAAGCGCATGAAGTGGCGCTGCCAGGTTTGCGGCTACATTTACGATCCGGAAGAAGGCGACCCACCCGATATCCCGCCCGGTATCGAGTTCGAAGATCTGCCGGAAGACTGGGTCTGCCCTATGTGCGGTGCCGACAAAAGTTACTTCGAGCCCCTGCGCTAAAGCTCGAGAAAAGAAGGCTTCTCTACTCGGAGAAGCCTTCTTTTATAGCGGCGTTGAGCTTGGCCAGCATCTCTTCCAGAGGGAGGTCTAGGCGCCGGGCCACCGCCTCCAAGGTCTCAAAAAGAGCGGTGCAGCAGATGCAAACTCCTGTTTTGGCCTCGTACTCTCGGAAAATCTTTATCGTTTGTGGAAAATTGGCCACTACGTCGAACACGGTCTCTTGTGGTCCGATGACGACCATCGTTTATCCCCACCCGGCTTTTTAGCCTTTTTGAAAAAGTATAATCTTACAATTACGAGAGTGTTTCCGTTTTTCCTTCTTTTTGCGTCCCCATGAGATGCACCAAGGGGCGTAGCATTTCAAGTGGCAACGGGAAAACGATGGTGCTGGCGTTTTCCGCCGCTATTTCCCTCAGCGTCTGCAGGTAACGCAGCTGGATGGCGGCTGGCTCGGACTGGATGATGCGGGCCGCCTCCGCCAGCTTCTGCGCCGCCTGCAACTCGCCCTCGGCGTGAATTATCTTGGCCCGGCGCTCGCGCTCCGCTTCGGCCTGGGCCGCCATAGCCCGCTGCAACGAGGCGGGGAGCTCTACATCCCGCACCTCGACCAGACTCACTTTTACCCCCCAGGGCTCGGTCCCCTCGTCTATAATCCGCTGCAGGCGCTGATTTATCGCCTCCCTGTGGGCTAAAAGTTCGTCCAACTCCGACTGCCCCAGCACCGAGCGCAGGGTGGTCTGGGCGAGCTGAGAGGTGGCGTAAACCGGATCGAGCACTTTGATCACCGCGTCTACCGGGTTGATTACCCGGAAGTAGACCACGGCGTTCACTTTCACGGTGACGTTGTCTCGGGTGATGACCTCCTGAGTAGGAACCTCCATGGTGACCACGCGCAGGTCTACCTTGCGCATCTTTTCAATAAAGGGTATCAACAGGAAAAGCCCAGGGCCACGCGCTCCCACGCAGCGCCCCAGCCGAAAGATAACCCCGCGCTCGTACTCTTGGACTACGCGTACTGAGGCGGCCAGGAGCATGAGGGCCAGCACAAAAAGGGTAGCTAGGAAAGAAAACATTTTCTTACCTCCTTTTTACTTTAAGCTTTAATCCTTCCTTGCCTACCACTATTACTTTCTCTCCCACCTCGGCTTCACCTTCATCTATCTCCGCTTGCCATAGCTCCCCCTCCAGAAAGACGATGCCGGTGGGGTTCAAGGGAGAGCGGACTTCCGCCAGCTTGCCGATCAGTTCCTCTTCTCCGGTCTGCACCCGTCGCTTCTGCCCCCGCACCACCGCGGTAACCAGGAGGGTCATCAGGCCCGCCAGCGTGACGCTCATGGCAGCAATAAGGCCCGTGCTTACCTTTACTCCCTGGGGGCGGGTGCTGAAGAGGAGGAGCGAGCCCAAGATAAAACCTATTACCCCGCCGGTGGCCAGGATGCCGTGCGTAGGGGCAAAAACTTCGGCTACGAAAAAGCCGAAGGATAGTAGCAGGAGCAGAAGTCCTCCCCAGTAAGCATCGAGCGTCCCCAGGCTGTAGAGGGCCACCAACAAGGCGATTCCGCCGATCACCCCGGGGATTATAAGCCCAGGATGGTAAATCTCCACCAGCAAGCCGATCATGCCGATGGTCAGAAGGAGATAAGCCACATCCGGGGTGAGAATGGCGGAAAGGATCTCTTCGGAACGGGTGAGGGAGACCTCCTGCAAGGTAGCCCCCACCAAAGCAAGCTTGACCTTCTGCCCGGAAGCCAGGATTATTTCCTTACCCTCCAGCTCCCGGAAAAGAGTTGCCTCGTCGGGAGCTATGAGATCTACGAGCTTCTCCCTTAGCGCCTCGGAGGCCGAGAAGGAACAGCTTTCGGTGACCATCTTTTCGGCCAACTCGGCGTTGCGCCCCCGCATCTGGGCCAGGGAGCGCATCCAGGCCGCTGCGTCCGCAGCCGCCTTCTTCAGAGCCACCTCGTCCCGGTCCTGCCCTCCCGCTACCGGGTGGGCTGCTCCGATGCGTGTCCCCGGTGCCATGGCCGCCACGTGCCCGCCCATGGTGATGAAAGCCCCTGCCGATGCGGCCCAGCCCCCAGCCGGGGTGACGTAGACAATCACCGGTACGCGGGCGTTGACTTCCCGCGCTACGATCTTCTGGGTAGCGCTGTAAAGCCCGCCTGGAGTATTGAGCTTTATAAGGCAGGCCGCTGCACCCTCGCGCTCGGCCAGTTCGATCCCCCGATCTATGTAGTGGGCGGTCACCGGCATGATCGGGCCGTCCACCGTGAGCACCACCACCTTGTGGCCGGAAGCCGCCCCCACACTGGGAAGCAAGAAGAGAAGCAAAGCCAGTAAGAGCCACTTACGCATCCGTCTTCATACCCCCTAGGTATTGCTTCGCCCTCAAAGGGGTAAAACCCTGCGGAGAGAGCAAGGGAAAAAAGCTTCGATAGGAGAAAACATCTACCGGTGGGAGGGGAAAGCATGGCGACGCCCAAGATCTTGCTCACCGGTCCGCCTGGCATAGGAAAGACCACAGTGATAAAGCGGCTGGCCTCTTCCCTAGGGGAGCGGGCGCGGGGATTTTACACCGAGGAGCAGAGGGAGGGAGGGAAGCGGGTCGGCTTTGTCGCCGTCACTCTGAGAGGGAGAAGGGCGGTTTTGGCCCATATCGGCTTCCCTTCACCGCTCAAAGTGGGGAAATACCACGTAAACCCCCAGGGGCTGGACGAGGCTTTGGAGGAACTGGAGGAAGCCCTGGTCGAGGGGGGAAAGATTCTGCTGGTGGACGAGATAGGCAAAATGGAACTCCTCATCCCCCGCTTCCGGGAGGTGATCGAGAGGGTTTTGTCTTCCCCCTGGCCGGTCGTGGCCACCGTCCCCGCCAAACCGGTACCTTATACCGATGAAGTGAAAAAACGGCCCGGATTCACACTCATAGAGGTGAACCGGGACAACCGCGACCTTTTACCTTCAAAACTCCTTAACCTTCTTGTAGTTCCCCCTGAGCTAGAGAAACAAGGGCGTTGACTACAGCAGCCGCCACTGGGCTTCCTCCGCGCGTCCCGCCCAGCACCACAGCTGGTAGGTCGGTGAACCAGAGGGCTTCCTTGGCCTCCGCCGCTCCCACCAGCCCCACCGGCACGCCCACTACCAGTGCCGGCCTTATCCCTTCCCGGTAGGCCTCCAGCACCCCCAGAAGAGCCGTGGGGGCATTGCCTACCGCTACCAGGCTTCCCGCCAGCTCCCCCTTCAGCAGGCGCATCCCCGCCAGGGAACGGGTAACACCATCTTTATCGGCGAGCTCCGCCGCTCCCGGGAGGCTAACCGCCACCTTTACCGGCCCGGGGTAGCGGTTCCTCACTCCCGCCGCCACCATCTCCACATCGCATATAAGTTTGGTGCCTTTGCTCACCGCCTCTATCCCGGCCGCCACCGCCCCCGGCCGGAAGAAGAGCTCTTCTACCAGCGACACGTCACCGGTAGCGTGGATCACCCGCTTGACTACCTCTAGCTCTTCCTTGGTGAAGCGGTGGCGGTAAGGAGCGAGCGCCGCCTCCACGCGGTGAAAACTCTCGGCTTCTATGGTTCGAGGATCGAGCAAGAAATTCATCCTCTGACCTCCGCCAGGCGATCGGCCAGGATGTCTACCAGGCGCGGATCGAACCCTATGGGCCGGGCCAGCGTAAAGGAGATCCCGGGATACTTTTGGCTGAGTTCAACCAGCATTTCCGGGATATCTTCTTTGAGGTGCAGACCCGCCGTGAGAAAGACCGGTAGCACGATTATCCTTTCCACCCCTTGAGCCGCCAGCTTGGCTACCGCCTCTGGTAGCTTCTGGCGGGGGGTGCGGGGGTTCATCCAAGCCGGCTCCAACGAACTCTCCGGGTGAATAGCCTTTAAAGCTTCGGTTACCTCTACCAGAAACTGATTGGCCTCGTCCACCGCTCCCCGGCTCCCATGTCCCAAAACCACGATCCCTTCCTTCACCCTATCTCTCCTTTCCCCAGTTTTTCTACAGCCTGCAGAAGGTCTTCGAGACGATAAAAAGCCCCTTCCGGCTCCGGTGGCCGTCTCACCAGCACCACCGGCAGGCCGAGTGTCCAGGCGGCCTTTAACTTCTCTTCCACTCCCCCCGGAAAACCGCTCTCTTTGGTCACCACCACGGTGGCACCGTAGGCCCGGAAGAGAGCCCGGTTCAGCTCTTCGGTAAAGGGGCCGGTGAGGGCCACGATATCCCGGTGGGAAAGCCCAGCTGCCAGGCAGGCGGCCACCGCCTCTGGATCGGGCAGGCAGCGCACCACCACCCGGCATCCTGCCATCTTTGCCCGGGTGGTGAAGAGAGGAAGGGTTCTGGTGCCGGTGGTGAGGAAAAGCACCGGACCCCTCCGCACCGCCTCCTCAGCCGCCGAGGTGAAGTCGGGGCAAAGTACGAGCAGCGGGTGCTCGGGCAAAGGAGGGGAAGGACGCGCCAGGCGAAGGTAAGGAAGGCCGGCCAGGGAACAGGCCTTTCGGATCTGTCGGCGCAGCTCGGTGGCGAAGGGGTGGGCAGCATCTACTACCAGCCTCACCTTCTTTTCCTGGAAAAGGGCTAAGAAGCCAGCCACGTCCCGGCGCCCCACCACCGTCTCCACCTCCCCGGCAAAGGCTTCCCCCACCGGCGTGGCCAGGCTTACCAGCACCGACCAGCCGGCCGCTTTGAGCCGGGCCGCCACCTCCCTCCCCTCGCTCGTCCCCCCTAGCACCAGGATCATTTGCGCTCGTACCCCCGGGGAGTTATCATCAAACCGCCGGCCACGTAGGTCTGAGAGTTGCCTACGATGACCAAAGAGCGCATGTCCACCGGGAATTTCTCCATCTCCCCCACCGTGGTAAGCACCTTCCTTTCGCCGGGGCGGGTGGCCTCCCAGACGATGCCCACCGGCGTGTTAGGGTCCCGCCCCTCCTTTATGACCTCCACCGCCTCTTTCCACCTTCCCTGCCGGCGGGAGCTGGAGGGGTTGTAGAGGACCAGCACAAAGTCGGCGGCCAAAGCCCCTCTCAGCCGCTTTAAAATGAGGGGCCAGGGGGTGAGGAGATCGCTGAGACTCATAACGGCGAAGTCGTGTCCCAGCGGAGCCCCTAGGCAAGCGGCCGCGGCTGTGGCCGCTGTGACCCCCGGTATTACCTCCACTGCCAACCCCTTCTCCAGTGCCGCCTGCAAAACCGGCACGGCCATACCATAAACCCCCGGATCACCGCCGGAGACTACCGCCACCCTTTTCCCTTTCTGCGCCTGAAGCACCGCCTCGCGCGCCCGCTCTAGCTCCTCCCGCATCCGCCCGGCGAACACTTCTTTTCCCTTAAGATAGGCAACTATGCTCTCCAGATAAGGGCGGTAGCCTATGATTACTTCCGCCTCCTCTAGGCAAGTAGCAGCGCGGAAGGTGAGGTCAGATAAACTTCCGGGGCCGATCCCCACTACGGCCAGTCGAGCTCGGCCAGGGCCACCGTCACCGCGGGGAACACCCTCTTGGGCACCAGTAATCTCCTTCCGCCCGCCGCCAGGGCCGAAGCCGTGCATACATTTCCCACCCCTACTTTTTCTTTAACGAAGGCGCTTGCGGGCAAAGGATCGGGCCAGGATTTTTCTACCTCCGCCAGCTCCTCCGTTGAGAAGTAGCGCAGTTTAAGACCCATAGAAGCCGCCGCCTCCTCCAGGCCCTTCTCGCCCTGCTTTAAGGTCACCGTGGCCAGCGCTTTTAGGGCCAGCAGAGAAAAGCCCGCTTCTTTTACCGTCTCTTCAAGGGCCAGCATTACCTGCTCCGCCTTCACTCCCCGGCGGCAGCCCACCCCCGCCACCAACTTGCGCGGGCAAAGAACGAGGAAAGGGGGCGGTTCGGGCAAAATCCTGGCCGAAACCCAGACGGTGAGGGGATATTTCTGAGGGAAGGTGGTTCCGGGACGCCAGGGGTACACCTTAACCGAAGGAGGCCAGGGGAGGGGTAAGCGGGGGAGATCTTCATCCCAATAAAGCCAGACCTCCTCCCCCTCCAGCAAGGCCCGGGTGGCGCGGGCAAGGTGCTCGCGGGGATAAAAAGCGAGGTCGTGCCGCCGGGCAAAGACGTCCCAGGAGGTGACACCGAGGGAGTCACTGGCGGTAGTGATCACCGGCACGGCCCCTAAGACACCCGCCACCTTCTCTGCCAGTTCGTTGGCCCCGCGGTGCCCCCCCAGGAGGCTCACCGCGAACCGACCCCCCTCGTCCACCACTACCACCGGCGGATCGGAAATCTTGTCCCGCAAAAGGGGGGCCAGGAGCCTCACCGCCGCCCCCACCGCTCCCACCCAGATTATTCCTTGCGCCTTGGGGAAGAGGTCCGCCAAAAGCTCGCCCAATGAGTCGTAGGCTTCCTCTCCCTCCGCCAGTCGCCGGGGAAGGCAAACCTTTACCGGAAAGGGCAAACCTTCTTTTAAACTCCGGGCCAACTCTTTTCCCCTTCTGCCCAGGACCACCACGGCCAGCTCTTTCATTTCTTCCCCCGACGATAGCTGTGGCTAAAGTGGGGATCGTAGAGACAAGAAGGGGCACCCTCCCCTTTAAGAAAATCTCCCACCAGCACAAGCGCGGTGCGGGTCACTCCCTCCCGCCTGGCTACCTGGGCCAGCTCCGCCAGCGGGCAGGTGAAGATTCGCTCCTCCGGCCAGGTAACCCTCTCCACCAGAGCCGCCGGTGTATCCGGCGGGTAGCCTGCCAGCAAAGCGGACACCGCCTCCTCGGCCAAGGAAGCACTGAGAAAAAGACACAGGCTAGCCCGGTGCTGGGAGAGAGCGCGCAAATCTTCCGGAACCGGCGTCCTCCCCGCCACCCGGGTGAGGATCAGGGTCTGGGTAACACCAGGCAACGTGTACTCCCTTTTAAGCCGGGCAGCCGCCGCCAAGAAAGAGCTCACCCCCGGCACCACCTCACAAGGGATTCCCCTTTTCTCTAGCTCCGACACCAACTCTGCCAGCGCTCCGTAAAGGCTGGGATCGCCGGAGGAAAGGCGCACCACCGTTTTGTCCGCCCGCGCCCCTTCCTCCAGCAGGCGCACTATTTCTTCCCGGTCGAGTTCGGCGCTGTTGTAAAGGGCAGCCTGCGGAGAGACGTACTGCAAAAGCGCCGAAGGAATGAGCGAACCGGCGTATACCACGAGATCAGCTTCTCTTAAAAGCCGCGCCCCCTTCACCGTAATGAGTTCCGGATCTCCTGGCCCCGCCCCCACGATGTAAACCGGCCGCAAAAAAGCCACCTCCTAAAAGCGCGACCTGTGCACTATCACCTGCGAAAGGTAAGGCGCCTTCTCCACCTCGGCCGCCAGACGGACCTTTTCTTCCGGCGTGCTGCAGCGCTCCACCAGCCGCGCCTGGGCAAGGAAACCCCGCGCGGCCAGGAACTCCCGCAGCCTTCCCCAGTGCCTTCCCCCTTTGAGGAAAACCAGACAGTCAAACTCATTAAGCCAGCTGTCGAAGGAGAAATCACCCGTTACCGGGATCACCGCCAGGCGCTCGTCTTCCTGCACCCAGACCCCTCCCAGCGCCATGCAAGACGAAAGGGAGCTCACTCCCGGCACCACCGCTACCCTGGTCTCCGGAGCCAAAGCCAGTACCGCTTGGCGCAAGTAAGGAAAGGTGCTGTAAAAAGAAGGATCTCCCAGGGTGACGAAGGCCACATCCTTTCCTCGCCGCAGCCGAGCCACCACCTGAGAAGCTGCCTCCCGCCAAGCTTCCTCCAGAACCTTCCGGTCCCGGGTCATAGGGAAATAGAGCAGCAGGAGCTCCTTTGACCGAAGCTTTTCCCCTAGCAAGGAGGCCACCACCTCTCCGGCCAGGCTTTCCCCTTCCTCCCGTGAGCGGGGAGCGCAGATGACCGGCACTTCCTCCAAAAGCCTTAGCGCCTTGAGGGTAACGAGCTCCGGATCACCCGGTCCTACCCCCACGCCGTAAAGAGTGGCCATTCATCTCCCCTCCCCCGGTTTTTCGGCCACCACCAGAAAGATGGGGTTTCCTCCCTTGAGAAGGCAGCGGGATCCCACTTTTTCTCCTCGGACAAGCATCATCCCCAAGAGCTCCGCTTCCCAGCCCAAAGCATCGGTCCAGCGGTAGGCCTCCCAGAGAGTATCCAGGGTAACTCCGGTTATTGCCACCCGCCCCCCGGGTAAAAGTCTTTCCCCCACCACTTTCAGGATGGCTCCCAGCTTGCCCCCACTCCCCCCCACGAAAACCCGGTGGGGCGAAGGAAGGGAAAGCAGAGCCTCCGGCGCCTCCCCTTCCAGTATCGCCAGGTTGTCGAGTTCCCAGGAAGATGCGTTGGCCCTGGCCACGGCTACCCGCTCCGGATCCCGCTCCACCGCGTAAACTTTCCCTTCGGGCCGGATCAGGCGCGCCGCCTCCACTGCCACCGCTCCCGTCCCCGTCCCCACATCCCAAAAGACCTGCCCCGGTGCCAAGCGCAGCTTGGCCAAGGCTACCACCCGGACCTCCTGCCGGGTAAGGGGAATCGCTTGGCGCCGGAAGCAAGAATCGGGCAGGCCAGGAGTGATAAAAGGGAAATCAGGCAAAGATGACCACCACCGCGTTCGACCAGTCTCCCTCAAGTTTCGCCAGCTGCCCGGCCTCTCCCTGCTCAAGAAGCTTTTCCTCCGCAAGCGTGAGGTCCGCTCCCACCGCCACCGGCAAATCACCGTAGCCGGCAGCCGCCAGCACCTCCCCTATTCGCTGGGGAGGGAAAGCGGGGCCGGTGAGGACCACCACCGTCCCCCCTCTTTTCACCTCGGCCAGCAACTCTTCCTCCGTGCCCCGCCCGTGTAGGCTCAGAAAACGGGCCTCCTCGTAACCCTTACCCAGGCGGGCGAAAAGGGTAGAAACCGCGCTTATGCCCGGCACCACTCGGAGAGGGAGCTGAGGAAGCTCGCGCCTGAGCGTCTGAAGTATGCTAAAGAGCCCCGGATCGCCCGAAACCAGCACCGCTACGGGGGAGGTGGAGCTTTCTCTTTCGAGCAAGGTGAAAAGGGAGGCGAAAGGGGGAAGCAAGGGCTCGCCGGTAAGGCCCAGGCGCTTCAAAACCTTGGGAGCTCCTACCACCAGCTTAGCCCCACGGATCACCCGCCAGGCTGCCGGGGTAAGATAGGCCGGGTCGCCCGGCCCCACCCCCACCAGGTAAACGCCGGGAGAAAGAGAAGAAAAGGGAAAAGCAAGATCTACTCCCAGCTGAGAAGCCAGAGTACAGGCCTCCTCACTGCAGCCCAAGATCTTTCCTTCCCGGTCGAAAAGGACCGCTCCCACCTGCAGCTTTCCCTCCGTGTATTCCCGGGCTTTTAAGGCCGCCCGCGCAGCCACCCGGTGCCACGTACGCTCCAGGTTTTCTTTAGCCAGCCATTCCGCCGCCTCCTCTACCGTGGCCGCCTCCAGCACCCGTCCTACCAGGAAAGGCGAAGCCCCCTCCGCCGCCGCCAACGCCGCCAGCACCTCCAGGCGGGCATCGGCCACCCGGCTGTGGGTGTTAAAAATCCCTCCCGCCACTTTTAAAAGCTTTCCCGCTTGCCCCCAGAGGAGCACCCCCTCCACTCCCGCCTCGGCGCAGTGCTGCAAGAGAAAGCCCACGTAATTAGCCATGGGCACCACCGCCGCTGCCGGGAAGCCGTAACCTAGGGCCAGCCTCTCAGCAGAACGCCCCGGAACCAGGACTAAGATACGCTGCCCCTCCGCCACCGCCACGTTTACCGCCGCCTTGAGGCTTTCCCGGTAGGCCTCTTCGGAGAAAGGAACCACTATTCCGGTGGTGCCCAAGATGGAAATTCCTCCTACTATACCCAGCCGGGGATTAAAGGTGCGGGCCGCCACCTCCTCCCCGCCCGGAACGCTTACGGTGATGACCGCCCCTTGCCCGGGAGGCAATACTTCTCTTACCGCCTCCAGGATCATCTGCCGCGGTCCCGGGTTTATGGCCGGCTCTCCTGGGGGCACGGGCAGACCGGGGCGCGTCACCACCCCTACCCCCGGCCCTCCTTCCAACCGGAGCTCAGGAGCAGGAGCCACGGTGGCGTAGACGGTAAGCCCGTGAGTGACATCAGGATCGTCTCCCGCGTCTTTCACCACTCCGCAGCGCGCCCATCCTTCCCCCTTCTCCGCCGAGGCTACGGGCAGCACGAGCTCTTTGCCCTGAGGGGTTTTTATTCTTACCTCCTGCACCAAAACGCCGTGGAAGAGAAGGAGAGCCGCCGCTTTGGCCGCTGCCGCAGCACAGGCGCCGGTGGTGTAGCCGTGACGCCAGGACTTCTTCAACTCTATCCCTCCAGAAGCGCTACTAGCTCCTCCCAGCGGGTGGGAGGCGAACCGCCGGAGTTTATCTTGCCTCTTTCTTTAAGCGCCTGGTATAGGCGCAGGACCACTGGCACAGCAAGCCCCACCTCTTCCATAGAGGCACCACTTAGGAGGAAGAAATCCCTCCATGATATGCATGGCGTAGGCCGGTGAAGCCGCACCCAGCAAAAAGAAGAGGACGAGGCTGCCGGCCATCTTTTTCTTCGCCAAAGAGCACCACTCCTTCTAAGAAATTTTAAAACCCCGGTGCATCCCCTGCAGGCCAACCGGGGTTTAAAGCCAAGAGGCACAAAGACCCTTCTCCCGGCCTCCTTCCCGCGAAGGATGCCACAGGACGCCACCGGGGCAGGTCTCCTGGCTTCCGTTCCTCGCCGCCGCCCGGCCTTCCCAGGCAGTCATCGCCCAGTGGCTTGGCAATTGGGCGGCAGCTCCCGGTTACAGTGGCGGGGCCGCGCAGGATTTGCACCTGCTTCCCTATTCTCCCCTCAAAAATAGGGGCACCCCGGTGGAACCTATGAACTTCTAGCTCGCCCGCACCCGGCGCTTCTTGGAAGGAAGCGACCGGGCCACCAGATGGCAGAGGGTCAAATTCACCCTTTCGTGCTCCGCTGTCACCTCCCTCTCGGTGAAGGTGGGCCAGGGATGGCGGGGAACCGGCTCCCCGCAGACATCCATGCCTACCAGTTGGTAACGCCGCAGGAGCCAGCGTAGGAAAGAGAAAAAGAAGGAAACCGGCACCTTTCCCTTCCCCCAGCTACCACCTCCCAACTCCAGCACGTCCTTGTCCAAGCTGAGGTAAACCCTGGTGGTCGGAATAAGGGCGGCAATTAGGCGGGGGTCGTGTCGAAACCAGTATTGCCAGGCGGCAGGGGAAAGGGAGACTATTGACTCAGGCCTTTCCGGCGGCTTCTCCTCACAGCCTAACACTATTATTTTTCTAACCCCCGGTAAGCGCAGAGCAGAGTTCAGCCAAGAACCACAGGTGATATACCCCTCCGGTGCTGGAAAGCTATCGAGATGCCGGTCGCACACCAGCAAGCAAAGAGGGCCCTCACCGGCCCGGCGGGCCAAGAGAGCTAAGGAAAGGTGATGATAAGAGCCCTCCCCTAAGAAGAAAAGCTTGCCTGGGAAAGAACGCACAAGCTTTTCCCAGCGCCGCAGGGTGAAGGGGGTGGACAGGTACTTAAGGCCGGAGAAATGGGGCACCAGCCGGAAGGACGCCAGCTTCCGGAATTGCGGCTGCCAAGTATAAGTCTCTTCCAGGTCCAGGTACCCGACCATCCTGCTTTAGTCCTCCTCTCCCCCCGCCAGGATCGTGTTCTCCAGCCGGTAAATGCGCCCCTTGCAGTCTATAAGGGTCCAGGTGATGTGCCGCTTCCCCAGGCGGGGTATGAGCTCCGCCGGTATAGGGGCCAGCTGGTACTGCACCTGGGTGACGATCGCCTGGCGGGGGCAGAAAATGGTACAGGTCATGCAGTCCCAGCACTCCCCCGGATCGCGGCAAAGCGCTTTCGAGGTCACCGGGTCGATCACGAAGAGATTCCCCGGGCAAACTGCCACGCACCAGGGGTCAGCTTCGTTTTTGCAGCCGTCGCACTTGTCGGGCAGGACATAGGGGGGCAAGAAAACTCACCTCTGTTTCAGATGGTCTCTTTGGTGCGATCCCCGGGCACGATCTGCTCGTAAGGGTACTTTTTAAAGACCAGGGTATCGGTCTCCGGATGCCAGACGGAGCAGATGAAGCAGTCGTACTCGGCGTCGTTGCGCTCGGGATAGTCGGTGCGGGTGACAAAGCCCAGGTAGCGCGTTTCCTTGCGGTAGCTTATGTGCTCGATCACCAACTGGCAGCAATCGAGCCGGTTGATCACGTCCCAGGCCCGCTCCAGTTCGAAAAGATCACGGGCCACCAGATAGCGAAGCTGATCCCGGCGCAGCCGGTCGATGCGCCGTCTGGCTATCTCCAGGTAGGGTTCGCTCACGGTGAAGTAGTGGATGCGCCCGCCGCAGTAGTCCTCCATGACGTTCTGCATATGGGCTTCCATTTCCCGGGGAAGGACGCCCCGCACGGGCTTGCCGTTGGTGAAGAACTCTTGCTTGCTCCAGCGCTCCAAGGGAGCAAAAGTTCGCGTCTCGAGCTGGGCCACCAAGCCCGGATCGAGTTCCGGTACCTCCGTTCCCTCTCCCTCCAGCCACTGCACCATGTGGCGCCCCGCTATGCGCCCGCAGGTCCAGCAGCCGGAAATGTAGCGGGAAGGGGCCTGCCCTAGCGCTTCTCCGCTGGCGAAAAGTCCAGGGATGGTGGTCATGCGGGTAATACCGATGGTCCAAGCTCCACAGCAGGCGGCGTGTGCCCCTACCAGGAAGGGAGAGTCCGCCTCAATCTCAATGGGCTCACGGGCCGGGTCTATGTCGTGAGCTGCCCAGTAAAGCACGGTGGTGGGGGACATATCGAGATACTGCTCTCGCAGGCCGGCCACCTTCTCCGGATCCCCTCTGGTCGTGTCCATGAAAATGGGCCCTCTGCCGGCAGCAATTTCCCGGTAGCAGGCCCAGACCCGCACCGGAGTGGGAGCCGTGTGCCCGCCCATCCGCACATACTCCTCCTTCTCCAGCATGAATACCTCGCCCAGAGCGTTTACCATAGGAGCGTTTACCCCTATGGCCAGTGTTCCAGCCGGGGCGTAAGTGTCCTTGATCCGCAGGGGGATCATGCGGGTGTCAAAACCGGTCATCTCCGCTCCTATCCGCTTCATCATGGCGTAGCTGGCCCCGTTGTTGAAGGGAACATACCACATGCGGTGGTGAGCGTCTCCCTCGTAACGGGAACGCCAGATCCCGGCTGCGCCGCCGGCGGCCATGAGCACGGCCCGGGCCTTTATGACGTAAAAGCGCCCGTCCCGTACCCCAAAGCCCACCGCCCCTACACAGCGCCCGTCCTGCTTGATGAGCTCGGTGACGTAAACCCAGTTGAGGATTTGGGCCCCTGCCTTCTCCGCCATCTTGGCCGTTATGGGTTTTAGCCAGCGGCCGTTCACCTCGATGTTCCACTTGCCCCGGCGGAGGTAGCGTCCCTGAGCATCCTTCTTTATGGGCAGCCCTTCTTTTTCCATGAGGGCCACCGTCTCATTGAGCTCGTAGCCCACGCTTAAGAGGATGTCCTCCCGCACCGGTGCCCCCAGTAGGTCGTAGCGCACGTAGGCCACCCAGTCTTCCGGCGTCCCCTGGTTTATATAAGCGTTAAGCGCGTTTTGCCCAGCGGCCAGCGAGCCGCTGTGGCGGATGTTGGCCCGATCCACCACGGTAATCCTGAGTTTGGGCCCGCCTACCTTTCGTGCCTCCCAGGCGGCCAGGCAGCCCGCCGTACCTCCGCCGACGATGAGGATGTCGGTATCGATATGCACCCTCTCGCGCATTCCGTTTTTCTCCTCACCTTTTTGCCCGAAGCTTAGTAGAAAGTAGGCTAAAAGGCAAGGGTTTCTGGCTTAAACGCCTGATTTCCCCCCTAAGCGGCGCCGCAAGACCAACCAGATCACAAGAGTCAACCCCAGCAATATAAGACTTGCCACCTGACCTAGGTTAAGCCAGGAACCCGCCGGTGGAGTAACGCGGAAAAACTCAATGAAAAAGCGATAAATGCAGTAAAGGACGAGGTAAAAGAGAGCCAGCTCCCCAGGAAAGCTCTCCTTTGAGCGCCAGCGCCAGAGGATGAGGAAAATGATGAGCCCGGCCAGAGAGGAATAAAGTTGGGTAGGGTGGCGGGGAATGCCGTCGAAGGGAAAGGCCACCGCCCAAGGAAGATTGGTAGGCTTACCGTAGCAGCACCCGTTGAGAAAGCAACCGATCCTGGCTATGGGGTAGCCGGCCGCCGCCGCTATGGCCACCAGATCGGCTACCGTGCCGAAGGGCAGATGGTGGCGGCGGGCAAGCCACAAAACTACAGGGACGGCCAGAATGACTGCCCCGTAAAAGGTCAGCCCCCCGTCCCAGATGAACAAAATCTCTATCGGATTAGAAGCGAAGTGGGGCCAATCGACCACTACGTAAGCCAGACGCGCGCCAATAAGCCCTGCCAAAACCACCCAGAAGGCCAGGGTTGGCATAAAGTCGGGATCGATCCGGCGCCTCAAAGCCTCCTTCTGCGCCACCCATAAACCCACCAGCACTGCCAGAGCCAGCATAACGCCGTAGCTATAGATGGTAAAGGGGCCAAAGCGAAAAAGTATCGGATGCATTAGCGTTCACCACACTCCCCCGCCCGCCCGGTCAGAACGTCCAGACCATGCCCCAGAACGGGCAAGATGACTCCCAGGCACTCGCGTACCCCCTTGGGGCTTCCCGGCAAATTGACGATAAGGGTTCGGCCCCTGATGCCAGCCCTACCCCGGCTTAGCAAGGAACGGGGAGTTTTGATGGCGGTCAAAAGGCGCATTCCCTCGGCCAACCCCGGTACTTCCCTCTCGATGACTGCCAGGGTAGCTTCGGGGGTGTTGTCGCGGGGAGAAAAGCCCGTTCCGCCGGTGGTGAGAATGAGGTCGGCTGAAGAGCTAAGCTCGATCAAAGCCTGCTTTATCTCCTCCAGGTCGTCGGAGACCACCCGGTTCTCCACCACCTGCCAGCCCTGGGCTTCCACCATCTCTTTAATCGTCTTGCCGCTCAAATCTTCCCTCTCGCCACGGAAACCCTTATCACTAACCGTCAAGACAGCTACTCGGTACAAGCCTCTTCCTCTCCTTCCCTGACAAAATCACCGCTTCGGCCGCCGCTTTTGGCCACCAGGCGGATATCGGCGATGATCGCCCGGCGGTCCACCCCCTTTATCATGTCGTAAACCGTCAGGGCCGCTACCGCCACCGCCGTCAGGGCTTCCATCTCCACCCCTGTGCGGTCTACCGCCGTGGCCCGGGCTTCGATCTCCACCCGGCTCTTCTGCTGGTCAAGCTTTAGCTCCACCTCCACCGAAGTCAACCGTACCGGGTGGCAGAGGGGCAAAAGCCGAGGGGTAAGCTTGGCCGCCATAATGCCTGCCACCCGGGCTACGGTAAGAACGTCTCCCTTGGGTAGAGCTCCCCGCTCAATGAGCCTTAAGGTGGCCGGGCTTACCACCACCGCTCCCCGGGCCACCGCCTGACGCACGGTTTCCCCTTTCTCTCCCACCTCTACCATGTGTACCTCGCCCAAGCGTTTTCAGCCCTCCTGCACGTAGAGTACCCGGCCGCAGTCCCGCAGGTCGTAGCCTCCCCGCGCCTCTACCGCCTGCCGGAACTCCGGGTGGTCCAGCACCGCCCGCAGCCACTCTCCCACTTTCCCTTCCCAGTAGGGGCGCAGAAAACAGAGGTCGTAGCGCTCTTCTGCCACCGGGACAAAGTCGCACCCCAGAGCCAGAGCCGCCGCCCTTATGCCTAACCCCACGTCCGCCACCCCGGAAGCTACGGCGGCAGCCACCGCCATGTGGGTGTACTCCTCCCGCTCATAGCCCTGAATCCGCCGAGGATCTATTCCCCGCTGGCGCAGGTGGTAATCGAGTAGGACCCGCGTGCCCGCCCCTTTCTGCCGGTTGACTAAGCGCACGTCTTCGCGTACCAGATCTTCAAAATCCTTTATCCCCTTAGGGTTGCCCGGGGCTACGATGAAGCCTTGCTCCCGGTAGGCCAGGTTGACCAGAACCACCGGCACGCCGGCCAAGTAGCGCTTAATGTGGGGCACGTTGTATTCCCCGGTCTCCTCGTCCAGAAGATGGGTCCCCGCCAGGTGGGCCTCACCGCGCTTCAAAGCCATAAGCCCTCCCAGGCTCCCCACGTGGGCGGAGGAGAGGGAGGCGCGGGGGAACAGAAGGCGCAGGAAGTTGGCGATGATGTCCAGCGCCAGGTCGTGGCTGCCGATCACCACCACCGTGTTCTCTATCTCTTCCAGACGCCGTAAAAGCTCTACCTCCACCTGGCTCCCCGCCTCAAAACCTTCGGAGAAACGGGGCACGCGCAAGATACCGTCCGCCCGCACCAGGGTAAGCAGCATCCCCGCTCCTCGCCCCAAAGGTGTGGCCACTATGCGCTCTCCTATCCGTCCCAGTTTCACCCTCACGAACTCCTCCACTCCTGCCGGCGAGACTACCCGGCGGGAGAGCACCGCCCGCACCTTGTCACGCGCCGGAACCTCCTGCCCGGTTAAGGCCGCCAGCACGGGGCGGAGAAAGAGCTCGGCCGCCAGCACCGCCGAGACGGGGTAGCCGGGAATCCCCAGAACCGGCTTTCCGGCCGCCTCCCCCAGAACCACCGGCTTCCCGGGCTTTATAGCCACCCCGTGGGCAAAGACCTCTCCCAACCTCCGCAGTACCGGTGCCGTAAAGTCCTCCCGCCCCGCCGAAGACCCGGCGTTCAGCACCACCACGTCCCCCTCCTCTAGGCCCCGGCGCACCGCCTCCTCCAGTTGGGCTATATCGTCGGGGACGATAGAGTAGCGTACCGGCTCCCCTCCCCACTCCCGCACCAACTCCGCCAGCATAGGAGAGTTAAAGTCAATTATCCTTCCTGGTGCGGGATCGGGCGTCCCGGAAGGAACCAACTCGTCCCCCGTGGGGATGATCACCACCCGGGGACGAGGATAAACCAGCACTTCGTTTACTCCCCCGGCCAAAAGCGCTCCTATGTCCACCGGCCGGAGAAGATGGTTGGCGGGAACGATCATCTCGGTAGCCACAATATCCTCCCCCACCACACGCACGTTCTGGTAGGGGAAAATGGGCTTGATGATCTCGATTTCGTCTGGCCCAAGCTGGTGCACATCCTCCACCATGATCACGGCGTCGGTCCCTTCCGGCAGAACGTCACCGGTATCCACCGGGAAGGCCTCCACCCCCAGCTTTAGCCGACGGGGAGCGAGCTCCGAAGCCCCGAAGGTCAAAGCCGCTTTCACCGCGTAACCATCCATGGCCGCCTGGTGAAAATGGGGGTGAGAAAGGCGGGCAAAAACCGGGGCAGCCGTCACCCGGCCGCAGGCGGCCTCTGCGCTAACCTTCTCCGGCAAACGCTTGAGCTTGAGCGCTCCCTTTTCCCGAAGGAAATCGAGGTAGCCTTCTTGAGCCTCGGGCAACGGCTTCTCTTCCAGGTAAATGTTGCGCTGCACTTTTATAAACCCCCTTAAACCAGGAAAACGTCCACCCAGTCCCCTGCCGCCGCCCCTTCGGCGTCCAGGGGAAGGTGGATCAGAGCCTGGGCACGGGCCAGCCAGGCAATAAGTCCCGACTTCCCCAGGATGGGGCGGGCTATTGTCACCCCTTCCTCCACCCCGAGCTCCGCCGGAACGAAGTCCTCCCGGCCGGGCGCCGAGGAAAGGGAGCGTGTTAGGCGGGCGCGCAAGGGAAGGGGATTTTCTTTCTCCGGTTCCAGCAGGGGACGGAAGAGAAAGTGGAAGACCACCAGGGCCGAAACCGGATGCCCGGGAAGTCCCACCACCGGCTTCCCGTTTACCACCGCGCCCAAAGTGGGCTTGCCGGGTCTAACCGCCAGGCCGTGGAAGAGCACCTTCGTTCCCGGCAGATCCTCAATGGCCTCAAGGGTCAGATCCCGTACCCCGACCGAGCTACCGCCAGCAAGGCACACCCCATCGCACTCCTCCAAGGCCCGAGCAAGCATTTCTTTTATTTCCGGCAGGCGATCCCGCACCACCCCGTAGCGCACAGGCTCGCCACCGGCCGCCGTCACCGCCGCCGCCAACGACCAGGTGTTCACGTCCCGCACCTGTCCCGGCCCCGGCACCTGACCGACTTCCACGATCTCGTCCCCCGTACCGATAACCCCTATCCGGGGCTTCCGGAAGACGGGTACTCGATCCCAGCCGCAGGTAGCCAAGAGCCCCACATCGGCAGGGCGGAGCCGGCGCCCTGCCGGTAAAATAACCCTCCCCGCCTGTACATCATCTCCGCGCCGCACCACATTTTCTCCTGGCGCCACCGGGCGGTAGATGGCCACCGTTTCCTCGTCTAGTTCTTCGGTGTACTCCACCATTACCACGGCGTCCGCACCCTCGGGTAGCATTCCTCCGGTAGAGATGCGCCAGGCCTCGCCGTGGGTTAGCCCTTTTTCCGGAGGACTACCCATACAGACCTCGCCGGCCAACCTAAGAATAGCGGGCAGCCCCTCGGAAGCTCCGAAGGTGTCAGCTGCCCGCACCGCATAGCCGTCCACGGTGGAGCGGTCAAACCCCGGAACATCTTCTTTGGCCGCCAGGTCCTGCGCTAAAACCCGGCCCAGAGCATCTCCTAGCCCCACCTCTTCCACCGGCCAAGGACGCATAGATCGGCGCAGCTTTTCCCGTGCTTCGGCAAGTGTGAGCGTGGTGAAAAGCAAGGCTTTCTCGCCTCTCATACTTTTTCCCCAACTCTGCCATGATAGTAGCACTCCCTGAGCTTTAGCGTCAATGCGGAGGAGCAGGATTACCCGTTGCCGGAAGCGAATTCCTGGGAGTAGGAGGTGAAAAGATGCTCATCGATCGCCAGATCATAGCCAACCTTTTGGAAATGGAGAGGGACGATGTCTTGAGTATCTACCTCAACGTGGATCCCACGCGTCCGGAAAACCAGACTAGTCCTCCAGCTTACCGCATTTGGCTCAAAAACGCTCTGGACGAATTGGAGGAAAAAGTGGCACCTTCTCTTTCGCGCGAGAAGCGAATGGCCTTGCGAGAGCTGAGGGAGCAAGTTACAAGCTACGTCAACACTTACCTGCCTCGGGGAAGAAGTCTCATCCTCTTTACCGCCAACGATTTTCAACAAGAATTCTCTTTGCTAGCCCGGGTCAACGAGAACTATTTACACTATGGCCGGCCCGACGTCACCCCTCTTCTGTGGCTGTTAGACGAATACGAGCGAGTCGGCATCGTACTAGTAGACAGCTTTCAGGCACGTTTTCTTTCCGCCTACCTGGGCAAGGCTGCCGTATACGGAGAAACTGAGCTTTATCTTGACACCACCACCTGGCCCCGGTACGACTTGCGCGCCCCCACTGCTAGAGGGACACATGGAGCCCACATTAAAGGGAGCAACGTGGACGCCTTCGAGGACCGGGTAGCCGAAAAAGTAGCCGGTTTCTGGCGCGAAGTGGCCGACCGGATAGCCAGGTGGCAGGCCGAGGAAAAGTTCGGCTATTTACTGCTGGGTGGCGAAGAGAAAGCCGTAGCCGGAGTAATGGAAAACCTACCGCCGGAAGTGGCGCGCAAGGTGGCCGACAAGCTGATAGCCCCCCTTTACGAGTCGGAACACGAGATCCTTCTGCGGGCCAAACCCAAGCTTACGGCGGCAGAGAGACGTCGTGAGGAAGAATTGATAAGGAAAGCTTTGGATGCCGCCTTAAGCGGCGGACAAGGCGCAGTGGGGCCAGCAGACGTGCTCAACACCTTGCGGGAAGGGCGAGTGCACACCCTCATAGTAGTCTGGCCCGTAAAGGGCGAAGTCCACCGCTGCCGCGCCTGCAGCTTTTTCTTCCTCGAAGAGAAAAGCCGCTGCCCCCTGTGCGGTGGAGAAGTGGTGAAGGAAGCTTTACGTGAAGTGATACCGAGACTGGCCTTCTACCACGGGGCCGAGGTAGAGCTCGTGGCTGGTGAGCCAGCCAGACAGCTCGGAGAATACGGTGGTATGGCCGCCATCTTGCGGTACTAAAAACATCGGGGAGCCACAAGGCTCCCCGATTCCTCTCTAAAAGCAAGGCATCAGGAGACAGCCCCCTGATGCCTTGCTTAGAGAGATTTACTCTACGCCCTGGAACTGGTGATCCACGTTGACCCCATCGGGATCGGCGTGGCCGCCACCGGGAAGGCTTTCATCTTCCCCGAACTTGACCGCTTCGCCTTCGGTCTGAACCGCTTTCTTTTCCGTGTCCGTTCCGGCGGCGTCTTGAAGCTGGGCCTCCGCCTGCACCTGACTCACTACTGGGTGGGCGC
The DNA here is from genome assembly GCF_003368535.1 of Ammonifex thiophilus. Taxonomy (GTDB): domain Bacteria; phylum Bacillota; class Desulfotomaculia; order Desulfotomaculales; family Ammonificaceae; genus Ammonifex; species Ammonifex thiophilus. Next base: position 95,572 of record NZ_QSLN01000004.1, read on the forward strand.
TCTGTTTAGACACTGTCGCAGCATGGGCTATTCCTAGCGCCGAACTCAGAATCATTAACCCGCTCCCCAAACCTACCAGCCACTTGCGATTCATCTTTTCCATCCTCCCTTGGTTAGTTTTTAAGTCGGTGGCCACCGACGACTAAAGAATAACTCCTTATCCTTAGAAAACCATTAAAGTGCCACTAGAAGTGGATTAAAAATTACCGGCGAGAAGAGCTTGGGAGAAAATGTTATAAGGCCCGGCCAAGAGCCGGGCCTTATATGTGAAGGCCCTTTCCGGGTTACGAAACTTTCGCTACTTCAGAAGTTGCTTGCTCTCTTTTCTCCAGGCGGAAAGCGTAAACCGCCAGGAAGCGGTAGAGAGCATGGGCAAACTTGCTGTAAGGCGCTGTCAGAATAAGAAGGAACACCACGATCAGGTGAAGGGCATAGAGCAGGTAGCTTGCCATAGGCAGATTCAGAGCGACGAGCAGCTCCAGAGCGAGCCCGGTAAGTCCCGCCAGCAGGACCAGTTCCAGAAAGATCCAGTCGGTAAAATGGTTGTAAACCTCTTTACCGGTAAAGCGCCGCCAGTTGGCTACCAAAGCGCCGAAGACCAAGGAAAAACCTCCAACCGTCCCTAGCAGCCGCACCGCCAGCGGCAATTTCTCCGGATCCCCTTCCGGGTTAAGGAGGAAGGCCAATGCCGTGGTCAGGAAAAGAAGCAGGAAGCCGTTCACCATGGACGCGTGCATCATCCATTTAGATTTATCCTCACACTTTTGGTAGCGTCTCTGTATCACCACTTCCTCCCAGAAGGTGCGTAGCAACTCCCTTACATCCAAGGGCAGCGAGCCGTACTCCGACCTGTACCAGGAGTTCATGCGGTAAAGGTTGATACCTAAGGTGAAGAGCACCAGGGCTCCCAACGACAAGCCGCACACATCTATGAGGTGGGTGGGCAGGAAGAGGTGAAGCCGAACCTTCTCCATGTCCAACGGGCCATGGAAGAAGTAAAACACCAGACCAGCCAGGGCAGCCGCGGCCAGGTAGAAAACCAAGCTTAACCAAGGAGAACGGTAGAGTATCTTACCTAGTCCCGTCCAGTCATACTGAGCTATGGCCCAGCGCCTCAAAGACATCACCACTTCGCCCGGATCGGCCTGGCGCGGGCACATGGTGGTGCACTCGCCGCAGTGGTAGCAGAGCCAGATAGCAGGCGAGCCCAGGATCTTCTTCGTGGCTCCGAGCTGGGTGTAGCGGATGACCTGGCGCGGATAGAAGGGGTTGGTTTCAGCCAGAGGGCAAATGGCCGAGCAGTTACCGCAGTTGAAGCAGGCTTTTCCCCGGAGGGCTCCCCAGCGAACTAATTCTTCGGCCAGAAATTCGGGCTGTGCTTCCAGGCTCATAACTCCTTCTTCACCTCCACCAGAGTATAGGTATAGTAGTCACCCTTGGTGAACTCTTCTTTGACCTTTCCGTACTTGCGCAAGGAAGCCAGGTGGCGCATGATCCTCTCTGTGGGGAGACCGGTTTTGGCCGCTATCTCCGGAACAGTCAGAGAGGTTCCCGCCTCCTTGATGGCGGCCAGAATCTGGTTCTTTTCCTTAGTTGCCACCCGCACAACCTCCCGCTTCTCCTCGGGCACTGGACGCCGCGCCCGCATGGCCGCCACTGTGCTTTTACGCTCGTTTTGTTTTTCCTCGGCCATCTAGCGCACCCCCTCCTCCACCGCCGCATCGATCATGGCAGCAAACTGATCTATGGTGTACCCCCTCACCCCTAGAGCTTTCTGAGGACACATAGCGGCACAGGCCCCACAGCCCTGGCAAACCGCCTCATTTACCTCTACCTTCCCGTCCTTCAATCTGAGCGCTCCATAGCTGCACTCTTCCAAGCAGATGCCGCAGCCGTTGCAGCGTTCTGAATAGACCTCGGCCACAAAGGGTTCGAGTTCCACCTGCCCCCGCGCCAGTAGGACAGAAGCTCTAACTGCCGCTGCACCGGCCGATAGAACCGTTTCGGTAATATCCTTCGGTCCTTGAGCGGTGCCGGCCACAAAGAGCCCCTCCACCCCCACTTCCACCGGTCTTAACTTGGGATGAACTTCAAGAAGAAAGCCATCTTCGCCCACCGGCAGCCTGAGCTTGGCCGCCATTTCCTTCGTTCCTTCGCTCGGCTCCATCCCCACCACCAGCACCACCAAGTCGGCGGGAGCAGTTACCGTCTCACCAAAAGTCAGCTGATCCCTAACTTCTACTACCAAACGGCCGTTCTCGCGCTTGACTATCGGTGGCTCCTCAGGTAGATAACGAAGGAAAATAACCCCGTCATTAGAAGCCCCTTCATAGTAGTCTTCGCAGTCCCGACAATAGGTGCGGATGTCTTGGTAAGCCATAAAAACTCGGGTTTCAGGGTAACGCCGCCTTATCTCACGGGCCGCCTGCAAAGCCGCCGTGCAACAATAGCGAGAACAATATTTGTTGACCTTCTCCCCTTCTTTGGGAAGCTGCCGGCTGCCCACGCAGTTGATAAAAACCACGTTCTTTATCCGGCCGTTCTGAGGCAACCGGAGCTCTCCCCGGGTGGGACCGGAAGAGGAAAGGAGTCGGATCAGCTGGGGAAGAGTGATAACCTCAGGGAAAATTTTATATCCGTACTCCCCTTCTTTGGGCTCATAGGGAGCGAAACCCGTAGCCAGAATAATGGCTCCCACCGAAAGGGAAAGAACCTTTTCCTCTTGGTCGAGCTTAATAAGTCCCCGGGGACAAGCTTTCACACACGCTCCACACTTGGTACAGCGATCCAAATCGATGGCATACCGGGAAGGAAAAGCATCGGGGTAAGGGAAATAAATGGCCTTGCGTGAGGAAAGCCCATAATTAAAGGGGTCGGGAACTTCTACAGGGCAAACCTCTTCGCAGCGGGCGCAACGGTCACACTTTTCGTCCACTAAAGAAGGACGCTGCTTTATCTTCACCTCCCAGTTGCCGACAAAACCTTCTACCGCTTCCAGAGTGGTAGCGGGATAAAGTTTTATCTTGGGGTGCTGGGCCACTTTTTTGCAAAGTTCTTTGAGTAAAGCAGGGGCTTCCTCCTCGGTAGGGTAGACACGCGCAAGTTGCGCCATCCTTCCACCCAAAAATGGGGATTGCTCGATCAGGTGCACCTGGAAGCCCCGCTCGGCCAGATCCAGCCCTGCTTTTAGGCCTGCTACGCCTCCACCTACCACCAAAACTTCAGGACGAGCGGGTACCCGAACGTTTTCCAGAGGCTTGGCCAGCTTCACTTTGGCCACCGCCATGCGGACGAGATCCTTGGCCTTCTCGGTGGCTCGGTAAGGATTGTCGGGATGAGCCCAGCTACACTGTTCTCGAATGTTGGCGATTTCCAGAAGGTAAGGGTTGAGCCCCGCCCGGGCCAGCGCTTTGCGAAAAGTAGGTTCGTGTAGCCTGGGCGAGCAACAGGCTACCACTACCCGGTTTATCCGCCCTTGGCGGATGTGCCTTTCTATTAAACCCTGCCCGGGATTGGAACACATGAAGATATAATCCCGAGCCACCGCCACGCCTTCAAGACCGGAAGCGTAAGCAGCGACCTCGCTGACGTTTACCACATCCGAGATGTTGCCGCCGCAGTGGCAGACATAGACTCCTACTTTTATTTCTTCCGACACGCCTCCCCCACCCCTTTTAACCAATATGATTTTAAAGTCCGGAAATGTAAGCTGAAGCCCGCATGGCACAAGCCGAAGCCTGCATGACCGTATCCACTATGTCTTTGGGCCCCTCTGCCACCCCGGCCACGAAAACCCCCGGAATATTGGTGGTAGTGGGATCCAGCTTGGGGGAAACGGTTTTCACAAAGCCGTACTCATCTATACCCAGATCCGGCAGCAGCCGTGCAAGGGCTTTGTGCTGGGGTCGAATGCCCAGGGCAAGGACCACCATCTCGTACTCTTCCTCCACAATGCGCGAATCCTTCCCGGCGATGATTTCGGCTCGTAGAATGAGGTTGCCGTTTTCCTTCTCCGTGATCCGGGCCACCCGTCCCTTGATAAAGCGTACCCCCACCCCCTTGGCCCGCTGGTAAAACTCCTCAAAACCTTTACCGTAGGCGCGAATGTCCATGTAATAAACGTCTACTTCCACCTTACGCAGATTTAGGATGGTGGATTGAGCCTGCCTGATGGTGTACATGCAGCAAACCCGGGAACAATAAGGATAGCCCACCAGCGGGTTGCGCGCCCTTGAACCGACGCAGAGGATAAAAGCCACCCGCCTGGGTATCTTGCCGTCGGAGGGACGAACCAGCGCCCCGTAAGGGCCGTTGGGGATTAGGAGCCGGTCCATAGTCAGCGAAGGTATGACGTTGGCGTACTTTCCTCCTCCGAAGTGCTCCAAACGACTGAGATCGTAAAGTTTAAATCCGGTAGCGATGACTATTGCCCCCACCTCGACCTTGATGGTTTGCGGCCTCTGGGTAAAGTCCACGGCTTTGGCCGGACAGACCCGCTCACAGACCCCGCAGAGCACGCAGTTATCTATATCCACCACCGCCACCTTAGGCACCGCCTGGGCGAAAGGGATGTAGATGGCCTTACGCGCTCCTAAGTAGTTGTCAAACTCGCTGGGAACATCTACCGGGCAGTTGTTCTCGCAGATTCCGCAACCTACGCAGCGCTCTTCATCCACGTAGCGGGCCTTTTTATAAAGCGTTATTCGAAAAGTTTTACCTTCTCGCTTTATTTCATCCACTTCCGTATAGGTGAGCAACTCTATCTGGGGGTGGTTAGACACGGCCACCATCTTAGGGGTGAAGATGCAGCTTGGACAATCCATGGTAGGGAAGACTTTTTGCAGTTGGATCATCCGGCCGCCTATGCTGGGTTCCTTCTCTACCAGGTAAACCTTGAACCCCTGATCGGCCAAGTCTAGAGCCGCCTGCACCCCGGCAATACCCCCACCGACAACCAGCACATCTTTGACACCCAAGTTACCCTGCCCCCTTCTCTTTTCTCAGTCTCATCCGCTCTTCGGCGTAGGGCGTGGGCCCCAGCAGTTTGAGGATCTCCGTCATTTCCTCCGTCACCTGCTTAAAGACGTTGGTACAGACGCTGCAGATGGCTTCTACCCGCAAGCGGTCTATCTCGATCCCCATTTCCCTAAGCTTAGGAGCCAGCTTCTTCATGCGCTCGCGGGTCCGCTCCACTCCTTCCTTGAAGGCGCAGTCCGGAGGATAGCAAGTGCCGATGATAATCCCATCTACCCCTTTGCGGAAAGCTTCCAGCACCAGATCTGGAGAAACCATAAGACAGCACCGCACCCGGATAAGGCGAATATTTGGCGGGTAACTTATCTTGCTGAGTCCGGCAACGTCGGCACAGGGATAAGCGCAACGTTCGGTGGCGAACATCAAAATTAGGGGTTCGTACTCTTCTTCCTCCATCTCTTCCTCCCGAACCGTATCTTCTGCCAATTTCTCCCCCTCCCTTTAAAGCGTCTAAGCTCTGGGTTATGCAAAAAAGGCGGCTTCACCCCTTCCGCGGGACTTTCGGGCTTTCGTTGCCGCCTTCTTCGCGCTCCGGGTTTCAAGTGCGACTAAGTGGTCGCTCTAAGTTTACTTTTAAATACCTTTTTAACTCCTCCCCTCCCGCCTGTCAAGGGGGATAAGCGACAAATTACTGTCGTACAGATAGCAAATCCCTTTCCTTCCGCTGTTTCCAATTGATAAAATAATTCGAAAGTGGTTAACTTAACTTCTTGGAGGTGGTTAAGCAGATGCTGCGAAAGCTCATAGCCCCGGCTCGCTATGTCCAGGGAGCCAACGCCCTACAAGCCCTGGGGGAAGAAATCAAGGCTCTAAAACTTGGTACCCGGGTGTTTACCTTGGCCGACCGCCGGGTTCTAGAGATAGTCCAGAGCAAGATAGAACAGGCCCTGCAGGCCGCCGGTATCGAGGGCTCTTTCGCCGAATTCCGAGGAGAGTGTTCCAAGCAAGAAATAATGCGCCTTAAAGAACTGGCGGAAAAAGAGGGCGCGGACGTAATCCTGGGAGCTGGAGGCGGGAAAGCCCTGGATACTGCCAAGGCCGTGGCCTACTACGCCCACAAACCCGTAGTAATAGTTCCTACCATCGCTTCTACCGATGCCCCTTGCAGCGCCCTCTCGGTCATCTACACCGAGCAAGGAATATTTGAAGAGTACCTGGTTTTACCCCGCAACCCAGACCTCGTTTTGGTGGATACCGCGATCATAGCTCGGGCGCCGGTAAGATTCCTGGTAGCCGGTATGGGCGACGCCCTGGCCACCTGGTTCGAAGCCCGTGCCTGCGCTGAAAGTCGGGCGAAAAATCTGCCTGGAGGGGACTCCACCCTCGCAGCTTTAAATTTGGCCCAGCTCTGCTACGAAACCCTGCTTGAGGACGGATACCAGGCGTGCTTGGCCGTGGAACGTCAAGTAGTAACCCCGGCAGTAGAAAGGGTGGTAGAAGCCAATATTTTACTGTCAGGCCTGGGGTTTGAGAGCAGTGGCCTGGCCGCTGCACACGCCGTGCACAACGCTTTGACCACCCTCGAAGAGACCCATGCCTACTACCACGGTGAAAAGGTGGCCTTTGGAACACTGGTACAACTGGTTCTGGAGGGCAGGCCGCTTGGGGAAATCGAAGAGGTGCTCGAGTTCGCCGTATCTGTAGGCCTGCCAGTGACACTAGCCGACATAGGACTTGGGGAAGTAAGCGAAGAAAAATTGAGGAAGGTAGCGGAAGCAGCAGTTCGCCCCGGCGAGACCATCCACAACGAGCCTTTCCCGGTTACGGCGGAGGACGTACTAGCGGCCATCATCGGGGCCGACGCCTTAGGCAAAGATTTCAAAGGCTTCTAAGCTTAGCCTTTGTCCCTAAGGTAAACGCTATGCGGAAAAAGCTTGGCCTGCTTTTTCAGCTCGGCGGCTTTTTCCGCAATTTTCTTTATGTCGTAGCCGTAGGCGCTGCCCACCTGGTCGACAATGACCAGAGAAACGGTAACGAAGGGAAAGAAAGTCTCCCGGCCGCTGCGGTCGAAGCTCCTGATTCCTCCGGCCAGGCGGTCCTCCGGGCTGTAGAAGCGTTTAATCAAACGGTCAAAACGTGCTACCAACTGTTTGCAGAACTCCTCGGCCATCTCTGGCCGGGTGATTACAATGAAATCGTCTCCCCCTATGTGTCCTATAAAGCCTTCCGGGTCGCCCACCCGCTTCAAAGTGGCCCGTAAAAGGTTGGCCACCAAGAGTATCACCCGGTCCCCTTTTTCGAAGCCGTACTTGTCATTATACGACTTGAAGTGGTCCAGATCCAGAAAAACAACGGCGCACTCTTCCCCCACCTCTGCCCGGCGCAGCAGCTCCCGCTCAATACCCACCCTGCCCGGCAATCCCGTGAGGGGATTCGCTCCCCTGGCCATCTCCAGCTGGATACGGGTGAAGGCGTCGAGCAGCGCCTGCACCGAGACCACTCCCCGAAAGAGCCGGTTGCGGGTGACCACTATCCAGTCGTAGAGACGTAGGCGCTCGCGGCTCATGGCCAGCTGGGAAACCACTTCAATGGGGGTGTCTTCTTCCACGGCTAAGAAAGAAGTATCCATGAGTACGGAGATGGGCCGCTCGAAATACAAAGGCACGCCGTACTGCAGCCCCAAATACCGGTCCAAGTTATAGCGCATAACTAGACCCACCGGTCTCCCTTCCTCCACTACTACCACCCCATCCAAGGACTCGTCGTCTTCGAAGATCTTTTTTACCTCGCGCACCAGGGTATTTCTTCCCACCAGCACCGTACTCTCCGCTATGCGTCCCACAGCCAAAAAACCCCGCGTGCTCCCTGGGAAAGGACCGGACTTGCCGGCCAATGCGACTATCTTGTGCTCTACCCCTTCCGCCGACTCCCCCAGCCGACGGAGTAAAGGGCCTTGAGCCGCCTCTACCCGGAGATTTACCAGGGTGAGGAGCTCCTTTTCGTCCGTGATCCCCTCGGCTATAAGGGAGCATTTTAGCTTTTGGGCAAAAGCTACTATAGCTTCCAGTAAAGCTCTTTTACGGGGGTGAAGGTGCAGCTGGGCGGTGAGCGAAGGCTCCAATTTCAAAAACTGGAAGGAAAAATCGCTCAACAGGGAGAAGGGGTTCATCCCCCAGCTGCGTAGGGCTAGGGAAAAACCTTGAGCTTTATATTGCTCCAGCGCCTGGCGTAGAACCGGTAGCTGGCCTAAGCAGCGAGGTTCTTCCAGGATCAGGACCAGGTTGGCAGCCCTCATGCCCTTCCCCTCCCACCATCGGGTAACCTCCCGCCAAAGGAAGCTTTCGTCCTTCTCTTCCCCGACCGGTGCCAGAAGGAAGAGCTTCTGCCCCTTTTCCGCTCCTGGTTTCTCCTCCAGTACCAGCCGATAGTAAAGGCCTTCCAGCCAGCGGAGATGGCCGGTCTCGCGAGCCAAAGCCAAGAGCAATTCCTGGCTCATCAGGTAGGTTGGCCCCCGGGCTCGCAGTCTGGCCTCCCAGCCCACAGGCTGCCCAGTAGTAAGAGAAACGATCGGCTCGTAATCCACAGCCAACTTTTCTTGCCCGAGGAGCGCTTCAAACTCTTCTAGTAGAGCTTCGCGAGCTTCCTGGGCTTCCTTCAAGTTGAAGACGCTCGCTTCCAGCAAGGCCAGACGGATGATTTCCTCTATCTGCCCCGCCTTGTCGTGCAGGAAGGCGGCACCCACCTGCACCTCCGGCTTTTGGCCCCCTAAACGCAGGAAAGTCAGCCCGGTCTTTTCCTCAACCAGAAGGGCGAAGGCGGCGGAAAGCTTGTGCAGTTCCTCCCGTCTCAGGCTTTGGTCAAAGGAGAGAAAGAAAAGAAAGCTTCCGTTCCACAGGTTCTTCACCAAAAACGAGGAACCAGAAGGGAAGAAACTTGCCCCTATCCTTTCTAGAGCTTCTTGGATCTGACCCAGCAGGTGAGAAAACTGCTTGTGCTTTCTGACTCCCGCCAAGGTTTCTATATTAGCAAACATCAGAAAAATAAGAGCCAGCGGCCTTTGCTGCCTAAGGCCGTCCAGAAGCTTACCCACCATCTCACGCTGGCCCAGAGAGAGCTCCCTTAAGAGGGGCTCGGCCATCTCCCAGACTTTATTCGCTCCGGGTACCATGACCTCCCACCCCGACCTTGCCCCGGCCGCAAGTTCGCAAACCTTCCAAGCGCAAAAGCAATCTCTTGGCAGGCCCTACCAGCAAAGGGTCAAACTGTTTTCCCCCTCCCTCCTCTATCTCCTTTAAGCATTGCCGAAGAGATAAGGGAGGGCGATAAGGACGGGGAGAGAGCATGGCGTCGATGGCATCAGCCACCGCTATTATTCTGGAGCCTAATGGTATGGCCTCGCCGCGCAAGCCCTGAGGGTAACCTGAGCCGTCCCAGCGTTCGTGGTGGTAAAGCACCATCAACGCCACCTCTTTGAGGCAAGCAGAGCGGCTGATAATGCGGTAACCTATAACCGGGTGCTGCTGGATCTGCGCCCACTCGAGGGGTGAAAGTCTGCCCGGCTTGCGCAGGACTTCATCGGGTATGCCGATCTTGCCGATATCGTGCAGGCGGGCCGCCAGCTTGATAAGTTCCGCTTCTCTTCCCGCGATTTCTAACTCCCGCAGCAGAAGTTCGGTGAGCTTGGCCACCCGAGAGGAATGCCCCTGGAGATAGGCATCGCGCGCCTCCAAAGCCGCGATGAGGCAATCTATGGCCCCCTGTGTCGCCTGGTAAAAGAAATGGTCGATCAAATTTTTTCCCCCGTGAATTTCGGCTCTTTACGACATGATAGCAACCGGGGGTTAAGAGAGCTTTAGGAGGAGGTTAAATTGCCTTTAAGCTGGCGCTTGAGCACCACAATAGGGGTCTGTTCATCTTCGTTGCCGAAGGGGTTGTCCCGAAGAGCTTCTTCTATCTCCTTGGCGAGCTCCGGACAGGTTATGCCCAAGATATCCACGCAGCCGAGATCGTTAACGTCGGCGATGACCGCCTCCGCACCGGTGCTCTCTTTAACGGCTTCTACCACCTTCTGCGGCTCCTTCGGCCCCAGAATTATATGGCGCTCGTAGGGATACATGGTGCCGGCTATATCGTCGATCAAAGCCAGCTCCCGCCCGGCCACCAGGTAAAACCACCCTTTGCGCCGCAGGAGTTTACCTGCTGCAGCGGCGGCGCAACCGGCCAGCACCCGCAAAGGCCCTACCTCTTCTAAAGCAAGCTGCATGGCAGCGGGAGTGGCCAAGCTACCAGACTTGTTGGGGAAGCGGCAGAGAAAGCGGGCCAACCAGCCCGGCTTTACGGTCTCCGGCAGTATAGCCCGGCCTTGCGATATGGCCACCACGCTTTCGGCCAGGGCAATGACATCCCCCGGCTCAGCTATGCCCTCGGTGTACCTGCGGGCCACTTCCACGATGTTGTCCCGGTCGGTGATGATATGGGTCCTGATGGGTATTTTAGCCACAAACATGGTTGGCTACCTCACTCACTTCCCGACCGAAGCGAAAGAAACTAGAAAGGGTGGCTAGCACTAACTTGCGGTGGAAATAAGGATTGCGCAACAAGCCTTCATCCACCCAATTAGTGATGGTTACCATTTCTATGGTAAAAGCCGGACGCCTGTCGAGCAGGGTGAGCTCCGAGGAAGGGAAAACCCCCCTGCCCGGTACCTTGGTCTTGGCTGTTATCTCTTCCAGCATGGTCTGGGCCAAGCGTTCCCCCTGGGGAAAGGTGGGGTTATAAAGCACGGCCGCTCCGCGCACCCGGCGATCGGCCTCACCGTGGGTGTGCAGGCTCAAGAAAAGATCGGCTTTCTCGCCCAGCCTTACCCGCTCCACCCAAGAAGGGTTTTCCTCTCGCGATCTGGTGAGGCTAACCCTCGCTCCCAGCCTCTCTAGCTGGCGCTTGAACTCTTGGGCTGTGACCCAAACCACATCCTTTTCCCACAGGTCCACCGGACCGCGGTGCCCGCCGTCCGTTCCCCCATGTCCCGGATCGATCACTATGTGCCTGTCCCGGAAAAAGTCGCGCCAGCAGGAGCGGTTGAGGCGTAAAATGAGGCGCACGGGAAGCTTCCCCGTCTGGAGCTCCACCTTGGCCTCCGCCGGCGCCTCCAGACGGACAAAAAAGCTTAGACCTTCTCTCTCTGTGTTTATGCTCACTTCCCGCACTACCCCATCCCGTACCGCCAGAGGCCCGGTGTACATATTGGCTCGTCCTTTAACTTTCAGACAGTAAACCAAGGGCTCGGGGCGAAGGAGCTCCCAGACCAATGGCGCTGTAGCTTCTATTATTACCCAACTTTCGTCCTCGGTCCCTTCCTGTATTTTACTATAAATGTTAGTTATCCTAGATATTTCTTCCAAAGTACGGCCCTCCAACTTTTCTAGCCTCGAAACTTCAGTTTTCCGCCCTCTCATTACCTTCCTGCCGGTTACACTTTTTTTACAAGAAGCTCCTAAACCCCCACAGCGTGAAAGCCGCAATCGACAAAGATTACCTCTCCAGTTACGGCGCTGGCCAGGTCGGAAGCTAGGAAGAGCGCTACCTTACCTACCTCCTCCTGGGTTACATTGCGCCGCAGGGGAGCTTTTTCTTCCACCACCTTCAGAATGGAGGAGAAACCGGACACCCCCCGGGCAGCTACGGTCTTGATAGGGCCGGCGGAAATGGCGTTAACCCTTATATTGAAGGGGCCGAGGTCGGCAGCCAGGTAACGCACTGCCGCCTCTAACGCTGCTTTGGCCACGCCCATGACGTTATAGTTTTTCACCGCCCGCTGCGAACCAAGGTAAGTTAAGGTGATAATACTGCCTCCCTCCTTTTCTAGCAGAGGCTTGGCATGTCGGGCGCACAATACCAAGGAGTAAGCGCTCACCTCTAAGGCTATGTTCCACTGCTCCAAGGTGGTTTTGTAAAACTCTCCTTCTAGGGCCTCTTTGGGGGCAAAGGCTAAAGAATGCACCAATATGTCAAGCTTCCCCCAGCGCCTCTCGATTTCAGCGAACAGGTTGCCTACCTGCTCCGGCTTGGTAACGTCGCACTCCGAGAGAGGAATATGGGGATCGAGTTCTGCCGCCAGTTCGGCCACGTTTTTGTAGAAACGCTCGTTCTGGTAGTTAAGCCAGAGCGAGGCCCCCTCCCGGTGAAGCACCTGGGCTATTCCCCAGGCGATGGAGTGCTTGTTGGCCACCCCTAAGACCAGTGCCTTCTTACCCGTCACCAATCCCAAGATCTTTCCCTCCCCATTCGCGTCTTTATTCTGGAAAAGGAAGCCCAAAGGTGGCTTCGTAGCGGTTCTTAGCCTCCTCCAGCGAAGGCATACCCGCTCGTGCTCCCCAGTTCTCCACTACAAAAGCCGCTACTACGCTGGCCAACCGGTGAGCCAGTTCCAGCGGCCAGCCCCTAAGGTAGCCGTAAAGCATACCGGCCGCAAAACCGTCGCCCGCACCAGTAGTGTCCACCACCCTCTGGGCCAGGGCCGTCTGGTAGTCACAGCCTCCGGGAGTCACCACCACACTCCCCTCCCCACCCAACGTTACCACCACCACGCGCACTCCTAGATTGAGCAAGAGGCGGGCACCGTTTAAGAGTACCCCTTCCCCCGTCAAGGTCTCCAGCTCCGCCTGGGTGAGGAAAAGAAGGGTACAGCGGCAAAGCATAGGCTCAAGCTCTTTTAAGCCTCGGCGGGCATAAAGCGCCCCTGGAGCGAAGCTAAAACCGATGTCTTCGGGCAGGCGACTTACGAACTCACGCTGGGCTTGAAAGGGAGAGTCACCGGCGAAGGAGGAGCAATGCACCCAACGCACTTCCGGCGTTAAAGCCTCTAACATGTCGTCCAGGGTCAGGGTGAGGTTGGCGTCGGGAGAGACGTAAAGAGCTCTCTTCCCTTTAGGATCGACGAAGGCAAAAACCTTGCCCGTTCCCCTCCCTTCCCGCACCTTCACAGCTTGCGTGTTTACCCCGACTTCCGCCAAGGCCTCCAGAGCTAGGCGCCCATCGGGATCGTTCCCCACCGCCCCTACAAAGGCGCAGGGAAAAGAGAGTTTGCTCAGGCCGTAGACGGTATTGGCGGCCGAACCGCCTGGCTGACGGGTTACAGGATGGCAGAAGGTCTCCCCGTCGGTTACTAGAAGCTCGGCAGCGAAGAGATAATCCACATTAAGCGCGCCGCACCCTAAAACCATGCTCCTTTCATCCTTTCAACCGAGTTGCGCCGCCCGCCCCCGCAGGCGCGCCCGGAAACGAGCATGCAAAGAAATGATTTCCTCCCCGGGAGACCGGTCGAGTAGCCAGTGGTAGAAAGGACCTTCCTCTCCGGAGCTCCGCGAAAGCTCCCCTATCTTTCGCTCTACTGCCGTAAGCCCCCCTTGGACAAAGGCCTTTATCAGCGGGAGGATGGCCGTAAGATTCGAAGAAGCCACAGCGCAAGTGCCGTAGGGGAGAGAGTAGGCGTTGCCATTAAAGACTAGGCTCAAACCTCCCGCTTCCCGCACTGTTCGCAACATATGAAAGTCGGTGATACTGTCCCCCACCGCTACCACTCGATCGAGCGACGCCCCGGCCCGGCGGGCAAAGTCGGTCAAAGCTTCAGTCTTACGCGTTCCTCCCACCACCCGCACCAAACCAAAAAGCTTCCCCAGCTTGGCACGCCGCGGCATCTCCTCCCAGAAAAAGTTATCACCCAGCCGCTTCAAGGCCTCGTCGTCTTCCAGCGGTACCCCTAAAAAGGACCGAGCCACCTCCAGAATCCACTCCCTGTCCTCGGGGGGAAGCTCATCCTGCCAGGTGTCCAGAGGAAGATGGGTACAGGCCACCCGGTCTTCCGGCAAGCCGAGCTCCCGAGCCACACGACAAGCATGCTGACAGTAACTGGTGGAGATTATGCAGGAAGGTAAACCCAGGGCGGCAAGCTCCGCCACGGTCTCCTTAGCTCCGGGGGTAAGAAAAGCGGTGCGAGATACAGCCCATATATCCTCCTCCTTCACTCCGTAGGCCAGGAGAAAAGGGACGATAAGGGCTAGGGTATCTCCCGGCTCGTAATCCGGACGCCCTTCCAGGGTCAGGAGGTCATCGTAGCGGCTTAATCGCTCGAACAACTCATAACCTTGGGGCAATCTCCCCATGATTTCGTAAGCGTTGTCCTGGGGGGAGAGGGGTCCCTCCAAGTCAAAGGCGACGAGGAAGCTCAACTTTCTTTCACCTGCCCCAAACGAGGTAGTAAAGCTTCGACCTCAGCGGAAAGATCTATGCCGGGGAAGGGTTTGCCCTGATAGATCACCCCTCGGTCGGTAAGTACGATCTCCCGCAAAGCCAGCTTACGCAGGGTAAGCCAAATGAGGGGAAGCTCCCGTATAAATTCCTGCCTCCTTATCTCGCGAAAGAGAGGCTCCTTTTCCCCTTCTTCCCGCCGTATCTCCTCCAGAGTGCGGGTTTTTAACTTCTTCTCAAACTCTTCCCACAGGGGTTTTAAAGCAGGCGTGTCCAAGGGGAAGCGGCAGTAGGTGACCGGGGGCCCGGCGTCAAGCTCCGGGGTCACCAAGTGGATCATCGCCCCCGCTTCCCGTGCTCTGGTGGCCAATAGGGCCCAGATTACCTCCTGCCAGGTTCCTTTAGGTCCTCCGGGGAGGGCCGGATGCAGGTTTAGCATGCGGTGCCGCCGGCACATACCCTCCCCTACGATGAGCATGTAGCCCGCCAGGAAGGAGAAGTCCACTTCAAACTCCTTTATCTTCTCCCACACGGCCTCGTGGTAGGCCTCACGCCAGGAAGCGCGGTCTGCCTGCCATTTCTCCGGAGCAAACTTGCGCGAAGAGAGGGTTATGAGTTTGAGACCAGCCGAGCGCACTAGGTCAAGAAAGGCATCCGTCTCAGGAGATTCCCCCTCCTCCCGGTTGCAAAAGACAAAGGCGATCTCCAGATTGAGTTCTTTGTCCTCGATTCCCCGTAAGATAAGCTTCAAAAGCTCGCGAGCCGCCTGATCCCGACCGGTCGAAAACCAGCCGATGCGCAAGGGTTGCTGCAACTTCCTTTCCTCCGGCTACTTTTTCCTAAACTCATCTTCCTATCAGGAGCCCCATTTGTCAAGCTTTCTTACTCTTTGCTACAATGAGCTCTGGGTAGCACTCATTTAGAAGGTGGGATGATGAAACCGGGGATTCTGGCCCTCATCCTAGCCGAGAGACTCAGCTTGATAGCCACGGCGGCTTTCCTCCTTTCCCGCATGCCCGCCCTGGGCCGCATCCTTTCCCGCCAGCCTTCTCCCCGGGACAAGCTGCTGCTCACCCTGGTGATGGGTGGCCTGGGCATACTCGGGACTTACGCTGCCGTTCCTATTCACGGGGCCCTGGCCAACTCGCGGGTGGTAGGCGTCATGGTAGCCGGACTCTTGGGCGGACCGCTGGTCGGAGCAGGAGCTGGACTCATAGCCGGCGTACACCGTTACTTTTTAGGAGGATTTACCGCCTTCGCTTGCGGCCTGGCCGCTGTAGTGGAAGGAACGCTGGGAGGATTGGTACGGCATTACTACCGCCGGAATCTCGTTCCCTGGCACATAGCCTGGCTTACCGGCTTGGCGGGCGAGATGCTGCAGATGGGTATCATCCTGCTGACGGCCCGCCCTTTTCCTGAAGCCCTGGCTCTGGTAAAGATCATCGGCCTTCCCATGATAACGGTTAATTCCATCGGCGTGGCCATCTTCATGCTCATCGTGAAGGCGGCGGTGGAGCAGGAGGAAAGGGTGGCCGCCCTGCAGGCCCAGCAGGCTCTCAAGATAGCCAATCAGACCCTTCCCTACTTGCGCCAGGGATTAAGTGAGCACTCGGCCCAACAGGTGGCCTCCATCATCTACCACTCCTTGAAGGTGGCTGCAGTGGCCATCACCGACCGGGAGAAAATCCTGGCCCACGTAGGCACCGGCAGCGACCACCATCACTCAGGACATCCCATACTCACCAGCGCTACTCTAAAGGCTTTGGCGACAGGAGAGATCCAGGTAGCTCAGACCAGGGAAGAGATCGGCTGCTGCCACCCCAACTGCCGCCTAGGATCGGCCGTCGTGGTACCGCTCAAGTTGCGCGAAAACACCATAGGGACATTAAAACTTTACCACACCCAGGAAAACAGCGTCACGCCGGTGAACCTGGAGCTGGCACGAGGCCTGGCCCGCCTCTTCTCTACTCAACTGGAAATAGCCGAACTGGAGTACCAAGCGAGGCTTAAGACCCAGGCCGAGCTCAAGGCCCTGCAGGCCCAGGTGCATCCCCACTTCCTTTTCAACGCGCTCAACACCATAACCTCCCTCATACGCACCCGGCCCGGGGAGGCTCGTGAGCTACTGATAAAACTAGCCAAGTTCCTGCGTCACAGCTTGCGGGACGAAAACACCGTCATACCCCTGGCCGAAGAGCTCTCTTGCGTAGAGGCTTACTTGGCCATCGAGAAGGCCCGGCAGGGGGAGAAACTTCAGGTTTCTTACCGGGTGGATTCCTCGGCCCTGGGCTGTCCGGTTCTGCCCCTCATTCTGCAGCCCCTGGTAGAGAATGCTGTAAAGCACGGCCTCTATCCCAAAGCCGAGGGAGGTAAAGTGGAGATAATCGTGGAAGATTTGCCGGGAGAGGTAATGATTACGGTCAAGGATAACGGCGTAGGGATAGCCCCTGCCGAACTTGCCAAAATCCCCTTAGCCGGTTATGGCCGGGGAAGGGGCTTGGGACTTTTCTTAGTCAACGAGCGATTAAAGAAGTTTTACGGTCCGGAGTACGGGTTGAAGATAAGGAGCACTCCCGGCCAGGGGACGGAGGTGTCTTTAAGCTTCCCCAAGCGAGAGGTGGAAGGAAATGCCCTTTACGGCTATTGTGGTTGATGACGAGCCCTTGGCTCGCGACGAACTTAAGTACCTACTTTCCTTTTACCCCGAGTGTCAGATCGTAGGAGAAGCCGATAATGCCGAAGATGCTTTGAAATTGGTAACCAAGCTCCGGCCGGACGTAGTTTTTCTTGACATCCGTATGCGGGGGACTTCAGGCTTTGAGGCAGCCAAGCGGATGCTTTCCCTCGCTTACCCTCCCCTCGTGGTTTTCGCCACCGCCTACGATGACTACGCGGTGGGTGCTTTTGAGTTGGGAGCGGTGGATTATATCCTGAAACCCTTCGAGCCAGAAAGACTGGCGCAGACGATAAGGCGCTTAAGTTCCTTCAAAAGCCAACCCGCCCGCTGGGAGGAAGTCCTTAAACGCCTGTCGCATTTGCTGGAGGAGGGTACGCCAAAACTCAAGAAGCTACCGGTAGAAAAAGAAGGAGAGATACGCCTCATTCCTTACCAGGACATCATTTTCGCCCAGGCCCATGAGGGAGAAGTCTTGGTCCACACCGCTAAAGAGTACTTCCTCTACCGGGGTCGGCTCGCCGAACTGGAGGGGCGCCTGAAGAACTACGGATTTTTACGGGTGCATAAGAGCTTCCTGGTAAACCTTGCCCGCATAGGGGGGCTTGTCCCCTGGTTTAAAGGCACCTACTGGGTAATAATGGAAGACGATAAGCGCACCCACATTCCGGTGAGCAAAGCTCAGGTGAAGCAGCTGAAAGCGTTGCTAGGTCTCCCCTACTCCTCCGAATGCTGCCTGGCCAAAGAGTAAACCAGTTCTTTTCGTCCCCGGTTCTTTTCCGCTGGTTTATTTTTTTCTTCTGGTCATCTCGATAAAGTTCGGTTTTTCTTTCAGGTCTCCCTAGAATAGCGAGAGGAGAAGACCCAGGCTCGCTTGGAGGGGAGGTCTGAAGACTTTATGCATGCTCTGGTACTCATAATTGTGGCTTTACTGGTTTTCGTTCTCGCCTACCGCTTCTACGGCGCTTTTATCGCGGCCAAGGTTCTAGCCCTCGACCCCAACCGCCCCGTGCCTTCGGAGCAGCATTACGACGGACGGGACTACGTACCCACTAACCGCTGGATCCTTTTCGGTCACCACTTCGCTGCCATCGCCGGCGCTGGTCCCCTGATCGGACCCGTGTTAGCCGCCCAGTTCGGTTACCTTCCCGGTTTCCTCTGGATTCTTATAGGGGCCGTAGTGGCTGGTGCCGTCCACGACATGGTGGTGCTCTTCGCCTCGGTGCGCCACGGAGGGCAATCGTTAGCCGAAATAGCCCGCAAGCAAGTAAGCCCCGTGTCCTACTGGCTTGTCCTGCTGGCCGTTCTCTTCCTCATCCTCATCGTACTGGCCGGGGCCAGTATCTCGGTGGTCAACGCCCTTT
This sequence comes from Ammonifex thiophilus, assembly GCF_003368535.1. Classification (GTDB taxonomy): domain Bacteria; phylum Bacillota; class Desulfotomaculia; order Desulfotomaculales; family Ammonificaceae; genus Ammonifex; species Ammonifex thiophilus. The sequence continues at coordinate 113,830 of NZ_QSLN01000004.1, forward strand.
ACCAGAGCCCCTGGGGAACCTTTACAGTGGCTATGACTATCCCCATAGCCCTCTTCATCGGTGTCTACCTCCGGTGGCTGCGCCCCGGAAAGGTGGCTGAAGCCACTGTGCTGGGCGTTCTTATGATCATCTTGGCGGTAATCCTAGGTCCGGTAATCCAGCACTCATCGCTGGCCCCCTACTTTACCTTAGACAAGCAAACCCTTTCCCTGCTCATACCAGCTTACGGCTTCCTGGCCGCCACCCTGCCAGTCTGGCTGCTCTTGGTGCCCCGCGACTACCTTAGCACCTACATGAAGATCGGCGTGATGGTCCTGCTGGCAGCGGGGGTCATCCTGGTAAACCCGGTCTTGAAGATGCCGGCCGTGACCCAGTTTGTGGCCGGAGGAGGTCCGGTGATACCTGGTAAAGTATGGCCCTTCATGTTCATCACCATTGCCTGCGGCGCCCTTTCGGGCTTCCACGCCCTGGTCTCCTCGGGTACCACACCTAAGATGCTGAAGAACGAGCGCGACATCCTGCCCATAGGCTACGGTGCTATGCTGGCCGAGGGATTTGTGGCTATAATGGCCTTAATCGCCGCCACCGTCCTTCCCACGGCCGACTACTTCGCCATTAACACCCCACCCCAGATCTTCGCCAAGCTGGGTATGCAGCTTCAAGATCTTCCCTACCTTTCTCAGTTGGTAGGAGAGAACCTCGCCGGCCGCCCGGGTGGAGCAGTTTCGTTGGCGGTAGGCATGGCCGACATCTTCTCCCGCATAGGTGGCTTACGTCACTTGATGAGTTACTGGTACCATTTTGCCATCATGTTCGAAGCCCTTTTCATTCTCACCTTGATCGACGCCGGCACCCGTGTGGGACGCTACCTGGTGCAGGAGCTGGGCGGAGCCATCTATCCGCCACTTAGGAACTACGGCTGGTGGCCGGGAGTCATACTCACCAGCGGCATCTTCACTCTTGCCTGGGGCTATCTCCTTTACACCGGCACCATCTCTACCATCTGGCCCCTCTTCGGCGTCAGCAACCAACTGTTGGGCGGCATGGCCTTGGCCATAGTGACCACCATGCTGCTGAGAAGTGGCAAGGCACGCTACATCTGGGTTACCGTGATCCCCATGGCCTTCCTGCTGGTAACCACCGCGGCGGCTGGGTACCAGAACATAGTCAACAACTATCTTCCCAAGCAAAACTATTTACTGGCCGTCCTTTCGGGAATCATGCTGGTCATGGTGGGCTTAATCGTAATCGACTCGGTGCGCGTCTGGATCAACCTAGCCAGGAGCAGGAAGGAGCAAGCCTAAGGAAATTTCGGGAAATCGGGGGCAGACGAAACTTGCCTGTCCCTGCAAGCCATGATAATATGGAAGCACAATGCGGCTTATCGTTCACATCGACGGAGCAAGCAGGGGAAACCCGGGGCCCTCGGCATGCGCGGTGGTCTTCTTAGACGAGAAGGGAAACTTGCGGGAGATCCACGCCAAGCTCCTAGGAACAGCCACTAATAACGTGGCGGAATGGGAAGCGCTGGCCTGGGCACTGGAACTGGCCCTGACCAGCCACCCCCAGGAAGAGCTGGAACTGGATATACGTTCGGATTCTCTGCTGGTGGTCAGGCAGTTCAACGGTGAATACCGGATCCGGTCGCCTGAGCTTCGTAGCTTAGCCGACAGGGTACAAGCCCTACTCAAAGGTAACCCGCGTGTGTCCCTCAGCCTGCGCCATGTGCCCCGGGAAGAAAACTTCCTGGCCGACAAAGTAGCCAACCAGGCTTTGGAGCTGGGAAGGAGGTGAAGAGGTATGATGTCGCGCCTTCCGCTCGACCTCACGAAGGTGGATCGCGAGGATATCGACAAGCAGATACTGCGGGCGGCCATCATCGCCGAGCTTGACGCCATAAGCTTTTATGAGCAGCTGGCGGCCATGGCCACCGACGAGAATGTGCAGGCGCTTCTTTTGGATGTGGCTCGGGAAGAAAAGACGCACGTGGGAGAATTCCAGGCGCTACTTTTGCGCTTAGATGAAGAACAGGCCGAGGAACTGGAAAACGGCGCTGAGGAAGTAGAAGAGCTCTTAGGCGAGTAAGAGTCTATTTCAAGGAGGTACGCAGCTCAAAATGCGGGAAAAGGTGGAAGCGGCACTAGCTCAGATACGTCCCTACCTGCAGCGGGACGGTGGCGATGTGGAGCTGGTAGCGGTAGAAAACGGGGTGGTAAAGGTACGGCTCAAGGGGGCTTGCGGCGGCTGCCCGATGGCTATGGTGACCCTCAAGCAGGGCATAGAGCGCATTCTCAAAGAAGCCGTACCCGAAGTTAAAGAGGTAGTGGCAGTTTAGAACACCACGATTCTTAAGGTTTTGAAGCTGGAGCCAGCTAAAAGCTTTAGCTGGCTTTTTTGTTGACGCCGGAAAGAGAAAATAAAAAACGGCCTTTAAACGGCCGGCACTTCCGTGCTGTACTAAGCACGCGCCGCGCCGTTTACCTTTCCTTAGCTTTCTTATCCCCATATTTCCTCTTAGCTCGAAAGAAAAGCATCGTTGGCCCCCTTTTGGTCAGGCTCTTCCCCCTGGCTTGCCTGCAACTCCGAGACCCACTTAAGGGCCTGGCGGGCGCATATACCTGCCACTTCAAAGAGCAGCCGCTCGTAACCATCTTCTTCCACAGCCTTTCTTAGGAAACGCAAAGCGTCCTCCTTAACCGCCCGGCGCTCCCCTTCGCTCGAAACAAACTTAGGTTTGATAGCGTCGCGCAGGGCCTGGAAAACGACCGCCCGGGCGATTTCGCGGTAAGCGTCGTAATCGGAGTTGACCACCCAAGCCTTGGCCATATCCCCTTGCACCTCCTTTCTCCTACAGCTTCTAACGAAAAAGCTCCTGTTTGCCCCGCAGGAGCTCCCCGAAAACCGGCTTAAGTATACTTGGAGCTGGTGGCCGGACTCGAACCGGCGACCTGCGCATTACGAGTGCGCTGCTCTGCCTGCTGAGCTACACCAGCCCGAAAGCTCCACACTTTTATGTTAGCCCGAATCTAAAATTTTGTCAAGAAAAAACGATTCCTTTATTCCCATTCTATGGTAGCAGGCGGCTTGGAAGTGATGTCGTAGACTACCCGGTTGACCCCGGGTACCTCCCGGACTATTCGGGAAGCGATTTTCTCTAGCAAGTCGTAGGGTAAGCGTGCCCAGTCGGCCGTCATCCCGTCTTGGCTTTCCACTGCCCGCACGGCCACCGTGTAAGCGTAGGTACGCCTGTCCCCCATAACCCCCACCGTGCGAGTGTCGGTGAGGATAGCGAAATACTGCCAGAGCTTCTTTTCCAGCCCCGCCTTCTTAACTTCCTCGGTAACTATAGCATCGGCCTCGCGCAGCAAAGAAAGTTTCTCGGGCGTGACCGCTCCCAGTATCCGCACCGCCAGCCCGGGACCTGGAAAAGGCTGACGCCAAACGATTTCTTCAGGCAAGCCCAGTTCTTTGCCCAGTTCCCGCACTTCGTCCTTGAAGAGGTAGCGCAAGGGCTCCAGGAGCTCCAGTTCCATCTCTTCTGGAAGCCCTCCTACGTTGTGGTGCGACTTTATGCGGTGACTTAAAGCTGTGCCGCTCTCGATAACATCCGGGTATAGGGTTCCCTGCACCAGGAAGCGCACCTTCCCGAGTTTACGCGCCTCCTCCTCGAAAACCCGGATGAACTCGTGCCCTACCCGACGGCGCTTCTCCTCCGGGTCCACCACGCCTTCTAACTGCGCCAAAAACCGGGCGGAAGCATCCACGTAAACCAGGGGTACGCCCAAAGCTTGCATGGCAGCGCGGACCGACTCCGCCTCCCCTTTGCGCAGGAGGCCATGGTTAACGAAAACGCAAGTGAGTCGGCTCCCTATGGCTCGGTGAACCAGAACTGCGGCCACAGTAGAGTCTACCCCACCGCTCAAAGCCGCGAGGGCCCTCTCCTCTCCCACCCGGCTCCTTATCTCTTCGATTGCACTGGCAATAAAAGAGGACATGGTCCAGCTTCCCCGGCAGTTGCACACCTTGAAAAGGAAGTTGCGGATTATCTGTTTCCCCGCCGCGGTGTGCGCCACTTCCGGGTGGAACTGAACCCCGTAAAGCCGCCGGGCGGGATCCTCCATGGCAGCTACCGACACGTCCTTGGTAGAGGCGGTGACCGTAAAACCCGGCGGGACCTTGGTAACCAGATCGCCGTGGCTCATCCACACCGGCGTGGGGCTGTCTACCCCCTCCCACAGGGGAGAAGGAGAGGACAGATAAAGCTCGGTCCGCCCATACTCCCGGTAGATTCCCGGCTTGACCTCCCCCCCTAGAAGATGGGCCATAAGCTGCATGCCGTAGCATATTCCCAGCACCGGAAGGCCCATCTCGAAAAGCTCTAAGGGAACACGGGGAGCAGACTCCTCGTAAACGCTGGCTGGGCCACCGGAAAGAATTAGCCCCTGCGGCCGGCGTTCCTTGATTTCCTGCAAAGAGGTATGGTAAGGTATGATCTCGCAGTAGACGTGGCACTCGCGCACCCGCCGGGCAATAAGCTGGGTATACTGCCCGCCAAAATCTAAGATCAAGACCAACTCCTGTTGCGGCAACAAAGCTTACCTCCTCGCAAGAACTAGGCTCGGGGCGCCTGGTAAACTTCGCGCTTGAGCACGCAAATGTCGGGCAGGTTGCGGTAGCGCCCGGCGTAATCCAGACCGTATCCCACCACGAACTCGTCCGGGATAGTGAAACCCACGTAATCCACCTGCACCGGCACCTTGCGGCGCTCCGGCTTGTCCAGCAGAACGCAGACCTTAAGTAATTGAGGTTGGCGGGATTTTAGGTGCCCCAGCAAGTAGTTAAGGGTAAGCCCGGTGTCTACGATGTCCTCCACCAACAGTATCCGCTTCCCGGTTATGTCGTAGTCCAAATCCTTGGTTATGCGCACTACGCCAGAAGAAACGCTGGACTTACCGTAACTCGATACGGCCAAGAAATCTATCTCCACCGGGAAAGGAAGCTTGCGTACCAGATCAGCTAGAAAGATGACCGCACCTTTCAGCACCCCTATAACCAAAAGCTCCCCTCCGGCCAATTCGGAAGCGATGGCCCCGGCCAGATCCTCCAGCCGGGCGGCTATCTCCTCCCTGGAGATCAGCACCCTATCTATTTCCTGCCATAAAGAAAGCTTTCCTTTACCCACCTCAGCGGAACCTCCAAGTTCAAGCGGTTTAACTCCCTCAAAGAGCCCTCCGACCAGAGGCGACCCCCCTCAAGGGTCTTGAGCCACTGGCGCGTCAGGAAGAAAACGCTCTCCTCACCGTCGTCCTGAAGTCTACAGGATCCCTGGGGATCCAGGGGGTATTCCAGGGTGAAAAGTATAGTTTTAGAAGTTGAGCCACAGCACAAAACCACTTTGCCCCCGACGGGACTCCGCTTTATGGCCCACTCCACCAGCCCCAGCAGGATCTCCTGCAGAAACCCCGTCGGCACCAGCACTTTCTTAGCCTTGCCCCTGATATAAGCTTCAAACTTCACCCCGCACTGGCTGGCAAGTGGCCGGATCTGCCAGTAACAAGAAGCCACTAATGCCTCAACCGTGGCCTTGGGTGGCAGCTCTTTTTCCGCACCGGTTTTAACCAGGCGGCGCAGGAGCCTGCGTAATTCTAGGCTCCGCTCCCGCAGGCTCAACAGAACCTGTTCTCCTTCGAAGGTTAAATTTTCTTCCAGAAGCGCCGCTTCACTGAGCAAGGCCAATCCGGTGAGGAGGTGGCGTATTTTGCCCTCGACCAGGTGGAAAAGTTCGCTTTTCTCAGTTGTTCCAAAGTTCAGATTTCCATATTTAGTGCTATTTTCCTTAATATACTGCGGCAGTTCGCGCTCGGGAAAAACCATTTCCGCACGGCCTCCGTCGCTCGTCCCCTAAATCGAGCTTTAATCTATCACCCCCCTGGTATCATGTCAACCAGCCTTTTTTGCCGCTTCTTGACAAGAAATGCTATTCCCTGTCCCCCAGATTCTCCAAACCGAAGTGCCGGTGCAGCGCCCTGACCGCCCTAGGCACTTCTTCTTCCTTGATTATACAGGAAACTTTGATTTCGGAGGTGCTTATCATCTCGATGTTAATTCCTTCGCGGCTTAAAGCCTCAAACATAGCCGCGGCAACACCGGGACGGGTTATCATCCCCGCGCCCACAATTGATACTTTCCCCACCCGATCGTCGAAGGTGTAACCTTTGGCTCCTATCTCTTCCTTCACTTTCTCCACCACCTTGAGGGCCTGGGGAAGGTCGTAGCGCGAGACGGTGAAGGAAATGTCGTTCCGGCCGTCGCGTGTCATTCCTTGGATTATCATGTCCACATTTATGTTTTCCGCCGCTAAGGAGGAGAAGAGGCGGTAGGCTATGCCCGGCCGGTCGTAAACGTCGAAGATCCCGATCCTGGCCACATTGAGGTCGTGGGCCACCCCGCTGACTACCCTCTTTTTCTCCATATCGTCCTCCTCCCTGATCACCGTACCTAGATCTTCAGAAAAACTGGAACGCACTCGCAGGGGAACCTGATAGATCTTAGCCAACTCCACCGCTCGGGGGTGTAGAACTACCGCCCCCAAGCAGGCCAGCTCAAGCATTTCGTCGTAAGATATGGCCGGCAGCTTGACCGCTTCCGGAACCAGACGGGGGTCGGCGGTAAAGACCCCTTCCACGTCGGTGTAGATCTCGCACAGGTCTGCCTGCAAGGCTGCGGCCAAAGCTACCGCCGTAGTGTCCGAGCCGCCGCGCCCCAGGGTAGTCACGTCGCCGTTGGGCGCCAGCCCCTGGAAGCCGGCAACCACTGGGATGCGTCCCGCCGCCAGCTCCTTTTTAAGCCGGTGGGTATCCACCGTGCTTATGCTGGCCTTGCCGTAAACGCCGTCGGTGGTTATCCCGGCCTGCGCTCCAGTAAGCGAGATCGCCTCGGCCCCTAGGGCCTGTAGGGCCATGGCCAATAAGGCTATCGATACTTGCTCTCCAGTACTCAAAAGCTGGTCCATTTCCCGCGGGGAGGGGTCGGAAGTTACCTGGCGGGCCAGGTCTATGAGCTCATCGGTGGTGTCTCCCATGGCTGAGACCACCACCACTACCTCGTCGCCTGCCTGCTTTGTGCGCCAGACCCGCTCGGCCACTCGCTTTATCCTCTCCGCGTTGGCTACCGAACTACCCCCGAACTTCTGAACTACCAGCATTTTACCCACCTCGAGCCGTTTCCCCCAGAAATTTTACGATCTCTTTGGTTAGGATGCTACTTCGCACTTAGCCCCTTTGTTGTCCGGGACCAAAACGAGCAAGCGTGCTTCCACCCCCGCCCGCGCAAAGGCCTCCCGCATGGCCTCTCCCACCTCAGAAGCCAAGGCTTCTGGGGTTAAAGCTACCAAAGAGGGGCCAGCCCCGCTTAAAGCTGCTCCCCAAGCCCCCGCCGCCAGCGCCGCCTCAATAACCTTGCCGGCACCGGGAATGAGCTTTTCCCGGTAAGGATAGTAAAGGCGATCCTCCATAGCCCAGCGCAAGAGCTCGTAACGCCGGCAAGCGAACGCGCTGCTCAGCAAAGCAGCGCGCGCTAGGTTAAAGAGGACCTCTTCCCGCCGGTAATGGGAAGGAAGAAGGCGGCGCGAAGCAGCGGTAGGAAGGGGGAAATGCGGGAGGGCTACCACGATCCTAAGCTCCGGATCCACCTCCACTCGGCTTACCACAACTCCCCTCTCTGTTCGGGCTACTGCCACTGCTCCACCCAGCAAGGAAGCGGCCACATTGTCCGGATGTCCCTCCATGTCCGCAGCGAGGTTTAAAACCTCTTCCTTAGTTAAGGCGGAACCGGTAAGCAAGTTGGCAGCTAGACTGCCCGCCACGATCGCCGCTCCGCTCGATCCCAGACCCGCTCCTAGCGGGATTTGGTTGTCCACGGTGATCTTTAAGCCGGAAAAAGTAAAAACCGTCTTCACCTGCTCCCCCACGCGCCTGAAGGCTCCCAGAATAAGACTCCTTTCCCTTTCCTGCCACAGGAGAGAAGCTCCCTCGCCCTTTATCTCCCAGAGTACCCCTTCTTCCCGGCGCGACTCCACCGTCACCCTTAGGTAAAGAGAAAGCGCCAGGGCAAAACAGTCACAACCCGATCCTAGGTTGGCCGTGCTGGCCGGTACAGTCACGCTTATCAGAGTCATTCCTCCAGCACCCGTATGACGTTGGCCACCGCCTCTACGGTGGGGAGCTTCTTTAGTTCTTCTTCGGCGGCGCGCAAGTTGGCTTCCTTCACCCGGTGGGTTACCAACACCAGGTCGGCCACCTCGCCGGTGGTTTTCTGGATCACTGCGGCCAAGCTCACCTCGTGGCGCCCGAAGGCACCGGCTATACCCGCCAGCACCCCGGGGCGGTCGACGGCTTTTATCCGCAGGTAAAAGCAGGATTCCGTCTCTCCCACCGGAACCAGCGGTTTTTGCTCGAAGCAGGTGCACCCCCACATTCCCTTTACCCCGTGTAAAAGCTGCCTGGCCGCCGCCATGATATCGCTCACCACTGCGCTGGCGGTGGGGAGCTCCCCCGCTCCCCGACCGTAAAACATGGCCTCCCCTACGGCGTCCCCCCGGACGAAGACGGCGTTGAAGACGTCGCGCACCGACGCTAGGGGGTGTTTGAGGGAAACGAGGGCGGGGTGAACCCGCACCTCTAGACCCTTTTCTGTTTCTCGGGCCAGGGCCAGAAGCTTTATGGTATAGCCCAGCTCCCGAGCGTACTTTATGTCGGCCGGTTCTATCCGGCTTATCCCCTCGGCGTATACTTCCGGGAAGGTCACCCGGGAGTTGAAGGCGATAGAGGCCAAAATGGCTATTTTGCGGGCTGCGTCTAGCCCTTCAATATCGGCGCGGGGATCGGCTTCGGCGTACCCGTACTTTTGGGCTTCGTTCAGGGCCAAGGCGAAATCCAAACCTTCCTCCGACATCCGGGTCAGAATGTAGTTAGTTGTACCATTGATAATACCGATAATTTCGTGGATGCGGTTGGCAGCCAAAGACTCCTTGAGGATCTTTATGATGGGGATGCCTCCCGCCACGCTGGCCTCAAAAAAGAGGTCGGCCCTGGCGGCTGAAGCCACATCAAAGAGCTCTTTGCCGTGCAGGGCCAGCAGATCTTTGTTGGCCGTGACCACCATCTTCCCCTGCTCCAGGGCTTGGAGCACATACTGTCGCGCTGGCTCTACTCCACCCATGACCTCCACCACAATATCCACCGCCGGGTGGGAAAGCACATCTTGAGGGTTGGTGGTCAAAAGCTCCGGAGGCACGGCAAGCCCCCGGTCCTTTTGAGGATCCCGCACCAGAATCTTTACTACTTCCAGCCGGGCACCAAGGCGGGAGGCGATTATCTCCCCGTTTCCTTGAAGCACCCGGTAAACACCCCGCCCCACTGTTCCCAACCCTAAAAGCCCTACCCCGAAGCTCCGCACTAGGGCTCCTCCCCTCAATTCCTAGAGCCTGTCCACATACAAAAGAATTATATCACTCAAACCTCTTGCCCAGGAAGATACTTTGGCCTTCAAAGATCGTGTCAACCTACTGTAGGAGTCTCGAGCCCCACCATCCCCGGACCAGGACGAACTACCAGAGAAGATCGATGTTCCGGCTCAAAGCTTTGAGGGCTCTGGTTAATGATGTTACCGGACCTCG
>NZ_QSLN01000050.1 GCF_003368535.1 Ammonifex thiophilus
CTCCTCATCGTGCCAAAAAGCCTCTATAAGCCGCCGGTTCAAATGGTAAGGGTCCAAAACGTGTACCGCCCCAGGGAAGTAATCTACCCCCTGCTTGGCCCACTCCGCCCCGTCACTCCCAAGGTATATCTCCTTCACCTGACCCATGTCCCACCGGCTCGCTACCCCAGAGTAAACTTCCTCCCACATCCTCTCCCCTTCGCCTACACCGCTCGTTACCAGCTTGTCCTTTAAAGCCTTCCGGCCACCCCCAATCGCTTCTTTGCCTGTGTAAGCTACAAAGAGTTTGACCTCTTTCCTTTTCTCTTCGCTCCTTTGAAGCCTTACCACCACCCCGTCGGCCTCTATGTAAAGCCTGGAGGTCTTCTCTTTACCTTCGGGTGTCTCTCCCTTCTCAAAAACGGCTTCTCTCCTGGACTCTCCCTCCTGCCTGAGTGCTTCTCCTACTTCCTGCACGGCCTGCCACACCGCCATGGCGCTTATCCCAGGGACAAAATAACCGAGAATTTCCGCTGCCCGCCTGAAGGGTACTTCGCTCCCAAGCTTCACCGCCATCTCCTTCAAACGCGGCGTGCATCTAGACCTCTCCGGCCAGCCCAGAACCTCGTCAAGAAGAAACCTGGCTTCTCCCGTCTTTTTGTTCCTGTAAAGCCGCCTTTTTACTTTGAATTCCCCAAAGCTGCTAACTACGGTTCTTTCCCGGAAGCCTATCACTTTCCAGGTGCGCTTGTCCCGGGCGTTCACGAGCCAGGTGTCTATTTCCTCGAGGGCC
>NZ_QSLN01000051.1 GCF_003368535.1 Ammonifex thiophilus
ACTTCCCCGGGGACGAGGCTCCGGTAATCGTGGGTTCGGCTCTGAAGGCTCTGGAGTGCGGCTGCGGCCAGCGGGAGTGCCCCAACTGCGGCCCCATCTGGAAGCTTCTGGACGCCGTTGACGAGTACATACCGACGCCGCAGCGGGACGTCGACAAGCCCTTCCTCATGCCCATTGAGGACGTGTTCACCATAACGGGGCGGGGCACGGTGGTGACGGGCCGGATCGAGCGGGGTCGGATAAAAGCGGGCGACGAAGTAGAGATCGTGGGCTTTGCCGACAAGCCGAAGAAGACGGTGGTCACCAGCGTGGAGATGTTCCGCAAGGTGCTGGACGAAGGAGTGGCGGGGGACAACGTTGGGTGTCTCTTGCGGGGCATTGAGCGGAAGGAAGTGGAGCGGGGTATGGTGCTGGCCAAGCCGGGCACCATCAAGCCCCACCGCAAGTTCACGGCGGAGGTGTACGTGCTGACGAAGGAAGAAGGGGGGCGGCACACGCCGTTCTTCAACGGCTACCGGCCGCAGTTCTACTTCCGGACCACGGACGTTACCGGGGAGATCAAGCTGCCCGAAGGGGTGGAGATGGTGATGCCCGGGGACAATGTGCGTCTGGAGGTGGAGCTCATCACCCCCATCGCCATTGAGGAGGGCCTGCGCTTCGCCATTCGCGAGGGCGGGCGCACGGTAGGGGCCGGCGTGGTCACCGG
>NZ_QSLN01000052.1 GCF_003368535.1 Ammonifex thiophilus
TTATGACCTGATTTTCTTACGTGCGCCCGGCATGGGCGATAACTAGGCGGTGAAAGTCCGCTGTGGGCTTGGTAGTGGGAACCACTAGCCAAGAGCAAGGGTGTCCATCGTGAGGTGGAATCTGAAGGAAGCTTAAGGCAAAATCTCGGTCTGATGAACAAGAACCAGATAAGAGGCTGAATTGGGATGGATGAGTTTGCGTAACAAAACGAAGTCCAACACTACCCGAATCCCATACAGTAAATCTGGCAGATATATGAGATGAAAGTTATCGTTCTTACCCGGGGAGGTCTCAAGGATAAGTCATGGAAGTAAAATCTGAAGTGACAACCCATACAGTGATGTATGGTTGAACCTTGAGAAGTCAGCAGAGGTCATAGTACTTATCTAGACATGAATAGATAAGGAAGGACCGAACGTTAGGAGGTTTTGGAAATCTTATGGACTCGAAAGATATGCAGAGACTGCAGACAACTCAACAAAGAGGCTATCCGTTGAATAGAGAAATGGAATTTCAAAAGACAACGGAAGTGCATAGTATATCATCGGCGTCGGAAGATGGAAGAAACGAGGTACAAAGATATACCGGCAAGATGCTTGAAATGATAGTAGAACGAGGGAACATGGAAGCAGCATACAAGCGCGTTGTTGCAAATAAAGGAAGCCATGGAGTCGATGGGATGGAAGTAGAT
>NZ_QSLN01000053.1 GCF_003368535.1 Ammonifex thiophilus
TTGGGACACGCTTCCAGAATGTTGCGGACAAAATGCGTCTGGCACCGCTGCCAACTCGCCCCCTGAAAGTGGATCATAATGGCGTTTACCAGCCCCCTATGGTCATCCGAAACCACCAGGTCAACCCCCTTTAGCCCACGCTTCTTTAACCAGCCGAAGAATTCAGACCAAGTAGCCTCAGATTCGCTGTCCCCAATCATCAGCCCTAAAACTTCCCGGTAACCATCCCGGTTAACCCCGCAAGCTATAAGTACACTCTGGGATCTCACCCGCCCACCTTTCCGCACCTTTATGACCAAAGCATCAACCAGAATAAAGGGATACTCCTTTTCGCTTAAATCTCGCTCATTCCAGGCCTTCACCAAAGGGTCAAGTCGTTTGCAGAGCTCAGATACCGTCGACTTGGAAAATTCCGTGCCGCATAGCTCTTTGACCACTGCCCTGACCTTGCGTGTTGATACTCCATTGACCACCATCTCCATCAGGGCCAGCAGTAATGCCTGCTCGCTCCGCTGGTAACGCTCAAACATTTCCGTAGAAAATTTGCCGGACCTGACCCGGGGCACTTCCAGGACAAGCCGTCCGATCCGGGTTACAAGCGGCTTTTCCCGGTGGCCGTTGCGGTACGCTTGTCTTTCCTCTGTGCGTTCGTAGGGTTTAGCTTTGAGCT
>NZ_QSLN01000054.1 GCF_003368535.1 Ammonifex thiophilus
GTGATAAGCGAGAATCTCTTCCCTCCAGCTACGAAGCGTTCTCCCCCATTGAACCAGCGCAACGTCGCTCGCCTCCCGAGTGTTTAAGATCAGACGATCCAGGATTAGCTCTGCCTCCTTCCGGCAGGAGGCACGATAGACGTCGCGTAGCTGCTCCTTGGCCCAGTGAAAATGGGCCACGTTCCTGTACCGCCTCCTGATCATGGCAAGCTGGGCTGCCTGGCGCTCGGTCAAATCCTCTTCGTTCTTTACCAGAGGCCAACGAGGTATACGCTGCCCGGTTACCTGCTGCTCTATTAGCCTCGCCTCGTCTACACGCCGGTTGGCATCTTTAAGAGCGTGAAAATGGTCAACCACCACAGGCACTCCAGGCAGCACCCTCTTTATAAGCTTGCGCCAGCCGTCTTTGAAGTCGATGCATACCGCCTTGATGCGCCTGCGCACCGAAACCGGCAGCTCCTTTAAAAACTTCTCCAGAGTCTTGAGCCGGTCATCCGGTAAGATGGCGATAAGCCTTCGCTCGGGCCACACGCAGGTAACGGTGATCATCATGTCCTGACCCCTGAAACTGTGCTCGTCTATGCTTAAAGCAAAAGCCGGTAGATCTTTAAGGGCCTCCTCGATGTTCACCTGATTGGTCACTTG
>NZ_QSLN01000055.1 GCF_003368535.1 Ammonifex thiophilus
AAGGCGAAGAGGCACCCACGAGCCTAGTTACTGGGACGCGGATGTTCTGAGAGAGGCAAAGTATTTTGAGGTGGTGCTGGAGAGCGGGGAGAGGTTTAAGGCCAAGCTTTTGGGGATAAACGACTACGATTTGCTGCTGGAGACGGAGGAGGCACGGATCTTCTTGCCCAAGCACAGTGTCAGGTACATCGTGCTGGAGAGGTTTGTCGAGGAGGAGGGAGAGAGTGGAGCTTAGCCAGCCTACTGGAAAAATCTCCGGCTCTAGAAGGCGGGTTTTCGAGGCGAGGGATAGGAAGATCTATATCCCCCCGGGAAAGGGGCCTTGTAGGGCCTCAGAATGAGCGTGGAGGGCCTTCCGGGAGGAGGGATTGGTCCTTTCGGTTCTTCTCAAAAAGGGTTGGACGTGAACGGCTTCGCCCGGGCACTACTGGGCGCCTCTGGTTAGCCGTGACGCCAGAACTGTTCACAGAGACTGTTTAGCCTGGTGATTTTATAGGGCGCGCGCGAACTGTGTACAGTAGTGTCCGGTATAGTGTGTAAAAAGGGTGGTTAGAAGCAGGAAGGGCCACCCTCCCTCTGGTAGATGAAGAAGTGACACAACCACCATTACCAGGAGGGATTGAGGATGGCCCATTACCAGGTT
>NZ_QSLN01000056.1 GCF_003368535.1 Ammonifex thiophilus
CGAAAGTAGTGGCCTGGCCGTTGGGGTCCTTCACTTCCACCAGGTTGCCGGCGGCGTCGTACTTCCAGGCGCTTCTCCCGCCCAGGGGATCGACGACCTCCGTCAAGCGGCCGAGCTTGTCGTAAGTATATTGCGTGGCGTGCCCGGCCGGATCGGTGACCCTCTCCACCCGCTCCAGGGGGTCGAGTTCGTGAACGATGGTATGCCCCAGGGCGTCGGTGACGGTCCTCCGGTCGCCGTCGTAGGTGACGGTAAGGATTTTAACGCCCCGGGCGTCGGTAATGCCGGTCACCCGGCCCAGAGCGTCGTACTCAAGGCTAAGGGTGTGCCCCAGCGGGTCGGTTATGGTTTTGAGGTTCCCCCGGGGGTCGTAGGTGTAGGTGATAGTGTTTCCCAGGGGGTCGGTGGCCGCCACGAGCCTGCCTTCGGGGTCGTAAGCATAGGTGTTAACCCGGGAGATCCCTCCACCTTCCTCCCGCATCTTAACCAGGTTGTTGTCGCCGTCGTACTCGTAGGAGAGGGTGACCCCTCCGGGACGCAGCTCTTTTACCATCCGGCCCCGGGAGTCGTACTCGAAGCGCCAGACCCTGCCAGCCGGGTCTTTGA
>NZ_QSLN01000057.1 GCF_003368535.1 Ammonifex thiophilus
GATGACCGCGGCCGCTACGAAAGCGCCGCCGCCGTGCAGGCCCTGGCCGGCACTTCCCCCGTCCTCTACCAGAGTGGGAAGTACCGCTTCGCCCGCCAGCGCCGAGCCTGTATCAAGTTCCTGCGCCGGGCATTGCAGCTTTTTGCCTACCAGTCAGTACTTAAGGTCAGCTGGGCTCGAGACTATTACCAGCGCAAGCGCGCCGCCGGCAAGACACACCACGAAGCTCTGCGGGCTTTGACCAACATCTGGGTGCGGATCATCTTCGCGATGTGGTTGAACCGCCGTCCCTATGATGAATCTGTCTTTCTCACTGCCAGGGCCAGACACGCTCCTTCGGTGGCTTAATCTGCCCCTATATCTTTTATACAGGTCACCTATTGACATAGAGGGTCTCCCCCGAATTCATTCGGGGGCATCCCTTTAAAGGGACGCGCGCAAGGTCTTTCCCTTGCGCTCCGGTTCGTGGACCCCGTGCCACCCCAGGCGGAGCGACAGGACCACGGGCCGCGCCACACGGCCACTACTCCCCTTCACGGGAGATACCTCGTACGCCCTCTCGAAGATGTTTAAGGC
>NZ_QSLN01000058.1 GCF_003368535.1 Ammonifex thiophilus
CCTTGCGCTCCGGTTCGTGGACCCCGTGCCACCCCAGGCGGAGCGACAGGACCACGGGCCGCGCCACACGGCCACTACTCCCCTTCACGGGAGATACCTCGTACGCCCTCTCGAAGATGTTTAAGGCGCCGTTCACGTCCGCCTGCGCCCCCCAGCCGCAGGAACACACATAAAGCCCCCGGTGCTTCCGGTTGGAGGGCAGTACGCGCCCGCAGGCGTGACAGCGCACAGAAGTGCTCCTCTCGTTCACGTCGTCCCGAACCGCAATCCCGGCCAGTGCCCCCTTGTACTTGAGCATGTTGATGAGCTTCCGGTACGGCCAGGCGTGCAGCCTCTGGTTGAGTTTGTCTCCGCAGTCGGTGCCCTCGCGGATGCCACAAAGGTCCCCGATGGCTATCTCCCCCACGCCCCGCCTCACGCACTCCTCTATGAAGTGGGACGTGGCCATGTGGAGAAGGTGCTCCACCTGAAGCTTTTCCCGGTGGGCCACCTCCCTCCACCTGCGGGAGTTTGGCTTGAGGCTTGCCCGCACCTTCTGCCAGTACCGCCTCACCGACTTGATGAACCTGCCGGA
>NZ_QSLN01000059.1 GCF_003368535.1 Ammonifex thiophilus
GGTGCCCCTGGTGAGGGGCCAGCTCGTTTACAGGGAGGACCTGGACACCGCTCCGCAGCTCGCCCCCGGCTGCGTCGAGGTCCTGGTCCCGGTCGACCTCTCCAGCTCCGCCTGCGCCCTCCCCGGCTCTAAAGTCGACGTGTTCCTGCTGGACAAGGACGGGAACGTCGCGGGGGTGGTGGAGAACGTGCGGGTGACCAGGTGCCTCGACTCCCAGGGCAGGGACCTGGGGAGCTCCGGCGGGGGACCTGTGGACGTGGGCGGGCAGACCCCCCAGGCGGTGGGGGTAGAGGTGCCTGCCGACAAGGCCCAGGCGGTGGTAGCGGCCGCGGCGGCCAGGAGGGTCTACCTGGTGAAAGTCCCGCCCGCCGGGCAGGGCCAGGCGCAGCAGGCACCGCAGCAGGGGCAGTAGGGGGTCACGCGCGTGACCCCCCTTCTGTTTTTGAGGGAAACGGTAAAAAGGAGATTTTTTACCGCCAAAAGAGGAGAAACGGACTTCAAAT
>NZ_QSLN01000005.1 GCF_003368535.1 Ammonifex thiophilus
AGATGGTGATGCCCGGGGACAATGTGCGTCTGGAGGTGGAGCTCATCACCCCCATCGCCATTGAGGAGGGCCTGCGCTTCGCCATTCGCGAGGGCGGGCGCACGGTAGGGGCCGGCGTGGTCACCGGGGTGCTAGACTAGGAAAGATGATCGAGGTGGCTTATATGGCGCGGCAAAAGATTCGCATAAGACTCAAGGCTTTCGACCACTATCTCCTCGACCAGTCGGCGCAGAAGATAGTGGAGACGGCCAAGCGTACGGGGGCGCAGGTAGCCGGTCCGGTCCCTCTTCCCACTGACCGGAGCGTTTACACCATCCTGCGCTCCCCCCACAAGGACAAAGATTCGCGGGAGCAGTTTGAAATCCGGACGCACAAGCGCCTTATTGACATACTCGACCCTACACCGAAGACCATCGAGGCGCTCATGCGCCTGGACCTGCCGGCCGGCGTGGACATAGAAATCAAGCTTTAAACGGAGGTGCTGAGTACCGATGAAGGGCATCCTAGGGAAAAAATTGGGCATGACGCAGTACTTCACGCCGGCGGGGGAGGCCATGGCGGTAACGGTAATCAAGGCTGGGCCTTGTGTGGTGGTGCAGACCAAAAACCGGGAGAAGGACGGCTACGAGGCCATACAAGTGGGTTTTGAAGAGGTTCCCGAGCACCGGGTTAATAAACCCCTGCGGGGGCACTTTGCCCGCGCCGGGCTTAAGCCCTTGCGCTATCTCCGGGAGTTCCGGGTACCTGATGCCTCGGCCTACACCGTAGGGCAGGAAATAAAGGTGGATATCTTCTCCCCCGGGGAAAAGGTGGATGTCACCGGCATAAGCAAAGGTAAAGGGTTCGCCGGGGGTATTAAGCGGCACGGATTCAGCCGGGGCCCCATGTCCCACGGCTCCAAGTATCACCGCCGCCCCGGCTCTCTGGGAGCTAAAGGTCCAGCTCGGGTTTTCAAAGGGCGGAAGCTTCCAGGGCACATGGGCATGGAGCGGGTAACGGTGCAGAACCTGGAAGTGGTGAAGGTAGACCCGGAGCGCAACCTGCTGGTGGTCAAGGGTGCGGTGCCCGGTCCTCGGGGAGGTCTCCTCATTATCAGGCAGGCGGTCAAGGCGACGCAATAAGAGGGGGAGATAACATTGCCTAAGGCGACCGTATATAACCTGGCGGGTGAGCCGGTAGGGGAGATGGAGCTCAAAGAGGAGGTCTTCGGGATCGAGCCCAACCCCTACGTGGTTCACGAAGTGGTGGTCATGCACCTGGCTAACCGCCGGCGGGGTACTCATAGCACCAAGACCCGGGGCGAGGTACGCGGAGGCGGCCGCAAGCCCTGGCGCCAGAAGGGCACGGGCAGGGCGCGTCACGGTAGCATCCGTTCCCCCATCTGGCGCAAGGGAGGCATCGTCTTCGGGCCCAAGCCCAGAGACTACGACTACACGGTGCCCAAAAAGGTGCGGCGGCTGGCCTTGAAATCGGTGTTGTCCGATAAGCTGCGGGCCGGCAACCTGGTGGTGCTGGACGAGTTGCGGCTGGAAGCACCCAAGACCAAGCTGGCAAAAGAACTGCTTTCCCGCTTTGGGGTGGAGACGGGTGCGCTCCTGGTGGGAGCCGAGCCCGATCCGGTGGTTAAGCTGGCCACTGCCAACCTGGAGGGGGTAAAGTTTTTGCCGGTGAACAACCTCAACGTTTACGACCTCCTCCGGTATCCCAAGGTCTTCATCACCAGGGAGGCCCTTGCCCGCGTGGAGGAGGTGCTCGGTTAGAGATGGATGTCCATGACGTTTTGATAAAGCCAGTGATAACTGAGAAGTCCACCGCCCTTTTGCAGCAGAACAAGTACACCTTCATCGTGCACCCGAAGGCTACCAAGACCGACATCAAGCGGGCGGTGGAGACCATTTTCAAGGTGAAGGTATTGAAGGTTAACACCATGCGGGTGAAGGGCAAGGTAAAGCGGGTAAGGCGTGCTGTGGGTAGGACGCCAGAGGTAAAGAAGGCCATAGTGACCCTGCAACCGGGTCACAAGATCGAAGTGTTCGAAGGACTCTAATTCGGAAGGAGGTGAGCAAGGATGGGCGTTAAGCGTTACAAGCCCACCTCGCCGGGCATCCGCTTCGTCACGGTATCCACCTTCGAGGAGATCACCAAGACGGAGCCCGAGCGCTCCCTGGTCAAGCCCTTGAAGAGGCGGGCGGGTCGTAACAACCAGGGAAGGATAACCGTACGCCACAAGGGCGGGGGGCACAAGCGCCTTTACCGGATAATCGACTTCAAGCGGGACAAAGACGGCATCCCGGCCAAGGTGGCGGCCATAGAGTACGACCCCAACCGCTCGGCCCGCATAGCCCTCCTGCACTACCGAGATGGGGAGAAGCGTTACATCCTGGCGCCGGAGGGCCTCAAAGTCGGGCAGGAAGTGATGTCCGGGCCCGAGGCCGACATAAAGGTAGGGAATGCTCTGCCTCTGCGCTACATACCGGTGGGTACGCTGGTGCATAACATAGAGCTCAACCCGGGCGAGGGGGGCAAGCTCGTGCGGGCGGCGGGCACGGCGGCCCAGATCCTGGCTAAAGAAGGTGATTACGCCCATATAAGGATGCCCTCGGGCGAGATAAGGCTTATACATCTCGACTGTCGGGCCACCATAGGGCAGGTAGGCAACGTGGACCACGAGAACATAGTCATCGGTAAGGCCGGGAGGGCGCGCTGGCTGGGAATAAGGCCCACGGTGCGCGGTTCGGCCATGAACCCGGTGGACCACCCCCACGGTGGCGGAGAGGGTAAGGCACCTATCGGTCTCCCTCACCCCAAGACGCCTTGGGGTAAACCTGCTCGCGGTGTGCGGACGCGCAAGGCCAAGCCGAGCGATAAATTCATCTTGAAGCGGCGCTACGAGTAAGGGGGGTGAAGGACGGCAATGGGACGTTCTCTGAAGAAGGGTCCTTACTGTGACCCTAAACTTTTGAAGAAGATCGAGAAGATGAACGCCACGGGTGAGCGCAAGGTAATCAAGACCTGGTCCCGTCGCTCCACCATTCTCCCCCAAATGGTGGGGCATACGATAGCCGTCTACGACGGCAGGAAGCACGTTCCCATTTACATCACCGAGGAGATGGTGGGGCACAAACTGGGCGAATTTGCTCCCACGCGGACCTTCCGCGGTCACGGTTCGCCCACGGAGCGCTCCACCGCGCTGAAGTAGGAGGCGGGAAGTGATGAACGGCAAAGAGGCGCGCGCCACGGCCAAGTACGTGCGCATTTCTCCCTTTAAAGCCCGCCAGGTGATCGATCTCATTCGGGGAAAACGGGTGGACGAGGCTTTCGCCATCCTCCGCTTTACCCCGCGCAAGGCGGCGCGGCTCATAGAAAAGGTCTTGCGCTCGGCGGTGGCCAACGCTGAGCACAACTACGACATGATTGCCTCGGAGTTGGTGGTACTGCGGGCTTACGTGGACGAGGGTCCCACTCTCAAGCGCTACCGGCCTCGGGCTTACGGGCGGGCCGATTTGAGGCGCAGGCGCACCAGCCACATAACCGTCGTAGTCGGCGAGAAAGGGGGGAAGTGAGTTTGGGCCAAAAAGTAGATCCGCGGGGGTTGAGGCTCGGCATCATCCGGGACTGGAACGCCAAGTGGTACGCCGAAAACAAGGACTTCGCCCATTTTCTGTTGGAAGACGTGAAGATAAGGCGGCACATTAAGCAAAAGTTTTACCACGCCGGCGTCTCCAACATCGTCATCGAGCGTATGGCCAACCGCATAAGGATCACCATCCACACGGCCCGCCCCGGCATGGTCATAGGCCGGGGAGGTGCCGAGGTGGAAAACCTGCGGCGCGAGCTGGAGGAGATGACCGGCAAGCAGGTTAGCATCAACATTGTGGAGATAAAGGTGCCCGAACTCGATGCCCAGTTGGTGGCCGAGAACATCGCTTCGCAGATCGAGCGGCGCGTGGCCTACCGCCGGGCTATGAAGCAGGCCATAGCGCGGGCCATGCGCATGGGCGCTAAGGGGATAAAGGTAGAGGTGAGCGGACGTCTGGCGGGGGCGGAAATCGCCCGTACCGAATGGCTCCGCGAGGGGAGGGTTCCGCTGCACACTCTGCGGGCCGATATAGACTACGGCTTTGCGGAAGCCATAACCACCTACGGCAAGATCGGCGTTAAGGTGTGGATCTACAAAGGCGATGTTCTGCCCCAGCGAGGGGCGCAGGTGCAAGGAGGTACCGCTTAAATGCTGCAGCCGCGCAAGGTCAAGTACAGGAAGCACCATCGCGGTCGGATGAAAGGGAAGGCGAAAGGGGCCACTACCCTGCACTTTGGCGACTACGGGCTACAGGCCTTGGAGCCTTCCTGGATCACGGCCCGGCAAATAGAGGCGGCTCGGGTGGCCATAACGCGTCACCTCCGGCGGGGAGGAAAGGTATGGATTCGCATCTTCCCCGATAAGCCGGTGACGGCCAAGCCGGCGGAAACCCGTATGGGTAGCGGCAAGGGTTCGCCGGCCTACTGGGTAGCCGTGGTGAAACCCGGGCGGATCCTCTTTGAAGTGGCCGGGGTACCGGAAGAAGTAGCACTGGAGGCGCTTCGGCTGGCTTCCCACAAACTCCCGATCGACACCCGGATCATCAAGCGGGAGGGGCTGGAAGTGGCCGAAGTGGCGGAGGTGGGTGAGGCTAATGAAGATTAAGGAGATAAGAGATCTTTCCAACGAGGAGATCGAAGAAAAGATCCGGGCTTCCAAAGAGGAGCTTTTCCGGTTGCGCTTTCAGCTGGCGACGGGGCAGCTTGACAACCCCATGCGGATAAGAGAGGTTAAGCGGCGCATAGCGCGCCTGAAGACGGTGTTGCGGGAGAGGGAGCTCAAGATCGACCGAGCGATCGGATAAGGAGGTAAGCTTGGCTTTATGCAACGGGGTCATCGCAAGGTTCGCGTGGGTCGAGTGGTAAGCGACAAGATGGATAAGACCGTCGTGGTAGCCATCGAGACCCTGGTGCGCCACAAGCTCTACCAGAAGGCCGTTCGGCGCACCAAGAAAGTCAAAGCCCACGATGAGAACAACGAGTGCCGGGTAGGGGACAAGGTGCTCATCATGGAAACGCGGCCCCTCTCCAAGGAGAAGCGCTGGCGGGTAGTGCAGATCCTGGAGCGGGGCAGGCATCTGGGCGAGGAAGTAGAGGAGCCGGCGCCGGAGGAAAACGCGTAAAAGCTTTCGGCGGAAGGAGGGAGTTCTAGTCATGATTCGGGTAAGCACCATGCTTAACGTGGCCGATAACACCGGCGCCAAAAAGATCATGTGTATAAGAGTTTTGGGAGGTTCTTCCCGCCGCTACGCCAGTCTGGGGGACATTATCGTGGCTTCGGTGAAGGAGGCCACACCGGGCGGGATAGTCAAGAAAGGGGACGTGGTCAAAGCCGTGGTGGTGCGGACCAAGAAGGAGGTAAGGCGCCCCGACGGCTCCTACATCAAATTTGACGAGAACGCGGCGGTCATCATCCGGGATGACAAGAGCCCCCGGGGCACGCGGATATTCGGGCCGGTGGCACGGGAGCTCAGGGAAAAGGAGTTTATGAAGATCATCTCCCTGGCTCCGGAAGTGCTTTAAGGAGGCTTGGCAGATGAAAGGAAAGGTGCACGTCAAAAAGGGAGACACCGTGCTGGTTCTCACCGGTAAAGACGCCGGGAAAAAGGGGAAGGTGCTACGAGTCATACCCGAAGAGCAGCGGGTAATCGTGGAAAAGGTCAATATAGTTAAGCGCCACATGCGGCCCACGCGCCAGTTTCCCCAGGGGGGCATCATCGAGAAGGAGGCGCCCATTCATGCCTCCAACGTTATGCTGGTTTGCCCCAAGTGCAGCCGCCCTACACGGATAGGACACCGGATCTTGCCGGAGGGGAAAAAGAGCCGGGTCTGCAAGAAGTGTGGGGAACTCATCGATTAGAGGACGCGGCGGGAAGAAGGGAGGAAGTTCACTGTGGCCTACGTACCGCGATTGAAGAAGAAGTACCAAGAGGAAGTCGTACCGGCCCTTATGGAAAAGTTTGGCTACAAGAACGTGATGGAGGTTCCCAAGCTCATCAAGATCGTCATCAATATGGGGCTAGGCGAGGCGGTGCAGAACCCCAAGGTGATTGACGCGGCGGTAGAGGATCTCAAGGCTATAACCGGGCAGATGCCGCTCATAACCCGAGCCAAGCGCTCCATCGCCGGATTCAAGCTGCGGGCGGGAATGCCCATCGGGGCCAAGGTCACCTTGCGGGGGCACCGCATGTACGACTTCCTTGACAAGCTCATAAACGTGGTTTTGCCCCGGGTGCGCGACTTCCGGGGAGTTTCCCCCCGCTCTTTCGACGGACGGGGGAACTACACTTTGGGGCTTAAGGAGCAAATCATCTTCCCGGAGATCGACTACGACAAAGTAGACAAAATAAGGGGCATGGACATAACCATAGTTACTTCGGCGGAGACCGATGAAGAAGCGCGGGAACTCTTGCGCCTTTTGGGCATGCCTTTCCGGGCGGCCTGAAAGAAAGGAGGGTGGCTTCTTGGCACGCAAAGCTTTGGTAGTGAAGGCGCAACGCCCGCCCAAGTTCAAGGTGCGGGCTTATAACCGTTGCAAGCTTTGCGGCCGTCCCCGGGCTTACATGCGGAAGTTCGGCGTGTGCCGTCTCTGCTTCCGCAAGCTCTGCTATGAGGGCGCGATACCGGGGATCCGCAAGGCGAGTTGGTAAGGAAAGGAGGTAAGCTTTGGCCGTGGTAATGACCGATCCCATAGCCGATTTCCTGACGCGTATAAGGAACGCCAATATGGTCTACCACAGCACGGTGGAAATCCCGGCTTCCAAGATAAAGATCGCCCTGGCCTCCATCCTCAAGGAGGAGGGTTTCATCAAAGATTACGAGGTCATCGAGGACGGCAAGCAGGGCATCATCCGCATCTACCTAAAGTACGGTCCCAACCGGGAGCGGGTGATAACCGGGCTCAAGCGCATCTCCAAGCCGGGACGGCGGGTCTACGTGCGGAAGGACCAGATCCCCCGAGTCCTGGGGGGGTTAGGGATTGCCATCCTTTCCACCTCTAAGGGGATCATGACCGATAAGCAAGCCCGCAAGCTGGGCGTGGGCGGCGAAGTGATTTGCTACGTATGGTAAACTTTGAGGAGGAGGCTTTATGTCGCGGATTGGTAAAAAACCAGTTCCCATTCCGGAAGGAGTAGAAGTGGTTATCGAAGGCAACCGCGTGGCGGTCAAGGGTCCTAAGGGAAGGCTGGAGCGGGAGTTCCCGGAGGGGGTGTGGATAGAAAAGCAGGACCGGCAACTGGTGGTGCACCGCCGCTCCGACGAACCCCGCGACAAGGCCCTCCACGGGCTCAGCCGCACGCTCCTCAACAACATGATCCTGGGAGTTACCCAGGGGTGGAGCCGCTCCCTGGAGATAGTGGGCGTGGGTTACCGCGCTGCCAAGCAGGGCAACAAGTTAGTCTTAAGCGTGGGTTACTCGCATCCGGTGGAGATCGAGCCGCCGCCGGGAATCGAAATCGAGGTCCCTGCCCCTAACAAGATCGTGGTAAAGGGCCTGGACAAGGAACAGGTGGGCCAGCTGGCCGCCAAGATCCGCAGCATACGCAAGCCGGAGCCCTATAAGGGTAAGGGGATCCGGTACGAAGGAGAAGTCGTACGCCACAAGGCGGGTAAGACCGCCGGTAAGGGCAAGAAGTAAGGGGGGAATAGGGACGTGCCGAAGCAGGTGAACCGGAGAGAGCAACGAGAAAAGAGACGCCTGCGGGTGCGCAAGAAGATCCACGGCACGGCCGAGCGCCCGCGGCTTAACGTCTTCCGGAGCTTGAAGCACATCTACGCTCAGATAATCGATGACGATCGGGGAGTGACGCTGGTGTCCGCTTCCTCCCTGTCCCCTGAATTGCGGGGCAAGATCAACGGCGGCAACGTGGAGGGAGCGGCGGCGGTAGGTAGGCTCTTGGCGGAAAAGGCTCGGGCCAAAGGGATAACCAAAGTGGTCTTCGATCGCGCCGGCTACAAGTACCATGGGCGCGTGAAGGCGCTGGCCGAGGCGGCGCGCGAGGGCGGCTTGGAATTTTAGTCGGAAGGAGGGAAGGTAGTGGCCCAGCAAGAAATAGATGCCAGCAAGCTGGAACTTACGGAAAGGGTAGTCTCCATCAGGCGTTGCGCCAAGGTGGTCAAGGGAGGAAGGCGCTTTACTTTCTCCGTGCTGGTGATTGTAGGTGACGGGCAGGGGCACGTGGGCGCGGGCCTGGGCAAAGCGGCGGAAGTGCCGGAGGCCATTCGCAAGGGGATCGAGGACGCCAAGAAAAACCTCATAAAGGTACCCATAGTGGGTACCACTATCCCCCACGAGGTGATAGGGCATTACGGCGCCGGCAAGGTGCTCTTGAAGCCCGCTGCGCCCGGAACCGGTGTCATCGCCGGTGGCGCGGTGCGGGCTATCCTGGAGCTGGCAGGTATCAAGGACATCCTCACCAAGTCGCTAGGATCGAACAACCCGCACAACGTGACCCGCGCCACTTTTGACGCCCTGATGAAGCTTAAGGATCCGGCCCAGGTAGCCCGGCTGCGGGGGGTCAAGATCGATTACCGTTGGGCTAGCTCTGGGAGGGAGTAACCGATGGCTAAGCTTTGGCGGATAACCCTCAAGCGAAGCTACATAGGCGCCAACGAAAAGCAGCGGGCCACCTTAAAGGCCCTGGGCCTGCGCCGTCTGCACCAGACGGTGGAGAAGGAGGCCACCCCTGCGGTTAAGGGAATGGTGGAGGCGGTACGGCACTTGGTGGAGGTCGAAGAGGTTTGAGAAAGGGGGGAAAGGGAGAGATGCTCGATCTTTCTTCGCTACGCCCGGCGCCGGGTTCGCGGCGGGAGCCGGTGCGCAAAGGGCGCGGCATAGGCTCGGGCTTAGGCAAGACGGCGGGTAGGGGCCAGAAGGGGCAGAAGGCGCGCTCCGGCGGCGGTGTGCGTCCCGGCTTTGAAGGAGGGCAGATGCCCCTGGTGCGCCGCATGCCCAAGCGTGGCTTCCGGAACCCCTTCCGCCAGGAATTCGTGGTGGTGAACGTGGAAAAGCTTAACCGCTTCCCCGACGGTACGGTGGTCACCTCGGAGCTTTTGCGCGAGGCGGGCCTGGTGAAGAAGCGGGGACCGGTGAAGATTCTGGGTAGCGGCGAGCTCAAGCGGTCGCTTACCGTGCGGGTGGAGGCCGTGAGCAAGGGAGCGGCGGCCAAGATAGAAGCCGCCGGGGGCAAGATTGAGGTGGAGGCTACATGCTAAACAATCTCAGGGTAGCCGCGGGGCTTAAGGAGTTAAGGAGCCGTCTACTTTATACCCTGGCCTTACTCCTGGTCTTCCGGCTGGGGGCGCATATCCCTGTGCCCGGAGTCAACCCCCAGGAAGTGGCCAGGCTCATAGAGTCGGGGTTGATCTTCGGCTTCTTCGACGTCATCTCCGGCGGAGCTTTCAAAAGCTTCTCGATCTTTGCCATGAGCATAGTGCCCTACATCAACTCCTCCATCATCATGCAGCTGCTGACGGTGGTCATACCCCGCCTGGAGCAGCTGGCCAAGGAGGGTGAGGAGGGCAGAAGGAAGATCATCGAGTACACCCGCTACGGCACGGTGATCCTGGCCTTCATCCAGGCGCTGGGGATGACCGCATACCTGCGCCACGCCCTGCTTCACCCCGGCCTGGGGAGTTACCTGGTGGTGGCGGTAAGCCTCACCGCCGGCACCGTGTTCCTCATGTGGCTGGGGGAGCAGATAACGGAGAAGGGAATCGGCAACGGTATCTCCCTTTTGATCTTTGCCGGAATCGTCTCCCGCATCCCGGCCGGAGGAGCGCGACTTATAAGCTACCTACAGGCGGGCACCATCAGCTGGTTTAACATCTTGGCGCTAATGTTCATCGGTGCCCTGGTGATTGCCGGGATCGTAGCCATGAATGAGGCGCAGCGCCGCATCCCTGTGCAGTACCCTAAGAGGATTGTGGGGCGTCGGGTTTATGGTGGCCAGAGCACCCACCTTCCCCTTAGAATAAATATGGCGGGAGTTATCCCGGTAATCTTCGCCTCCTCGCTCCTCTTCCTCCCGGAGCAGGTGGCGAGCTGGTTTAGGGGTAAGAGCGCGGTGGCCGACTGGTTCTTCCATGTCTTCCATTGGGGTTCTTTCTGGCACACGCTCATTTACGCCCTTCTTATCATAGGCTTTACCTACTTCTATACGGCGGTGATTATGAACCCTCTGGATATAGCGGATAACCTCAAAAAGTACGGGGGCTTTATTCCCGGTATCCGTCCGGGGCGCCCCACGGCGGAGTACATAAGTCGGGTGATGTCCCGGATAACCCTGGTAGGCGCGGTTTTTCTGGCTCTTATTGCCATTTTACCGAACTTCGTGCTCCTCATAACCCGCATCCCCAACGTCTATTTCGGGGGCACGGCGCTTCTGATCGTGGTGGGCGTGGCGCTGGAGACGATGAAGCAACTGGAGGCCCACCTCTTGATGCGAAGCTACCAGGGCTTTATAAAATAAGAAGCGGTGACAGAAGCAGATGATACACCGTAAGTCGGAGCGCGAACTCCAATACATGCGGGAGGCGGGGCGCATCGTAGCCCTAACCCTGCAGGAGCTGGAAAAAGCCATAAGGCCAGGAGTAACCACCAAGGAACTCGACAGCCTGGCGGAGGAATTTATCCGCCGCCAGGGAGCAAGGCCTGCTTTTAAAGGGCTTTACGGCTTTCCCGCTAGCATCTGCACCTCGATAAACGAAGAAGTGGTGCACGGCATTCCCGGCCCTCGCCGGTTGCGCGAAGGGGACATAATCAGCATTGACGTGGGTACTGAGGTGGAGGGCTACCATGGCGATGGCGCTTGGACCTTTCCGGTAGGGGAAATAAGCGAGGAAGCGGCTCGCTTGCTAGAAGTTACCCGGGAGGCCCTCTACCGAGGGATAGAGAAGGCGGTGGCGGGCAACCGCTTGACCGATATCTCCTATGCCATTCAGACCTACGTGGAAAGCCACGGCTTTTCTGTGGTCAGAGATTTCGTAGGGCACGGTATAGGCAGACGGATGCACGAAGAACCCCAAGTGCCCAACTTTGGGCCCCCGGGTCGAGGGCCAAGGCTAGAGGAGGGGATGACCCTGGCCATCGAGCCTATGGTCAATGCCGGCACCTACGAGGTGGAGGTGCTACCAGATAACTGGACGGTGGTGACCAAGGACCGCCGTCTTTCCGCCCACTTTGAGCACACCATCGCCGTACGTAAGACGCGGGCGGAGATTCTCACCCGCCCTTAAGGCTGTGGAGGTGGCAGGGGTGGCAGCGAGCGATAACTGTGGTATAGAACTGGGACGGCTGGTTAGTTCCAAAGCCGGCCGTGACCGGGGTCGCTACTACCTGATCTACGAGGTTTTATCCGACCGCTTCGTGCGGGTGGTGGATGGGCGGATACGGCGGATAGAAAATCCTAAGCCGAAAAACATCAAGCACCTTTGCTTTCACCCTAAAGTAGCAGAGGAAGTTGCGGCGAAGTTGAGGCAGGGGGAGCGCGTCACCAACGCGGAGATAAGGGAGGCTTTGGAGCGCCTTATCTCCAGTCCTGAAGGGGGAGCTTAGGAGGCCAAAAGGAGGTTTGTATGTCGAAGCAGGACGTTATCGAAGTAGAGGGCACGGTAATCGAGCCCCTACCGAACGCTATGTTCCGGGTCGAGTTGGCCAACGGGCATAAGGTCCTGGCGCACGTCTCCGGGAAGATCAGGATGCACTTCATCCGCATCCTGCCCGGGGACCGGGTGCTGGTAGAGCTTTCCCCTTACGACTTGACCCGGGGGCGCATCGTCTACCGCTTTAAGTAAAGGCGTGCGCCGGAAAAGGAGGTTTTCTTTCCTACCAGGCGGTAGGGAAGGAGAGGCTTGTTTTGTTTGGAAACGGAAGGGGGTTTTGAAGATGAAGGTTAGGCCTTCGGTCAAGGTGATCTGCGAGAAGTGCAAGATCATCCGGCGAAAGGGCAAGGTCATGGTTATCTGTGTCAACCCCAAGCACAAGCAGCGGCAAGGGTAAAAAGGAGGTGACGAAGCTTGGCGCGCATAGCAGGAGTAGACCTTCCCAAGGACAAGCGGGTAGAGATAGCCCTCACCTACATTTACGGCATAGGTCGGTCTTCGGCCAAGAAGATCCTAGAGAAGACCGGGGTCAACCCCGATACGCGGGTTAAGGACCTCACGGAGGACGAAATAGCTCGCATCCGGGAAGTGATCGATAAGGAGTACAAGGTGGAGGGCGACCTGCGCCGGGAGATAGCGATGAATATCCGGCGGCTCATTGATATCAGGTGCTACCGGGGTATTCGCCACATAAGGGGCTTGCCCGTACGTGGTCAGCGCACTCGCACCAATGCTCGTACCCGCAAAGGGCCGCGGCGTACGGTGGGCGTTAAAAGGAAAAAGTTAAGTAAGGAGGAAAGAGAAACTTTATGGCACGCAGGACACGGGCCAAGAAGAAAGAGCGGCGCATAGTGGAAAAGGCGGTGGCACATATCAAGTCCACCTTCAACAATACCATTGTTACCATTACTGACCCCCAGGGAAATACTATTGCCTGGGCCAGCGGAGGTACGGTGGGCTTCCAGGGGACGCGTAAGGGTACTCCTTTCGCGGCTCAGCTGGCAGCCGAGCGTGCGGCCAAAGAGGCTATGGAGCACGGTGTGCGGGAAGTGGCGGTGCTGGTTAAAGGGCCAGGTTCGGGCCGTGAGGCGGCCATTCGTTCCTTGCAGGCAGCGGGGTTGCAGGTAAGCCTTATCAAGGACGTGACCCCGGTGCCGCACAACGGTTGCCGTCCGCCCAAGCGCCGCCGGGTGTAAGACGAAGAGGAGGTGAAAGGGAGTCATGGCACGCTATACGGGACCGAGATGCCGGCTTTGTCGCCGGGAAGGAATAAAGCTTTACCTCAAGGGCGATCGCTGCTACACGAACAAGTGCGCGCTGGAACGCCGTAACTATCCTCCTGGGCAGCACGGACGGGTGCGCCGGAAGATGACGGAGTACGCCATGCAGCTGCGGGAGAAGCAGAAGGCGAAGCGTATCTACGGCGTGCTGGAGGCCCAGTTCCGCAATTATTTTGCCCAGGCGGAGCGGCAAAAAGGCCTGACGGGAGAAAACTTGCTACGCTTGCTGGAGCGGCGGCTGGATAACGTAGTCTACCGTTTGGGCATGGCGGCCTCGCGGGCGGAAGCACGGCAACTTGTCCGGCACGGGCACATCCTGGTGAACGGGCGGCGGGTAGACATTCCTTCTTATCTGGTCGAGATTGGGGACAAAATTTCTTTTGACCCCCGGTCCAAGGAGTCGCCCCGGATCCAGGAGCTCATAGAGCGCGCGGCCCAGAACAATCCTCCGCCCTGGTTGCGCTACGATCCCAACGAAGCGGTAGGAGAAGTGCTGGCCTTCCCAACCCGAGATCAGATAGACGTACCGGTGAAGGAGCACCTGATCGTGGAGCTCTATTCCCGCTAACGGAAGCTTTACTTTTAAAGGGGGCTTCGTATGCTCGGGATTGAAAAACCGAGGGTTTTGGTCGACTCCCTGGCGCCGAGCGGTGATTACGGTCGGTTCGTGATAGAACCCTTGGTCCGTGGCTACGGGATAACGCTGGGCAACGCCTTGCGTAGGGTACTTCTCTCTTCCATACCTGGAGCAGCCGTGACCATGGTCAAGATCGAAGGGGTGCTACACGAATTCTCCACCCTGCCCGGTGTGCGGGAGGATGTGGTAGAAATTATTCTCAACCTGCGGGGCTTGAAGATAAGGATGCACACCGATGAGGAGCGGATACTCCGCATCGAGGCCGCCGGGGAGAGAGAAGTGCGAGCCCGCGACATCATCGCCGATGCGGACGTGGAGATCCTCAACCCTGACCACTACATCGCCACCCTGGCGCCCGAAGGCCGGCTCTTCATGGAAATGACGGTACGGCGCGGTCGGGGCTATGTGCCAGCGGATCGGCAGCGTTACGACCACGTTATCGGGGCCATACCGGTCGATGCCGACTTCAGTCCGGTAAAAAAAGTGAACTACCGGGTGGAGAGCGCCTGGGTGGGGCAAAACGCCGATTACGATCGACTTATACTAGAGGTGTGGACCAACGGTTGCGTGCGCCCGGAGGAGGCGGTGAGTTTAGCCGCCCGCATCCTTTGCGAGCATTTCCAGCTGTTGACCGGGTTAAGTACCAGCACCGGGCACCTGGAAAAGATCATGGTGGAGAAGGAAGAGGACAACAAGAACCGCTTGCTGGAGATGCCCATAGAGGAGCTCGATCTTTCCGTGCGCTCTTACAACTGCCTTAAGCGGGCAGGGATAAACACCATTTTGGACCTCACCCAGCGCACAGAAGAAGAGATGATGAAAGTGAGGAACTTGGGTAAGAAGTCGCTGGAAGAGGTTAAGCAGAAGCTGGCTGAGTTGGGGCTTTCTCTAAAGCCGAGCAGCGAGGAGGGAGGGAAATAAGCAATGGGCGGTTACCGTAAGCTGGGGGTGAAATCGGGGCACCGGCAGGCGCTGCTGCGCAATCTGGTGACCTCGCTTTTCCGGGAAGGCAGGATAACCACCACAGCTCCCCGGGCCAAAGAACTGCGCTCGCTGGCGGATCGGCTGGTAACCCTCGCTAAGCGAGGGGATCTGACGGCGCGCCGCCAGGCGCTGCGCTACATCTACGATGAAGAAGTGGTGCGCAAGCTCTTCAACCAGATAGCTCCCCGTTATGCCGACCGCTCCGGCGGCTACACCAGGATACTGCGGCTGGAGCACCGGCGGGGGGATGCGGCCGAGTTAGTGTTGGTGGAGCTGGTGTGAGCGCAAGGCACGTAGCCTTAAAATTGGCCTACGATGGCACCGCTTTTTCCGGCTTTCAGCGTCAGCCCGGGCTCCGGACCGTGCAAGGGGTTCTGGAAGAGGCCCTGGCTCGCCTCACTAAAGAAGCGTGCCCGGTCAAGGGGGCAGGGCGCACCGATGCGGGAGTACATGCGGAGGGGCAGGTAGTTTCCTTCCGGACCATTAGCAGCATCCCCACTTCCCGCCTAGTGCCGGCTCTGAACGGTCTCCTGCCACCGGATGTGGCGGTACTGGCGGCGGCCGAGGTGCCGGAACAGTTCCACCCCCGTTACGACGCGGTAAGCAAGGTCTACCGCTATACTTTTTTCCGGCGGGCAGTGCGCTGCCCGCTAACGCGCTTCTACGCCTTGCACGTTCCCGAGCCTTTAGACGTGGAGCGCATGCGCGAAGCCGCCGCTTACCTGGTGGGAAGGCACGATTTCCGCGCCTTCCAAAATACGGGCCGACCGGTTACCTCCAGCGTGCGCACGGTATTTTCCTGCCGCTTAGAGGAGGCTGGCCCCTTTCTTTACCTCTGGATAGAGGCGGATGGCTTTCTTTACCAGATGGTGCGCATCATAGCCGGAACGCTACTGGAGATCGGGAAGGGGAGGTTTAGCTCCGAAGTAGTTAAAAGGGCGCTGGTGGAGGGGCGGCGGGAGCTTCTAGGCCCCACGGCTCCTCCGCACGGGCTCTGCTTGATGCGGGTTAGATATCCCCGAGACCCTTTCGGAGAGGATGATGCTCCGTGCCGGTAAAAGTGGTTTGCGAAAATCGCCGGGCACGGCACGAATACCACATAATGGAAACGTATGAGGCCGGGATGGTGCTGCAGGGGACGGAAGTGAAAGCTCTGCGGGCCGGACGGGCCAGCTTGCAGGACAGCTTTGCCCGGGTGGAAAACGGTGAGGTCTGGCTTTACAACATGCACATAAGCCCTTATGAGCAGGGGAACCGCTACAATCACGACCCCAAGCGCCCCCGGAAGCTCCTCTTACACAAGAGAGAGATTATGTATCTCTGGGGGCGCACCCGGGAAAAAGGCTTGACGCTCATCCCCCTGCGGTGCTATTTTAAAGATGGTAAGGCGAAGGTAGAGCTTGCCCTGGCAAAGGGCAAAAAGCTTTACGATCGGCGGGCCGACCTGGCCGAACGAGCTGCCCGCCGGGAAATGGAAAGGGCGCTTAAAAGGCGGATATAAGCGGGGGCGACGGGTTTCGACGGGGGATTGGTTACAGGAGAAGCGAGCCGGGGAAGCCACTAACCCCGTAAAACAAAGTGGCGAAAAAATAAACGCCAACAACGAGCGCGTAGCTCTGGCCGCGTAAGCGAGCCGGCCAGCGTCTCTAGCTCGGCCCGCCCGCGGCTGGGTTAGGGGCGGAAAAGGAAGCGGGCTGCCCGCAGGAACGTGCCTCCCGTTCCGGCGGAAAAAATAAGGAGGCTGGCTACCAGGTTAGCCGGGCTGCGGGCGACCGGGTAGCGAGAAAAAAGCGCAGCCTGCGCTCGGAGAAGCTCCTGTGGTCGGTCTCTCGGACGAGGGTTCGATTCCCTCCGCCTCCACCAAAGAGGTATTTATCCCCGGAGGTGCATTCCTTCCGGGGTTAACTTTTTTCTGGGGAAGAAGAGGTTTTTAGCCAATTCCTGGCGAATACTAAACCTTGAGGGGTGAAGCTGCTTGCGCCTTGGCGTGGCCCAGATTTTCATAGCCGACACCTTGGCGGAGAACGAGGTCTCCGTCCTCCGGATGGCCGAGTTGGCAGCCCGGCGGGGAGTAAAGCTTCTAGCCTTTCCGGAGATGAGTCTTACGGGCTATCATCCGCAGACCCTTGCTAAGCCGGGCTTTGAGACGGAGCTCGACCGAAGCTTGACCCGCCTTGCCCGCCGGGCGAGGGAGCTAGGCCTGGGACTCATCGTGGGTCGGGCCGAGTTGGTAGGAAAAAGACTTTTCAACGCGGCCACCGTCCTTTTGCCGGACGGAACCTCTCACACCTACCGCAAGATCAATTTAACGGAGCAGGAGGCCCCCTACTTCACTCCCGGCGATAAACCTCTGGTTTTCACCTTTCAGGATTACAAATTCGGGGTGATCATCTGCCGGGATCAAAACTATCCCGAACTGGCCCGGCAGCTCCGCCGAGAAGGGGCTGATGCGCTTTTCATCCTGGCGGCCCATTTCTACCCGCCCAAGGAGGCGCGCTGGAAGCTTCCCAAAAACCGTGCCCTGCCCATTGCCCGGGCGGTGGAGAACGGTTTTTACGTCTTGCTGGCTAACGCGGTGGGAAGCCATCTGGGCTTGGTAAGCTTGGGGAACAGCTTGATTGCCGACCCCGACGGCTGCCTCGTGGCTCTGGCCGACGAGGTAAGTGAAGTGCTTCTTACTTGCGATTTGCCCAAGAAAGCTTGAAGGAGGAGTACCTGCATGCGCCAGAAACTGGTCATTTTGTTAAGCTGCCTTTTGCTTTTGAGTCTGCTTGCGGGTTGTTTTAAAGCAAGCAAGGTGCCGGGGCCCTCGGCGCCCGCACCGGAGGAAAGGCCCAAAGTGGAGGCTCCGCAGCCTCCTTCCGTGGAACCCTCTCGCAAGGTAACCCTTTATTTTGCCGACAAGGAGGCCCGGTACTTGATCCCGGAGGAGCGGGAGGTTAAAGTAGGAAGACAGCCTCTGGAGCGCGTGGTGGTGGAGGAACTTCTTAGAGGGCCCGCCAGCCCCGAACTCTGTCCTACGATACCTAAGGGTACCCGACTTCTCTCCTTGGAAGTTAAAGATGGGATCGCCTATGTCGATTTCTCGCGCGAGTTTAAACTCAACCATCCTGGAGGGTCTGCGGCAGAGATCATGACCCTGTATTCGGTGGTGGATTCCTTGGCCCACCTGGGCACGGTTAAAAGGGTGCAGTTTTTGCTGGAGGGACAAAAGAAAGATTCGATTCTGGGACACCTAGATACTTCGCTTCCTCTGGAGCCCGACTGGAACCTGGTTAAAAAAGAGGGCGGAACCCGCTAGGGGCTCCGCCCTTAAATTTTTCCTACTTGACTTCTACCAGCTTTTCCCGCACACACTCGTACTTGCCGTCCTTCTTGACCACCTTCCAGATCTCGAAGTATCCGCCTACCCGATCTCCTCCCTGGTCGAAGGTTATGTTGCCGCTCACGCCCGGATAGTTCTGCCCTATCTTGAGAAGGGCCTCCCTAATCTTGTCGGCGTCATCGCTGCCCGCCTGGGCGTAGGCCTTGGCCAACAAATTCACCGCATCATAAACAGTGTCGCAGAATACCTCCGGTTCGGAGTTAAACTTGGCCTTGTAGGCCTGGCGGAATTTCTCGTAAGCCTGGTTTTCCGGCGAAGCGGGGCGGGTGCCAGTCATGGTCTTGGCCATAAACTCGGCCGCAGCGGGGTTCTCGAACATACCCGAGCCGTAAACCCCGTCGCACCCGATCCACTTCATCTTATCCAGGCCCAGGCTCAGCGCCTGCTGGTAGATGATGCGCCCGTCCTCGTTGTAGCCCACGTGGGCTACGGCATCGGGGTTGAGGGCTTTGATCTGGGTAAGCTCGCTGCGGTAATCCTTCTTCTTGGGATCGTACTTGATGAAGGCCAGTACCTGAGCCTTGCCCTCCAGGGCTTTCTTTATCTCCTCACCCAGCCCTATGCCGTAGGTGTTGTCCATGGCCAGTATCACTACCTTCTTGGCTCCCTGGTCGAGAGCGATCTGAGCCATGAGCTTACCCTGGTAGATGTCGCTGGGGCAGGTGCGGAAGAGATACTTGCGCCACGGCTGCCCGGTGAGCTCCGGCGCGGTGGCGGAAGGAGAAATCATTATCACCTTGCGCTCAGCCAGGAAGGGCCCC
The DNA here is from genome assembly GCF_003368535.1 of Ammonifex thiophilus. GTDB lineage: Bacteria > Bacillota > Desulfotomaculia > Desulfotomaculales > Ammonificaceae > Ammonifex > Ammonifex thiophilus. The sequence continues at coordinate 18,730 of NZ_QSLN01000005.1, forward strand.
ATCGTCTTGGCAGCGGAGGAGCTCATGCCGCCTATGAGAAGTTTTACCCCGTTGACTTCTACCAGCTTTTTGGCCGCGTTAAGCGCCGTAACCGAATCGGTGGCGTCATCTTCCAGATAAAGCTTTATTTTCTTCCCGTTGATCCCTCCCTGAGCGTTGATCTCGTCCACCGCCAGCCGAACGGCATCGGCCATTTTCCTGCCCATGGGGCCGAGTTGGCCGCTCATGGAAAGGATGCAACCTAGCTTCACTTCCCCTGCCGGGGCTTTCTCTTGTGTGGCGGGCTTCTGACCACAACCGGCCATGCTCAAAAGCAGGCTGAAGGCTGCCAGCAGCCCTAGGAACCGAAGAAATCCTTTCCGAAAGTGCATGCTGGACGCCTCCCTCCTTTCCAAGGATGTAGCTCATTTTCTGTTTCCTTGCCTCTCGCCTATTATTTATCTCACCTCCTTAGGCAGCCCCAAGAAGCGCTCCCGCAGGGAAGGATCGCTCAAGAGCTCCTGCCCTTTTCCCTCCATTACGCAGCGTCCCTGGTTCAGCACGTAGCCGTAATCGGCGTTCTCCAGCGCCAGGAAGGTGTTCTGCTCGACCAGCAAGATTCCCAGGCCCCTCTCCCTTATTTCCCTCAATTTTTCCAGGATGAGCAAGGCCGTCTTGGGGGCCAGAAAGGCCAAGGGCTCGTCGAGCAGCAGCACCTGTGGCCTTCCCATGAGGGCGCGCCCTATGGCTAAAAGCTGCCTTTCCCCTCCACTTAAAGTCTCAGCCCGCGCATCGCGGCGGCGGGCCAGCTCCGGGAAGATATTAAAAATTTCGTTGAGGTCTTTTTCCGTTCCTGCTTTGTCACGGCGAAAGTAAGCGCCGAGCAAAAGATTTTCTCTGACCGTCAAAGGTCCGTAGATGTTGTTCACCTGAGGCACGTAGCCTATCCCCAGGCGGGTTATGGTGTGAGGGGGAAGAAGGGTTATATCCTGGTCCTGGTAGTAGATGTGGCCGCTGAAGCGTCGAGCCAAGCCCATTATGCCCTTAAGCAGAGTGGACTTGCCTGACCCGTTGGGCCCCACCACTGCCACCAGGCATCCCTTTTCTACCTCTATCGATACCCCCTCTACCACTACAATGTCGCCGTAGCCTATTACCAGGTCTCTGGTTACAAGACACGCCATGGCCGACTCTCTCCCGCATAAATAGTGTAGAAATCGGGATGGGCGAGCACCTCTTCTGGGGTCCCTTCCAGTACTACCCGGCCGGCATCCATGAGGTAAACGTAGTCGGCGAAGTCGAAAAGAACCTCCAAGCGGTGCTCGATGACGAAAAGGGTTAAGCCCTTTTCCTGTTGCAACTTCTTTAAGGTGGCATAAATCTTCCGGGCCAGAACTGGGTTGATTCCCGCCGCCGGCTCGTCCACCAGGATCATCTCCGGCTTGGCCATCAACACCCGCCCGATTTCCACCAGCTTGCGCTGACCACCAGAGAGCTGACCCGCGGGGCGCAAAGCCAAAGGGGTGAGCTCCAGAAGCTCCAGCACCTCGCGAGCTTGGCGGGCCAGCGCCCTTTCTTCCTCCTGCCACCGAGGGCGGGTAAACAAGGCCCTGAGCGGGTTTTCGCCGCTGTTTACCGGGGCGGCGAGCAAGAGGTTGTCCATAATGGGGAGTTGATTGAAGAGACGGGGAAGCTGGAAGGCCAGTGCTAAGCCCTCCCGATATATCTGGTAGGGCGGGTAGCGGGTGATCTTTTTCCCTCGGAAATAAACTTCCCCCTCGTCGGCGGGAGTCAGACCGTAGATCACGTTAAAAAGAGTGGTCTTGCCGCTGCCGTTGGGACCCACCAGGGCGGTAACCGTCCCTTTTTTGACCACGAGGCTGGCCTGGTTGAGTACCCGGAGCCCGCCGAAGTTCTTCACCACCCGATCTACAACGAGGAGATCCAATTTTGCGCCTCCTTTCGGGCAGCGGTCTTGACCGGACCCTCAGGAAGGATCCCTTGAGGCCGGAAAATGAGGATGAGAATGACCAGTAGGCCAAAGAAAATGAACTGAAGGTTGTTGGGGTCTACCGGCAAGGTGATAAAGTCCTTCATTATCCGGGTACCGCGGTTCATCAGCTCCACGACGACTCCGCCCAAAAGAGCTCCCCAGTTATTCCCGGCACCTCCGAGAATGAGCATCATCCACACTAGGAAGGTCACCGTGGGCAGGAACATAGTGGGGTCGATGAAGTTCAGGTACTGGGCAAAGATACCGCCGGCCAAGCCCGCTATGCAAGAACCGATAAACAGGACGGAGGCCTTAAAATAGACCGGGTTTTTGCCTAAAGCTTTAACCGCCACTTCATCCTCGCGGATAGCCCGCAGCACCCGTCCATAAGGGGAATGGGCCAGGGCCTGGAGTAAGAGGAAGCACAGCGCCAGGCAGCCCAAGGTCAGCAAGATATTAGCCAGGGCGTCTGCCCGGGAAGAGCCTAAATGAAATACTGCCGGAACGCTTATGCCCCGTACCCCTCCCGCCAACCCTTCCTCCGCTTTCACTACAGTGCGCAAAATCTCCCCGAAAGACAGGGTTACGATGGCCAAGTAGTCCTCCCGCAGGCGCAGGGCAGGCAGGGTGATAACAAGGCCTATCAAGCCGGCTATTAAGGCTCCTCCCAGGAAGCAAAGATAAGGGGGAAGAGCGGCGTGGGCCAAGAGGGTGTAAGCGTAAGCGCCAGCCATGAAAAAGGCCACCTTACCGAAGTTGCCCAGCGAGGTCAAGCCAAACTCCAGGTTAAGACTCAAACTCAAAAGAGAGAAGATGCCAATGAAGATCAGGGTATCGGCCAAGTAAAATAGCGGATCCACTTTCTCACCTCCCTAGAAGGCCACGCGGGCGGAAGATTAACACCAAGATGAGCACCAGGAAGGCGATGGCCATCCGGTATTCTGTAGAGAGCCCCGTCGCCTGCAAGAAAACTACCCCTACGTTTTCTGCCAGCCCTAAGAGGTAAGAGGCGATTATGAGCCCGTAAAAGCTGCCGATCCCTCCCAAGACCACGGCGGCAAATACGGGCAGGAGAATATCCCACCCCATCATGGGGTAAAGTTGCGTGTCGGCGGCGCGGAAGACCCCTGCCACTCCTGCCAGAGCTGCTCCCAGAAACCAGGTGAAGAGGATGACGCGCTCCAGATTAATGCCGGAAACCTGCGCCAGGTCGGGGTTGGTGGCAATAGCTCTTATGGCCAGGCCTACTTTGGTACACTTGAAGAAAAGATGTAGCAATAAGGCGGCTGATAAGGCTACGGCGATGAGATAAAGCCAGAGGCTGGTAACCCTCAGTCCTCCCCAGTTGTAGGCGGTCCAGACGAGAGGGTACCCGAGGTCGGACCAAGACCAGATCTCACCCATCGTGTAGCGCAAGACGTACCCCAGCCCTATGGAGGCTACCATTAGGGGAATAAGGGATGCTCGTCGGTTAACCAGCGGACTAAAAACCAGACGGTAACTTAAAACGCTTACCAAGCCGCAAGTCAAGAAAGCTAGTAGCAAACCTGCCCAGAAGCTTTCCGGTGAGTGCTGTAGTAAAGTGTAAGCAACGAATCCCCCTAGAGTTATTAATTCGGCGTAGGCAAAATTAGGGAAGCGGGATAAACCGTAGGTGAGGGTGAGTCCAGTACCTGCCAGAAGATAGATGCTCCCCGTTATGAGGGAGTTGAGCAGGAGCTGTAGCAGGACAACCATTTCCCTTTTTCCTCCTTGGTCTCACCATCCGGCCTGGATTAAACATCGAATATTAGGATATCACAGAAAAAGAGAGGGAGTAAACTTGTAAAGCTGTGACGAGGGAGGTTGACGGCTTGTTGGCCCTCGGGCAGGTGGTTTGGCGCACCGTGCTCATCTATTTTGTGGTGCTAGTGCTGATGCGCCTCATGGGGAAGAGGGAAATTGCTCAACTTTCCCCCTTCGACTTCGCCGTGGCCATCATGATAGCCGAGGTGGCCGTCCTCCCCATGGAGTCGCTGGAGATCCCCCTTTCGCGCGGGCTTCTGCCCCTGTTGATCCTCACCATTCTGGAGATAGGTTTTTCCTACCTTTCTCTGCACAGCCGCTGGCTACGACGCCTGGTGTACGGCGAGCCTCAGCTGGTCATCTGGGAAGGGAAGGTGTTGCACCGGGAAATGCGCCGCGCCCGCTACAACCTGGACGACCTTCTGGCTCAGTTGCGAGAGAAGGGCTACCACGATCCGTCCGAGGTGGCCTGCGCGGTGCTGGAGAGCTCGGGGCGCTTGAGCGTAATTCCTAAGAGCGAATACCGGCCTTTGACCAGAGGCGATCTGGGCCTCCCACCGGTGCCGGCCGGGCCGGTTCACGTCCTGGTGGCGGACGGGGAAATCTTGGAGGATAACCTGAAGGCTGCCGGGGTGGACCGGGATTGGCTCTTCAGGGAGCTGGAGAAGCAGGGGTTTAAAGAGTTGAGAGCGGTTTTCCTGGCTACCCTGTCTCCCCAAGGTAAGCTCTTCGTCAGCCCCAAGGAGGAAGAGGGAGGAAAACTGCCGAAATAAAGCTGGCAGAAACGATACCTCGATGAGGGGAGTTCCCCTTGACTTTCGGAAAGCGAGAATACTTCGTGGCTCTGGTACTGGGGATAGCTTTGCTGGTAGGCCTGGGGGTTAAGTACCTCTTTTCCCGCCCGGTTGAGGTGGCGCCCGCCCCTCCGGCGGTGGAGCGGGAGGAGAAAGTAAAGGGCGCGGTATTGGTACACGTGGCGGGAGAAGTCAGTCGTCCCGGAGTTTACGAACTCCCTGCCGGCAGCCGGGTTAAGGATGCCCTGGAAAAGGCTGGTCTTCTCCCTACGGCCGACCCTCACGCTTTGAACTTGGCGCAGGTCTTAGTGGATGGGCAGAAGATCGTGGTCCCTCCCAAGCTTACGGGGGGGAAGGAAGGCGAGGTAAACAACCCCTTCGCTCCTCGCGTTCCTGCTTCCTCCGGGGGGAAGGTTAACCTCAATACCGCCGATGAAACTACCCTCCAGACCTTACCGGGGATAGGGCCTACCCTGGCGCGCCGCATCATAGAGTACCGGGCCAAGAACGGGCCTTTTACCTCGGTGGAGGACCTGGCCAAGGTGCCGGGTATCGGTCCCAGGCGCCTGGAGCAGTTGCGCGAGTACGTGTGCGCCCCTTGAGAGGGGGTAAGACTCTTTGCCCTTGGCCGTCTACCTAGCTTTAGCCTACATTGCCGGTTGCCTGGCCGCTCCTTATTTTCCTCTAGTTCTTGCTCGTCCCCTTTCACTGGCCGTCATGAGTGTTTTGCTGGCCTTGGCAGTCTACTACTGGGCACGACGCCGGCAAGGCAGCCTGCTCGTTATCCTGGCCCTTTTTTTCTTGCTGGGCCTGGTAGCTACGCGTCTGGCCTTCCTGGAAGCGGTATCCCCCCTCAAGCTTTACCCCAACGAGACGGTGCGGCTGGTCGGAGTGGTGGCGGAGGAGCCGGAAGTGAGAGGAAACCGGGTCAGCTACCTTTTGCGGGTCAGGGAGGCGGAAGTTAAAGGAAAAAGCTTTCGCGGGGGTAAAGTGCTGGTCACGGTAACCTCGCCCCCGCGCATCTTTTCTTACGGAGACCTGCTGTCGGTGGAAGGGAAGCTCTCCTACCCTTCGCCGCCGGGCAACCCGGGGGAGTTCGACTACCGGTCCTACATCTTGCAGCAAAGGATAATCGCCCTGGTCAGGGCCCGGCCGGAATCCGTGACCAAGATTGGAGAAGCCCCGGCCAACCCCTTGGTTTTTCTATCCCTAAAAATCAAGGAGAGGCTGGTTAAAGCCTTAGACTCCGCTTTTACACCGAAAGAGAGCGCCCTTTTGAAGGGCATGATCTTCGGCGAGCGCACCCGGATCGATCCCTTAATGTACGAGGCCTTTATGGAGACCGGGCTCGTCCATATTTTAAGCGTCAGCGGCCTTCACGTGGGCTTCGTTTTGGGAGGAGTATTACTCCTTTCCCGCCGCTTTAACTGGAGTAAAGGGGTCACGCTGCTTTTAAGCCTCGCTCTGCTCATCCTCTACGACCTCATGGTGGGGCTGGATCCCCCCATAGTGCGGGCGACCATCATGGGGGTTCTCTTTCTGCTGGCCCAGTATCTGGGGAGGAAGAGGGATTGGCGGATAGCGCTGGCGGTAGCAGCCCTCTTGATTTTGCTGGCTAACCCTTTGGCTCTTTATAACGCCGGTTTCCAGCTCTCTTTTGCCGCCACCTGGGGCATCTTCTTCCTGGGGCCGGAGGTGAACCGGTGGTGGCAGGATTTTTGGGGGAAGACCAGGCTGACGGCGCTTATCCCTTACGGGTGGTTTTTGGCCGTTCCCGTAGGGGCGGAGCTGGGCGTTTTGCCTTTGGTGGCCTGGCACTACGGATTGGTTTCCCCGGTTTCCCTGCTAGCCAACCTGCTGACCGCCCCTCTGATAACGTTGATTTTTGCCGGCGGGTTCCTGGTAGCGCTACTTGGTGCCCTTCTCCCTTTTTTAGGTAAGGCCTTAGCCTTCTTAATATCCCCTTTTATCCACCTCTTTCTGTTTATAGTTCATATATGTCAGCGCCTACCTTGCGCGGCGATCTACCTTGCTTCCGTTCCTCTTTTGGTCCTGGTGCTTTGGTATCCGACCCTTTGGCTGGCCGTGCGGGGAGGAAAGTGGAAAAGGGTGGGGATACTGGGGCTTTTGGTCCTTTGGCTTCTGCTTGTGCTGGGAGGAAGCTGGGGGAAGGGAACTCCCTTTTTGCGCCTCGATTTTATCGATGTGGGGCACGGAGACAGCATTTTGGTGCGCACGCCGGCGGGCAGAAGCCTACTGATCGATGCCGGCGGATGGTCGGAGGAGCTGCGGGGAGAAAAAGAGGGGGCAGGTCTGAGGGTGGCTCGATACCTCCGGCACGAAGGGGTGAAGAAGCTCGATGTCTTGGTACTCACTCATCCGGACGAAGACCATTGTGGCGGGGCCTGGGCGGTGCTGCGCCGTTTCACGGTGGAGCTGGTGGTTGTCCCGCCTGTTCCGGAGGAAGGGGATTACGCGCGCCTTTTGCAGTTTGCCCGCATCAGAGGGGCCAAGATAAACTATGCTCAAGGGGGAGACAGTCTGAAGCTTGATCCAGCGGTGGAGATAAGATTTTTAGGCCCTTTCCCTCCCTATTCCCCCGACCCCCAAACCTTTAACGATAAGGGGCTGGTCACGCGTATCACCTACGGCGAGCGCAGTTTCCTTTTGACGGCCGACATAGAAGAGGAAGGGCAGAAATCACTTTTGCGCTACGGCTCCGAACTGCAAAGCGATGTTCTCAAGGTGCCGCACCACGGCTCGGCCAAGGTGGCCGAGGAATTTTACCGAGCGGTGAGGCCCACTTACGCGGTCATATCGGTGGGAGAGAGGAATTCTTTGCCAGCACCTTCTACTCTGGAGTTACTTCAGCGCCTGGGGGTGAAAGTTTTGCGTACCGATCGGGACGGGGCGGTGACCTTTCTTACCGACGGGAAGCATCTTTACTGGAAGAGCTGGCGGGAAGAGCGGAGGAGGGAAAGTGGTGGGGGTTAACGGAGGGCGTTTGAAACTTCTGGTGGGGATTATATCCTGGCCGGGTAACACGGTGGCCCTTCTGCAGGAGGGGCAGGAGCTTTTAAGCCAAGGTCGAGATGTGGTGATCGGCATTTTAAAATACAGCGACCCGGAAATAGAAGCTCTAAGCCGGACCTTGCGCTCCATCCCACCACTAGGGGAGAGGCTCAACCTCCCCGAAATCTTGGCCCAACGGCCAGAAGTGGTCCTCGTGGACGATGCGGGTGCCCTTTACCCGGAGGATTCGCCTTATCAGGCTCGCTGGCAGGAAGTGGAAGAAATCCTGGCTGCCGGGATAGATGTGGTGGCCACCGTCCACGCTCTGGAACTGGAGGGTTTCAAAGAATTTCTTCCTTTCCCCCTTACTTCTCCTCCCTCCCTTTCGGAGGGAATAGTTCCTGCTTCTTTTCTCGACCGGGCTTCCGAAGTGGAGCTGGTGGACGTCACTCCGGAAGAACTTAGCCGACAGGGGATATCTCTTCCCCCCGGTTTCGACCCCCGCTCTCGTATAGGACCTTACCTAGCGGCGGCCAACTTTGCCGCCTTCCGGCGCGCCGTACTGAAGCGACTGGCCGACGAGGTGGATGAGCAACTCTTCCGCCCTGGGGTGGAAACCAGGGCCAAGGCGGCGCGGGAGAGAATCCTTTTGGCTGTTTCTACTCAACGCAATCTGGAGCGACTTTTGCGCCGGAGCCTTCTTTTGGCGGAGAGACTGCAAGCTTCCCTTATGGTGGTGCACCTGCGGGTGCCCGGTCGTCACCAGGAGCCCTTTCCCTGGGATTATGTGGAGCGGATGTTAGCCCCGGTGGGAGGCACCTGGATGGAGGAGGAAGTGGGGGACGAGAGCGAGGTTCCCGCCCGGCTTTCGGAAATAATCGCCGCCCACCACATCACCCGGCTGGTGGTGGGGCACTCGGCCCGGAGCCGCTGGGAAGAACTGGTTAAGGGCTCGGTCCTGAATGAGCTTCTGCGCCGCAACCGGCATATTAACGTGTTGGTGGTGGCCCCGGCTTCCGAGGCTAAAGAGGGGGAAACCGAAGCTGCCTCCAGTAGCGCAATTCCCGATCTCCGCCTGCCGCTGAAAGGGAAGCTCAAGATTTATTTGGGCCCTATTGCGGGGGTGGGAAAGACCTACCGCATGTTGCGCGACGCTCATGAACTCAAGGAAAAAGGGATCGATGTAGTAGTAGGCTACGTAGAGACCCACGGTCGGGCGGAGACCGAGGCCCAGATAGGAGATTTGGAAGTTCTGCCCCGTAAGCAAGTGGTCTACCGGGGTAAGACCTTTACCGAACTCGATCTGGAAGGAGTACTGCGCCGCCGCCCGCAGGTGGTACTCATAGACGAACTGGCCCATACCAATGTGCCGGGGGTGAAGAACGCCAAGCGCTACCAAGACGTGCTGGAAATCCTAGCGGCAGGTATTGACGTCTACACCACTCTGAACATCCAGCACTTGGAAAGCCTCAATGATGTCATCGAGGAGATAACGGGGGTGAAGGTGCGCGAGACTCTTCCCGACTGGGTGCTGGGGCTGGCTGATGAGATCATTCTGGTGGACCTGGCTAGCTCCCTTCTGCTTAAGCGGTTGGAACAAGGCAAGATCTACCCCCTACCCAAGGTAGAGCAGGCTTTGCGCCACTTCTTCCGGCCGGAAAATATCATCGCTCTGCGCGAGCTCGCCCTCAGACAGTTGGCTCACCATCTGGGGGAGAAGCAGGCTCGGCTGGCGCCGGAGAGGAGGGAGCGTATTTTGGTGGCGGTGAACCTAAAGCCCTACGCCGAGCGCCTGGTGCGCCGGGGGTTGCGCCTGGCCGTGGCTCAGCGCGCGGAACTTATGGTGGTTCACTGTGACGTGACGGGGGGAAAGCTTTCCCCCGAGGCCACGAGTATCCGCAACTACCTCAAGCGCCTCTGCGACTCCATCGGCATCCCCTACCACGAGGAAAAGGTGCTAAGCGACCGCGATGTAGCCCTGGTCTTGGCCAATCTCTGCCGAGCCAAAGGGATAACCCAGATGGTTCTCGGGCACAGTCAGCGTAGCCGCTGGCAGGAGTTCTGGAAGGGAAGTGTCATCTCCCAGCTTCTCCGCTCCTTACGGACGGTGGACCTGCACCTGGTTCCGATTAACTCCGGCAGTTGGACTGCCGAAGTAGCGGTCTAGGGCTAGGTTGAGTTCCAGCACGTTGACGCGCGGCTCCCCATAAATGCCAAGCCAGCGGGGGCGGGTGTACTTCTTAACCAGCTTTACCAGAGCTTCTTCCGGAACCGACCGGGCCCGAGCTATCCGGGGCACCTGGATAAGCGCCGCCTCCGGGCTTATGTGGGGGTCAAGCCCGCTGGCGGAGGTGGTGATGAGGTCCAGCGGCGTTTGCTGCCGCGTAAGGCCCGGGTTCTCTTTGGTTAAGGCGTGGTAGCGCTTTTCCACCTCTTCGGCCAAGCTGCGGCTCGAGGGGGCGTAGTTGGGCCCGCCGGAGTCCATGGCGTCATAGTCGGAGGCCGAAGGCCGGCCGTGGAAGTAGTAAGGGGAGGTGAACTCTTGGCCGATGAGATACGACCCTATCACCTTCCCGTCCTTGGTTTCGAGGCTGCCGTTGGCTTTGTGGGGAAAGGCCAGCTGGGCTAAGCCCGTAACCAGTAAAGGATAGATAAGTCCGGTCAGCACCGTGAGCACAAGGAAGAAGAGTAGGCACCGTCCCCAATCCTTGAGCATAAGCCAACCTCCTATCGCACCAGGTGGAGAATAAGATCGATGAACTTAATACCCACAAAGGGCAAAACGAGTCCGCCCAGGCCGTAAATCAATAGATTGCGCCGTAGAATGACCGAAGCCGGCGCGGGCCTGAAGCTCACTCCTTTAATGGCTATGGGTATCAAAGCGATGATTATGAGAGCATTGAAGATCACCGCCGAGAGCACGGCGTTTTCCGGAGAGCTCAGGCGCATCACGTCCAGCACCCTAAGTTCGGGCCAGGCGTGGGCGAATATAGCAGGAATTATAGCGAAGTATTTGGCCACGTCGTTGGCGATGCTGAAAGTGGTAAGCGCTCCGCGGGTCATGAGGAGCTGCTTGCCCACCTCCACGATCTCGATTAGCTTGGTGGGGTTAGAATCCAGGTCCACCATGTTGGCCGCTTCCTTAGCGGCCATGGTACCCACGTTCATGGCCAGTCCCACGTCGGCTTGAGCCAGGGCCGGAGCGTCGTTAGTACCGTCACCGGTCATGGCTACCAGGTGGCCAGCTGCTTGTTCTTCCTTCACCCGGGCGAGCTTGGCTTCCGGTGTGGCCTCGGCGATGAAATCGTCCACCCCGGCTTCCTGAGCTATGGCCTGGGCGGTTAGAGGGTTGTCCCCGGTGACCATTATGGTACGAATGCCCATGGCTCTGAGCTGAGCAAAGCGCTCCTTTATGCCTCCTTTGAGCATGTCCTTGAGGTGTATCACCCCGATTACCCGCTTGTCTTCCGCCACCACCAAGGGAGTGCCTCCCGCCTTGGCTATAGCTTCTACCTTGGGTTCTAGGTCGGGTGGGATCTCCCCTCCCTGGTCCTGCACCCACTGGATGATCGCCTTAGCCGCTCCCTTGCGGATGCGGCGGTTGCCGATGTTGACCCCGCTCATGCGGGTACGGGCCGAGAAGGGAACGAACTCCACCGACTTATCGGCAAGATCTCTCCCCCGGAAGCCGTACTTCTTGGCCAGGGCTACGATCGATCTCCCTTCCGGGGTCTCGTCGCTCAAAGAGGCGAGTTGCGCCTTGTCGGCCACTTCGGTCTCTGTGGCGTCTCCTACCGGGATGAACTCCACTGCCACTCGATTTCCCAGGGTGATGGTGCCGGTTTTGTCCAAGAGAAGCACGTCCACGTCACCGGCGGCTTCCACCGCCCTTCCTGACATGGCCAGGACGTTTTTCTCCAGGAGACGGTTCATACCGGCTATGCCGATAGCCGGAAGAAGCCCCCCGATAGTGGTAGGGGCCAGACACACGAAGAGGGAGGCCAGCACCGCTATGGAAGGGAGTACACCGTAGCGGAGGGAGTAGGGTACCAAGGTTACGGTCACCAGCAGGAAGATGAGGGTCAAAGCGGCCAGGAGCAAAGTAAGAGCTATCTCGTTAGGGGTCTTCTGCCTTTTGGCCCCCTCCACCAGAGCAATCATGCGGTCTAGGAAACTGGAGCCAGGATCGGCGGCTATCCTTACCTTTATCCAGTCGGAGAGGACCCGTGTTCCGCCGATCACGGCGCTGCGGTCTCCTCCCGACTCCCTAATGACCGGAGCCGACTCTCCCGTTATGGCCGACTCGTCCACCGAGGCTATCCCCTCTATGACCTCTCCATCGCCCGGAATCAGATCACCGGCTTCCACCAGCACCACGTCTCCTTTGCGGAGCTGGGTGGCGGGCACTACCTTTATCCCTTCCGGGGTAATGAGCTTGGCCATCGCTTCTTGCCGCGTGGCACGCAAGCTTTCCGCCTGAGCCTTGCCTCTTCCCTCGGCTAAAGCTTCGGCGAAGTTGGCAAACAGTACGGTAAACCAGAGCCACAGGGCTATTTGCCCAGTAAAGGAGGCTTCTGGAGCGCGGGAAAAAGCTTCTCCCAAGGCAACCGCTGTCGTATAGGCAGCTCCTACCTCGACGCAAAACATGACCGGGTTGCGCGCCATCTGGCGCGGGTCGAGCTTCTTGAAAGCTTCCTTTACTGCTTGGATCAAAAGCTTGGGTTCCCAGAGGTTAACCTTGCGCCTAGCCACTTAGAACAACCTCCCTCTGGATAAGAGCAGTTGCTCCAGGATGGGTCCTAAGGCCAAGCCCGGGAAGAAGGTTAGCGCCCCCACGATGACGATTACCCCGACGAGCAGGACGGCGAAAAGCCAGCCCGTGGTGGGGAAGGTTCCGGGGCTTGGCGGGATGGTCTTTTTCTCCACCAAGCTTCCGGCCAGGGCCAAGACGGCGGCCAGGGGTAGGAAGCGGCCCAGCAGCATGGCCAAGGCGGTGGTCCAGAGGTAGAAGGGAAGATCGGCTTTTAGCCCCCCGAAGGCACTGCCGTTGTTGTTAGCAGTAGAGGCGAAGGCGTAAAGCACCTGGCTTAAGCCATGGGGCCCGGCGGCTGTTATGCCTTCGCGTCCGGCGGGCAGGATTACCGCCAGCGCGCTAAGGAAGAGAACCAAGAATGCGGGCACAAGAACTACGGCCAGCGAAAGCTTAACCTCCCGCTTTTCGATCTTTTTACCCAAGAACTCCGGGGAGCGGCCCACCATGAGTCCGGCCAGGAAGACGGTGAGCAACGCGTAGGCGATCATGCCGTACAGTCCCGAACCTATACCGCCGAAAATAACCTCACCGGTGAGCATGTTGGCCAAGGGGACGAGTCCTCCCAGTGGGGTGAAGGAGTCGTGCAGACTGTCTACTGCGCCGCAGGAGACGGCTGTGGTCACAGCGGCGAAGAGGGCCGAATCGATGGCGCCGAAGCGCCATTCTTTCCCTTCCAGGTTGGGTCCGCTGGAGAAGCCCAGCCGGGAGAAAAGGGGGTTGCCTTGAGCCTCGAACCAGCAACAGGCAAAAGCTCCTACCAGGAAGAGAAACATCATGACTCCGTATATGACCCATCCCTGGCGCATGTTGCGGATCATGCGGCCGAAAGTAAAGCACAGGGCGGCTGGCAAAATGATTATCAGCATCGCTTCCACGAAGTTGGTGAAGGGGTTGGGGTTTTCAAAAGGATGAGCAGAGTTGGCGTTGAAGAAACCCCCGCCGTTGGTCCCCAGAAGCTTTATCACCTCCTGGGAAGCCACCGGCCCCAGCGGTATGGTTTGCTCTCTTCCCTCCAAGGTAACTGCCTTCACAGGGGGGTGGAAGGTTTGCACCACCCCCTGGCTTACCAGGACCAGCGCCACCACCACGCTTATGGGGAGGAGGATATAGAGAACGCTACGGGTGAGGTCTACCCATACGTTGCCCAGGGTTTTCTTTTCCTTGCGGGCGAAAGCCCGGGCAAGGGCTACCGCTCCTGCCAGGCCGGTGGCGGCCGAAAGAAAGTTTTGCACGGCCAGGACAAACATCTGGGAAAAGTAGCTCATAGTGGTTTCGCCGCTGTAGGCCTGCCAGTTAGTGTTGGTGACGAAGCTGACGATGGTGTTGAAGGCGAGCGCGCCGGGCACGCCGGGAAGGTGCAGGGGATTAAGGGGGAGGTGGTTTTGCCACCGCAGGAGGAGGTACCCTACCAGAAGCCCCCAGAAGTTGAAGAGCAAGAGAAAACCCAGGTATCTGGTCCAGGACATCTCGGCGTAAGGGTTTACCCCTGCCAGTCTGTAGATGGCTCCTTCGATCGGCCGGAGGAGGGGAGAAAGGAGCGTTCTTTCCCCTTCGAAGACCTTGGCCATGTAAAGACCCAACGGGACGGCCAGGGCTGTAAGGACGGCGGCGAAGAAGGAGACTTCCAGGATGATCCTCCAAGTCATTTCCCTTTCCCTCCAGGGCGTTTTAGAACTTATCCGGGTTACAGATGACGTAGCTTAAATAAACGAAAAGGAAGAGGCTTATGATAAGTCCAGCTAGGTACCAACCGTTCACGCTTCATCCCCCTTCCCAAAATGCCGGCTAACAAGAGTAAAACCCTGGTTTAATTTCCCAGGGCAGCAAAAACCCCCAGGGTTTGGCCCGCCTGAGCCCTTTGTGCTTCGGCTTCTTCTGCCTACGGCCCAAAGCCGCCGTACAGGCTTGCGCGCGAACTCACCCCTGAGGGTAGTTTTTATGGTGCGCGTTACCTCTATTCTAAGCCGGCTGGTCCTGACTGTCAATTACCTCGGGGCTTTGTTTAAGTTTCGATGGTGATTTTGAGGTCCCCCTCTCGCTTGGTGGGGAAGCAGAGGATGTGCCCGTTGCGACGGACGAACTCCAGTCCCACCTTCACCCCCTGCACCCGCAGCCCGCAGAGATACAGTTCCTGAATACCGGCAGGGAGTATAGGGGACTGGATGAGTAACCCTTCCGGAGTGCATTTCAGCCCTAGGCAGGCTTGCAGTAAGAGGAAGATACTCCCTGTTGCCCAGGCTTGCGGCTCGCAGGCTACTGGGTAGCGTATGGGGCTGGCGAAGGGACGCCGGTCGAACCCGCAGAAGAGCTCGGGTAGACGGAAATAGGGGAAACGCAAAGCGGCGTCGTAGAGGGAGGAGGTGAGCTCCTCCAGTTCCTTGAGAAAGCCGTAGCGCCTCAAGCCCACGGCAATAATGCTATTATCGTGCGGCCAGACAGAGCCGTTGTGGTAACTTATGGGGTTGTAGGCTTTCTCCCGGCGGCTCAAGGTTCTTATACCCCAGCCGGAAAACATATCACGGGCGAAGAGGCGGTCCGCCACCTGTCTGGCCTTTTGCGGCGGTAGGATTCCGGTGAAAAGCACCTGTCCCATATTGGAGGCTACGGTGGGGATGAGGCGCTTGTCCCCGTCGAGCGCCAGCCCTAGATAGTTACCTTTCTTTACCCAGAAATCTTTGAGAAAGCGCTGGCGCAGCTCAGTGGCTTTGCGGGCGTAAAAGTTGGCCTTTTCCCGCTCTTTGAGCAAATTAAAGAGGTAAAAGGCCCGCCGGTAGGCGGCGTAGAGGTATCCTTGGACTTCAACCAGGGCTATGGGTGGTTTTACCGGTTTCCCTTCCGGATCGGGCACCCCGTCCCAAGAGTCCTTCCAACCCTGGTTTTGCAGCCCTCCGTACTTGCTTCCCTCGTACTCGATATAACCGTCGCCGTCTTTATCGCCGTACTTGCAGCACCATTCCAGAGCTGCCTCCAGCGCGGGGCGCATTTCCTCCAGGAAAGTAAGATCCTGGGTCCAGAGTATGTAGTCGCCCAGAACGATGATGAACCACAAAGTGGAGTCAATGGAACCGTAGTAGGGTGTATGGAGTATCTCCCGGCAGTTGGCCATTTCTCCTCTTCTTATCTCGTGAATAATCTTGCCTGGCTCTTCTTCGCGGACGGGGTCCACGGTCTTGCCTTGGTAGTGGGCGAGCAAGCGCAGGGTTTCTCGGGCCAGATCGGGGTTAATGGAGAGGGTCTGCCAGGCAGTGATGAGGGCGTCACGGCCGAAGAGAGTGGCGTACCAGGGGATGCCGGCGTCTATCCCCAGGCCCTCGGGGTAGCGGGTTTGCAGGATCCAGAGGTCGGATAGGGCCTGGTTGAACATCTGGTTTACGCGCGGGCGGTCACTCTCTAGTCGCGTGCAACTCTCGTACCATTGATAGTAAGCCTTTTTCTGCTGGGCGGCCAGCCGGGTGAAGGCCGAGCGCAGATCTCCTTCTTTCACGATGATGAGGCTCTCCGGTACAGCCTCTATTTCCGGCATTATCCGCCAGTAAAAATACACCCGGTCCTTGGGCGCAAGCTCAAACTGGTAGACTAAAACCACGTCGTCCCCTTCGGCGAAGATGTCGGCGGGAGGAGGATCCCAGATGACGGTGGTACGCCGGGTGAGCTCATCAAGCCCCCGGTAGCGGAACACCAGACCCTCCCGGCCGGTACAGAAAGGGAGAAGCGTACCCCGGCGGGGCCGGGATACGCCACGTAGCTCGAATATGTCCCGGAAGTCGGCACCTAGCTTCAAAGCCAAGGTCAGGGTCACTTTGTTGTAACCGTAGTTGGTCACCCGCAGGCGCTGGTAAAGGGAGCCGTTGAGAAAGCGCAGGAGCCGCAGGTGAAGCGATTCCATGGGAGCCAAGACGGCTCCTTTTTCGTCTCGCAGCTCCGGGTTGGTGAGATCGCACTGGCAAAAGTGGCTGAAGCGCACTCCGGAAGAGAGGAGTATGGGTTCCCGTCCGTTGACAAAAAGTTCGTGGCGACTAAGAAATCGGGTATCCCGGAAGTAAAGCCCTAGGCCTCCGGGATACCCGGCAGGTATGGAGCTATCGGGCAGGGAAACCAAGAAGAGATCGTTGTTTTTAAGGACCTCGGTTACCCCTGGTGTAGAAGCCGGCGCTATGCGCAGACTATCTTCCAGCTGCACTATACGAAGGCGCTCCTTTCTCTCTAGTGCTCCGACGCCAAATCAGGTGGTAGTAGTTCGTCATGGCCTTTAGCATTTCCTCCAGGGAAAATTTCTCTTTAAAGCGCTTCAGTGCCTTTTCTCCCAGTTCCTGTGCTTTCTCCGGGTGCTGCAAGAGGAAGATGAGTTTATCGGCCAAGGCTTCCGGATCTCTGGGGGGTACGACGAAGCCCGTCTCCCCATCCAGGACGATTTCGGGCATTCCTCCTACCCGAGTGACCACCAGAGGCTTACCCAAAGCCATGGCCTCCAGCAACGCTATCCCGAAGGGCTCCTGGAAGGCCGAAGGATAGACTACAATATCACTTTCCCGGTAGGCGGCCGGTATCTCTTCCCAGCTGAAGAAGCGGATCAAGATATCCTTTTCCAGTCCCAGGTAGTGGATGAGCTCCTTTATCTGGGCTATTTCCTTCTGCTGCACTGCCCCCCAGTCCACCGTTTTATCGGTGCCGGCCAGAAGAAGGAAGGTGGAGGGGCAAGTCTCCTTTACCCGTCGAAAGGCTTTCACCACCACGTCGGAGCCCTTGGCCAGGCTCATACGGGCCGGATGGAAGATTATCTTCTTGTCTCCAGCCGCTTCCCTAATGACTCGCCTTATTTCCGGGTTTTCGGTCCGGGCCAGGAAATGTCGGTAGGCCAGCCCATGGTGGATGACCACTATCTTTTCAGCAGGATAGCCCGCGGCCACCATCTCCCGCTTAATAAAGTGGCTCACGGCGATTATACCATCCCAGTCATGACGGAAGCGCAGCATTTCTTTGAAAAGCTCGTCTTCCCACACGTTGTGCGCCGTAAGGATCACCGGGAAGCCGTAGCGCTTTTTAAACTCCATTAAGATTTCTGTGTGTACAGGGCTGAAATAGTGCATGTTGTGGGCGTGTACCAAATCGGGCTTGAAGGTGGTAAAGAAGCGGTTCATCTCCTCCGCGATGGCGGCACGCTTTTCCTCAATCAAAGCCGGAGTGAGGGAGTTGAGGTCCAGGAGAGGGGTGCGGCGGAGGTAAACTCCCTGCCATAGCTCTTCCTGGGTCTCGCCGTTGATGGCGCCAGTTAAGACACCCACCTGGTGCCCCCGCCGGGCCAGAGCCGGGCAGACCATAAACAGGTGCGTTTCCACCCCTCCTATGGTGGGAGGGAAAGCCCAGTGAAGCATGGCGATGCGCATGGTAAGCCACCACCTCCTGGGTAAGTAGAATATGCGACTGGCATCTTAAGAATAACAAGCGCAGGAATAAGTGCGGCAAAAAAGGTAGGACTGCAACGCTTCTCACTGCCACCCGCAAATAGCAAAACCAAAAAAATTTTACCACAACCAAATAGATAAAAGCAATGCATAGTGTACAAGAGGCTCGCCGGATGCTAAAATTTTAACGGCTGTTCGAAAGGAGTCGCGTGGAGAATATGCCTGAAGAGGGGTTTGTTTCCGACCTGGCCTCCATTGAAGACGAGGCCGTGCTTCGCCGGGAGATAATCTCCTTGATAAGAGATAAGGCGGGGGTTAAGGAGGTCCGGCTACACACCGCTCTTTCTTCTCCTCCCACCGGTAAGGTTCTTTCTCTTTCCTTCGCTGGTGTGGAGGTGGGCAGTATTGAGTTTGAGTCGGAAGCCGATCTATCGGCGGCGCAAAAGAGCCTAGCTCCTCTTCTCCCTTTACTTTCCTTGCTTCTGGCCTTCTTCTCGCTCAAGGAGTGGAAGGAAATCTGCCAGCAGGAAGAAGCGGTGTTGCAGGAAATGGGAAAGGCTCTCACTCTTTTTCTGGCCGGAAAGATGGAGACCTCCGAGGTGCTCACCATTTTAGCCGCGACGCTGGGCTGGGAGGTAGCGGTCTTTATCTACCGGTATAAGTCGGGCGAGATTGCTTTCGAGTCGAACCAGCCCCTTCTCCTCTCCCCTGAAGATCTACGCCAGGCTTTCAGGCAGCCCGAGCTACTCCTGGACTTTTTCCGCCGCCACGGTTTCGCCGAAGGAGAAGTTGTTCCTCTGGAGTACGATGCCGGTTTGGCTTTGGGTTACCTTCTCCTTCTGCGGCGTAACCCAGCTCCGGCTTTTCCCCTGCGGCGCTCGGCTTTGCGGGAAAGTCTGAGCCGCTTAGGGGCCGCAGCCCTGGTTAACTCTTACCTCTACCGGGAAGTAAAGGAGTTGGCCGAGCGGGATGAGCTCACCGGTCTTTATAATCGGCGCAAGTTCTGGGAGATCTTCCTTAAAGAGCTAGAGAGGGCTAAGAGGTATCAGCGAAAGCTGGCAGTCTTACTTTTGGACGTAGACAACTTCAAAGATTACAACGACGCCTTTGGGCATCTGGCGGGGGACGAATGCCTGCGGCGCCTGGGAGAGGTCATAAAGAAGGAAATCCGGGCTTCGGACACGGCGGCCCGCTACGGCGGCGAGGAGTTCGTAATTCTCCTGGTAGAGACCGGAGGGGAAGGAGCAGTGGCGGTGGCGGAGAGACTTCGCCGCCGGGTGGAAGGTATAGGGAAAAAGGAGCCCTTTCCCACCATAAGCCTGGGAGTAGCTGTTTTTCCCGAGGACGCCCAAAGTGCAGAAGTTCTCTTAACCTGCGCCGACAACGCCCTTTATACCGCCAAACGCTCAGGCAAAAACCGGACGGTCTGGAGAGGGAAAATACGCTCTTCTTAGGCTCGCCTTGACACTTGTTCCGGGCGATCGATACAATACAAGCAAGCTTCAGGCTTGTCACCCTAAAGAAAGCTCTCTTGGGGCGGTAAATCATAGATCGATAACGGTCCCCGTTAGGCTTACCCTGTTTCTTCAGGGTTAGTCGCGGCAGGAAAGGAGGCGAAGGGCCTGGTTGGGGGACCGGCCCAACCTCTTTGGTTGGGTCTTTCAAAGCCAGGTGCAAATTTGCCGGACACAGCATGGTGGATCTACTGGGCTTCTCTCCCCCTGGCTTTTGCGGGAGGTTATGCCTTAAGACGGTTTGTGGCCGAAGCCAAGGTTCGTTCTGCTGAGGAGCGGGCGCGAGAAATCATAGCGGCAGCGGAAAAGGAAGCCGAGGCTAAGAAAAAGGAAAAGTTGCTCGAAGCCAAAGAGGAGGCTTTAAGGCTCAAGCACGAGCTGGAGCGAGAGCATCGGGAAAGACGGCACGAGTTACAGCGCCTGGAGCGCCGTCTCCTGCAGAAGACAGAAGCAGTGGAGGCCAAGCTGGAGTCCTTGAGTCGACGGGAGGAGAGCCTGGGACGTAAGGAGGCGGAGCTGGAAGCTAGGCTCAAAGAACTCGAACAACTCAAGAGCCTCCGGCTGGCCGAGATAGAACGCGTAGCTCAGCTCTCGCTGGAAGAGGCCCGCCAACTGCTGCTGAGTGAGGTGGAAAAGGAAATGCAGCAGGAGGTGGCGCAGCTCATCCGAGATATGGAAAACCGGGCCAAGGAGGAAGGCGAGAGGCGGGCCCGCATGATCATCGCCTTGGCCATACAACGTTGTGCGGTTGACCAGGTAGGGGAAACTACCGTCTCGGTGGTTCCGCTGCCCAACGACGAGATGAAGGGCCGGATAATCGGCCGAGAAGGGCGCAACATCCGGGCCTTTGAAACTTTGACCGGGGTCGATCTTATCATCGACGACACCCCGGAAGCGGTGATCCTCTCCAGCTTCGATCCCATCCGCCGCGAGATAGCACGTATTGCCTTAGAGAAGCTGGTAGCCGACGGCCGCATCCACCCGGCGCGGATTGAAGAAATGGTGGAGAAGGCTCGGCGGGAAGTGGAGCGCCAGATCTGGGAGGCCGGCGAGCAAGCGGTCCTGCAGGCTGGCATCCACCACATCCATGAGGAGCTCATAAAGCTTTTGGGTCGACTTAAGTTCCGCACCAGCTACGGCCAGAACGTGCTGCAGCACTCGCTAGAGGTTATGCATTTGGCGGGGGTCATGGCGGCCGAGTTGGGAGCCAACGTAGCTCTGGCTAAGCGCGCCGGGCTCCTACACGATATCGGCAAGGCGGTGGACCGCGAAATGGAGGGTCCTCATGTGGCCATCGGGGTGGAGCTGGCGCGTAAGTACGGCGAGGATCCGGAGGTAATCCATGCCATAGCGGCCCACCACGGCGACGAGGAACCCCAGACGGTAGAGGCGGTACTGGTGCAAGCGGCCGACGCTATTTCCGCCGCCCGTCCTGGCGCCCGCCGGGAGACGCTGGAAGCTTACATAAAGCGTCTCACCAAGCTGGAAGAAATCGCAGCTTCTTTCCCCGGCGTGGAGAAGGCTTATGCCGTCCAGGCGGGGAGGGAAATTAGGGTAATGGTGAAGCCGGAACGGGTGGACGACGCGGCTACCGTGCGCCTGGCGCGGGAGATAGCCAGACGCATCGAAAGCGAGCTCGAGTATCCCGGCCAGGTGAAGGTGGTTGTGATCCGGGAAACCCGCGCGGTAGAGTATGCCAAGTAGGAGAGGGTCTAAGCGGTGGCTTTGCGCCTCTTGCTGATCGGCGACATAGTCGGACGGCCGGGGAGGAGGGCGGTGAGGGAATGCCTTCCTTCCCTGCGTCAGAAATACCAGCTCGATTTCGTCATCGCCAACGCGGAAAATGCCGCGGGGGGTAACGGTTTAACGCCAGCGGTGGCGGAGGAGCTCTTCAGCTGCGGCATCGATGTCCTTACGGGGGGAAACCATATCTGGGACAAAAAAGAGGTGTTTTCACTACTGGACGCGGAACCCCGCATTATAAGGCCGGCCAACTATCCACCGGGGGCTCCGGGAGTAGGTTACGGTATTTTTTCGGTGCGGGAGCATAAAGTAGCGGTGATCAACTTATGCGGGCGGGTCTTTATGCCCGATCTAGATTGCCCTTTCCGCCTGTCTGAGAGCTTGGTTGCCGAGCTTAGGGTTCATACTCCTTTGATCGTGGTGGACTTTCACGCGGAGGCCACTTCGGAAAAAATCGCCTTTGGGTGGTTCTTGGACGGCAAGGTGACGGCTGTCATAGGAACTCATACCCATGTGCAAACGGCGGATGAAAGAGTCCTGCCCGGCGGCACGGCTTACCTTACCGATGTGGGGATGACCGGGCCCCGGGACGGGGTGATCGGGGTGAAGAGGGAAATAGTTATCGAAAAATTCCTTTCCCAGTTGCCCCGGCGTTTCGAGGTGGCTTCCGGTCCTTTCCAGTTCAACGGTTGTGTGATCACGGCCGACCCTTCTTCCGGAAAAGCGCTTACCATAGAAAGGGTGCAAATCTACGAAGATGAATAGCTCGGGAAGGAATTTTCTTCCCGATGGCGAAATATGAGGAACAGGGTAAAAGCAGGCCCAAAGGAGGCGGAGGGCATGGAGGTACTGAAAGTTTCGGCCAAATCTAACCCCAACTCGGTAGCAGGGGCGCTAGCGGGGGTCTTGCGGGAGAGGGGTGCGGCGGAGATTCAGGCCATAGGAGCGGGAGCAGTGAACCAGGCGGTCAAGGCCATTGCCATCGCTCGTGGTTTCGTGGCTCCCAGCGGCATGGATCTGGTCTGCATTCCGGCCTTCACCGACGTGGTGATCGACGGAGAGGAGAGAACGGCGGTAAAAATCATCGTCGAGTCGCGTTAAGTTCCCGGAACTAACTTTAAAAGCAGAAACGGACGCGATTTCCATTTCTACCTCCTACCCCAAAACAGGGAAGGAGGGCTTTTGTTTGTTAGTAGTAGATGCGCACTGCGACACTTTATCCCGGCAGGCGTGCCGAGGATTCCCCTTAAGCCGACAACTGGAGGGACAGGTGGACCTGCCGCGCCTGCGACAGGGGAAAGTAAAGGTGCAGTTCTTCGCCGTCTTCGTGCCTCTTGAGTACCGAGGGATGTATCTCCGCCGGGCTTTAGAGCAGGTAGACTACTTTTACCGGCTCCTCTCTACCTGGGAGGAGGTACGGCCGGTGAAGGACCGGGCTTCTTTAGAAGAGGCTTTGGCGGAAGGGAAGACGGCCGGTGTGCTGGCAGTGGAAGGGGGGCACGTACTGGAGGGGAGCCTGGCTGCCCTCCGGGTTTTCCACCTGCTCGGGGTACGCTGCCTCACTTTAACCTGGAACGGGCGCAATGAGTTGGGCGATGGAGTGGGAGAGGAGGGGGGACTTTCTTCTCTGGGTAGGGAGGTGGTGCGGGAGATGGGGCGCCTGGGTATGCTCGTGGATGTAGCCCATCTTTCCCCCGCCGGCTTTTGGGATGTTCTACGTCAGGCCGAAGGCCCCATCATAGCCTCCCATGCCAACAGCCGCGCTTTATGCGATCACCCACGCAACCTTACCGACGAGCAGGTGAGGGCGCTGGCAGCTACCGGAGGAGTTATAGGGGTGACCTTCGTTCCCCACTTTATCGATCCGGAAAAACCCACTCTTGACCGGCTTATAGACCATATGGAGCACCTGGCGGAAATAGGAGGCATTGATTGTGTGGGGGTGGGTTCCGACTTCGACGGTGTTCCGGAACCATGGGAAGAAATGCCCGACGCTACCTCCTGGCCCCGCCTTATCTCCCGGCTCCGCGAGCGGGGCTGGAAAGAGGAGGAAATAAGAAAGGTCATGGGAGAGAATTTTCTTCGGGTAATGCGTGCGGTATGGCCGTAGAAAGGGGATAGGATGACGGCTCTTTACGATCTGCACGTTCATACTACGGCGTCTGACGGGGCCGAGACTCCGGCAGAAGTAGTGGCCAGGGCTAAAAGCATAGGGCTGGCAGGAATAGCCGTAACCGATCACGACACGGTGGCCGGTCTGGGCGAAGCGCTAGAGGCGGCGAAAAGGGAAAATCTGCTGGTGGTGCCGGGAGTGGAAATAAGCACCGAGGAAAGGGAGAGGGAAATTCACATCCTGGGCTACTTCCTAGATCCTGCCCACCCTAACCTCCTGGCCACCCTGCGCTGGCTGAAAGAGAAGCGCCTGGAACGGGTGGCGGAGATGGTGCGGCGTCTGCGAGATCTAGGAATTCCCCTTACCCTGGAGGAAGTGGTGGCCAAAGTGAGGGTGGCGGCAGGGCGCCCTCACGTAGCCCGGGTTTTAGTGGAAAAAGGGGTGGTGGCCAGCATAGAGGAGGCCTTCAAGCGCTTTTTGGGACGGGGTTGCCCGGCCTACGTTCCCCGAGCTCGCTTTTCCCCGGTGGAGGCGGTGAAGGTAGTGCGCCAGGCTGGAGGAGTGCCTGTGCTGGCCCATCCGGGCTTAAACTCCGCCGAAGAACTTTTACCTGAGCTCATAAGGGCGGGTCTGCGGGGAATCGAGGTGGAGTACCCCGAGCACACGCCAGAGCAGAAGTCCTACTACCGCGAACTGGCTTCCGCCTTGGGTCTCATAGCCACCGGCGGCTCGGATTACCACGGTCCTCATTATCGTCACCCGCTGGGGGCCGCCGTAGTTACGGAAGAGGTGGTGCTCGCCCTGCGCCGGGCGGCGGGCGCGTCCAGGTAGAGGCCGAGGCCGACTACGCCCGCTTTAAGCTGCATAATACTATCCTGGAAAGAAGCTTGGAAGGCGGGTGAGGGTTCGTGGGAGAGGAGGAGCTTTACCTGCGCGCCCGGATAAAAGAACTAGAGGAGAAGCTAGCCCAGGTGCGCCTTAGCCGGCGGGTGCTCCTTTACTTACTGGAGAAAATGGAGGGAGAAAAAGAGCTTTTGCTAAAGAAGCTGGAACGGGAAAACGAGAGGCTGCAGCGGCTCAATGCCCGCTACGCCCGTTCGCTCTGGCAGAAAAACCGGCGCATAGTGGAGCTGGAGTCCAAACTGCAAGGGAAAGAGTCTTGAGCTTTGTCCCGCGCCGACTCCCGTGCTATAATGGATGAAGCCTCGCATAGGGAGAAGAAAGATGCGCATCGCGGTAGTCGATGGCCAGGGAGGCGGCGTAGGCAAGCATATCGTAGAGAAGCTGCGCAAGCTTTTGCCCGAAGGCACGGAAATCTTGGCGCTGGGAACTAATGCTTTGGCCACCGCCCAGATGCTCAAAGCTGGCGCCAACGAGGGAGCCAGCGGGGAAAATGCCATCGTTTTCAATGCCAGCCGGGTGGACCTCATTGTTGGTCCGGTGGGGATTGTGGTACCGCACGCCATGGCTGGCGAACTCACCCCCCGTATAGCAGAGGCTATCACCCAGAGTCCCGCTCCCAAACTGCTCCTTCCCTTGCTGCGGGGGAAGTGCGAACTGGTGGGCATCCGGCCAGAACCCCTTCCCCATCTGATTGATGAACTGGTAGACCGGGTGAAAGAGATAATTGCTGTTTCCGGGGAGAAGACCTCTCCCTGAGCCTGCGTTGCGGCCGGTAGTAATCGTTTTGGCGCTAGTTCTTGATCTTGTCCTGGGCGATCCTTGCTGGCTACCCCACCCGGTGCGCCTTTTCGGGCGGATTATCTCCCTTTACGAAAGGGTGCTGGTAGGTATTACCAGACGCCCTCTTATATTGTTGGGCGGGGGACTAGTGCTGGCCGTGGCTTTGCCCCTGGGGGTCTGGTGGGGGGCACGTTGGTTTCTTGATCTCGCCTATGGCTGGAACTACTGGGTGGGATTGGCGACAGAATCCTGCCTCCTGGCTACTACTGTGGCCTTGAAAGGGTTAGGGCAGGCCGCCTTGGCCGTGCGGGACCTCTTGAAGACGGGAGATTTGCCGGGAGCACGTCGGGAAGTGGGCATGATCGTGGGACGGGACGTGGACCGGCTCGACGCTTCTGGGGTGATAAGAGCGGCGGTGGAAAGCGTGGCGGAAAACACGGTAGACGCGGTGATAGCCCCGCTTTTTTACGCCTTCCTGGGTGGAGCCCCCCTGGCGCTGGCCTACAGAGCGGTCAACACCTTGGACTCGATGGTGGGCTACCGCCGGGCTCACTACCGCTACCTGGGCTGGGCCTCGGCGCGGCTGGATGATCTCTTAAACTTTCTGCCGGCGCGGTTGGCAGTCAGCCTCTTCATCTTAACCGCCTTTCTTTGGCGGGCCGACGTCCGGCGTACCTGGCAGGTGCTTTGCCGGGACGGGAGAAAACACGCCAGTCCCAATAGCGGACTGCCGGAGGCGGCCATGGCTGGGCTTCTGGGGGTAAGGCTGGGCGGGCCGTGCTTTTACGGTGGGGAGCTTCATTCCCGGCCCTACCTGGGGGAAGAGAGGGTTCCTTTGGAGGTGGAACATATTACTCAGGCGGTCAAGGCGCTTTACTGGGTGAGCTTTCAAGGTCTCCTGGTCGGCGTTATCCTCTACCTTCTCTTAGAGTTGGGTGCGAAAATGATATGTGGCGCTTTTTCCTCTGGCCCTGGCTTTTAGCCTTGCAGAACCTCACCCGCCTGCCCCTCGGAAGGGTACCGTATCAGGCCGAGGTTTTCGGCCGGGCCACCGTCTTCTTTCCCTTGGTAGGCTTGGTCATAGGGGGATTGTGGACGGCGACTTACTGTCTGCTTTCGCCCTGGTGGCCGCCGGCGGTGGTAGCGGCTGCTTTGTGCGGGCTGAACTTCTGGGTTACGGGGGGTATGCACGCCGACGGCTTCATAGACTACGTGGACGGCCTAGGGGGCCGAACCCCAGCCGAGCGGCTGGCCATCATGCGCGACAGCACCGTGGGGGCTTTTGGGGTGATGGGAGGAATTGTCTTGGGACTTTTCCGCTTCGCCCTTTTCTTTTCCTTACCTTCTCATCCTTGGAGGATTTTGCTGCTGGTGCCGGTCATAGGCCGCACCGGTATGGTGTGGGCCATACGTTTTTTCCCCTATGCTCGTCCCCAGGGGCAGGGGAAGCTTTACAAGGAGTTCACCGGTAACGCTCAGGTACTGGGAGCCTCTCTCATTGCCGGGATCATAGCCGCGCTCGTGGGCGGTTACAAAGGGGCGATGCTTCTGGGGGGAGCGGTGCTCGGGGCCCTGCTCCTGGGCCTCCTTTTCCGCAAGCAACTGGGGGGCTTGACCGGCGACACCTACGGCGCCTTAAACGAGATCCTGGAAATTGGTTCACTGGCTGCGGGTTTACTCTTATGGTAATCGGGTGGGGTTTTGGCGTGGAACACGGAGGCAATATATTCGCCGCTGCTGCTGCTTTCGGAGGCTCTCCGGAAGACTATCTGGACTTCAGCAGTAACGTAAACCCTTTGGGGCCTCCGGCCGGGGTACTGGAGAAAGTGAGCTCGGCCCTTCCCCACCTTTCCCGCTACCCCGACCCGGAATGCGGGGACTTATGTCAGGCGGTGGCGGACTACTTGGGAGTAGAAAAGGACTGGCTTTTCCCCGGCAATGGAACGGCCGAGCTCATATACCTGCTAGTTTATGCTTTGGGCTTGAGAAGGGTGCTAATAGTCGAGCCCACTTTTTCCGAGTACGCCCGAGCAGTGGAAGCTCACGGCGGCCACGTAAAACGGGTTTTCTTGTCCGCACCGGAATTCGAGCCCCGGGCGGAATTGATTCGAACCCAGCTTGACGGGATGGAGGCGCTCTTTATCTGCCACCCCAACAACCCCACGGGTAAAACTTGGCCGGCAGAGGAATTGGCCCTGCTGGCGGAAGAAACCGGTAAGCGGGGAGTGTTGCTTATAGTGGACGAGGCGTTTATCGACTTTCTTACGCCGGAGGAGATAAAGAGCTTGAGCGCTAAGAAGTTTCTGGGGCGCTTCAGGCACCTAATTTTGCTCTATTCGTTGACCAAGTTTTTCGGGCTTGCTGGACTGCGACTTGGGTTTCTGATAGCCTCTCCGGAGATCCTGGCGCGGGTGAAGAGAATAGCTCCTCCCTGGCGGGTCAATTTCCTAGCCCAGTTGGCGGGGGTAGAGGCGGTCAAGGACCGCGCCTACCAGGCACTTACCAGGGAGCTCGTTTCTAAGGAAAAGGCTTTCCTGGAGAGGGAGCTCGGCAGACTTCCGGGGTTCGAGGTGTTGCCCGGGCAGGCCAATTTCCTGCTGGTGCGGGTTGAGAGGACGGGGAAAACAGCCAAGGAATGGACGGCCTCTTTGGCCCGTCGCCGGATCCTGGTGCGCGATGCCAGTAATTTTCCTGGGCTTGACCCGTACTATATTAGGGTGGCAGTAAAAAAGAGGGAGGATAACCTGAGGCTGCTGGCTGCCCTTAAGGAGGTCTGTGAAGAATATGGGCTGTAAAATTTACCTGGTGCGGCACGGGGAGACCATCTGGAACCACGCTCTGCGCTACCAGGGGCACGCTGACATTCCCTTGAACGAGCGAGGAAAACGCCAAGCCGAAGCTTTGGCCGAGCGGTTGAAAGGGGAGGAATTCGCGGCCTTTTACGCTTCGGACCTGCAGCGGGCCCTGGACACGGCGCGTATCGTGGCACGCCCGCACGGAAAAGAGGTAATCCCCCTGGCTTCTTTGCGGGAAATAAACTTTGGGGCTTGGGAAGGACTTACCCGGGAGGAGATAAAGAAGCGTTTCCCCGAGGTGGCGGAGCGCTGGTGGCAGGCTCCTTATCACACCCGTCTCCCCGGCGGAGAGACCTTGGCCGAGGTGGCGGCTCGGGCGGTAGGGACCCTCAAAGAAATCGCCGAGCGGCATCCGGAAAGCAAGGTTCTGGTGGTATCGCACGGGGGCACCATCCGGGCGGCCATAGGCTACCTTTTGCGCATGGACTTAAACCAATACTGGCGCCTGCGCCAGGACAACGCGGCGCTCAACATCATTGAGCTTTTCGAAGAAGAGAAAGCCATCTTGATGCTTTTTAACGACACCAGCCACCTCAACGGAATTTAGGGGGAGAAAACGGTGAGGGTACCGGTAGGAACCGGTCTTTTCCTGGTCTTAGGTTATCTTCTGCTGGCCGTTCTGGTCTCCTGGCTTCTGGGGAGGGGAACGAGCTACCTTATCGGGCGGTTGGCTCGCCATGCCCGCTGGTCGTCAGCTCAGGATGTGGCCAGGGTTTCCACCTACCCGCTGATTCTGCTCTTCTTTCTCCTTTTTGCCCACATAGGGCAGAAGCTCCTGGCCCAGTCGCCGGGATACCATGATTTGAAAGTTTTTACCTATATTGACGGGATCAACTTTATCTTGATGGTGTGTTTCTTTACCTGGTGGGTGGATAGACTGTGGCGGACTTTTGTCAACTGGCACTTCCGGCGGCTGGGGGGTCCTTATGAAAAACATTTACTCCCCATTTTCCTCTATAGCGGGCGTATCTTGCTTTATTTCGTGGCTGCCGTGATTGTTCTAGGATACTTTCATCTCAACCTTTCCGGCTTGCTGGCCACGGCCGGCATAGCCTCTTTGGCGGTGGCCTTCGCCACCCAGGAGACGCTTAGCAACATGGTGGCCGGTTTTATCCTTCTGCTCGACCGTCCTTTTACGGTGGGAGATCGGATAGAGATCGTAGGCACAGGTTTGATAGGGGATGTGCTGGAGATAGGGGCGCGCAGTACTAAGATTTTGACCCTCAACCAGACAGTGGCCATCCTTTCCAACCGCGATCTGGTGTCCAGCCGGATCATCAATCACTCCCGCCCCAATGTGATGGCGCGGCTGGAGATACCCCTTGTTCTGCCTTACCAAGTGAAAGTCGAGGAGGTAAAGGTGGCCCTTATGGAGGAGCTTCAGAAGCATCCCAAAGTGCTCTCCTCCCCTCCCCCTGTCGTTTATCTAACCGATCTGGCCGAGAACCAGTTGCGCTTCTTGGTGGTCTGCCATGTGGCCAACCTGCGGGAACTCTTGAAGGTCAAAGACGAGCTTAATGTGGCCTTTAAGGAGCGCCTGGAGTCTTTGGGAGCCTTGCCCGGTGCTTCTTAAAAATAAAAAAACGGCGCGGCTAAGGCCGCGCCATCAGATTCTGCTCGGCGAACTTGATCATACGACGCACCATGTTTCCTCCGATTTTACCTCCCAGGCGCCCGCCTACGGCGCCGCAGAGGCGGGAAGGAACATCTCCCCAGTATCCTTCCCTGAGATAGCGGTCCAGTCCCAGCTCCCCTGCTACTTCGTACTTCATCCGCTCCAGGACTTCCCGGTAATTTTCCGGGGTTATAGCCGGGTGACCAAAGGTGGGATAGCCTATCTCGTTGGCTACTTCTATTTTTAAGAGTTCCAACGGGGAGGCAGCCTGCGGAACCAAAAGGGACTTCCGCCTTAGCATTCCGCACCACCTCCATCTTTATCTTTCCCACCTTTAAGACGCCTCATACGAGGATTGTTCCTTCGCTTTTGGAATTAAATAGAAAACTCAGTATGAATGTAGCTTGGTAGGTGGTAATTAGGGTGGGAAGGCCGCAAGGGTGTGGGGACCGTGCGAAGCCTCCCTGGCGGCAGGCGCACTTTTTTACAAAAGAGAGCAACTCCTCAGGATGATTTGGTTTGCCCGGCAAGAGCGAATGTGTAGCGGTTAGGTAGTAGCAATATTCAAGGTAGGAGAGTGCCAGCGGCTCTACTTCTTGTAGGAAAAGCAAGACATCCTTGCGGGGCAGGAGAGATTCTTTACCGATAAGTTTTAGGATTGCGGTACCGTAGAAAACGGTGGCCAGGCCGCTGAGATCGTTAGCGTTCAAAATAAAAGGTATCGTGCGGACTGCCGGGAGGAATCCGGGCAAAAAAGTAGCCCCCGTCTGGCGTGCGGCAACTCTCTACGTACTGAGCTATCCTTTCCGACCAAGCAGGACTCAGCATTTCCCATCCCTCTCCTGCTCAAAAGCCCGCCAGTGCTTGACCATCTGGAGGAAGAGCAAGAAGGCTATTGCTTCAAGAATTACTACGAGTATTATGACTTGGTGCGGGCTCCGGTCGTAAAGCATGCCTAGTAAGGCGCCACTAAGGAAAGCAGCTGTGCCGTAAGCGGTGTTGAAGATGCCGTACCCCAAGCCACGTCGTGCTATGGGGGTAAGGTCGGCGATGGCCGCACGCAGGGTGCTCTCATGCAGGCCCATGACTACTCCCCAGATAAGCGTCCCCGCTACCACCTGCAAGGGGTGTGTAGCTAGCACCAGAAAGGTGAGCAGCACCGTCAAGAAGGGCACGATTATCAGCGAGCGCAACCCTATCCGGTCGTAAAGTCTGCCCGCTAGAAGAGCAGCCACGGCGTCGGTAGCCATGGCACCGGCGTAAAGGAAGGGAATGGCGGCATCAGACAGGACTTCTTTAACCTTGAAGTGGTAGGCTAGAATCTGGAAGTGGAGAAAGCCGGCTACGGCCACGGCGCTGAAGGCTAAATAGTACCAGTACGCCTGGGGAAAGCGGGGAGAGTCGGTTTCTGGAGAAGAACGAGGGCTTATTTCCAGCTCTTTAGGAACGGGAAAGCTAATGCGGGCCCAGGCCAGAATGATGAGGGCTAAGAAGGCGGGTACGGCGTAAAGGGCGAAGCTTTGCCGGAAGGTCCATCCCAGAGAGAGCACGCCTGCGGCCAGAAGGGGCCCGGTGATAGCCCCTATCTGATCCATAGCTTCGTGGAAGCCGAATCCCCATCCCCTGCCGACCTGCGAGGTGGCGTAGGAGAGCATGGCATCCCTTGGCGGTGTCCTTAGCCCCTTACCTGCACGTTCGATGACCATTAAAGCAGCGGCGGTTTCCCACCTACCGGCCAGGGCCAGGCTGGGTACCGCCAGCAGGTTCACCAGGTACCCCAGTCCGGTTAACAACCAGTACCTTTCCGTTCTGTCGGCCAGATATCCTCCTATCAGGCGCAGCGCATAGCCACCGAGCTCACCCAGGCCAGCAAAAAAGCCCACGATGGCTGCACTGGCACCCAAGGAAGCCATGAAGGGGCCTATTATGCTGCGGGCTCCTTCGTAGGTGATATCGCCGAAGAGGCTCACCAGTCCCATGAAGAAGATAAAAAGCCAGGCTCGACTCATAGTAGGTCGCCCCCCTTCTTTATCCGGCTGAGCAAAGCTTGCGCTTCCTTCTTTACCTTTGGGCTGGGGTCCTCCTTGGCTAAATTCTGTAAGATAGCCGCCAATCCTGCCGGCAGGGCAGAAGTTTCAAAGCTCTTTAAGCTTTCCAAGGAAGCAAGGCGCACCAAGAAACTAGAGTCTCTAAGTGCTTCGAGCAAAATGTCTGGCCGTTCTTTCATCCTGCCTAGCGCCCTAACCACCGCGGCCCGCAAGAAGGGGTCGGGAGAATAAAACAAAGAGGCCAGTACCGGAGCGGCGGGTGAAGCCCGGGGCCCCAGCTTCCCCAAAAGCTCTATGGCCCGCAGGCGAGTCTCTGGCTCCGGATGTTGTACTGCCCAAATGAGCTTGGTAAGAAAGTCCTCGTGGTGCCCCCCTTCAAGGGGAGCACCACACTTCTCGCAGACCTTCTTCTCAGGCGGATTCTCGTGGTAGCAGCTCGGGCAGAACTTTTTAACCATTCCCGTCCTCTTCTTTTCCTTTCTCTATGAGAACGGCGCAGGGAGCGTGACGCACTATGTAAGTGGAGACGCTTCCCATGAGCAAACGCTGAAGTGGGCTCCAACCTCGGGTACCGGCGATAATGAGATCGCACTCTTGTTCCTGGGCGAAGCGGATTATGGTTTCCCCGATATGGCCGAACAGCAGGTGGATTTTAAGCTCCACACCTCTAGTCTTTGCCTGTTGTGATGCCTTTTCGAGTTTCTTACGGTAAAAATCCTGTGCCTTCCCGACCATCTCTTCCACTTCGCCCACCGTGCCTGCGTATTCGGGCAGACTTACCACGGTGAGGACGTGAAGCTCACTGCCGCAGCACCGAGCCAGCTCTATGCCGGCAGTCAGGGCTTTTTGGGAGTAAGGGGAACCGTCGAAGGCCACCAGAATTTTCTTGTACATTATCTCTCCTCCTTAGCAGGTATCGCTTTGCTCACAGCTTCTTTCTCCTTTGTCCCTTTTGGATAGAAGAAAGCCTGGGCTATTAAGGTGGGAATGACCCCGCTTAGTATCACCACGGTCACCAGTACGGAGTACTGTTGCTGGTTTATTAGGCGGTGGGTAAGCCCGTAAAGAGAGGATATGGTTCCGAAGGTGAGTCCAGTGGACATGAGGAGAGTGGTATACATTCCCTCGCGCACTTCCCAGCGGAAGAGCCTGGTTAAAGGCCATACGCCTATAAATTTGGCCGCCACTTTGACTAGGAGAAGGATTATTATCAGGGCAAGCGAACTCCAAAGGGCAGGCAAGGAGATGTAGATCCCTGCCTTAAGGAAATAGAAGGGAGTTAATAAAGCGAAGGCCGCCGCCCGCATGCGGAACAAGAGTTCCCTTTCCCTTTGGAAGAAGTCCGCCAGGCATAGCCCCAGCAAATAAGCCGGTAACACCGCTTCACTTCCGGCTTTGGTGGCCAGGCCTCCTAGTAAGAGCAGGAAAAAGAGAGTGTACTTTACTTCTGTCTGACTGATTTTCCCTCCAAATATTCGTTGAAACATGGGGGTAAGCCGCGGTAGCAGGAACAGTATGAATAAGGTGGCCAGGATAAAGAAAAGCATCCAGTAGTCGTAGTGGGCGAAAGCCACGCCCAAAGCCAGCACTGTGCCTAGGTCGGTAATGAAGCAGCCTGCCAGAATTAGTTGCCCTAATTCCGTGGCGTTAATTCCGGTCTCCACCATTACGGCATAGACGATGGCTACCGAAGTGGTGGACAGAGCGATACCGGCTATCAAGGCGGCTTGCAGGTCCCACCTGGCCAGATAGTAGCTGTAGGCGAAGGCTGCTAGGAAGGGGAACAGAAACGAAACCGTGCCCAGAGCAAGGCTCTCTTTCAAGTTCTTCTTCAGGACCGCGGGATCCACTTCTGCTCCGGCCAAAAAAGTGAGGACGATGGCCCCCAGCCCGGCTAGAAAGTTGCCCCACTCGTTGGGCTGTAAGTGCAGAAAGTTGTCGGCCAGTACCCCTACTAGAATCTCCACCATGGCTACCGAGATTCCAGTGCGGATGGAGATAATCCCGGCTACCAGCGCGAGCCCTAGCCAAACTGAAGCCACTAACCAAGTGTTCATCTTAGAAACCTCCTTTTAATGTTTACTAAAAAATACAAAAGCTCCTGGCCTTCCCTTGGAACAACTAGGGAAAACCAGGAGCCATTAGCCCTTGTCCGGGGCGGTTAAGGCGGGCTCCATCGCCTTGTAGTTTTTAAGCCGGAAACCATTATATTTTACTCCCGTCATAAGGTTCAACCACTTTTGGGCCTTAAGCTTGTGCAAGAAGCCCCCTGGTTTTTCTAAGGGCTGGATTTATTTCTACGAAAGAAGCAGAAAAAGGGAGCGAGAGGAAGTCCGAACCAGAGAAAGACCGGAAGAATGGGTAAGAACGGGAAATTCTATCCGGAATCTGGTTTGACTAGTCCTAGGACTCTTGTAATATTCTTAGCTAGAAATTGCGAATATGTGTGGTGGCAATACTCGACTAAAAACCTGTAATTCATTCCTTCAATCTTTTTCGACATGTTCCGCTACTTGCAGCGCTGGTGAAAGCAGTTTAGTTTCTAGGCGTGTGAAGGGAGGTGATAAAGTTGAAGAAGGCGTTAGTTCTAGCAATTGCGCTGTGGTCTTTGTCTTTTGCTTTTTTCGACTGGAGCTGGATGCGCCAAGTCCTTGATCGGGACATGGAAGCGATTAGTGGCAGCGTCGACGTTCGGGTGGTTGTCAACGGTCACGCGGAGGAAGCTTTTCAGGAACTTCAACCAATAGGCCCTAACCTTTTTGGAGCAGAAGCAAAGGTAG
Organism: Ammonifex thiophilus; assembly: GCF_003368535.1. GTDB lineage: Bacteria > Bacillota > Desulfotomaculia > Desulfotomaculales > Ammonificaceae > Ammonifex > Ammonifex thiophilus. The sequence goes on from NZ_QSLN01000005.1 coordinate 52,859, forward strand.
AAAAAGTAGTAGACGGCGTTTCTGCTCGTGCCAGTTCCTTTGTTCAGATCTACTTGCCTACTGCAACGGTTAAGTAATCCTTCAAGCCCTAGGCTAAAGCGAGCAACCGGGCCGTGAGGACAGGCGGAAACTTAGATGAGGAGGGGATGTAAAAATGCGTAGGCTGGGCCGAAAGGCGGTTTGCTTTTTCACCCTGTCGTTGCTAATGCTGCTCCCTGTGATTCCGGCATTCGCGGCTGAAAATCCGCTGGGCGATCTTCTTAGCTCCATCAACCAGTTGGTGGGAAGCACCAGCGTAACGGCCGATACCATGGCAACCATAAAGTTGAGTAACGGAACACAAGTGGTAGCCAAAGCGGGAACCAACCAAAATGCCAGCGGTGTTACCGGATTGCTTTCTTCGGTTACCGGTGGCAGCATGGCGGCGGGAGCCAGCGTTACCTACGGGGACTACGCTGCCAGCGCCTCGGTGAACGCCGACTGGGGCTTGGCTTCTTCGGTGCGGGCTCTCGGCGGCTTGTTGGCTTCCCTGGGTGGTGCCCTGGGCAAGTAGAAATCCAGATGGAAGGAGGTATAGAATCGTGTTCAAGAAGAGTAAGGTGCTCGCGGTGGTTGTGCTGGCCGGTCTGCTCCTGGCGCTGAATACCGGGGTGGCTCTGGCGGCAGAAAATCCTATTGGTGACCTACTCAACTCTGTAGGGCAGCTGGTAGGAGAGCACAGCATCGTTTCGGGAAGCGGGGTCTATGCCACACTGCCCAACGGTGATGCAGTCGGGGCTACGGCTACTTACTCCAATAAACAGACGGGGCTTAACGGGTTGCTGGGCGGTCTTCTGGGTGGCAGCTACGCTACCTCGGCAGAGCTCAAAGGACCCAACAACCTCTCGGCTTACGCTTACACTTCTGGTGATTACGGCCTCGCTTCCTCGGTCCGCGGGTTGGCTGCCGGGTTAAGCGGTCTCTTGAGCGGGGTTCTGGGCAGGTAAAAGTTCCTCTCGTAACGCCTGTTTCTTACGGTCCGGACTCGAGTGGCTGCGTCTTGGAAGGGACGCAGCCATTTTGTCCTTAAGAAACTCATCTCGGAGTGCGCGTAAAGTTTCTGGTAGGCACTGGGAGTGCTCTCAGCTGCTCGCCAGGTCCTTGGGGCCTAAACCTCGACGGGCAACCGGGCCACCGTTTGCCAACCCTTGAGGCACGCGATCTAAAAATCTTGTTGACAATAGGGGGGGTATGTGTTAAAACTAAATCGATTGGAATTGACCGCTTAGCGCCTGATACACAAGGTTTTTGGCGCTGGGTGGCGGTTCCAAAAATTTTTGGTCAAGTAAAAATCTTTGAGGAGGGGGGAGCGGTAAAGATGAAGGCCCTGGGGCGGCATGTGCTGGCAGAGTTCTACGGTTGCGACTTCAATGCTCTCAACGATGTCGAGCTGGTAGAAAGGGCTATGGTCGAGGCAGCGCTCGAAGCAGGAGCAGAGGTGCGGGAGTGCGTCTTCCACAAGTTCAGCCCTCAGGGGGTAAGCGGGGTAGTAGTCATTTCAGAGTCGCATTTGGCCATCCACACATGGCCGGAGTTAGGGTACGCGGCGGTTGACGTCTTTACCTGTGGAGAAAAGGTAGATCCTTGGGAAGCCTGCAATTATCTCACCAAGTGCTTTGGAGCTAAAGAGGTAGTAGCACACGAGCAGAAGCGGGGCATCATTCCCGCCTCCTATCTGCAGGCGGCCAAGGCGGTTTAAGGGAGGGATTTTTATTAGTACGCTCTTAAAGAGAAGAGCGCCTAAACTCTAAGTGGGCCTTGCGGGTAAGAAAGGAGCTCGCGAGGCCAATTTATTTTTCACGGGATTTATGCCGGCAGGAAAAGAGCTTGGGCAGGCGAATACTATTGCACAAGGGTGTAGCGAACCACCGGGGAGGAGGCGTACCTGCTGCGTTTTAAAATAGACGGGCCAGAAGAAAACCCTTCCATAAGAAAGATTTGGCCTGAGTTGGGAGAACTATTAAAAAAAATAACCAAAGCGGCAGGCTTGCGGCTGGAGGAGCTGGCCAGCGGCGATCAAGGCGAAGATTTTTATCCTTTACTTGTACTTTTTTCGGCCATCCTGTGCGGCTACCCTTTGGATAAGGTGCTTCCCTTAGCGGCAGGAGTAAAATTTCTTTTCTGGGGCAACGTATTGCACCGGCGAGCGGTTCTGGGATCGGGGAGTAAAACGAGGAGCCGACTTTTGTGGGGCGATTACTGCTACGGCGTTCTTTTTTACCTGCTGGCGGAGGAGGAATTACGGCGCTGTTTGGCTCCTTTAGCGCGGGTGGTGAAGGCTCACTGCGAAGCCCCTTTTATTCCCTCCGGGCGGGAGTTCGGGGCGGCAAGGGAGGTTCTGGCCTTGCTGGGAGGTGAGAGTTGTTGCCTCCCGGCGCTGCTGGCGGGGAAAAAGCGGTGGGAGAAAGAACTTTATGGCTTCGGGTTTGCCTTCGGTCAGGCTCACGCTCTCCTGCTCTCTAAAGGCATGACGGCGGAAGCGGAAAGGGTTCTGTCTGAGGCAAGAAGTTATCTACTTTCCTTGCCCGGGGGCGAGGGGAGAGAGGGACTTGAACGCCTTGTGGAATCTTTACTGCTTATCCCTGCTCAGAGCAAGGAGTGTTCGGAAGCCCGATGACTAGCCTAACGGAAGAGCATAAGCGCAAGGAAGCTTTCATTCGCAACCTCTTCGCTCAGATTGCCCACCGCTACGATCTTTTGAATACCCTCTTGAGTTTCAATCGTGACAAGGCATGGCGGCGTTTTGCCGTTAAGCAATGCCGCCTGCGTCCGGGAGGAGTTGGGCTTGACGTCTGCACCGGGACGGCCATGCTGGCCCTGGAGCAGGCCAGGGTAGTGGGATCTGAGGGGAAGGTTGTCGGACTTGACTTTTGTCCGGAAATGCTGGCGGTTGCCAGGAAAAATCTAGAACGAAGCCCTTACGGCCACATAGTGGAGCTGGTGGAAGGGGACGCCATGTCCCTTCCTTTTCCGGACAACACTTTCGACTGCGCTACCATAGGCTTTGCTCTCCGCAATGTGCCCGATTTCCGGCAGGTACTCCGGGAAATGATAAGGGTGGTCAAGCCTGGCGGCAGAGTGGTATCGCTGGAGCTGGCCAAGCCTAGGTGGCCCATCTTCAAGCAGATTTACTATCTTTATTTCGATCGTCTGGTACCCTTGCTGGGCAGGCTGGGGGTAGGGGTGGAAGGCCCTTACAGTTATCTGCCGGCCTCCCTAAAAACCTTTCCCCACCAAGAGGATCTGAAGCGCATTTTTGAAGAACTCGGTCTGGTAGAAGTGAGCTTCTTCGAGCTCACTGGGGGAGTAGTGGCCGTGCACGCTGGAACTAAGCCGTCAAGGTGGGGGGAGTAAAGGTTGGCTTTTAAAGACTTGCGCGATTACCTTGAAGCCCTGGATAAGCGGGGAGAACTCAAGCGGATAAGGGTCGAGGTATCTCCAGACCTGGAAATCACCGAGATCACCGACCGGATGGTCAAGGCGGGGGGGCCGACCCTTTTCTTTGAGCGGGTAAAAGGCCACCAGATACCGGTGGTTACCAACCTTTTCGGTACTTGGGAGCGGACCAAGTTCGCCCTCAATTCCCCGGATATCGATGCTCGGGGAGAGGAGCTGGCCAGTCTTCTGCAGCCGGATCTACCAACCACGCTGTGGGACAAGCTAAAAAGCCTTCCCAAGCTGGCGGAAATATCTTCCTGGGCTCCCCGGCTGGTGCGTCGCGCCCCTTGCCAGGAAGTGGTGGTGGAAAATCCCGATTTAACCTGGCTTCCGGCGCTTAAGTGCTGGCCCAAAGACGGAGGGCGTTTTATCACTCTACCCCTGGTCATAACCAAAGATCCCGAAACCGGCAAGCGCAATATGGGCATGTATCGCATGCAGATTTTCGACGCCACCACTACAGGGATGCACTGGCATCGCCATAAGGACGCGGCAGAACACTACCGCAAGGCGGAGGCCAGAGGGGAGAGGCTGCCTGTAGCAGTAGCGCTGGGAACTGATCCGGCTACCATTTACGCGGCTACGGCTCCTCTACCCTTCGGGATGGACGAATTTTTACTGGCGGGTTTTCTGCGCCGGGAACCGGTGGAATTGGTGCGCTGTGTCACGCAAGATCTAGAAGTCCCAGCCAACGCTGAGATCGTGCTGGAAGGCTATGTAGAACCGGGGGAGAGAAGGCTGGAGGGCCCTTTTGGTGATCACACGGGCTTTTACTCGCCGGCGGATTACTATCCGGTCTTCCATGTAACCTGTATAACTCACCGGCGCAACCCTATATATCCGGCTACTATAGTGGGAAAGCCTATTATGGAAGATGCTTTTCTGGCCAAGGCTACCGAGCGCCTTTTCCTTCCTCTTTTGCGCTTGCAGCTGCCCGAGATAGTCGACATGTGTCTCCCGGTGGAGGGTGTGGTGCATAACTGTCTCGTCGTTTCCATCCGCAAGCGCTACCCTGGGCAGGCCAAGAAAGTGATGCACGCCCTCTGGGGCTTGGGGCAGATAGCTTTCACCAAGCTCATCGTGGTGGTGGACGAGGAGGTTAACGTGCATGATCCGCGGGAGGTGTGGTGGCGGGTCTTCAGCAACGTGGATCCCCGGCGGGATCTCCTGCTTTCCGAGGGGCCGCTTGACGAACTGGACCACAGCTCTCCGCGCCCGGCCTACGGCGCGAAGCTGGGCATAGATGCCACCCGCAAAGGACCGGAGGAAGGGCATCCTCGCCCCTGGCCGGAGGAGATCGCCATGAGCCCGGAGATAAAAGCTCTGGTCGACAGGAAGTGGAAAGAGTATGGTTTCTAGGGCTTGGCGCAAACTGGTCATTTTTCTCGAGATGATAAAGTTCGAGCACACCCTCTTTGCTCTTCCTTTTGCCTACCTAAGTACTCTGCTGGTTTACCGGGGGTTACCGCCGGCTGCTCCCCTTTTCTGGCTCACCCTGGCCATGGTAGGAGCGCGGACAGCGGCCATGGCTTTGAACCGGTTAATCGATCGGGAAATAGACGCCAAGAACCCCCGCACTGCCAACCGCGCTCTGCCGCGGGGACTCATCTCTGCTACCGAAGTCTGGTTTTACGTCTTCCTTTCTTTCGGCCTCCTTTACTGGGCGGTCAGGCACTTAAGCCCTCTGGCGATGAAGCTCTTCCTCCCTCTGGTGCTCATCCTCTGGTTCTATTCCTACACCAAGCGCTTCACCTGGGCCTGCCACTTCTATCTGGGCTTCACCTTGGGCCTGGTTCCTTCGGCGGTGTGGATCGCCCTCACCAATGGCTTGAGCCTTCCCCCGGTGATCCTGGGGGCCGGGATTCTCTTCTGGGTGGCGGGTTTCGATATCGTTTACGCCTGCCTGGATTATGACTTCGACCGGCGCGAAGGCATTTACTCCCTGCCGGCCCGCTTTGGGATAGGTCCTGCGCTGTGGGTGGCCCGCTTCTGTCATGTGCTGGCAGCCCTGTTCTTCATTCTGACCGGGGTGGTCATGCACCTGGGGCTCTGGTATTTTATCGGGGTGGCGGTGGCGGGTCTTTTGCTCTTCTACGAGCATCGGCTAGTCAACCCGGAAGATTTGTCTTTAGTGGGTCTGGCCTTTTTCAATCTCAACGGCACGCTCAGCGTGGTTATGTTCTTCTTCACCCTTCTCGACGTACTTCTGGCCAAAGGGGTTGGAGTCTGGTGAAACTTAACCAGGGACTGGAAGATATAGCGGAGAAGATTCGCAAAGGAGAGAGGCTTGACTTTGAGGACGGGGTGAGGCTCTTCAACTCTACCGACCTCTTGGGAATAGGCTTGCTGGCTCAGGAGGTCAAGAGGCGGCGGCATGGACGGAAAGTTTTCTTCGCCGTCAACTGCCACGTGAACCATACCAACGTCTGCGTGGGTAGTTGCCGCTTTTGTGCCTTCAGGCGCAGGCCCGGGGATGCCGAAGCCTACACCCTCAAGCCGGAGGAAGTGATAAAAAGGGTGCGGGCGGTAGCTCTGTGGGGCCTTCGCGAGATCCATCTGGTGGGCGGGCTTAACCCGGATTTAAGCCTTGACTACTTCCGGAAGATCTTGAGGGGTATAAAGGAGAGGGTTCGGGGGGTCACGATCAAGGGCTTGACGGCGGTAGAGATCGATTTTCTGGCTCGCCAAGAGGGGCTCACGGTCCGGGAAGTGCTGCAGGAGCTCAAGGCGGCCGGGCTCGACGCCCTTCCTGGTGGTGGGGCGGAGATCTTTGCCCCGGCGGTGCGCCAGCGCCTTTGCCCGGCCAAGATAAGTGGGGAGCGCTGGCTAGAGATCCACGCCGAGGCGCACGCTTTAGGCATTCCTACTAACGCCACCATGCTTTACGGGCACTTGGAGTCTTATGAAGACCGGGTGGATCACCTTCTGCGCCTGCGAGAACTGCAGGACCGTACCGGGGGCTTTCAGGCTTTCATTCCCCTGCCCTTTCTTCCTCAGAACAATCCGCTGGCGGCTGAGGAGGGGGTCAAAGGCACCACCGGTTTCGACGATCTGAAAACCATAGCTATAAGCCGCCTGCTTTTGGACAATTTCCCGCATATCAAGGTTTACTGGGTGATGGTGGGGACCAAGCTTTCCCAGGTGGCGCTTAACTTTGGAGCCGACGACATAGAAGGAACCGTGCTGGAGGAGAGGATAGCTCACAGTGCAGGGGCGGAGAGCCCCCAGGTGCTTACCCGGCGGGAGCTGGAGGATCTCATCATGGCGGCGGGGGGAGTGCCGGTAGAGCGCGATGCCCTGTACCGCGTGGTGAGGGAAGGAGTTTGAGCCGGGAAGGAGTTCGCCTTCTCACCCTTGCTTTCGGTCCTCACCGGGTAGAGGCTTTGCCTTTGCTGGAAAAGGAGCTTCGTGCCCATAAAATAGCAGTTTTAGAAGAACCACCCCACCCGGACTTTGCGCACATGCTACGAGGAGAGATCGGTCTCCGAACCTACCTGAGGCGCGGTAATTTCGGCTTCCCCCGCTTCGCCTTACGAGCTTGTCGCCTTTACCAGAAGCTTTTTCGAACTGTGGGCACTTCCTTTTACCAGGTGGAGCCCTACCTGGAGATAGTCGGGCGACTGTCGGAGGGAAAAAGTCCCGCCACAGAGCTGGAGCATAAAGTCTGGAAGTGCGAGCACGAGGCCACCGGGGCCCTCCTAGCTTACTATCAATCGGTAGCTGAGGGAAATTTTACCTCTGTGGTGGAGGCGGTCAAAGATTTCGCCCGTGCGGACGCCCTGCGCCTACGTCTGCGGGCTGAGCTTCGGGCCGAGGCCATAAAGGCCTTGCTGGACCGAACGGAAGGTTCCGTTTGCGTGGAGGCGGGCTACATCCACCTGCTGCTTATAAAACTTCTGCGTGACCGCATAAAACCCCGGGTAAAGTTACAGGTGTTATATCTGCTGCGGGATCCCATGCGCACCTTTGGCTTGCGCTGGCGCCAGCATCTGGGGCCTGGCGATGTGCTCACTCTGCGCTATGTCTTTGGCTTGCGCCCCTCACTTTTCGACAGCCTACTAGCGGCCAGGAGCCTGGTCTACGTGGCTTTGCTGCCCAAGGAGGAGCTCCTACCCAGTCAGGAAGATCCCTATCCCCACCTACGCCGGGAACTGGAACTGCAGCGTCTGGTCAAGCGGCTAAGTTACCGGGAGTGCGCTGCCTGGTATTATCGCCTGGCAAAACGCCCACCTTTTTGAAGAGGTCAATTTTCCCTAAGCAAAGTTAAGCAAACATGTGTTTTGCTTAACCCGCTGTTTTGCTTAACCCGCCTAGGTACTCATTGTACAGGTTCATCGGCCCTTTCTGGCCTCTCCGACGGCTACCTCCGTCACCGTCTGGCCAACCCGGCATCCCCTCACGGGGAAGGCCCGCATCTCCCCGGTCTCGGGCCCACGGCTGCCGGGCCGCTTCCCGGCGTTTTCCGTCCCTCAGGCGGGTCCCACGTCCGTGGGCTGCAGGGAAATCCCCGCAGGCGGTACCTACCTTCGGGCACATACCGGGAGGGGGAGTTACCCCGCCTACCCGCCGCCCCTTTGCCCCCACCCCACGGTGTTGCCGGACTCCCGAGCAGCCCCGGCAGGGAAGAACGGCAGGCTTAAGGGGAGAGAGTTTCAGCCCGCCCCGGCAAAGATGTGTTCTAACCAGGCGGAAGGGGTAAAGGCTCCGGTATTGAAATAGCGGAAAACCTTCTTCCGGGCTGCTTTGAACACGCCGAAGAGCCTCCCCCAGAGCTTCCTGTGCGTCCATCCTTCCACCGGCGGACGCCCGAGAAGCTTCTGGATGAGGGGCTTCGGCACTTTTTCTTTAAAGCCCAGCGCCCGGCGCGCTATGACCAGTGCCGCCGCCTGGTGAGCGTTAAGTCCGTAAGTCTCAGAGTACTTGAAGAAGCCTGTGAGCGAGGTGAAGTGGGCGGGCACGGTGAACATCGCGATGCCGCGCTTCCTTAAAGCCACGACGATGCGGTTGAAGAGCAATCTCACGCAGAAGTTGTGCGTGATCCGGTTGAACGCTCTGTTGGTGCCGTGATCCTGGGCGAAGGAAAGCTCCTCCAGGGCAACCTGCCTCACGCCCGAAGATTCTAACCAGTCGGCCACCTCTCTGGCCAGGTTGCCCGCGATCCACTCCCGCTTCTCACGTAAAGCGTGGACCAGGTCGTGGCACCAGAAGAGCCGGGAAACCTTGAAGTTCCCGTCCGGCAGGGCCACCGTCACGGCCACCACTTCAGGGTTCAGGTCTACTCCGGCCATGGGAGAAGTCTTATCCACTTCCGCAGTATCGTCTAGGGAAAAGGAAATGAGGCAGTCGAACCTGCCCGCCTTCCGCACCACTCGGACGGTGTAGGCCCTCCCCTCGACCAGGCACTTCAGGAGCAGGGGCCTGTACCTCGCGGGGACTTTCAGGGGCACGGAGACCCAGTCTTCACCCCGCCTCAGCCTGCCGCTCTTGTCCCCTGGCTCCGGCGGTATGTAGACGTTGAGCCGGAAGGAGCCTGTCGTCCCATCGTAGACGATTTCCGTGTTGGCGTTGCCGTGCTGGCCCGTCATACCCTTCTGGTTGGCCTGGCCCACGGAGTAGAAGGCGTTGGACCTCAGCTCCCGCCACTCCTCTTTAGAGAGCTTTCCCTCCTGGAGGAGCAGCAGGTTTTTCTTGCCGCCGAAGACGGCAGGAGGTACCTCGTCCCGCTCCAGGAAACCCCTTCCAGTACTCCAGTTTTGCGCATAACTTGTTGACGCGGGCCAGTATCCCCTGACGGTGAAGCTTGTTTCTGGTGCGCTTAAGCTTCTCCGCGGACTTCTCTATCTTGGCTTCCAGATCCGAGATGTGCAGCTTGACCTGCTCTTTTTGACTTTCGATAGTGGCCTTTGCGTCCTCCACGGCCCACTGGCACCATCTGGCGTTGGGGAAGAACTTCCGGTAGAGGTCCTTGACGATTTCTCCCGGTCCCTTTCCCCGTCTCAGCGCCTGGTAGGCCGTGCGCTTGGCCGCCTGGAACCGACGCATGAAGGACACGAGCTTCTCTTCTGCCGTTTCATCCGGGTATATCCTGCCAGGTACGGTTATCATGTCGGCGGGTTTCCTGGTCTTGAACTTCAAGACTCTCACCTGAAGGCCAAAGTTTCTCCTGACGAGGTTGATTCTACCGTGATATGGTAGAGAGCGCAACTGTTGAAGAAGATAAAGGATGCTCAGAATTGTTTAGGAAAAACGGTGACTGTTGAAAGGACGCCGGCTCCGCTTCTTGCCTTATAAACTCTACTTGGAGTTCTTCTACCGCTGGTCCGGTCCGGTTTACCCTCCTTTCCAGTGCCTAAGGAAAAGAGACGCGGTCTCTAAGCCTCGGTCCGCGAGCTTGAGGCAAAATAAGGTTGAGGGATCTGGAGCAGGACTAGAGGTTAAAGGGATAGAAGTCTTAATTGCCTTCGGTTGCGTTCGGAGAAGAGGGGAGGTTTTTAGTTTTGCTACGTCTGGGATGGGTCGATTATCTGAACTGCCTGCCCATATATTACCCATTGGAGCGCGGGGAAATTAAGCCCCCCTTTCCGCTGGAGTTGGTTAAAGGGGTGCCCACAGAGCTCAACCGTCTTTACCTGGCGGGCGAGCTTCAGGCCACACCCCTTTCTTCCATAGAGTACGCCCGTCAACCGGAGGTTTCGTACATCTTGCCGGGCCCGGTGATAGCGGCGGACGGGCGGGTGGGCAGCATCCTCCTTTTTAGCCGCCTTCCTGTGACGGAGCTGGAAGGGGCTAAGGTGGCCCTGACCAGCGCCTCGGCCACTTCGGTGGCCCTTCTTAAGATTCTCCTGACCTTTTATTACCATGTAGAACCAGAATACTGGGTCTGTCCCCCGGTTTTGGAGGATATGCTCCAAGCGGCCGAGGCGGCTCTGCTCATCGGTGACGATGCTTTAAGAGCCCACGAAGAGGTGAAGTGCAAGGGAGAAAAGCTTTACGTGCTGGATCTGGGGGGAGCCTGGAAAGAGTTCACGGGAGAAAAGATGGTCTTTGCCCTCTTTACCGTGCGGGCCGATTTTGCGGAAAGAGACCCGGAGAGAACCACCAGCCTTGCCCGGCTGCTCCTCGAAGCTAAAGACTGGGGGCTTCGGCACTTGCAGAAAGTGAAAGAAGCGGCGCAGGCGAGCACCGGGCTTTCTCCGGAGGTAATCGAGGACTACTTTACCCTCCTGCGCTATGAGTGGGACGAGGCCTGCCGGCGCTCTCTCCTGCTTTTTTACGATTACGCCTACAAGTTGGGCTTGGTAGAAGAACGCGTGAAAAGCTTACGCGTCTGGGGGGAAGGGTTTGGAACACCTTGAGAAACTCTTGGGAGAAGTAGTGGAGGGCAGGCGGCTGACGGTAAAGGAGGCGCTTTATCTTTACCGGGAGGCCGATCTTTTGCTTCTGGGCAAGGCGGCCTCCGCGGTAAGGGATCGCCTACATCCCGAGAGAATAGTCACTTTTGTGGTGGACCGGAACATCAACTACACCAATATCTGCTATTGCTCCTGCCTTTTCTGCGCTTTCCACCGCCGGCCAGAAGATCCGGATGCTTACGTGCTCTCACGAGAGGAAGTGCTGGCCAAGGTAGAAGAGTTGGTGGAGCAAGGGGGAACCCAGGTCCTGCTGCAAGGAGGACTTCATCCTGACTTGGGGCTTGACTATTTCGAGGAGCTCTTCCGGGCAATAAAGGCCCGTTATCCCGTGCACCTGCACGCCCTCTCTCCTCCCGAGATCATTCACTTGGCCCGCAAAGAAAAGTTGACGGTGCGGGAAGTACTGGAAAGATTGAAGGCGGCGGGGCTAGATTCTATTCCCGGAGGCGGGGCGGAGATTTTGGTGAACCGAGTCCGGCGTCTCATCTCCCCCCGCAAGATCACCTGGCAGGAGTGGATGGTGGTGATGATCACCGCCTTTGAGCTCGGCCTTTTCGGCAGTGCCACCATGATGTTCGGCACGGTGGAGACGGTGGAGGAGCGGATTGAGCATCTCAACCGCCTGCGCGAGGTACAGGATCGAACGCGGGGCTTCACCGCCTTCATTCCCTGGACCTACCAGCCTTATAACACCGCCTTAGGAGGCAACCCGGTACCGACGGTGGAGTATCTGCGTCTCCTGGCCCTCTCGCGCCTTTTCTTAGACAACATTCCCAACATTCAAGCCTCCTGGGTGACCCAGGGAACCAAAGTGGGGCAGGTGGCGCTGGCTTTCGGGGCTAACGATTTCGGTGGTACCATGATGGAGGAGAATGTGGTGCGGGCTGCCGGTGCCGCCTACCGAACCAACCGGGAAGAGGTAATAAGGCTCATCAAAGATGCCGGCTTCATCCCGGCGCAGCGCACCACCGACTACCGGATAATCCGCTTTTTCTGAAAGGGCGGTAAGAATATGGAAGAGAAAAGCATGGTTAGACAATTGCCTTCAGTGGACGAGATTTTGCGTTGGCCGGAGACAGCCTCCCTTATTGCTTCCTATTCGCGGGGGATAGTGGTGAACGCGGCCAGGCGGGTGCTGGACCGGCTACGGGAGGAGATCCTGTCCGGCTGTCGGGAGGAGGTCTCTTCCTCAGAGATAATAGCACGTCTGCGGCAGGAGGTCCGGCCCCGGCTGCAGCGGGTGATCAACGCCACCGGCGTGGTGTTGCACACCAACCTCGGAAGGGCTTTGTTAAGCCAGCGAGCCCAGGAGGCGGTAAAGACTGCGGTGGCCCACTACACCAACTTGGAGTTTAACCTGGCCACCGGCAAACGGGGAGAACGGTACTCCCTGGTGGAGGAGCTCCTTTGCTTGCTTTCAGGGGCGGAAGCAGCCATGGTGGTGAATAACAACGCCGCTGCTGTGCTTCTGGCCTTGAACACCCTGGCCGCCGGAAGGGAAGTTATCGTCTCGCGGGGGCAGCTCATTGAGATAGGCGGCTCTTTCCGGATACCGGACGTCATGCGCCAGAGCGGGGCCATCTTGGTGGAAGTGGGGACGACCAACAAAACCCACCGGCGCGACTACCGGGAAGCTATAACGGAGCGCACAGCCCTAATCTTGCACGTGCACATGTCCAACTACCGCATCATCGGCTTCACCAGCGAGGTTCCGGTGCCGGAGCTCGTGGCTCTAGCACGGGAGTACAACTTGCCGGTAATGTCCGATCTAGGAAGCGGCAGTCTGATAGACTTCAGCCGCTTCGGCCTTCCTTACGAGCCCACCGTGCAGGAGACGGTTAAGGCCGGGGTGGATGTGGTCACCTTTAGCGGGGATAAGCTGCTGGGAGGGCCGCAGGCAGGAATCATCGTGGGAAGGCGGGAGTACGTGGAGCGGATGAAGCGCAACCCGCTCAACCGCGCCCTGCGCATCGACAAGATGACTCTGGCGGCGCTGGAGGCTACGCTCAGGGACTACCTGGAGGAAGAAGAGGCCCTGCGAAGCATACCTACCTTGAAGATGCTCCTCTGCCCTTCGGAGGAGCTCCGGGAAAAGGCCGAGAGACTGGCCCAGATGCTGGGGAGCTTGGAGGGGATTGCGGTTCAGGTTATCGAGGGCTTTTCCCAGGTGGGGGGAGGGGCCATGCCCACCGCTCAGCTTCCCACCTGGCTGGTGGCGGTGACCGCGGCTCCCCTGGGGGAAAGCGCCCTGCTCAAAGCCTTGAGACGGGCCGACCCGCCTGTTATTGCCCGGGCCGAAAAAGGTATGGTGGTTCTGGATCCCCGGACTTTTTCCGAGGAGGAGATACCCTTACTTGTAGAAGCTTTTAAGCAGGTTCTGGCGGGGGGATGAGCTTGAAGCGGGTGGTCATCGGCACGGCGGGGCATGTGGACCACGGCAAGACGGCCCTCATAAAGGCGCTCACCGGCATTGACACCGATCGCCTGAAGGAGGAAAAGGAACGGGGTATCTCCATAGAACTGGGTTTTGCCTACCTTGACCTTCCCAGCGGCATAAGGGCGGGAATAGTGGACGTTCCTGGGCACGAGCGCTTGGTGCGGACCATGCTGGCTGGGGCTCACGGCATAGATATGGTGCTACTAGTGGTGGCGGCAGATGAGGGCGTAATGCCGCAGACGCGGGAGCACGTGGACATAATAGGGTTGCTCGGGATTAGCCGGGGTGTGGTGGCCCTTACCAAGATAGACCTGGTGGAGCCCGACTGGCTGGAATTAGTGCAGGAAGAAGTGAAGGAGTATCTTACCGGCACCTCCCTCCGGGACGCCCCCATCGTGCCCGTTTCGGCGGTTACGGGTGAGGGGCTGGCGGAGCTCGTCCGGATGTTGGACGCCTTGGCTCAAGAGGTGACGGAGAAGCCGGCCACGGGGCCGGCGCGCCTGCCGCTGGACCGGGTTTTCACCATTCCGGGTTTCGGCACGGTGGTCACGGGCACCTTGGTATCGGGCACCATAAGGGTAGGCGACACTTTGAGCATCTTGCCGCCGGATAAGACGGTGCGCGTGCGCCAGCTCCAGGTACACAAGCAGCGAGTGGAGGAAGCCCGGGCCGGACAGCGGGTGGCTGCCAACCTGGTGGGGGTGGAGGCAGGGGAAATCGGGCGGGGAGACGTGCTGGTAACCCCGGGATCTTTTCGCTCTGCCACTTTGCTGGACGTCAAGCTATACCTCCTGCCTACCGCTCGGCCCCTCAAGCACCGGGCTAAGGTGCGTTTCCACCTAGGAACTACCGAGGTTTCGGCGCAGCTGCACCTGCTCGACCGGGAGGAACTGGTCCCGGGGGAGGAGGCCCTCCTGCAGCTCCTGCTGGAGGAGCCGGTGGTGGCGGCCAAGGGGGACAGGTTTGTCATCCGTTCCTTTTCTCCACCTTTAACTGTAGGCGGGGGGAGGGTGCTGGCCTTACCCCGAATGAAGTATAAGCGCTTTCGTGCGGAAGTGCTGCAGTATTTGAGCCGGCTGGCCGAGGGGGAACTTAAAGATCAAGTCGAGGCCTATCTGCGAAAGGAAAGCCAGCCGGTAAGTTTGGAAACAGTAGCGGAAACGCTGACCGAAGAGAAGGAAAGGGTAGTCCAGGCCCTGGAAGAGCTATCTAAAGAAGAAAAGGTAAAGCTTATAAAGGTCGAGGGGCAGGTCTATGCCTGCTCTGCCGCCACTTACCGCAAGCTGAGTGACGAAGCTCGCTCCCTCGTAGCCCGCTACCTAGAAGAGTACCCCTTGCGCGAGGGGATGCCCAAAGAGGAGTTGCGCTCGCGGCTGTTGCCGCAGCTCGGGGTGCGGGCCTTCCAGACCTTGCTGGAGGAATGGGCGGGCGAGGGAGTATTAAGTCTTACTGCACAGGCGGTGAGCCTGCCAGGGCTTGCCGGCCCCTCGGCGGAAGACCAGGAGCGCATCGCCTCCCTGGAGGAAGTCTACCGGCGTGGAGGGTTGCAACCCCCTGCTCTGCGGGAAGCCGCTTCGCTTGTGGGAATAGAGGAGAAAGAGGCAGAGGAGTATCTGGGTTATCTCTTGCGCGCCGGGCGGCTGGTCAAGGTAGCAGAGGGTATACTTTTTCACCGGGAGGTACTGGCAGCGGCCGAAGCTCAGGTAGTGGCCGCCCTCAAGGAGCGGGGAGAGATCACGGTGGCCGAAGTCCGCGACCTTCTGTCCACCTCCCGCAAATACGTAGTGCCCCTGCTGGAATACTTGGACGGGAAAAGGGTGACCAGAAGAATAGGAGATAAAAGGGTGCTGGTTAAAAAGGAGTGAGGGCCGTGGCTCTGCTTGACTTCCCCGAGGGTATCGAGGTTTTCACGGTAACGGCGGGGGAGGACCCCTTGAGGCTTGTTTTTTTGGTCACCAGAACCAGGGAAGGGATCATCGTGCAGCTGTTGGGCGGGGATAAGCCGCATGTGGGGGCTATAGTCCTTTCCCTGCCCCGTCCCAGTCGTTCGGTTCCCGGAGAAAGGCGCACCACCACCACCGTGCTTCCCCTTTACGGCCATCAGGATGACGAGGTGGCTCGGCCGGTGGCCGAAGAGCTGGCGCGGAGATCGGGGCAGCCGGTGGTGGTGGTGGCGGGAATCCACATCGACCAGGCTTCGACGGCCGATATAGAAAAGATAAAGCTTTACACCCAAGAAGGTCTGCGCCTGCTCCTCCAGAACTTCTTTTAAACGAGCCTGCCGGCGTGAATGATGTAGCTCCAGTTAAGCCCGTTGTTATTGTCCCAGTTGCCTGCTCCGTCCCAGAAGCAGAAGTTAAGCCTTTCCTCATCAAAGGGAATGCTTATGGTCCTCACCCATCCCCAGGAAGTGCGCGACATCTTGAGATCCTGCACCCGGTGCCAGTTGTCGGGGGGACCAAATCCTAGGTGCAGGTAGATCTGGCTGGCCCCGCTCCGAGCCAGGATTCCGTTGTAAAAAATAGTCACTTCCTCACCCGCGGTTATGGGAGTCGGGTCTACTACTACTCCTCCCGGCAGATCGGCCGGATGAAGGACTTCCCTGTTTTCTTCCAGTAACATGAGGCTTAACCTCCCCTTCCTATAGCTTTGCAAAGCTTTCTGTCAACTGCCATTTTGGCCAGAAGACCAAGGGTTTATTCCCTTGGTTTTTTTTCCACGTATGCGTCACCGTTCGGCTACATATCCTTTGGAGGTGACGGAGGAGGATTACGGCGTGCGGGTGGTAATGTTATCCTGGGAATTTCCTCCTAATAATGTGGGAGGATTGGGGCAACATGTTTACGATCTCACCGCTGCCTTGTCCCGGCAAGGGGTGGAGGTGTTTCTCTTCACCCTCGGAGCTCCCGGTGTGCCCCTAGCCGAAGAAGTAAACGGGGTGAGGGTATACCGCGTCCATCCTTCCGGGCCTTCCACTCCCGACTTCACCACTTGGGTTCTGCAGGCCAACACCTTCCTTTTGGAAAGGGCCATCCCGGTTTTGGCCAAACTTAAGGGGATAAAGGTGGTGCACGCGCACGACTGGCTGGTGGCGTGGGCGGCCCGGGCTTTAAAGCATGCTTACCGCCTTCCGCTGGTGGCGACCGTTCACGCCACCGAGTTCGGCCGCCACCGAGGCCTGCACACTCCCACGCAGCACTTCATAAGCAGCGCGGAATGGTGGCTGACCTACGAGGCCTGGCGAGTAATCGTCTGCAGCCGGTACATGGAGGGAGAAGTAAAGTACATTTTCCAGATCCCCGCCGACAAGCTGGTGGTAATTCCCAACGCGGTGGATTCGGAGCGCTACCGCTTTGAGCCCGAGGGGGTAGATCGCAACTGGTTCGCCGCTCCCGACGAAAAGATCGTTTTCTTCGTGGGACGGCTGGTGTGGGAGAAGGGGGTGCATGTTCTTCTCCGAGCCTTCCCCCTGGTTTTGGCCCGGTGCCCCCAAACCAAGCTCATCATCGCCGGCACCGGACCTTATGAGGGAGAACTCAAGCGGCTGGCAGAAGAGTTGGGTATCACCCACCGGGTCTACTTCACCGGCTATCTGGAAGAGAAGGTTCGCAACGCCCTTTACCACTGGGCTTCGGTCGCGGTCTTTCCCAGCCTCTACGAACCTTTCGGCATCGTGGCCCTGGAAGCCATGGCCGCTCAGGTACCGGTGGTGGTGAGCGATGTAGGGGGGTTGCAAGAGATTGTAGAGGATGGGGTGGACGGACTTAAGTGTTCCCCCGACCAGCCAGAGGCCCTAGCCGAAAGGATCGTTCGGCTTCTTTTGCACCCGGAGTTTGCCGCTTCTTTGCGCGAGCGAGCCTACCAAAAGATAAAGGAAAAATATACCTGGGAGGATGTAGCACGCCGCACCAAGAGGCTTTATGAAGAGGTGGCACGGGAGAGGCAGCGGACAAACTGGCCGGCACCGCCTGAACTTTGTGCCAGCCGAACACGTATCGCCTACCTATTCCACCGGTACGCCTGATTAAAGGGGGATGGGGAAGTTGAAAGGTATCATAATGGCGGGAGGGAAGGGGACCCGCCTCCGGCCCCTAACTTGCGACCTTCCCAAACCCTTGGTTCCGGTGGCCAACCGTCCGGTGATGGCTTACGGCCTGGAGCTCCTGCAGCGCCACGGAATAACCGAAGTGGGGGTGACTCTGCACTACCTCTCCGAAAAGGTTCAAGAATATTTTCTCAACCAGGGCTTTGAGGGGAGACTCGCATTCTTTCGGGAAGAGAAGTCCTTGGGAACGGCGGGCAGCGTAAAGAACGCCGCTTCTTTCCTGGACGACACTTTCGTGGTGTTAAGCGGTGACGCCCTTACCGATCTGGACCTTACGGCGGCCATCGCCTTTCATCGGGAGAGAGGAGCCCTGGCCACCCTGGTGCTCACCCGAGTGGAGTGCCCGCTGGAGTATGGTGTGGTCCTTATGGAAGAGGATGGCAGGATACGCTGTTTTCTAGAGAAGCCGGGTTGGAGCGAGGTCTTCAGCGACACCGTGAACACCGGCATTTACATTCTGGAGCCGGAGATCCTGGACTACGTACCGGCGGGAGAGGAGTTCGATTTTAGCAAGGATCTCTTTCCTTTACTTCTGCGGGAGGGCAAACCCCTCTACGGCGTTGTTCTGGAAGGATACTGGTGTGACATAGGGAACCTGGAAGCCTACCGGCAGGCCCAGGAGGACGTGCTGGCCGGTCGGGTGAAGCTTTCCCTTCCCGGGCAGGAGATAGCCCCAGGTATACGGGTGGAGGAGGGAGTGGAGATCGATCCCACCGCCAGGATAGAGGGGCCGGTACTAATAGGGGCGGGCAGCCGCGTAGGCCCCGGAGTCCATGTTGGTCCTTACACGGTGCTGGGCCGCGAGTGCTGCCTGCAGGAGGGAGCCAGCCTCAAGCGGAGTATCCTTTGGGACCGCTGTTTCGTGGGGCGTGGAGCCTCACTGCGCGGAGTGGTGCTAGGCCACCAGGTCCAGGTGCATGCAGGAGTGAGCGCCTACGAAGGGGTGGTGGTAGGGGATCGTTCGGTGCTGCAGGAAGGGAGCGAGCTTGAGCCCGGGGTTAAGCTCTGGCCTCACAAAGTGGTGGAGAAGGGGGCCAAAGTGAAGGATAGCTTGGTCTGGGGATACGGCTACCGACGCTACCTTTTCGGTGCGGAAGGAGTGCTGGGGCTGGCCAATATCGAACTTACGCCTGAGAGCGTGGCCCGCTTGGGCAGCGCTTTCGGGGCTTGTTTGGGCAAGGGGAGCGCGGTGGTGGTGACCAGCGACTCTTACCCCGTCTCCCTCATGCTGAAAAAAGCGCTGATAGCCGGACTGCAGGGGGTGGGCCTGCGGGTCAAAGACGCGGGAGAAGGCGTGACTCCCATGACTCGCTTCGCCGTTCGGCACTATGACTTGGCGGGCGGTGTCCACATAAAGGTAACCTCTCAGAACCCCGACAAGGTGCGCCTGGTTTTTTTAGAGGCCACGGGGGGAAACCTCTCTCGTAGCACAGAAAGGAAGGTAGAAGAGTTCTTTTACCGCGAGGACTTTGCCCGGGAGACTCCGACCGGCATCTTCCCGGTGGACTTCCTGGAAGAGGTTTTTTCCGCCTATCTCGAGCACTTATCCCGTCTCTGCTCTCCCAGGCTCTCCGGGCTCAGGCTGGCTTTACTTTACGAACCTCTAAACTTAGCCCGGTTTGTGCGGGGCCTGGCCGAGCGGACCGGAATCACCTGGCTGGAGTTCGATGCCGCCTACTCCTCCAGTCACCCCCGCCCCTGGTCTTTCTACCAGCAGCGCCTGCCCGATCTGTGCCGTATGGTGGTGGAAAACGGGGCCGACGGGGGAGCGGTTTTGGACGCCAACGCCGACCACCTGGTGCTTATCGATGAGCGGGGCCGCATCATCCAGGACGATCTTTTCACCGCCCTCTTGGCTCTGGTGACCCTGAAGCAGCAAAAGGGGCCGGTGGTGGTTCCCGTGACCGCTCCGCGGGCCGTAGAGGAGCTGGCCTCGAAGTATCGGGCGAAGGTGGTGCGCACCAAAGCCAGCCGTCGAGAATTGTGGCGGGAAGCTTGGCAGCACGCGGCCGAGCACGCCCTCCTCTACTTCGACGCCTTGGCCGCTATTTTGCGCATCTTCTCCTTCGTGGCCGAAAACCGGACCACCTTAGCCAAGCTTGCGGACGAAATCCCGTCCTACTTCTTGGTCCGCCGCGATGTCCCGGTGGCTTGGAAGGCCAAGGGAAGGGTGATACGCCGGCTGGCCGAAGAGCACCGGGGGAAGCAGGTGGAGTTCATAGACGGGGTAAAGGTCTACCACCCGGAGGGATGGACCCTCATCCTACCCGATCCTGAGGAACCCGTTTGCCGGGTCTTCAGCGAGGGCGCTTCTATGGAGATTGCCGAATCGCTCACCGACTTCTACTCCGAGCGTATAAAAGAACTCACCGAGGACTAAGCTTTAAAAGCTCTCGGCCGCCCCGGAATTCGGGGCGGTTCCCATTTTGTAACCAAAAATTTGCCCTCTTTCATAAACTGGCTAGCAGGGGAGGATCGGCATTGGTTCTGCGGTATAAGCGCCAGCTGTCCGGTTGGGAGTTTGTGGCGGAAAAGGGTGAAAATGTGGAGACAAAGCGACGGGCCGGGGAAGAGGTACAGCCGACTCCTTCTTCTCCCAGAGAGACCGGGCCTGAACTTCTGCTCTTTCTTCTCCTTTTGGAGCTCTTGCTGGCTCTGGCCCATTCTCGTCCCTCTCCGCGGGAGAATCCTGCTCGGTCGGAGACGAGAACGGTGACCCTGGTACTCGGCTCCAGCTCCTTCGGCCTGCGCGAGTGTCTGCGCAACGGGGGCTTCGAGTCCTGGAAAGAAGGCAGACCTCTTCATTGGGAGGGGGAAAACATCGCCTTTACCCCTAGTAGCCACAGCGGTTCAGGGGCGGTGGCGCTGGGGGAGGATCCGGGCAAGGAAGCCTTTTTGTGGCAGGACTTCCCTGTGGTGGCGGGACGTCAGCTCGACTTCCGCTTTACCGCCCGTTTTAGCCTAGGCACGCCGGTGGTGCGGGGAAGGGTGGAGTGGCTGGATCGGGAAAAAAGGCCTGTCGGCTTAGGAACGGAGGTGGTGCTTCCCGCGACCCTTCCGGCGGATTACCGGCCTTACTGGCGATTGACCGGAGGGGTACCAGAGAAAGCGGTTTGGGGGCGGGTCTGCTTCGTCAAGGAAGGGTATGGAACGGCAGAAGTGGATGATGTTTCCTTAATAGGTTGAAAGCAAGTAGGAAGGAGGGTGAACCGTCATGCCCCTTATCAAGACGGAAGTGGTGGTAGGGGAAGCGAGTACCGAAGTTTTGCTGGTAACTGATACCATAACTTTTGCCACCCCGG
Organism: Ammonifex thiophilus; assembly: GCF_003368535.1. Taxonomy (GTDB): domain Bacteria; phylum Bacillota; class Desulfotomaculia; order Desulfotomaculales; family Ammonificaceae; genus Ammonifex; species Ammonifex thiophilus. Next base: position 73,592 of record NZ_QSLN01000005.1, read on the forward strand.
TTTACGAGGTGCTGCAGGAAGAGGTGAAGATCAAGGTAACCGACTGTTATGTTTGCACCGACAAGGTGATCTTCAACGGCGAGGCCCGAAAGAACATAGTCTACAAGGCACCCCCCGATCCTTACACGGGGGAGGGAACAGTGGTCTACCACGAGCTCACTTTGCCCTTCGCCGGTTTTGTGAACGTACCCGGAGCCCTTCCGGGGGACCAGTGCCAGGTGGTTTCGGCCTCGGTTAAAGACTCGACCGTGCTCATCCCCATTACCAAGGACGCCTTAGGCCATATCTTGACGGCCAGGCAGAAGATGGTGGCGGAGATCAAGATTAAGGTGGTGCGCACGGAGCAAATAACCGTAGCTTCACGCGACCCCAAGTTTCGCCCTCTAGGGGAGGAGGAATAAGGTATGCCTTATTATCAGGTAGACGAGGTAGTAGGAATAGGGAGCACTCAGATCCTTCTGGTGCGCGATATAACCTTCGCCGTACCCGTTTACGAAGTCGTGGAGGAGCTTTTCACCGTCAACATCACCGACTGCCACGTATGCACCGACAAGGTAATCTTCAACGGCACGGTGGAAAAGAATATCGTCTACAAGACGCCGCCTGGAGTTACGGGCGAAGGCACCATCGCCTACCACAAGGAAGACTTCACCTTTTCCGGCTTCGTTACCGTGCCTGGAGCAAAGCCCGGAGACAAATGTCAAATCGAAAAGGCGGAGGTGGGGGACTGCCGCTTCCTCATCCCCGCCACCTCACCACCTTACACCTCTGCCAGGCAAAAGTTCATCGTAGACGTTGCCATTAAGGTGATAAGAACCTTGGAGCAGCCCAGCATCTAAAGGGCGTATAATCGAGCTTTAAGGCCCGAAAGGGCCTTTTTTCTTGTTTGTCGCAGGAATTTGCCCTGAGATTGGCGAAAACTACTCCTGAGAAGAAACGGGGAGGAGATAAATATCGAAGGAACCTTGCGCAGCATGACCGGATACGGACGGGGAGAAGCGGTAGGACCTCAAGGCAGGGTGATAGCGGAGATGAAGTCGGTGAACCATCGCTTCTGCGAAGTGGTGATCCGGCTTCCCCGCCTCTACCTGAGCTTTGAGGATCCCCTGCGCCGGCTCATTCAGAAGGAGATCCGCCGGGGCCGGGTCGAGGTCTACTATACCATAGAGCTGGAGAGTAGGAAAGTTGCGGTAAAAGTTGACAAGTCGCTAGCGAAGGCGTATCATGAAGCATTGGAGGATTTACGCCTGTTTTTGGGGCTAAACGAGCCTATAGGGCTTGAAACCATACTTATGTCGGGCCAAGGGGTACTGCTGACGAGCGAGCAGCCGGATGAAGAAGCTTGGCCCTTGCTAGAAGAGGCCACCTGCCGAGCCCTGGGGGCCCTGGTTGAGGCACGCCAGAGGGAAGGGCAAGCCCTGGCCGTAGACCTGAAGAAGCGGGTAGCGCGGCTGAGAGAGTTGCACCGCCTTATGCTGGAAGAGGCTCCTAAAATGGTGGAGCATTATCGGGCGCGCCTCACCGAAAGGCTGAAGTCCTGGGAGGTGGAGGTAAGCCCTGACCGTCTGGCGGCGGAGGTGGCCCTCTGGGCCGAGCGGGCCGACGTAACCGAAGAGTTAGTCCGACTGGAGCACCATCTGGGGCGCTTCCAGGAGCTTCTGGAAGCCGGAGGACCAGTGGGGAGGCAAATGGACTTCCTTTGCCAGGAAATCCTGCGGGAGCTAAATACCTTAGGAGCCAAGTCCCAGAGCTTGGATCTGAACCGCCTGGTTTTGGAAGCCAAGGGCGAGTTGGAAAAGGTAAGGGAGCAGGGGCAAAATATCGAATAATTCAAGCCGAAGGGGGAGTTTTCTTTGGACATCAAGCTTGTCAACATCGGTTTTGGGAACATCGTCTCCGCTCACCGCATAGTCGCCATAGTGAGTCCCGAATCGGCTCCCATCAAACGCATCATCACCGAGGCCCGGGACCGGGGAATGCTCATTGACGCCACCTATGGACGTCGCACCAGGGCGGTAATCATCACCGATTCGGATCACGTGATCCTATCGGCGGTGCAACCCGAGACGGTAGCTCACCGGCTTATGCCTAAGACGGAGGAGCCGGCTAAGGAGTGAAAACTGGACTTTTACTGGTTATATCCGGACCTTCGGGAGTGGGTAAGGGCACCATCTGCCGGGCTCTCCTGGAAAAGGACCCTACGATTTACCTTTCTATTTCGGTAACCACCCGTCCGCCGCGGGCGGGGGAAAAGGACGGCCGAGACTATTTTTTCGTTTCTGAGCAACGCTTTCTGGAAATGGTAGCCCGAGGGGAGCTTCTGGAATGGGCCCGTGTTTACTCTTTCTATTACGGCACCCCCAAAGCCCCGGTTTTTGAGGCTTTGGCCGCTGGCCGCGACGTGTTGCTGGAAATCGACGTCCAGGGCGGATTTAAGGTTCGGGAAAACTATAAGGACTGCGTCCTCATCTTTCTCTTGCCCCCTTCCTGGGAGGAGCTAGAGGCCAGGCTGGCGCGCCGGGGCACAGAAGATGCGCAGGCACGCCAGCTCCGTTTGGACTGGGCCAAGCAAGAGCTCAGCCTCTACTACCGCTACGATTACGCGGTGGTAAACGAGCGGGTTGAAGATACGGTGGCCGCGATCGAGGCCATCCGCGTAGCGGAGAGGTGTCGTTCCCACCGCCAACACTTCTCCTGGCTTAAAACACTTCTCGAAGGATAAATGGAGGTGGAGGATTTCTTATGCCCATGAACGAACCGCCGCTGGACGACCTTTTGAAACTCACCAAGAACCGCTACATCTTGGCCATACTGGCGGCCAAACAGGCGAGGAAAATCAACGAAAAAATGAACGCAGGACTCATAGACGACGGCATGAAGCCTGTATCTCGAGCGCTGCGCCAGATCGCCGAAGGTAAGGTAAAATTTGTCTATTCGGAGGAAGGAAAGGAAGGATAGTATTGATACCTCAGGTGGCGGACGGGCTGCGGGGGAAAAAGATAACCATAGGAGTGACCGGGAGTATAGCGGCTTACAAGGCCGCTGAACTGGTCTCTTTACTCGCCCGGGCGGAGGCGGAGGTGAACGTGGTTCTCACCCGGGCAGCCAAAGAGTTTGTCACCCCGCTCACCTTCGAGGTGCTGGCGGGCCGCCCGGCCTTCTGCCACCTTTTCGGTGGTCCGGACCGGATTCCCCATATCACCTTAGCCTGCAACACCAACCTTCTGGTGATCTATCCGGCTACCGCCCACTTTTTGGCTCAGGCGGCCTGGGGCTTGGCCTCCGACTTGCTGACCACCATGCTGTTGGCCTACAGGGGGCCGGTGCTCATCTGCCCGGCTATGAACAGTCAGATGTACCTGCACCCCGCCGTGCAAGAGAACTTAAAGCGCCTGGAAAGCCGGGGGTATATCATCCTGCCGCCGGAAGAGGGAAGGCTGGCCTGTGGGGAAAAGGGGCCGGGACGCCTCCCTCCTCCCGGGCGGGTGCTGGAAGAAATAGTCCGCTTCTTCCTTCCTCAAGATTTGAAAGGATTGAACTTTTTAGTGACGGCCGGCCCCACCTGGGAGCCCTGGGACGAGGTGCGGGTCTTAACCTCCCGAAGCTCCGGGAAAATGGGGTACGCGGTGGCCCGGGCGGCCCGTGACCGAGGGGCCAGGGTCACCTTGATAAGCGGCCCTACCGGCCTCTTGCCACCTCCCGGAGTGGAATTTGTGAGGGTTACCACCGCCCTGGAGATGAAGGAAGCGGTGGAGCAACACTTTGAGCAAGCAGACGTGCTAGTTATGGCCGCGGCCGTCAGCGACTACCGGCCCCGCGAGAGGGTGGCGGGCAAGATAAAAAAAGGACCCGAGAGACTTACCCTCGAATTAGAGCGTAACCCTGACATCTTGGAGGAACTGGGAAAAAAGAAGGGGAAACGTCTGCTGGTAGGGTTCGCCGCTGAGGCAGGGGATGTGGTGGACAAGGCCCGTGCCAAACTCGAGGCCAAGAACCTGGACCTGGTGGTAGCCAACGACATAACGCAGGAAGGGGCAGGTTTTGGCTCCGACACCAACATAGTAACGGTTCTCTTTGCCGATGGGCGGCAGGTTCAATTGCCGCGCCTGGACAAGCTTACCTGCGCTCACCGGTTGATCGACTTGGTGGCGAAGATGGTACGCAAAGATGACTGAACGGGGAGAAAAAGTGGTTCAGGTGGCGGTGGCCTTGCCCTTGCCGCCGGGAAAAGAAGTTTTCTCCTACTGCCTACCCCCGGAGCTGGCGGAAAAGGTGGTCCCGGGCGCGCGGGTAGCGGTTCCCTTCCGGGGGAGACTGGTGGCAGGGGTGGTGGTCGAACTAAAGGAGGAGATACCGGAAGGAGTAAAGGAGCTCAAACCGGTAACCAGGGTGGAGGAGGCGAAGCCCCTTCCCCCCAAGCTTCTGCGGCTGGGGGAGTGGCTGGCCGAGCGCTACCTCTGCTCTTTGGGTGAGGCTCTGCTGGCTCTTACGGCGCCCCCGGGAGAGAAGGAAGAGTGTTACTTTCCCGCTGAGGACCGGGATCTGGAAGAGGCCATTGAGGTTTTATCGCGCCGCTTTCCTGCCCAGGCCCGGGCCTTGGCGGTGGTAGTGGCCTTCCCCGGTATCGATCGTTTGTCCCTTTTGCGGGAGGCCGGGGTGAAGGCGCAAACCCTGGACGCCCTCTGGCGCAAGGGTCTTATTCGGAAAGAAAAGGCTTCGTTTAAAGCCCTGCCTTTTCCCTCTACTCCTCCGGAAACTGGCCTTTCTTTGACTCCGGCCCAAGCCAAGGCGCTTTCGCGCGTGGAGGAAGCTTTGAACCGTAAGACACCTGCAGTCTTGCTGCTGCACGGGGTCACCGGCAGCGGCAAGACGGAGGTTTACCTGCGGGCGGCTTCCCTAGCTTTGGCGCAAGGGCGTCAGGTAATAGTGCTGGTGCCGGAAATAGTCCTGGCTTACCAAGTGGTGGAACAATTCCGTTCGCGCTTCGGAGACAGGGTGGCAGTATTGCACAGCGCGCTGGGGGAACGGGAAAGGGGCACCTCCTGGCAGCGGGTGGAGCGGGGAGAGGCGCCAGTAGTGATAGGAGCTCGCTCGGCCGTTTTTGCTCCCGTTTCTCACCTCGGCCTCATCGTGCTGGACGAAGAGCACGAGCCTGCTTATAAACAAGAGCAGGTGCCCCGCTACCATGCCCGTGAGGTGGCGCTGGTTCGGGCGGCTCAGGATGGGGCGGTGGTGCTTCTAGGGAGCGCCACTCCCTCCCTGGAGACCTACGCGCGAGCCCTCGCCGGACATTACGAGCTTTTAAAGCTCCCTCAGAGGGTAGACGGGAGCCCCTTGCCTCGGGTGCGTCTGGTCGACCTGCGCGAGGAACACCGGCGGGGGATGACCGGTGTTTTCAGCCACTTCCTTCTGGAGCGCGTGAAGGAAAAGCTCAAGCGCGGGGAACAAGTGATTCTTTTTCTCAACCGGCGAGGGTTTGCTGCCTTCGTCCTCTGTCGCTCCTGCGGCCGCATTCTGCGTTGCCCGTACTGCGACATCGCCCTCACTTTTTACCGGCCGGATCTGCTGCTATGCCACTACTGCCACTACCGGATCCGTCGGCCGCAACTCTCCTGTCCTTACTGCGGCAAGGGGGAACTGGAGCTTTATGGGGCGGGCACGCAGCGCTTGGAGGCAGAAATCAAAGCCCTCTTCCCGGAGGCCCGGATAGCGCGGCTGGACGCGGAGACCACTTCCCGACGTGGCAGTCACGGTACCATCCTGTCGGCCGTCGCACGCCGAGAAGTGGACATTCTCGTCGGCACTCAGATGGTAGCCAAGGGGCTCAACTTGCCCGGGGTCACCCTGGTGGGGGTGGTGAACGCCGACATCACCTTATCCTTGCCCGACTTTCGCGCGGCGGAGCGCACCTTCCAACTACTCTACCAGGTAGCCGGGCGAGCTGGACGGGGGGGTGCACCGGGAGAGGTGGTCATCCAGTCGTACTGTCCCGAGCATTACGCCATTTATTTGAGTGCCCGGCAAGATTTCTCTACTTTTGCCCGCCGAGAGTTAGCTCTCCGTCGGCGCTTCGAGTATCCCCCCTTCACCCACCTGGCACGGGTGGTCTTCACTGGGGTGGCGGAAAACAAAGTGAGAGAGCAGGCCCTGCGCCTCCGGGAGTTACTCTTGGCCGAGGCGGGGGATGAAATCGCCGTGCTGGGTCCGGCCCCTTGTCCGCTGGGAAAGTTGAAAGGTTTTTGGCGGTGGCATATCATTTTGAAAGGAAGGAAAGCCAAGTCTCTCCGGGAAATATTAAGGAAAGCGATGGAACAAACGAGGCGCAAAGCAGGAGCCGAGGTAAAAATGGTGTTAGACGTCGATCCTTTAAACATGCTCTAAGGAGGTTTTGTTTTGGCCGTAAGGAAAATAGTCACTTTAGGGAGCTTAGAGGAGGGAGTGCTCCGGGAAAAAGCCCGGCCGGTGGACAAGATCTCTCCCCAGATCCAGAAACTGATCCGCGACATGACCGAAACCATGTACCGGGCTCAAGGGGTGGGTCTTGCTGCTCCACAGGTAGGGGTCTCTTTACGCGTTATAGTGGTAGACACGGGTTCCCACCTGTACCAGCTTATAAACCCGGTAATAGTGGCAAGAGAAGGAGAGGAGAAAGGGCGAGAAGGATGCCTCAGCATCCCAGGCGTCTGGGGGGAAGTGGTACGGGCGGCTTCGGTGCTGGTCCGGGCCCTAACTCCCGAGGGTAAAGAGGTGAGTATCGAGGCTGATGGGCTTCTGGCCCGGGCCCTTCAGCATGAGATAGATCACCTCGATGGCATTCTTTTTATTGACCGGGCCGAAAAAATTTACGAGGGGCAGTGACTCTTGCGGCTGGTCTTTATGGGCACGCCCGCTTTCGCCATACCTTCCTTGGAGGCGCTGACCAGGGCGGGGCACGAACTTGTACTGGTGGTGACGCAGCCGGACAGGCCCAAGGGGCGCGGAGGAAAGCTTACTCCCCCACCGGTTAAGGAGTGGGCTTTACGCTATGGGCTCCCTTGCCTGCAGCCCGTGCGCCTTAAGGATCCTGCTTTTCTGGCTGCTCTGCGGGAGGCGGAACCGGAGGTAATAGTGGTAGTAGCTTACGGTAAAATCTTGCCCCCAGAGGTGCTGAACTTACCCCCGCGCGGTTGTATAAATCTCCACGCCTCTCTCCTGCCCAAGTACCGGGGAGCTGCCCCCATCCAGCACGCTCTCCTTTCCGGGGAGAAGGAGACAGGGGTAACCACCATACTCATGGATGAGGGAATGGATACGGGGGATATTCTCCTGCAAGAGTCTCTGGTCGTGGGAGAGGAAGAGAACTTCGGCTCTTTGCATGACCGCCTGGCCCAACTGGGGGCAGAGCTTTTGTGCCGTACCCTGAGTCTCTGGAAAGAGGGGAAGATAAAACCTAAGCCTCAAGATCATTCTCAGGCTACCTATGCTCCTCCCCTGCGAAGCGAGGACGAGATTATCCGCTGGGAGGAACCGGCAGAGAAGATAAAAAATCTGGTGCGGGCTCTCGATCCTGCCCCCGGGGCGCGCACTTTCTGGCAGGGCAAGGTGCTTAAGATATGGCGGGCCAGGGCCTTGACCGGCCCTTTCGGCGGTGTGCCGGGGGAAGTCCTAGCCTTAGCCCCGGAAGGTATAGTGGTGCGTGCGGGAGAGGGAGCACTTTTAGTTCTGGAGCTTCAGCTAGCCGGAGGGAAAAGGCTTAAAGCTTCGGAGTTCCTGCGGGGTCATTCCCTCACACCGGGAACCGTTTTAGGGAGTTGAAGACTTTATGCTTTCGGCCCGCGAATTGGCCTTAAAAGTGCTTTACGCCGTCGACGTAGAGGGGGCTTACGGCAATCTGGCCCTTACCTCGATCATGGGTAAATACCGCCCCCAGGGGCCGGAGCGTGCTTTGCTCACCGAACTCTGCTACGGGACTCTGAGGCGGCTTAACACCATAGACTGGGTGCTGGCCAAGTTCATCAAGCGCCCTCTGTGCGAACAAAATCCCTGGATACGTAACATTTTGCGCCTGGCAGTCTACCAGATACTTTACCTCGACCGCATCCCCCCGGCAGCGGCCACCAACGAGGCGGTGGAACTGGCCAAGAAATACGCCCCTCCTTCTATGGCCGGTTTCGTCAACGCTGTCTTGCGCCGGGTAGTCAGGGAAAAGGACAACCTTACTTTCCCAGACATCCGCACGAATCCGGTGGATCACTTGGCGCTCAAGTACTCCCATCCCACTTGGCTGGTGGAGATGTGGCTTAAAGAGTTCGGACTGGAGGAGACCATCCGCATTTGCGAGGCCAATAACCAACCGGCGGCTGCCACCTTGCGCACCAATCTTCTGCGCATTACCCGGGAGGAGTTGATGGAGCGGCTGCGCCAGGAGGCTGACCTCAGAGTAAGCCCTACCCTCTACGCTCCAGAGGGGATAAGGGTGCAAGGGTTTTTCGACCTGCAGCACCTGCCCTCCTACCAAGAGGGGCTTTTTTATATCCAGGACGAGAGTTCCATGCTGGCAGCGCACGCCTTGGCTCCTGCTTCCGGCTCCTTCATTCTCGACGTTTGCGGCGCTCCCGGGGGGAAGGCTACCCACCTGGCGGAGCTTATGCGGGATAGCGGCCGTATCCTGGTGGTGGACATTTACGCCCATCGCCTGGCCCTGGTAGTAGCTAACGTGCGGCGGTTGGGGCTTAAGAGCGTGGAGACCTTGCAGGCCGATGCCCGCAGTCTCGACCGGCAGTTTGCCGGACAGGCGGATTATGTTCTGGCCGACGTCCCTTGCTCCGGTCTGGGGGTTTTGCGGCGCAAGCCCGACATCCGGTGGCGTAAAGAACCAGAAATCTTCCCGGGTCTCGTGGCTCTGCAGCAGGAGATTTTGGAAAGCGCCGCTGCCTGCGTGCGCCCAGGGGGAGTACTTCTTTATTGCACCTGCACCTTGGGGGAGGCGGAGAACCTGGGCCAAATAAAACGCTTTCTCTCTCGCCATTCCGATTTTCTCCTGGAGGATCTCCGTCCCTTCCTTCCAGAGGCTTTGGACCGGGAGGGAACCCTCAGGCACGGCTATATCCAGATTATGCCTTACCAAGGCATGGACGGCTTCTTCATCGCTCGCCTGCGGCGTAAAAAGTTGACTTCCTAGCCCCTTTTTCTCAACAGGCGGGCGGGGAAGTAGTCTCCGTGCCCTGGAGCTACGATCGCGCCCCGATTTTGCTTCTTTAACTCCTCGTCAAGCTCCAGAGCGATTTTCTCCAGAGCCTGCATCTCTTCCCGGAAGAGGGCAGAATTGGTATTGGTGCTGGTCATCATAAACTTGGGCAGGTTCAAGAACTCTTTTTCCTCCGGGTCGAGGCTGGGAACGAAGAGGAGGTAGTCGCCCGTAAAGAGAAGTCCAGCTTCGGCGCTCAGGAAGAAGACCTGGCCGGGGACGTGTCCTCCTAAACTTTCCAGGACCTTAAAGGTACAGCCTCCCACGGTGAAGGAATCTATGATCGGGAAACCGCAGATTTTTCCCTTCCCCTCCCGACGAAAGGCTTCCCAGGAAGGAGGCGGGGTGAAGTTGGTGAAGGCGTTGACCAGCACGGTGAAGTAATGATTGAGCTCAGTGAGGGGAGAGCCGCTTCCCCAAGCGCGATTTTCCTTCTCCAAGACGCCGCGGGCATCGGGGTGAAGGAAGACCTGGGTGCCAAACTCCCGTGCCAGGTGGCCGCTTAAGCCGGCGTGATCGGCATCGGCGTGGGTGAGGTATATGCGCTTGATGCGTGCCGGGTCAAACCCGTTGTCTTTCAGCATCCGCTTCACATCTTCATAGTAGATCCCATAGCCTCCGTCGATCAAAACCAGCTCCTCCTCGCTTTCCAGCAGATAAAGGTTTCCTCCGGTAGGTAGACGGAAAGCGTGCAGGGTGAGACCGCCCAGAGGCAGCGAAGGAAGCCGGCGGTAAGAGAAGCTGGCGCCGGTTTTGAAGCGGGAGGTAGCTGCAAAAGTGAGGATATTGGTCAATACTTTACTGGTGGCCAGATCTTTCCCCGCTTCCCGGTAAAAGCTGATCAAAGCCTCGCTCATGCACCGGGAAGCCTCCACTATCCTTCTTAATTGCTCTGTGTTTTCTTCTCCCAGGAGTCGTTTCAACCGAAAGTAGAAGTATTCCACTAGGTTAAGTCCTATGATGTTTTCCGCTTCTTTTTCCTCTGCCCCCCTGTATTCCACGCTGTAGAAATAGCCTGCGCGGTGGAGATCCTTCAGGAGTTCATCTACTTCCCGTGTGTCTTGTACCACGAGGGTTACGGTAGCGGTAGTTTCGGCCACCGCTTCGTTGTAAGCCATGTGGATGACGTTGGCTCCCCGCTGCCGGAGCAGACGGGCAAAGGCTGCCAGGGTTCCCGGCCGGTGCTTCAGGTAAACGTTAAGCTTCAGAAGATTCTGCAGGCTGAGGACCTCCAGGGAAAGATCGGAGTCGGGCTGCAGGGAAAACATCCCCGCTTTTTCGAGTTCTTCGCGCACCTTTTCCAGAGCTTCAGACTCGGCGCTTCTTCCCTCGATCAGCACCCGGTTGGGGTGCTCCGAGCGGTTGTAATAGAAGTATAAGTGATGTTAACGCCGCGGGCAGCGAAAGCGCTGGCTATGGACTCCAGCATGCCCGGTCTATCGGGAACCATGAGAACGACTTTGCTGAGGTAATGATCGGCATCGAGGGAAGCGTACATCCTCCAGTTTTTCTCCATGGCCGGCACTCCTCGAACCTGATTTAACCAGCTAGAGCCTGGTATAAACCAATTTAACGGTAGCGGTGAAGGTGCGTCAAGAATTGACTCTGTTAGATTTCTCTCCTTTCGGAAAGACTTCTTAAAAAGAAGCCGGAAGGAGGAGTTTCGGTGCGCAGAGTTGCTCTTTTCCTTACTACTTTGCTGCTTTTTTCTCTGCTCATGGCAAATTCGCAGGCTTTTGCTTCCCCCTTCCTTTCAACTACGGCTAAAAGCGCGGTACTGATGGAAGCCTATCACGGCCAGATACTGGGAGAAAAAGAGCCTCATCGAAAACAACCCATAGCCAGCGTGGTAAAGCTCATGACTTTACTTCTGGCAGTGGAAGCTGTGGAGCAGGGGAAAGTGCGCCTTACCGATAAGGTCACTGCCAGCGAGCATGCGGCTGGCATGGGCGGTTCCCAGATTTTCCTGGCCCCAGAAGAAGTTATGAGCTTTAAAGAGTTGCTCATAGCGGTGGCTACCGCCTCGGCCAACGATGCCAGCGTGGCCGTGGCCGAGCACATAGCGGGGAGCGAGGAAGCTTTCGTGGCCGCTATGAACGCCAGAGCTCAGGCTCTGGGCATGTGCAACACCCGGTACGTCAACGCCACCGGTTTGCCGGCCGAGGGGCAATACTCCACCGCTTACGATCAAGCTTTGCTTCTCAGGGAGGCTTTGAAGCACCCTCTTTTCTTAGAATTGGCGCAGATTAAGGAGTACGACCTGCGTGGCGGGAAGTTTAAGCTCTACAACACCAACAAGCTCCTGTGGTGGTACAAGGGAACAATAGCAGGAAAGACCGGCTGGACGGAAGAAGCGGGTTACTGCCTAGCCTCGGCGGCCAAGCGTCAGGGGTTGACCTTGATAGCTGTGGTGCTGGGTTGCCCGGAGCCGCGCAGCCATTTCCGGGAGTCCATAAAGCTTTACAATTGGGGGTTTGCCCGCTACCAGGCGGTTCCCCTGTTGCCGGAGGGAGCACGGGTAGCTACTCTGCCGGTGGAAAAGGGGACGGAAGACCGGGTGGACATCCTGACCGGTCGGGAAGTGGTGCTGGTGGTACCCCGGGGAGGGGACAAAGGAATAACCCAGCAGGCGGAGTTGCCCCGGAGCCTCAAAGCCCCGCTGCGGCAAGGCGAGAGGGTGGGGTATTGGGTGGTGAAACAGGAAGGCCAAGAGAAGCTGCGCGTGCCCCTGGTGACGGCTAGCGGGGTAGCTAAGGCGGATTTTTACACCACCTTACGCAAGGTGTTGCGCCGTGTTACCAAAGGTCCCTGAGGTTTATAACGCCTTCCGGTATCCCCGGTTTATGCCGGGGTTTTGTTTTATTTTCACAGTAAATTGCAGGAAAAAGAGGCACGAATAGCGAACTACCTCCCAGAAGGGAGGTAGCGAGAAGGTTGGTTCGCTTCGAGTATAGCGAAGATACGCTTTTGGCTCGGCTCTTTGGGGAGATAGACCTTAAAGTGGCCGATTCGCTGCGGCGGGAACTGGAGAGTGCTCTGGACCGCCACTCGGTAAATTTTCTGGTCTTCGACCTTTCAGCCGTTTCTTTCTTAGACAGCACGGGTTTAGGGGTGATCCTTGGCCGTTATAAACGGGTGGCCGAGGCTGGGGGTAAAGTGGCTTTCATCGCTCCTCCTCCTCAGGTGAAGCGGGTGCTGGAACTGGCGGGGGTCCTGCGCTTTTGTCCACTTTTTTCCTCTTGGGAGGAAGCGCGGGTTTCCCTGAGGGGGGAGGCCTGTGGATAATCGCTTTCGCTTGGAGATCCTTAGCAGGCCGGAAAACGTGGGATTAGCGCGGGTGACCGTGTCCGCCTTCGCCGCCCAACTGGATCCCACGGTGGAGGAGCTGGAGGAGGTAAAAGGAGCTGTCTCCGAAGCGGTAAGCAACGCTATTGTTCACGGCTACCAGGGAAGGCCGGATGGGGTAGTAGTCGTGGAGGGCTTTCTCGACGGGGACCTTCTGGAAGTCCACGTAGAGGATCGGGGCAAGGGCATAGAAGATGTGGCCCGCGCCCTGGAGCCGGAGTACACCACCGATCCCCAGCGCCTGGGTCTGGGCTTCAATTTCATGCGCTTCTGGATGGATGAGGTCGAGGTGGAGTCCCGGCCGGGGGAGGGGACGCGGGTCGTTATGCGGAAGAAGCTCCGTTCGGCTTCCAAGGGGTAGGGTTTTGCCCGGGAAAGGCCTTCTAGACCCAAAGGCCACCCGGACTCTCCTTCTCCGGGCACAAAAAGGGGATTCCCAGGCGCGGGAAATTTTGGTGAAGGCCAATCTAGGACTGGTAGGCAAGGTGGTTAGGCGTTTCGTCGGACAGGGGCGGGAGGGCGAGGATTTGTTTCAGGTAGGCTGTATAGGGTTGCTGAAGGCCATCGACCGCTTTGATCTGCAGCGAGGGACTTGCTTTTCCACCTACGCCGTGGCCACCATCTTAGGAGAAATTCGCCGCTTCTTGCGCGACGACGGGATGCTGAAGGTCTCCCGCTCACTTAAAGAAACTTCGCGGCGGGTGATAAGAACGCGGGCAAATCTCAAGGCGGCTTTGGGAAGGGAGCCGTCGGTAGCGGAAATAGCCGATTCTTTGGGCATCGCAGTGGAGGAGGTGGTGATGGCGCTGGAGGCGGGGAAAGCGCCCGCTTTTTTGCAGGAGCCCCTGGCGGGGGAAGGAGAGGAAGCCTTATGCTGGGAGGATTGCCTCTCCTCAGAAAAAGAGGAAGGTTGGTTGGAGGCTCTCACCTTGAAGGAATCTCTTCGGCGCCTACCTGCCAGGGAAAGGGAGGTCATCTGGTGGCGCTTTTTTGCTGGTTACACCCAGGAGGAAGTAGCGCGGGAGCTAGGTATATCCCAGGCTCAGGTCTCGCGTCTGGAGAGAAACGCTTTGCAGAAGTTGCGCGAAGAACTCGAGGCTTAAAATTCGTCTCTTCTAGAAGCAAGGTCTGTCCCTCTACACATAATAAGCAAAAAAAGTCGATGGGGGGACGAGCCTTTGCTTTATCGCCTGTTTCTGGTGGCAAGCTTTTTCTTTCTCCTGTTTTCTTCTCCTTGGGCTGCCAGGGCTGGCAGTTTGGAGGGGAAGACCATCGTGCTGGATCCAGGGCACGGGGGCTGCGATCCGGGAGCTGTGGAGCCCCGGCTAGGTATCCATGAGAAGTACATCAACTTGGCGGTAGCCCGCCGACTGCAAGGAATGCTCCGCGCGGCTGGGGCTCGGGTGCTCCTTACCCATGACGATCCGGACAAGATGGAGAAGGAAAGGGAAGATTGGCATCTTCCTTACATAAGCCTGCGCGAGCGGGTCCGACTAGCCAACGACCAGCGAGCCGACGTCTTTCTGAGCCTCCATGTTAACAGCTTCTCCGACCCCCGGCGGACAGGGCAGGAAATTTTCTTCGCCCGCGGCTCAGAGGCTGGGCACCGGCTGGCCGAAGCCCTTCGTCGGGAGTTGGCCAAGCTGGGGGGCGACACCGCCTGCCACCCTAGCTCCTTCTACGTTCTGGAACACTCCCGGATGCCCGCCGTGGTGGTGGAAATGGGTTATCTTAGCAATGCAGCTGAAGCCGCCCGGCTGCTCGATCCCAGCTATCAGCAAAAGATAGCCGAGGCCCTTTGCGCCGGGCTGGAGGCTTATTTCGCCCAGGCTAACTCCCTTCCCGCCGGGGGGAAACTTCACGCGCCGAGGGCTCGCGTGGCCATCGTCATCGATGATTTTGCCGGCCCGAGCGAAAAAAAGGGTACACAGGAGTTTCTCTCCTTGAACAAGCCCTTGACCTTTGCCGTGCTGCCCAACTACCCTCTTTCTGCTCCTACGGCGCGCGAGGCCGTAAAGGCCGGATTCGAGGTTTTGGTTCACCTGCCTATGGAACCTTTGAAGGGTAACCCTTCCTGGCTCGGTCCGGGGGCCATATATGTCAACCTTAGCGACGAAGAGATCGAGCGGCGGGTAGAAAGGGCCATAGCCAGTGTGCCGGGGGCGGTCGGCATGAACAACCACATGGGTTCTCGTGCCACGGCCGACCCGCGGGTTATGCGGGCCGTTTTAAAGGTGGCCAAGCGCCATAACCTCTTCTTCTTGGACAGCAAGACCACCAATAAGTCGGTGATTCCGCAGATAGCAGAAGAATTAGGGGTGCCTTACGCGGAAGACGGCCTTTTCCTTGACGCGGTTAATGATGTGGAACACATCAAGAAACAGCTGCATAAGCTGGCCCAACTAGCCTTGAAGAATGGTAGTGCCATAGCCATAGGACACGTCGGAGTGACGGGGCCCAACACCGTGCGAGCGATCAAAGAGATGCTGCCGGAGTTTGAACGCCTGGGGATAGACTTGGTCTATGTCTCCACCCTGGTTAAGCGCCCTAACGGTGCGGGCGCCAGATCGGAGCAGCAAGAGAGAAGAGGCTTGCCACAATAGTCCAGGCATGTCTTCCGGAAAACTAGAAGATACTACTGAACGAAGATAGCGTAGAAAGGGGGGATTAAAAGTTGTGGTGGCGACGGTTAGGGCTAGGAGTTCTGGTGGTGGTTCTGCTTCTGAGTATGCTCGGGGTTAGCGGTTGCCCGGAACGGCGCACGCCTTCCCCGCCGGCCACTCCCACGCCGGCCCGCCCGGAAACCAAGGTCTTACCCACCGATCCGCGGGAACTGAGCCGTATAGCCACCAATCTGGCTCACGAGGCTGCTCGGGTACCCGGGGTCAACAAGGCTACAGTAGTTATAGCGGGGAACACGGCTTATGTGGGGCTGGATGTGAAGGCGGGGTTAGAAAAGGGCCGTATCGACGAGGTCAAGCGGGAGGTGGCCACCCGCTTGAAGAAGGCCGAGCCGCGCCTAGCACGAGTGATGGTGACCACCGATGCCGATACCTACAAGCGCATAAAGAATGTGCAAGACGGAATAGCCAAAGGCAAACCTCTCTCCTCCTTTGCCAGCGAGATCGAAGAGATCAACCGGCGCATGTCACCCACCACTCGATAAAGGTCAAGACCTGGTCCGTGAGGCTTTGGCGGGAACGGCGGACCGGGTCTTAACCTTTATTTACTCGGCCACTCCCGGGCCATGCTGCAAAAGTTCCGATACCGTTACCATGCGGTAACCTTTTTCTTTAAGCCCCTGGATGATGGTAGGGAGGGCTAAGTGGGTCTGCTGGCAGGTGTCGCTGGCGTGAAGCAGCACTATGCTCCCCGGGCGCACATTTTTGAGGACACGCGTAATGATGGTGTTCACCCCTGGGTTTTTCCAGTCGAGAGAGTCCACATCCCATTGGATTAACGTGTAACCCATTTCCTTAGCCACCTTCAACACTTTGGCGTTGTAGTCGCCGTTGGGCGTGCGGATGAGCTTAGGGGTCTTCCCCGTAACCTCTTTTATGGCTTCGTGGGCCCGGCTGATCTCCGCTTTTATCTCTTCCGGTGGAAGTGGGCTCAAGTTTATATGGCGATGCCCATGGCTGGCAATTTCGTGTCCATCCTCGGCTATCCGTCGAGCCAACTCCGGATACTTCTTTACCCAGGGCCCGGAGAGGAAAAAGGTGCACTTAACGTTTTCTTTTCTTAAAAGGTCGAGCACCTTGGGGGGAGTTTCCGTCCCCCAGCTTATATCGAAGGTAAGGGCCACCAGCTTCTCCTCGGTGCGTACCCGGTAAATGATGGGGGAAGAGGAGGTGCTGGTCGGCGAAGCACAGGGTTCTTTCAGGAGGCCAAGGATTACCAGACCCCCTATAAATGTCACTCCTGCGAGTAAAAGCAAACCCTCTTTGAGTCGCCGGAGGTTTAGGTAAAGCACCCGCATGAGAAGTTCTTACCTCCCGCGCCACCCTTTCCTCTGCTAAGAGTTATGAACTTTCGGGGAAAGATATGAGTGTTAGAAACTCACCGAGCGAGGAAGAGGGCTGGGGCCTCTATGAAAGTGAAGGTTTGGTTTTTGCTTCTTGGCCTCTGGCTTTTAGGAATGGTACGGGAAGCTTGGGCTTCTCCGCCCGAAGTGACGGCAGAAGCGGCTGCGCTCATGGAAAGACAGAGTGGACTTTTCTACTACGAGAAGAACGCTACTGAGCGCCGCGCTCCGGCGAGCCTTACCAAGGTCATGACCTGTATTTTGGCTTTGGAGATGGCCGACCCGGAGGAGGTGGTCACCGTGAGCCGCCGCGCAGCTTCCATCTCCATGGGGTCGGTAATCGACCTGCGCCCCGGCGAGCAGATAAGACTGGGGGAACTCATAAAAGCTGCCCTTATCCACTCGGCCAACGACGCTACGGTGGCCATTGCCGAGGCAGTAGCGGGGGATCATGACACCTTTGTGCGCTGGATGAATGCCAAGGCGCTCCTTTTGGGGCTGGAGGATACCCACTTCGTCAACACTAACGGCTATTCTCATCCTGAGCACTGGAGCACGGCAAAGGACTTGGCCCGGCTTACCCGCTACGCCCTGCAAAACCCAACCTTCGCTTCTTTGGTAGCCACCCGCCAAGCGGTGGTGCGTTGGGAAAAGCCGCAGAGGGAGCTTCCCATCAGTAATACCAACCGGCTTTTACACGGCGGCTATCCCCAGGTAACGGGAGTGAAGACGGGCACCACCCAAGCAGCAGGGCAGTGCCTCATCGCTTCGGCCAGATCGGGGGAACAGGAGTTCGTCGCGGTGGTGTTGAAAAGCAAAAATCGCTACCGGGATGCCGTAGCGCTTCTTTCCTGGGGTTCTAAGGAGCTTAAGGAGGTTAACCTTTGCGATAAGGGAGAGTACTGGACGCGGCTGCCGGTGGCAGAGGGGCGCCTAGGAGATGTACCCTTGGTGGCGCGGGAAGGGTTGTCCGTCCTGCTCCCCCCGGGTGAGCCGGTGGAGAAGCAGATCTGCCTAGCCCGAGCTCTAAAGGCCCCGGTTTATCCAGGCAGCCCTCTAGGAGAAGTAATTTTTCTCTGGCGGGGGCAAGAACTGGGACGGGTTTCTTTGGTGGCGGGTAAAGAAGTGCTAGAGCGCCCCTGGTGGTGGCGTTTGCTGGGCAAGAGGTTCGAATAGCACAGAATTCAGTAAAATCAAGGCTTTCCGGGCCGCGCGGGGCTCAGATTGAAGCCGTTTTCAATACCGTGGAGTCCTTGACAGTCCCAACTTTCTGATTTGGTTCGGAGAGCGCGTATTGACAAACAGATTGACACCTTTTAATTGCAAAGGCGAAGTTATTTTCCATTAGGGCGGAAGCAGGAAAGGAAGCCGGGAGAAGATCCCGGCTTTTGCGTTTTTATGGGACTTTTTAAAACACTTGCCGGGACGTCCGGTCCCGGAGGAAAAGGGGGATTGCGATGATGGAAAAGATCGAGAAGGGCGAAACGATGGAAGTGCGGGGCGGGATCATTTTCGTAGGAAGGAGAAGGAGAGTGAAAACAGGCAGGCGAAGCTCCTGGAGCGGGGGTGGAGGCCGGACCTGCCGGAGAAGCCGGGGCTATTTGCCTAGCGTCCGTGGGAAGGAGGGGTTGTTAGTTGACGCGCACGCGGAAAGTGGGCTTAGTGGTTTCGCTCCTCCTGTCGCTCCTCTTCACGGTCGTAATCGTGGCGGCGGCCAACAGGAAGTACGGCGAGGCCACGCAGCCGGTGGAGGCCTTGAAGGTCAGGGAAGTCATACCCGCCGGGGTGGAGATAAGCAGCAGGAACACGGAAGTGGTGAAGGTGCCGAAGCCTGCTTCGGAGGGCTTAGCTCCGCCTCAAGAGGCCCTGGGCAAGGTGGCTAAGGTGCCCCTGGTGAGGGGCCAGCTCGTTTACAGGGAGGACCTGGACACCGCTCCGCAGCTCGCCCCCGGCTGCGTCGAGGTCCTGGTCCCGGTCGACCTCTCCAGCTCCGCCTGCGCCCTCCCCGGC
>NZ_QSLN01000060.1 GCF_003368535.1 Ammonifex thiophilus
CCTCGCGAGAGGGAGGGAGCCGCCGAAGGTGGGGCCGGTGACTGGGGTGAAGTCGTAACAAGGTAGCCGTACGGGAACGTGCGGCTGGATCACCTCCTTTCTAAGGAGTTTCACCTCTTGCACCCTCTAGCTTCCTTCACCTCCCACCACTGTCCGGTTTTGAGAGATCGGGCCCATAGCTCAGTCGGTAAGAGCGCACGCCTGATAAGCGTGAGGTCAGTGGTTCGAATCCACTTGGGCCCACCATAAAAATTTGTGGGGATGTAGCTCAGCGGGAGAGCACCTGCTTTGCAAGCAGGGGGTCGGCGGTTCAAATCCGCTCATCTCCACCAGGTGAAAAAGCTCCTTCGCTCTTTGAAAACTGCATAGTGTCAGGTTAAGGTTTCAGGTCAAGATAGTAAGGGCGCACGGTGGATGCCTTGGCGCCAGGAGCCGATGAAGGCCGTGGCAAGCTGCGATAAGCCTCGGG
>NZ_QSLN01000061.1 GCF_003368535.1 Ammonifex thiophilus
GCAGGAGGGCGGGACGCCCGGCCGGGTCACCCGCTTCGCCTATTATGAAGACCCGGCGGCCGGTACCGTGGTACGACCGCAGCGGCCACATGAAGACTTACACCCACGACGCCTGGTACCGGCAGCTGGAAGTGCGTGACGAAGCGGGCCTTCTGGCCTCCTGCACCTACGATGACGATGGACTCAGGACCTCCTGCACCGATGCGTCCGGCAAAACCACCACCTGCCGCTACGACAGGAGCGGCAACTTCCTCATCTCGGAAACCGACCCCTACGGCCACACTACCACCTTCGTCTACGACTCTCAGGGCAACCTCATCTCCAGGACCGACCCCGCCGGTGCTACCACCCGCTACTGCTACGACTCCCAGAACCGGCTCATAAAGGAGATCGACCCCCTGGGCAACGAGACCGTCTACGAGTACTACCCGGACGGCCTTCTGAAGAGCAAAACCCTGCCCGGGGGG
>NZ_QSLN01000062.1 GCF_003368535.1 Ammonifex thiophilus
GGGATATACTCTGGAGCAGGTATTGCCGGCCGGGGCTGAAGTGAACTTGCGCTTTCAGGCCAATCTATCCGGTGGCGGAGAAGCTGTTGACGTTACGGAAGAAGTTGGCCCTGAATTAAAAAAACAGCTGGAACTGGCAGCTCGCCTCAGTGGACTGAATGTCTGTGGGGTGGATTTTCTGGCTGAAGATTTGCATTCCCCCATGCCTGCTGATCAACAGCAGGGTATACTGGAAATCAATGCTGCTCCCGGATTGCGGATGCATCTGAACGGAAAGAGAGGTAAGGAGATAGCAGATTGGATTATAACACGGTTAGATCTTCAGCCCTCGCAAAAGCTTCCCCTCTTTGCGGTTACCGGTACTAATGGCAAAACCACGGTGGTGCGCTGTCTGGCCCATTTGCTGGCTCTGGCAGGCAAGAAGGTGGGATATACTACTT
>NZ_QSLN01000063.1 GCF_003368535.1 Ammonifex thiophilus
AGTTGACAATCCAACCACTCAGGAGGGTGAGGTCTCTATGCAGATTATAAAGCAGATTTGGGAGAAGTTCCAGAGGGTAGCGGAGCTGACGTTAAAGGTTCTGGAGGAAGGGATCGACTTTTTAAGCTTCGAGGAGAAGCTCTGGCAGGAGCTTAATAACCTGGGACAGGAGGTTTTGAGGGAAGTTTTAGAGGCGAAAGACGCCTATCTTCGGGAGCACCGGGAAAAGCGGCCTGGCTGGCAGGTAGAGCGGCGGGACGATCCCAAGGAAGTGCTTACCCTTTTCGGTCTGGTTAGCTACAAACGGACCTACTACAGGCACAGAGAGACTGGGGAGCGGGCTCACTTAGTGGACCGGCTGGTAGGTTACGGGCCACATACGCGGGTTGACCCTCTGGTCAAGGCACAGGTCTTAGAAGAAGCAGTAGAGC
>NZ_QSLN01000064.1 GCF_003368535.1 Ammonifex thiophilus
CGTTCCCGGCCGTGTGGGACCTGCGAAGATGTGGCGAAAAAGATCACTACATCCAGGTCATTGGGATCATTTTTGCGCGATACGAATGACCCTCCGACGACAATTGACGTTGCCCCAGCCTCCTCGGCCCATTCGTAAATATCCAGGAATGGCTTGAGGAATTTCGAGCGAGCCATCTCTTGATAATGGCCGAAGGTCTTCTCGGGACTGCTACAGAACTCCGCAATGAAGTCTTCCTTGCTTATGATGTAAGTTCCCGGCAGCAACAGGCCCTCTTCAAACTTGAGCGAAATCTTATCCATCAATTCAATCTCCAACAAAGCAATGGAATTGTCGTGAGCCGCGAAGAGAATTATACCTTGGTCTCGTTGATCGCGGCCGGAAGTTCGCGAGTTTATTCAAGCACTGGG
>NZ_QSLN01000065.1 GCF_003368535.1 Ammonifex thiophilus
AGCCAAAACCCGCGCCATCCTGTCTGCTCCTGCCTCCGTCCAGCTGGCTCCCAACCGCTTCATCCGCCGCGCCACGTTGTGCTGTACCTGCCCCTCTATGGCCCCCAGATGCTCCGCAACAGAAGAGCTAACTATTCCCGACCAGTTCTCCTTGAGATACTGCCAGAGCTTCTCTATTCTCCTCCTCTTAGCCCCGCGAACTCTCCTTGCTGCTCCTCCCAAAATCTCTTCTACCTTCCCCCAGTCCCCCAGATAAATGGCCTGCCTGATCCCACTATAGGCCTCCTCATCGTGCCAAAAAGCCTCTATAAGCCGCCGGTTCAAATGGTAAGGGTCCAAAACGTGTACCGCCCCAGGGAAGTAATCTACCCCCTGCTTGGCCCACTCCGCCCCGTCACTCCCAAGGTAT
>NZ_QSLN01000066.1 GCF_003368535.1 Ammonifex thiophilus
CAGCAGGCGGCCAACCTGGAGGAAGCTGCCGCGTCGATGGAGGAGCTGACCTCCACCGTGCGCCAGAACGCCGAGCTGGCGCGTCAGGCCGACAGCGAAGCGCATGCCGCCGGTGCCGCCGTACGCGAGACCGAGCAGGCGATGGCGCAGATGGCCTCGGTGATGGGTGAGATCGATCAGTCCTCGGCACGCATCTCGGAAATCTCCACCGTTATCGACGGCATCGCGTTCCAGACCAACATCCTGGCGCTGAACGCTGCGGTGGAAGCCGCGCGCGCGGGCGAGCAGGGCCGTGGTTTTGCCGTGGTCGCCAGCGAAGTACGCACGCTCGCGCAGCGCGCCGGCGTCGCGGCCAAGGAAATCAAGGAGCTGATCGAAGACGCCGCTGCCAAGGTGAAGAGT
>NZ_QSLN01000067.1 GCF_003368535.1 Ammonifex thiophilus
TGCTACCACCCGCTACTGCTACGACTCCCAGAACCGGCTCATAAAGGAGATCGACCCCCTGGGCAACGAGACCGTCTACGAGTACTACCCGGACGGCCTTCTGAAGAGCAAAACCCTGCCCGGGGGGAGGAAAATAACCTACACCTACGAGGGTGGGCTGGTAGGCTCCGTCACCGATCCCGCCGGGGAGACCACCCGCTACTCCTACGATGCCGCCGGCAGGCTCGTATCCCTCACGGACGCGGCGGGGCGCACCTTCACCTTCGCCTACGACGGCAACGACAACCTGCTTGAGGTCAAAGACCCGGCTGGCAGGGTCTGGCGCTTCGAGTACGACTCCCGGGGCCGGATGGTAAAAGAGCTGCGTCCCGGAGGGGTCACCCTCTCCTACGAGTACGA
>NZ_QSLN01000068.1 GCF_003368535.1 Ammonifex thiophilus
CATCAACAATAATGTGATTTTTATAGCCCCAATAAAACTTATAGCGTTTATTAGAAGAATCATTAGAAGCAGAATAAACGCCTAATTTACAATCCTTATCAGAGTTAGGCTGATTATCTTTAGAGAATTTATTTTTAGAAAAAGACTTAGGGTTATTTAACTTAGTGTTAGCTTTAATAGGGGTAGAGTCCATGGAAATAAACTCACCGGAGATAATACCCATATTTTTGAGGATATTGACCTGATTTTGAAAAATAGAGGTCAAATAATCATGAGAGAAGTCATTAATAAAACGGCGAAAAGTCCAATAAGAAGGAAGAGGTTTAGAAATGTCGAAGCCACAAAGATGAGCAATGATAAGATTATTGCGGAGATAATCTAAAAGGTCAGAAAT
>NZ_QSLN01000069.1 GCF_003368535.1 Ammonifex thiophilus
ACCCTGACCGGACTCTGGCGGACCGAGGCTTACGTCGAAAGCGGACCGGCGCGAGGCAATTCTTACGGGGGATGGATCACCTTTTACCAGACGGGGAGCGAGCTTCACGGCAACTTTGCTTCCGCCTACTTTTCAGGGACCTGCAGCGGCAGCTACGCCAGCGGGACGGTCCGGCTCAGCTGCTCCACCACCGAGGGCTACCAGGCCTCGATAACGGCCAGTGTATCCGGCGACCACCGGCAGATCCAGGGAAGCTGGAGCGACAACCACGGCAACTCGGGCACCTACACCGCCTGGCGCTACACCTCGCCTCCCTATACCGGTAAGAACGCCTTCCCCAACGTAGAGAAGGTAGATCCCTCCCTGCGAGGTGGCTCGCTTT
>NZ_QSLN01000006.1 GCF_003368535.1 Ammonifex thiophilus
ACAAGCCCGCTCGACTTGCATGTGTTAGGCACGCCGCCAGCGTTCGTCCTGAGCCAGGATCAAACCCTCCGTTAAAAGCTTAAACGCTTCCTAACAGAAGGCCGATCCTAACCCCCTGCTTCCTCTCCTCAACCACCACTATCCAGTTTTCAAAGATCGGTCGCTCACCACACGCAACGCCTATCTTAGCATCTGCCCGGGTTCCCTGTCAAGGACCTCTTGCACGATCCTTCTCGGTGCCGCCGGGCAATTTTATATATAGCACGGGCCCGGTATCCCTGTCAACGAAGGGGAGGCTCAGGTTAAACCTCCGTTAAAGAGCGCCAGCCGGTGAAAGAATGGCTTCTTAGCGCTTCTCCTCCACAGGAATAGAAATTACGCCGCCTCCTGTGAGCAGGGTATGGGGGACGTTGCCCACGACGATGCCCTCGACTAGAGGAACGTCAGCCGCTACCTGAATATCGCGCTGTTGCAGGGGCACCACCACCCGAACCTGAGCGTCCAGATGCAGCAAGAGCCGGTGGCGAGTCTGGTTAATCCCAGCCGTTTCCAATTGGTCCAACACCTGCACCTTCACCGTGCCCACCGGCAGGATGCGCACTTCTATCCGGGGTCCGTAACTGGCCAGGAGCTGGCTCCCTAACACTTGCCCTAAGGGGATATAGAAGGTCTCTTCTTGCAGCTGAGCCAAAGCTTCCTCCACCGTAACCGCCAGGTCGGCAGCCAAGGCCGAAACGCGCACGGCATCCGCCTGCACCAGAGCCACCCGGCCGCTGTTATCCTTGTGTACGGTGACGAAATCCTGATACTTGAGGTTCTCCGCCGCGATCTTTTCGCGGATGGCCCGGTTCACCCGCTCCACCGCCGTCTGGGTCGCCTTGGCCTCGGCTAGAGCGGCGATGGTGGGGAAAAGGTTGCGCTCCAGTGAAGAAAAGATAACCACCCCTGCCCCCACCAGGAGCAGGAAAAGGGCCATCCACGACCAGTAACGGGGCCTCCTCCCCGGAAACAAAAGCCGCCACCCTCAAGCCACGATCCTTTCATAAAAGTCTATTCAGACCAGGCGCACAAAGCGCCGCTTTCCAGCTCTTAGCACCATGCCCGGCCGGGGCACAACGGGAACCTGCGGGTCGGTTATTCTCTCTTCGTCCACCCGCACTCCGCCCTGGCTTATAAGGCGCCGGGCTTCACTTAAGCTCGATACCAATCCGCTCAAGAAGAGAAGCCGAAAGAGGGGGATGGGCTTCCCTTCCCTCAGCTCCGGAGGAAGAGGAAATTCGGGAATTCCGCTAGGTAGCTCACGACGCTGAAAGACCCGAACGAACTCTTCCTCCGCCTTGACCGCGGCCTCTTCCGAGTGGAAGCGCTTGACCACCGTACGGGCCAGGAGCATCTTGGCATCGCGCGGATTAAGTTTCCCCTCCCTCATCTCCCGCTCTATACGGTCGATCTCCTCCTCAGGAACATCGGTCACCAAGCGCAGGTAGCGGGTGATGAGCTTGTCCGGCAAGGACATGAGCTTGCCGTACATCTCCTCCGGCGGTTCGGTGATTCCCACGTAGTTCCCCAGACTCTTAGACATCTTCTGTACTCCGTCCAGCCCTTCCAGTATGGGAGTCATAACGGCTACCTGTGGTTCCTGCCCGTAAGCTTCCTGCAGAGTGCGTCCCATGAGCAAGTTGAAGCGCTGATCCGTTCCCCCCAGCTCCACATCGGCCCGCAGGACCACCGAGTCGTAACCCTGCATTAGGGGATAGAAGAACTCGTGGATGGAGATGGGAAGGCCCGCTCGGAAGCGTTTGTTGAAATCCTCTCGCTCCAGCATCCGAGCCACCGTGTAGTGCGCCGCCAACTTGATAACCTCGGCGAAGGTAAGGGGTGCCAGCCAGGCGCTGTTGAAAACGATCTCCGTCTTCTCCGGGTCCAGTACTTTGAAAATCTGCTCCTTGTAGGTGCGTGCATTGGCCAGCACTTCTTCTTCGCTCAGTTGCTTGCGCGTCTCCAACTTGCCGGTGGGGTCGCCAATGCGGGCCGTGAAATCGCCCAAGACGATTATGGCCCGGTGCCCTAGTTCCTGGAAGTGGCGCAGCTTCTGTAACACCACCGTATGCCCAAGGTGTATGTCGGGAGCGGTAGGATCAAGCCCCAGCTTGACGTTGAGCGGTACCCCGGTGGCTAAGGAGCGCTCGAGTTTGCGCACGAGCTCTTCCTCTGTGATGATTTCCGCCACTCCACGCTTGATCAGTTTCAACTGCTCGGCTACGCTCTTCAATCTCCTTCCCCCTTAGGTCGACTGCGCTTAATCCCGCTTATGGTATAATTTAAGCCAAATAAGCGCGCGGAGAAAAGGTTATAGAAGGATAGCATGTCGCGACGCCGCAAGAAAAGATTAAGCTTTTTCCGCCTGTTTCTCCTGCTCGTTTCTCTGCTCGGGCTTTTCCTGATGGCCGGTGGGGCAGGAGCGTTCCTTTATAGTCTTAGGGATCTACCCTCTTTCGACCCCCGAAAGCTCAGCGGCAGCTCCTCCACCCTCCTTTACGACAGCCAAGGAAAGCTCATAGCCGAAGTGGGAACGCAGTACCGGGTACCGGTCAAGCTGGGAGAGGTGCCCCTAGAGGTGCAAAACGCCTTTCTGGCCGTGGAAGACGCCCGCTTCTACGAGCACATAGGAATAGACTTCCGGGGCGTCCTGCGGGCGCTCTGGAACAATCTTACCAAGAAGGGGATCTACGAAGGGGGCAGCACGATTACCCAGCAGCTAGCCCGTAACTGCTTCCTCTCCCAGGAAAGAACCTGGAAACGCAAGATTCAGGAGGCCATCTTGGCGCTGGCCATCGAGCGCCACTACCGCAAACAGGAGATTCTGGAGTTTTACCTCAACCACGTCTACTTTGGAGCTGGAGCCTACGGCATCCAGGCGGCCGCCCGCACCTACTTTAACAAAGACGTTTCTCAACTCACCTTGGAGGAAGGCGCTCTTTTGGCCGGTCTGGTCCAAGCTCCCTCCGCTTACTCTCCTTTCGAGAACCCTAAAGCCGCTTTAGATCGCCGCAATGTGGTGCTCGACGCTATGGTGCGCTGGGGATTTCTTGACCCCGTCAAGGCCCAGGCCTTAAAAGAGAAGCCGCTTAAACTCAACCCAGGCTTTAACGGTAGTGGAGCTCCCGGCGCCTACTTCGTGGATTATGTGACGGAACAGTTGGTGGCCAGGTACGGTGCCGACCGGGTTTTCCGGGAAGGTCTGCGCGTCTATACCACCTTAGACTCGCGGATCCAGGAAATAGCCGAGAGGGTGCTCAACGACCCTCAGAACTTCCCCTCTTCGGTGCGCGATGAGCAGGGGGTGCTCCAGCCCCAAGCAGCGGTGGTGATAATCGAGCCGCAAACCGGCTCGATCCTGGCTCTGGTGGGGGGGAGGGGGCAGCCCTCGGTGAGACAGGGCTTTAACCGCGCAGTTCACGCCCGCCGCCAGCCGGGATCTGCTTTCAAGCCCCTCATAGCTTACGCCCCGGCCGTAGAATACCTAGGCTACGCCCCAGCCACCGTCCTCGACGATATACCGGTGCGCTTTGGCTCCTACGAACCGCGCAACTACGACGGTCGTTACCGGGGGCTTATTACCCTGCGCACAGCCCTCACCTACTCGGTGAATACCATAGCAGTGCAGTTGCTCGACAAGGTAGGAATGGAGAAAGCAGCGGAGTTTGTCTCCCGTTTGGGGATAAAGATAGACCCCCGCAGAGAGAGGTTGGGGATCGCCCTGGGAGGATTGGATGAGGGAGTCACCCCGCTACAAATGGCCCAAGCCTATGCCGCTCTGGCCAACCAGGGAAGACTTGCTCCGGCCACCGCCATCCTGCGGGTGGAGACGCGAGCGGGAGCGGTATTGGAAGAGCACCAGGTCCGTCCAGTACAGGTGATGAAGCCCACCACCGCCTACCTGGTCACCGATATGCTGCGCTCGGCAGTGGAAAAGGGAACGGGGCAGAACGCCCGCCTGGGGGGGTGGCCGGTAGCCGGCAAGACGGGGACGACCGATGAGTGCAAAGACGCCTGGTTTTGTGGCTACACACCCCAGCTCGTGGGGGTAGTTTGGATGGGGTACGATCGGCCTCGGGCCATGAAGGGAGAGTATGGCGGTGGCAAGCCGGCCACCATTTGGCGCAAGATCATGGCTGAAGCTTTACGCGATACGCCTCCGCGCGACTTCCCCCGCCCGCCCGGCATTGTGACCGCCACGGTGGACGGGAAGTCGGGACTTTTACCCGGCCCCTTAACCCCGCCGGAAGACCTGGTGACCGACATCTTCGCCGAGGGCACAGTGCCTTCCCAGGTGGATGACACCCGGGTGCTGGTAGAACTATGCGCCGCCACGGGACTTTTAGCCACCGAGCACTGCCCGGAAAAGGTGACCAAGGTCATGATAAAGCGCCCTTACCAGGTACCCTCCTGCGTGGAGGACTACCACCTTCGGGTGCCCACCGCTACCTGCAACCTGCACCAACAGCCGATTACACCTCCGCCGGAGAAAGCACCATCAGATCAAGAGAAAGAAGGGAGCGTGGATCATGCTGGTAGAAAGGATAGACGGCCCCCTCTTCGCCTCCCTTCTGCGCCAGGCTCTGGCCTGGCTGGAAAGGCACCGCGAAGAGATTGACCGCCTCAATGTGTTTCCCGTGCCGGACGGGGACACGGGTTCTAACATGTGCGCCACCCTGGCGGCGGCCGTGGCCGCCATAGGCCAGCCTCCTCCTTCGGCCATCGGCGAGGTGGCCGGCCGGGCGGCCGAGGGAGCGCTTCTGGGAGCGCGAGGCAATTCCGGGGTGATCCTCTCCCAGGTGATGAGAGGATTTGCTCAAGCCCTGGCAGGAAAGGAGACAGCCACAGTGGGGGACATAGCCCAAGCCCTGGACTTGGGTGCCCGCCTGGCTTACCAGGCAGTGGACCGGCCGGCCGAGGGAACGATTCTCACCGTAGTGCGGGAAGCGGCCAGGGAAGCCGAAGAAGTGGCCCAGAGGAGCCGCAACCTCCTGCGCCTGCTGGTGGGGAGTTTAAGAGTTGCCGCCGCCACCGTGGCCGAGACCCCAAAACTCTTGCCTCTGCTTCGGGAGGCCGGCGTAGTCGACGCTGGCGGTCGGGGCTTTGCCGCCATTTTAGAGGGAATGCGGCGGGGAGTAGAAGCTCCCTCCTCCCCCATCCCTTCGCCGGAGCGGAAATTTCCTAGCCTTGCCGGCAGCCACCTGTCTTCCACCTACTGCACCGAGTTCGTCCTGCGAGGGGAAAAGCTTGATGCCGAAGAACTGAAGCGAGCTTTAGCTCCCCTGGGCGAATCGCTTCTGGTGGTGGGCGATCAACGGCTGCTCAAGGTGCACATTCATACCGATCACCCGGGGCTGGTGCTAGAAGAGGCCCTCAGGCGAGGGAGCCTTCACGACATCAAAATAGACAACATGCGCCAGCAGGTGGGTGAGCGTGCCCGAACGGGAGTAGTGGCGGTGGTGCAGGGAGAGGGTTTCGCCACCCTCTTCCGCCAGTTGGGAGCAACGCTAGTCGAAGGAGGAGCCACCATGAACCCCAGCGCTGAGGATTTGGTCAAGGCGATTTTGGCCGTCGAGGCAGAAAGCATCCTCCTTCTTCCCAACCACCCCAACATCGTCCTAACCGCCGAATTGGCCAGAGAACTGGTCGATCGGGAAGTGAGGGTTATCCCCACTACCAGCCAGCCCCAGGGGCTGCGCGCCCTCCTGGCCTTCGACCAAAACAAAGACCTGGGGGACAATTACCGGAACATGGAGGAAGCC
Source organism: Ammonifex thiophilus (assembly GCF_003368535.1). Classification (GTDB taxonomy): domain Bacteria; phylum Bacillota; class Desulfotomaculia; order Desulfotomaculales; family Ammonificaceae; genus Ammonifex; species Ammonifex thiophilus. The sequence continues at coordinate 5,802 of NZ_QSLN01000006.1, forward strand.
GCCAGCAGAGTGACCACCGCCTGTATTACCCGAGCAGTGCGCAGCACCCGCCTGGAAGGGAAGGAGATTCGGGAAGGGGACTTCTTGGCCCTGGAGCAGGACAGGCTCCTGGCGGTCGGGCCGGAGCTGGAAGGAGTGGTGCTGAAGACAGTAACGCTTCTAGCCGAGGGCCGGGAAATCCTTACCCTCTTCTGGGGAAAGGAGCTATGCCGCGAAGAAGCGGAGGTTCTGGCCTCTCGCCTGGCCGCCACCTTCCCCCAGTTGGAGATAGAAGTCCAGTATGGCGGCCAACCCTATTATCCTTTGCTCTTGCTTTTCGAATGAGGTGAGCTAGATGGGACAGGTAGCCGTGGTGACCGACAGTACGGCCGATCTGCCGGAGGAACTGATCCGAGAGTTAGAGATAACCGTGGTTCCTTTAAGGATAATCTTCGGTGAAGAAGTTTACCGCGACCGGGAGGAGATCGCTCTAGAGGATTTTTACCGGCGGCTATTGGCAGGAGAGATGGCCCGTACCTCCCAGCCCCCTCCCGCGGATTTCGCCTCCGTGTACCGAACCCTCTCCCTAGCCGGCAAGAGCATCGTCTCCATTCACATCTCCGGAGGGCTAAGCGGCACCGTGCGCTCCGCCCAAGCCGCCTGCCAACTGGTACCCGAAGCCAAGGTGACGGTCGTCGATTCGCGCCTGGTAGCCCGGGCACTGGGGATAGGGGTGGAGACGGCCGCCCGTCTGGCTCGGGAAGGAAGGCCGCACGAGGAAGTGGCCCGGCTGGCAGAAGAGTGCCTGACGCAGACCCGCGCCTTTTTCTCCGTTTCCTCCCTCGATTACTTGCAGCGGGGCGGGCGCATAGGTAAAGCCCAAGCCTTGGTAGGCACTCTGCTCAATATAAAGCCCCTCCTCACCTTCGAAGAGGGGATCATTTGCCCCCACGAGAAAGTCAGGGGGAGAAAGGCGCTCCTGCGGCGGATGGCCGAAGCCGCCTGCGCAGCCGCCGCCGGGAAGCCGGTTCTCTGCCAACTGCTTCACGCCGCCGACCCTGAACCCATCCCTGAGCTCCGCTCCCTGCTGAAAGGAAGCCTCCCGGCGGGAAGCCGAATAGTCGAGGGGCGGGTGGGGGCAGTGGTGGCCGCCCACGCCGGCCCCAGTGTTTTCGGCGTAGTGGTTACTCCTTTAAGCCTCGTGCGCCTCGATAGCTAGGGACACCAGCCGGTCAAGGGCACAATGAGCCGCCACCACCTCCTTGGCCAAGGAAATGGCCCTCTCGTCGCCCGGCCGAATGACACGGCTCACCTCGGCCAGGCGGTTGATCACCGTGTAGGTGTCGTGGTGGACCAGGATGACTGGCACCCCCTTTTCCGCCGCCCGCACGATTACCTTCATGTCGGGGTAGATGCCGCCGGTTAAGATGAGCGCCGCTATATCCGTTTCCAGAGCAGCCAGGGCGATCTCCGTCCGGTCTCCGCCGGTGATCACCACCTTGTTGGCCGAGCGCCGGAAGTAGGCCAGAGCGCTCTCCAGAGTCATGGCCCCCACCAGCACATCCTCTACCACGTTGCCCAGCTTATCCTCCCCGGTTAAGATCTCTCCCCCCAGAACCTCGTAGAACTCGGCCACCGTGGGAGCGCTCAGCTCCACCTGATGGGGGATAACCCCCAGGGTCTCCAGTCCCCTATCGGCTAAAATTTCCCGGTAAAGGCCGTCCGCCTTGGCCAGGAGGACGCGGGGAACGTCGTTGAAGATCACGCCGGCCACCTTTACCCCCATTTCCCGAGCGCAGCCAGCTAGGAAGAGCGCTTCGTCCAGACTGCGGTCGCTCACCGGGCGCAGGACGTAAACCAGGGTAGCCTTCCACTCCCTAGCCAGGGAAAAGGCGTCTAGTCCCAGAGCCGCCATGGCCCAGGGGCGTGCCGCCCCGTCAATGAGCAGGGCTTCCGCCCCGTCTGAAACCTTGGCGTAGGCCGCCTCCACCAGCCGACGGCAAGCCTGGTGGTCGCGGTAGGTAGAGAGATAATAATTTCCCAGCGTGAGAGGAGCCAGTTCCTCAGGAGAAAAAGGAAGGGCCAAAACCGCCTGCATCAGGGAGGCATCCCGGTCTCCCCCCGTTCCCGCCGCGCCTGGAGGGTTACCTACCGGCTTGAAGTAGCGCACTGCCACTCCCCGGTCGCGCAAATGCAAGGCTAAACCCAAGGCCACCGCCGTCTTGCCGCTTCCGGCCGCTCCCACAAAGTAAAGCTTACCCACTTCACTTCACCTCTCAACCGATGGTTATTTTGACGTCCACCGCCACCGCGCCCTCAGGGTAGGCGAAGACGGGATTGATGTCCAGCTCTACGATTTCGGGAAAGTCGGTGACCAAGCGGGCCACCCTCCCCACCACATCCACCACCGCTTTCAAGTCGCAGGGCTTCTCCCCGCGGAACCCCCGAAGGAGATCGTAAGCTTTGGTTTCCCGGATCATAGCCTCTACCTCCCGCAGTCCCAGCCCCCAGGAGAGGCGGAAGGCCACGTCCTTGAGAAGATTGACGTAGATTCCACCCAGTCCGAAGGCGAGGAGCGGGCCGAACTGTAAGTCGCGCGTCATGCCCACGATGAGCTCCACCCCTTTGGGGTACATCTTCTGCACCTCTACTCCGTAAAGGTTGGCCCGCGGAAAGTGCCGCGTCGCACTCTCCATAACGTCCCAGAAAGCTTGCCGGATTTCCTCGGGAGTTTTAAGGCCCATGCGCACGCCGCCGATATCAGTTTTGTGCAAGATGTCGGGTGAGGCTACCTTGAGCACCACCGGGTAACCGTACTCCGCCGCTATGGTTACGGCCTCCGCCGCCCGCTGGGCCAGCTTGATAGGCGCTACCGGAATACCGTAGGCGGAAGCCACCGCTGCCCCTTCGCTCGAAAGAAGCGCGCGCCGCCGCTCCTGTCGCGCTCGCTCCAGAATGCGCCTTACCTCCCCAGGGCGGACATCAGGGTAAGCAGGCACCTCTTCTTTGGGCGGGCGCGCCTGGATGGCGCCGTAGCGCACCAATCCTGCCAGAGCTCCCACCGCCAACTCCGGGAAGGTGAAGCAGGGAATGCCCGCCCGGTTCAACACCTCCACCCCACCGGCCATGGTCTCTCCCCCCATGAACACTCCCAACATGGGTTTATGGGGGAAACGGGCGTGGAGTTCTGCCATCACCTTGGCCACGCCCTCGGGGTCGGAAACCGCCGTGGGGCAGGTGAGAACCAGCACCCCGTCCACGTTCTCGTCCGCCAGCACCTTCTCTATGGCCACCTGGAAGCGATCGACCCGGGCGTCCCCCAGCACATCCACCGGGTTGAAGATGCTGGCTTCCCGAGGAAGTCGGCTCCTGAGTTCCTCCGCCGTTTCACGGCTGAAGCGAGCCATCTCCAGGCCCTGCCGCTCCACACTGTCCGCCGTCACTATGCCCGGACCGCCAGCGTTGGTGACCACCGCCACCCTCCTGCCCCGGGGGACGGGTTGGCGAGCGAAGACTACCGCCAGGTCGAAAAGCTCCCGCATGGTGGTGACCCGAATGACCCCTGCCTGCCGGAAGGCGGCGTCGTAAGCTATGTTGGAGCCCGCCAGAGCGCCGGTGTGGGAGGAAGCCGCCTTGGCTCCCGCCTCGCTCACACCCGACTTCAAGACCACCACCGGTTTCTCCCGGGTGACCCTCTCCGCCACCTCCAAAAAACGCTGTCCCTCCCGTATATCCTCCAGGTAACAGAGGATCACCTTGGTGTGGGGGTCTCTGGCCGCCGCCTCGATGAGGTCGGTCTCGTCGAGGTCAGCCTTGTTTCCCATGCTCACGAACTGAGAAAACCCGATCCCCTCCCGCACGCTCCAGTCCAAAATGGCCACCAGCATGGCGCCGCTCTGGGAAATGAAGGCTATCTCTCCTCGATGCGGAAAGCCGGCGGCGAAAGAAGCGTTAAGGGGTGTGTGGGTGTCCATCACTCCAACGCAGTTAGGGCCCAAGAGGCGCATGCCGTACTGCCGGCATATGGCTACCAGCTCCTTTTCCCTTTCCAAGCCCTCCTTACCCGTCTCTTTAAAGCCGGCGGAGATCACCACCAGGGCTTTAACTCCAGCCTCGCCGCAGTCGCGCGCCACCTCCAGAACCGAAGGAGCGGGTACCGCCACCACCGCCAAGTCGACCGCTCCCTTACCCAAGGCCGAAACCGCCGGGAAAGCCTTCAGCCCCTCTATTTCCCCGGCACGCGGATTGATGGGGTAAAGCTTACCCCGATAGCCTGAAGCTATAATGTTGCGTAGGATAATGTTTCCTATTTTGGATCGATCTTGAGAAGCGCCCACCACTGCCACGCTCTGCGGGCGAAAAAGGGCTTCCAGCATGCCTCCGCGTTCCCCCCTCTGTCTTATCCCCGAACCACCGAAGCTTTCTTTACCGTTCCCCTTTTTTCCTGCTTCAAACAGAAGAAAGGTCCGGAAGCTTTTCCTTCCGGACCCCTCTCCCTAGTTTTTTACAGTGGCGAAAACGTGGTTACCTATCCGCACCGTGACCGGCAGAGTGCGTATCCACCGGTCCGTAGCCGTGCGCGGGTTGTAGAAGAAGAGGGCCCCGCCGGTAGGATCTCGACCTCTAAGGGCTTCGCGGGCGGCCGCGTAGGCCTCTTCGTCAGGCTCCAGGTTAATGGAGCCGTCGGCTACCGGCGTAAACTCATAAAGCCCGTTGGTGCGCTGAAAGATTACTTCCGGTATGGTTTTGGGGAAAGCGGGGTGGCGTAGGCGGTTCAGCACCACCGCTCCCACCGCCACCTTCCCTAGGAACTCTTCCCCCCGCGCCTCGGCATGGATGATCCGCGCCAAAAGCTCCAAGTCGCGGGAGGAAATGACTTTAAGCCCCCTGCTTTCGGGGATGCGCAGCACCTCGCCGGGGAAAATGATCGGCGAGTCGAGATCGTTTTCCTCCATCAGCTCCTCCACCGTAACCCCGTAAGCCTGGCTTATGCGCCACAGGGTGTCTCCTGCCGCCACCGTGTAGATTTCCTTCGCGGCCGCTTTGCCCGCGCCGGCCAGAATAGCAGTCGTCAACACGAGCAAAAGCCCTAGCCACGTTCGCCGCATGTCAAACCCCCTTTCTCAAGGGAAGATTTTAACCAACGAACGTGGCTCTTTATTCAAGGCTTCTGTTAAACGGTGCTAGAACCTGCGGTCGGCTTCCTTCTCCTGGCGCAGGAGTATGCGGATGTCGTGCTCCACCAGCAAGCGATAAGGGCGGCAGAGAGCTATGAGTCTGGAAATGGTGCGCTCCCCCAAAGATTCTCCCAGATCTTCGAGCCGAACATTAGTGGTGACCACCACCGGCAGACGATGGTTAAGTCGATAATCGAGCAGGGAGTAAATCTTCTGCCGCGCCCACTCACTGTAGATGAAGGCCCCCAAGTCGTCCAAGATCAAGAGGGGAACGGTTTTGGCGGTAAGGAGAATTTCCTGCTCCGAAAAGGCGCCTTCCTCGTCATAGCTGGCTCTTATCTCATCCAGAAAATCGGGTACCACCAGAAAAAGGACTTCCCTCCCAGCGTCCAGCACCGCGTTGGCTATGCAGCAGGCCAGGAAAGTTTTTCCTGAGCCTACGGCCCCGGTGAAGATCAGCCCTTCCTCCGCCTTCCCGGAGAGAAAATCGCGAACAAAGGCTTTGGCCGCCTCCACCGCCCGCCGAGCCGATTCGTAGTAGGTTATCCCCTTCTCTTCGTCCCGGAGGTAAGGGGAGTAAAAGCGGAAGTCGAAGCGGTCGAAAGTATACTTCCGCATCTGAGGGGTGAGCTTAGAGAGGGCTAAGATGCGCGCCTTTATCTTGCGCCGCCGGCAGGTGGGGCAGAGATACGCTTTGTCCCCCCGGACTATGAGCCCTCGCCCTCCACACTGACTGCACTCCATCTTTCCGCCACCGACCTCTTAGGAAAGGTAAAGGGACTTGATAAGAGCTCTTTTCTTGTCCCGATTACCCTCGGTCTCCTTTTCCGCCTTCTTCTTGCGCCGCTGCCTCCCTGCCTCGAACTGCCGGTCGTACTCCTCCACCTCGGCCAGAGTTTTTAAGTTGTTCTTGCGCCACTCGGAGAGGATGCTCCCGATGTATTTAAAGTTGCGCTTTCCCATGAGCACGGCCCGACGCAGGGCTTCCCGCACCAACTCCGGCGGCATCTCCTGCCGCCACTTCAAGATCTGCTCCGCCTCCAGAGGGCTCAGTGGCCGCCCAAACTCCTGCTCGAAAAGGGAATAGAGCTGGCCGAACTCGGCGTCGAAAAGCCCCCCTCTTTCCTCCTTCCCCTCCTGCTTTATGGCCTCCAGTTCGCTGGAGCGGCTTAAGGCCCATATTTCTGCCAGCTTTTCAAAAAAGGGCTGGAAGTCAAACCCTACCATTTTCTGCCCCTCAACGTAATACTCGGCTAGGCCTAGTATTTTTTTCTCCTGCAGGCGCTCAAGCTCAGAAGCTATCTCTTCTACCCCGGCCGTGAGGTACTCGGCCAAGTCCTCTGGCCTTACATGAAGCTTTCCTTCTTCTAACCGGAGGCACAGGAGCTGGAGCACGATCATCATGCCCAGGTCGGAAAGGCCTATTCGCTTGTAGGCGCGGAGCAAAAGGCTGGGTACAAAAAGACCGTGCCCCGCCAGAAGGTCGGCGCCGAAAGCGCTCAGCAAATCTCCTTCCCGGTAAACCTTGATCGGACGACTCCGCTTGCCCGCCAAGTCCCTCACCTCCCGACCTACCTTAAAATTTCTCCTCGCCCCGGCCCAAACCTTTATGGAAATCAAGGCTTTATTTGCACTGGTAAACCACAAACAACCAAATATGCCATATCGGCCGCCTGAGCCAGCATCTGGTTGATACTGCCCAGAAGGTCGCGGTAAACCCTTCCCGAAGCGCTGGTAGGAACCAAGCCCATCCCCACTTCGCTGGTGACCACCACCGTCCGCCCCTCCCGCTGCCGCAAAGCCGCTACCAGCTCCCTCGCCTGCTCCTCTATCTCCTTCGCCTCCCGCCCAGCCACTAAAAGATTGGAAACCCATATTCCCAGGCAGTCCAGAAGCAAAGCCCGGTCGGAAGGCACTTGTTCCAGAACCCGGAGCAACTCCTCCGGCTCCTCCAGGGTACGCCAATGGCGGGGGCGCCGGGAGCGGTGGGCCTTAATACGCTCCTCCATCTCGGCGTCGGTAATCACGGCGGTGGCCAGGTACAGGACCTCCGGCTCCTCACGCAAAAGGCTTTCGGCGAAGCGGCTCTTCCCGCTGCGCGCCCCTCCCGTCACCAAGATGAAATGGTTAAGCCCCGCTTTAACCCGAGGGAAGAGAGAGTCTTCCTTGTGTCCCAGGGGGTGAAGCTCCCTCCGGTAGCCGCTTACCATCACTTCAGGACACCCCTCCAAAAAGCGCAATATCTGGTCTAGCACGAGTTCCAGCCGCCACTCCTCTCCACCCACCGTGGCTATGGCCAAAACAGCCCGTTGCCAGGAGTTCTGTCCGTCTACCTCCGCCACCGCCACGTTAAAGCGCTGGCGCAGCTTCTCCACCACCCGCCGCAGGCGTTGCCGCCTCTCCTTCAAGGAGGAAGCGGCGGGAAGGAAAAGCTCTACTACCAACACGCCGCTCTGCATGCCTTTCGCCTCCGCACGTTGACACTTAACCTTAAGCTTCGGTAAGCTCAATAAAAAATTCCGGGGGGACGAACCCTTGGTAGAAATCCTGGCGTGGATCCTGGCCGGACTTTTCTTTCTGGCCGGCATAGTGGGAATAATCCTGCCGGTGCTTCCGGGAGTGCCCCTCGTCTTCGTGGGAATTTTGCTTTACGGGCTACTCACCGGCTTCAAAGGCTTCACCTGGGCCTTCGTCTTGGGTCAAGTAGCTGCCGTGGCCCTTTCTTTCCTCATAGACTATTTGGCCACCGCTTGGGGAGTGAGCCGCCAGGGAGGATCCCGCCTGGCCTTATGGGGCGGCATGCTGGGTCTCCTTTTCGGGATCCTGCTCCTGGGGCCGTGGGGAGTGATCCTCGGCCCCTTCCTAGGCTCTTTCCTGGCTGAGCTTCTGGCCTCCCGCTTCGACCTTTACCGCGCCCTGAAAGTGGGCTGGGGTAGCCTCTTGGGGTTCCTGGGAGGCACATTTATCAAGCTCCTCCTAGCCTTCACCATGATAGGGTGGTTCCTATGGGTTACACTACACCCCTAGCCAGAGAAGAGCGGGCGATGAGAGCCGCCCCCAAAGCCCCTACTATCTGCGGCTCCGGTGGCACCACCACCTCCACTCCCAGCCTGCGGGAAAGAGCCTGCACCACGCTTCGGTTCTTGGCTACGCCTCCCGTCATGGTAACCGTGGGCTGGGGCTTGCCCAGACGGTGCACCATAGCCGCCACCCGCTCGGCGATGGCCTCGCAAAGACCCAAGGCGATCTCCTCCCGAGGCGCTCCCTGCCCGATGAGCGACACCACTTCCGACTCGGCAAAGACGGTGCACATGCTGCTTATGGTAGCCGCCCGTCGGGCTCTGGAAGCCAGCTCCGAAAACCCTTCCAGGTCGGTCTCCAAAGCTCGGGCCATGACTTCTAGAAAACGTCCCGTGCCTGCCGCACATTTGTCGTTCATCACGAAGTCCTCCACCACCCCGCCGGGGCCAACCTTTATCACCTTGGAGTCCTGCCCCCCGATGTCGATCACCAGCCGGGTGTCGGGCACGAGGTAAACCGCCCCCCGGGCATGACAGGTGATCTCCGTCACCTGCCGGTGGGCAAAGGGCACATTTATCCGGCCGTAGCCGGTGGCCACCACGTAGCCAATCTCTTCCCGGCTTATATTTCCGGCCCGCAGGGCCTCCTCCAGGGCCCGCTCGGCCGCCCGCCGGCTGTTCGCCCCCGTAGCCAGGATGCTGTAGCTAAGAATCTTCTCCCCGTCCAAAATAACCGCCTCAGACGAAAGAGAACCCACATCTATCCCTGCTACCAGCATACTACCCTAACCTCCTAACATTTCCAGAAAAGCCTCCAACCGCGTGAGCGCCTGCCCCTTCCCGACAGCGCCGCCGTCCACGCAGTCTCCCTCCAAGACCAAGAAGGGTATGCCCCAGCGGGAAAAGCATTCCCGTAAAATCTCCACCGCCCCCGAGCTCTGCCGGCAACCCCAGTGGGCAAAACAGACCACCCCATCGCAGGCTTGCCCTTCCAGCAACCGCCGCAGGGTGGCCGCCCGCCGGGTGGCGGGGCCGTGGGCGAAGTGGCTTAGAACCTTGCGTGCCAGGCTCTTGTAGGGCAGGGACGGATCGAGCTCTGGCCAGTAGACGTGGGTCATCTCCTCGCTGGCCAGCGTCGCCCCCCTCTGGGCCAGGCACGCCATGAGGGAGGGGTCGTGGTAGGGCTTGAGGTGAAGCCAGAGTAGACGCACCCTCCCTGGCGAAGAAGGGAGCCTTTCCAGTTCCTCCGCCAGAAGTTCCAGCATGCGAGCTGCCTCGCCGCTTCCCTGCCCCACAAAGGTGAGGTAGACCAGGTTGTTGAGGAAAAAGTCGGGCGGCAAGGGAAAGCTCTTCCCCTTGCGGCAAGACTCTATCCGCAGCAGGGCCTGACGAAAGCGCTCTGAAGCCTCAAGCGCTTCAGCCAGCGCCTCCTCCTCCGGTCTCCTCCCACCCAACTCGGCCAGCTGCCTGTATAGGCGCTCCAGCTGCCGGCCAACGTATGCCAACGCCTCCGGGCTTTCCTCCTGGGGTACGTCCAGAAGAAAGAAGGGGACGCGGAGTCGCCGCGCCAAATTGGCGAAGAGCTGGGGTGCACCGTCGCAGAGGTGGGTGGAAGCGCAAAAGGCATCTGGCTTAGGAAAAAGACCCAACTCCAGCGCCCCCGCCGCGCAGCGGTGAAAGGAGCAGGTGTCCCTTCCGTACCAGGCACCCTCGGCCTCCCGCAGGCAGGAAGGGGCCAACCCCAGGCTGGAAGCCAAAGCCGCCGCCACCTCCGGCGAGAAAACCACATAGCCCAAAGCCCGGACGATCTCGGTGGGGAAAAAGGCGCTGGTGAAAACCACCGGATTGCTCCCCGGACGGAAAGCCCGCTCCGTCTCCTCCAAAGCGAAAAGGGTGAGCTTTTGCTGGAAGCGTAGCGGGAAAGAGCTGCGCCTCGCCAAGGTTTTGAGCACCCGGTAGGTCAAGGGGTTGGTAAGGGCGTGGCGTTTAAGCCCTTCCGCCACTCGGGCTTTGAGATGCTCGTAAAAGTTCATAAGCTTTCCCGCCTCGCCGCCAGCATTTCCACGAAGGCCGCCAGCCGGACTCGAACCTGCTCCCCCGGCTCACCGTATTCCGTTTCCACCCAGAGGAGGGGTATTCCTTCTTTTTCCGCCCACCGCCGTACCGCTGCCAACTCGTAAAGGGCGTGATCGCAGAACTTCACCGTATGGTAGACGATGCCCTCTACCCGGAAATCTCTTATCAGCTCCTGTAGGTACTTAAACCTGCGCGCGCGATCCCCCACCATCCGGGGGCAGGGAGGACGCCGCAGGTAGAGACGAGCCAGAGTAAGGAAAGGGTCCTCCGCCTCCCCGACTTCCGGGAAGTATAGATCCCGGTAGGCGCCGCAGCAATCCTCCACGGCGAGACACCCCCCGCACTCCTCCACCAACTGTAGAAGGCGCGGTGGGGGAGGGCTGCCGGTTAAAGCCAAACGAGGAAAACCGGAGCGAGCGGGTGTCAAATCTTTCCCTTCCCCACGCAGATAAAGGTAGCGGGAAAAGCCGGAGACCGGCTCCCGGAAAAGCCGGATCTTCTCCCGGCGCTCCCTCACCCCCACCCGCAGCTCCTCTTTCAACCTCTCCTCGTCCATTCTACCCCCCCTGACAGCCGCCAGCTCTTCCGCCAGACGCCTAAGCACCGCCGCAAAGAACTCTTCGGCTTCTGAAGCACCCAGGCGCGGTAAAGGGAGGAAAAAGAGATTTTTCAAGCCCTCGAGCTGCAAGGCGGCATAGAGATGGATGAGGGCATGGCAGGAACCAGCCACCACCAGCACCTCCGGCCTTTCCTCCCCCGAAGCCTGGGCCAGGCAGGCCCGGGAGTAGCCGCAGAGATTGGCCGCCAGGTGAGGCAAAGCGCTCCCCCGGGGGTCGACACCCCATAAACGACGCTCCCCAAAGCCCAGGGCCCGGAAAAGCTCCCTGGGGGTGTAGCTACAAACCCAGCTCACCGTGGTCATCTTTCGGCCTCCGCTGCTTCCAGAGATCGGCGAGGCTCACGTTCTGCAAAGCGGTGCGGAAGCGCTCCCGGAAGTAGGGGTAGCGCTGGGCGATGAACTCGACTATCTCCTTCATGGCCGCTCGCTGCGTCTTGCCCGCGTAGGGGCAAAGGGGTGGCAGCACCGGCAGGCCCTCTCTGGCCACGAAATGAGCCAGCGCCGATTCGGGGACATAGCTGAAGGGGCGGATGAGGTGAATCCCCATCCGCTCCAGGAAAACGGCCGGGCGGAAGGTGCGCAGGTATCCCGCGTGCACCAGATTCAAAAAGAAGGTCTCGATCACGTCGTCCAAATGATGCCCCAGCGCTACCCGCCGGCACCCTAGAGAAACCGCCTTGCCGTAAAGCAGGCCCGACCGCAACTTGGCGCAAAGAGAGCAGGGGTTGTTTTCTCCCTTGGCCGCGATTATCCGGGCTATAGGATGCCTTACCAGATAAAAAGGAATATCAAAGCTACTGCAGAAGTCGGCCAGAGGGCCAACATCCACCTCCCTCCAGCCGGGGTCGACCATGACGGCTACCATGGAGAAGGAGAGATGGGAGTAATCGCGCAGGTGAGCCAGGATGCGCAGCAGCGCCACGCTGTCCTTGCCCCCTGACACCCCAACGGCTATTTTGTCTCCCGGCACGATCATCTCGTAGTCTTCGATGGCCCGCTTGACGTAGCGTAAAAACCTGGGCTCCTTCATGTCCCCATTATGCCTCGCCTCTTGAGCCGAAATCAACCGTTCCTCGTTCTACCAAAAAAGAGGAAAAGAGAAGCTTTAAGACGAAAGGATAAAGGGAAAACTACGGAGGAAAATTCCGAGGGGGAGGGTGAGGGTTACATGTATAAGCTCAAGAAAAGCGTAGGGAGGGAGGAGCTCGTAGGCTTCCTGGTAGACCTCACCGCCCAGGTACGGGCAGGGCAGCTTAAGCTGGGGAACACTACCGTTAGCCTTCCCGGCGGAGCTCTACTGGAGGTTAAGCTGGAAGAGGAAAACGGCAGTAAAAAGCTAGAGGTCGAGATAGAATGGTTTGTAGAAGAGGGAGTCCGTGAGGAGGGGAAGTGACTTATGGCTATTAAAGTGGGAATCAACGGCTTCGGGCGGATAGGGCGGGCCTTCTTCCGCGCCGTCTACCGGCACCCGGCCATAGAAGTGGTGGCCGTCAACGACCTCACCGATGCAGCGACCCTGGCGCACCTTTTGAAGTACGACTCGGTGCACGGGCGCTTCCCCGGCCGGGTGGAGGCGAAGGAGCACGCCTTCGAAGTGGACGGGCGGCCGGTGCGGGTCTTCGCCGAAAAAGACCCGGCGCACATTCCCTGGCGGGAAGTAGGAGCCGAGTTTATTGTGGAGGCCACCGGTCGCTTCACCAAAGCAGAGGACGCGCGCCGGCACCTGGAGGCTGGAGCTCGCAAGGTGATCATCACCGCCCCTGCCAAGGGGGAGGACGTTACCATCGTCATGGGCGTTAACGAAGACTGGTACGATCCGGAGAAGCACCACATCGTCTCCTGCGCCTCCTGCACCACTAACTGCCTGGCGCCCATGGTGAAGGTGCTGCACGAGAACCTGCGGATAGTGCGAGGAGCGCTCACTACCGTTCACTCCTACACCAACGACCAGAACCTCTTGGACCTTCCCCACCGGGATCTGCGTCGGGCGCGGGCGGCTGCCCTTTCTATCGTCCCCACCACCACTGGTGCCGCCAAGCTGGTGACTGTGGTCTTTCCCGAGCTCAAGGGAAAGATCACCGGCATAGCCGTGCGCGTGCCCACGCCTAACGTCTCCTTAACCGACCTGGTGGTAGAGGTGAGCCGCCCCACCACGGTAGAAGAGGTCAACGAGCTTTTCCGCCGGGCTAGCGTGGGGGCTATGCGGGGAATCATCGAGTATTGCGAGGAGCCCTTGGTCTCCCGCGACTTCAACGGCAACCCCCACTCCTGCATCTTCGATGCCCTCTCCACCATGGTGATCGACGAGGTGCTGGTAAAAGTACTGGGCTGGTACGACAACGAGTGGGGCTACTCCTGCCGGGTGGCCGACCTGCTCCTCTTCATGGCGACCAAGGAAAACCTGGTCACCGCTCCTAGGATTCCAATGCACGTCTAGCTTCGAAAGTTAAGCCTAAGAGTAGTTACTTCCGTAACAATGCCCTAAAACGGGCAAAAAGGGCTATTTTCGCGGGTTGACAGCTTTTAAGAGAACCCTATAAACTTCGTGGTAGAAGCATTGGCTTCGCTTTCTTTTTGCGGGTGAACGTTCTTGTAATCACAAGCAGTTTTAAAGGAGGGAGATACGCCGGGCAAGCAAAGGGAAAGAGAGGGAAAAACCGCCCTTTTGCCTTAAAGGGAATCGTTCTTCTTCCGTCCTCAAAGCCGAAGGAACCGTCAGAACCAGGCGCTGCACTTTTGGAACTCCGGAAGGCAATCCTAAGTAAGCATTCTCAAAATCTTAGGAGGTGGCAAAATGGCAGGACTGTACTTTAACAGGCCCATGCCTCATGGAGGAAAGCTCGTTGAGCGGGTTATTACCGACAGAACCATCGCCAAGAAGTATCTTGCTGCCTGCACGAAGTACTGCGCCTTTTACGACATCAAGCCGACCCTCCACTATAAGAGGGGAGTCCCGGTCAGGAACGTCTATCGCGAGATAATGTCCGTCTGCTATGGATTCTTCAGCCCAGTTGAGGGTTCCATGACTAGTGCGGAGCTGGAAAGCGTTCTTTCCAAGAGGAGACTTCTTTCCGGATGGGTCTTCCCCTACCCCATTCTCTTCGACATTTCGAGGGAAGACTATAAAAAGCTTGGAGTAAGCGAAGGAGATAGGCTCATCCTCAGGCTTAAAGGGAAGCCCTTTGCCATGCTCGACATCGAAGAGATTTACGAGATCGATCCGGAAGAGCTGGCAAACAGGACCTTCGGCTCCCCCGAAACCAACCCCGAGGTGGTCCGCGAGAAATTTGATGATAAGCACCCCGGTTGGGTCATCTATAGGTCTCACCAGCCCATCATTCTCGCAGGGAAATACACCATCATCAACGAGCCCATTTTCAAGCCGCCCTTCGATAGGTTCTGGCTCCCGCCGAGAAAATGCAGGGAAGTCATGGAGAAGAGGGGCTGGCGGACGGCCATTGCCCACCAGACCAGAAACGTTCCCCACGTAGGGCACGAGCACCTTATGAAGAACGCGGCCTACACCGGTGACGTCGAGCCCTGCCATGGGATTCTGGTGAACGCCATAATCGGCGTTAAGAGAAGGGGCGATTATCCCGACGAGGCCATCCTGGAAGCTCACGAGGCGGTAAATAAGTACGGGTACATTAAACCCGAGAGGCATATGGTAACCTTTACTCTGTGGGACATGAGATATGGTAACCCCTTGGAGAGCTTGCTCCACGGCATAATTCGCCAGAACATGGGCTGCACTCACCACATGTTTGGAAGAGACCACGCCGCAGTAGGTGAGTACTACGACTCTTACGCTACCCAGATCCTCTGGTTGAAGGGGATCCCCAGCTACGGCTTCGATAAGCCCGTGAACGAGGTCGAGGGAGGATTGCTGATCAGGCCCCAGAACATGAGAGAGTTCTGGTACTGCCCTGTCTGCAAGGAGATGGCTTACAGCGAGAACTGCAACCACACCAAAGAAAAGGAGAAGCTCTCGGGTTCCCTGATCAGAGGGCTCGTGGCAGAAGGAGTCCAGCCGCCTGTCGTCATCATGAGGCCCGAGGTCTTCAAGGTAGTCGTGAAGTGGTGGAAGAAGTTCAACTATCCCTTCGTCAACGAAAGGTACGTCCAGCGGAAAGAGGAAGAGCTCGAAGTGGACCTTCCCGATCTGGACTAACCAAATTCCTGAAAAAGGGAGGTTAAAAACATGGAATACACTGTTGAGGTTTTCCTCGACGATTACAGACTAGAGAAGATCAAGGGGTCCGCGGTCGAGAGCAAGATCGAAACCGCTTTCGGAGGAGAGCTCAAGCTTCTCAAAGTAAAAGTTGGAGAAGAGGTCAAGAACGACCTTCTAAAGGCCTTCGAAACCGCCCGTATCGACTCTCGCGCCTGCATAACCGACACGCCCGTAGCCTTCAAGAGGGCCCTCTTCGAGGAAATTGCAAAGCAGAAAAGCCTTGGCGAAGAGGTAGTAAAAGCGGTGCTGGCGAGGATCGATGAAATTAAGGAACTGGCTGCCAAAGAGTCCGATTTCCTGCCCGCTCCCGAGATAGAAACAGAGTAGTGCTCTTAAAGCCCAGAATAAGTCCAAGCGCCGGGGATCTTTCCCCGGCGCTTAATTTCTTCACAAGGGCCATTTGCGCTGCCACTCCTCCGGGCTTTCCGGCCAGCCACCCGGCGGTTTGGTATCGAGACGGATTCGCCCCTTAGAAGAGACCACGAGGAAACGGTAGTCTTTGCCGCTGCGCAGGACCACCGTACCCGCGTCGAAGGTGGTGCTTCGCCCTGCAAAGCGCACGTAGCGGTAATCGCCCTGTCGGCGGAAGGAGGTGGCGTGGATAACCACCGATTGCGGGAGTTCCTTCTCCCGCCAGGGCTCGCTTTCTCCCTCCCGCCATATCCCGTAAAAGTGCGCTTTTCCCTTCCGGTAAAAGCGCACCTCCCAGGTTTCCCCAGTGCTTAAAGCCTGCTCCTGGGCCAGTCTCACCTCCTGCAGGAGCTCCACGGAACTGGTCTGGAGCACCTGGTGAGACAAGCACCGCCGCCAAGAGAGAAACAGGCCGCTCACCAGGATGGCGGATATAGCTAGAACCACCACCAGCTCCAGCAGGCTGAAACCGCCTTCGCGCCTCTTTAAAACCCTAGCAGCGAAGCATACCACTGCCAGATCCCTCTCCCCCAGAAAAGGGCGACTAAGAATCCCAAGGAGAGAAAGGGGCCGAAGGGAATATGGTCTTTGCGCCCCTTGCGACGCGTGAGAAGGAGAATTATGCCCCAGACGCCGGCTATGAGGCAGCCAAGGAAAGTCCCTAAAAACGCCAGCGGCCAGCCCAGGAAAAGGCCGGAAACCGCTGCCAGCTTGATGTCTCCTCCTCCCATCCCGCCTCGGCTCACTAGCGCCAGGAAAAAAAGAAAGCCCCCGGAGCTCAAAGCGCCGACCAGGGCCGAGGAAAGGCTCACATCCCGAGCCCAGATCCCCAGAGGCACACCTATCAAAAAGGCGGTCAGCACCAGCCGGTTGGGGATAATGTAGTACTCCACGTCGATGAAAGAGGCGGCCAGCAGGCACGAAAGCAGAAAGTAGTACTTGAGCCCTTCGGGGCCTAAGCCGAAGCGGGCCGCCACCGCCAGGGCCAGGCAGCCGCTCAAGAGCTCCACCAGGGGGTAGCGCCAGGAGATAGGAACGGAGCAGTAGCGGCAGCGCCCCCGCAGGAGCAAAAAGCTCAAGACCGGTACCAGATCGTACCAGCGTAAAGTTTCCCCGCAGGAAGGGCAGCGCGACCTTCCCAGCGCCACACCTTCCCCCCGAGGCAGGCGGTAGATCACCACGTTGAGGAAGCTTCCCACCACCAGGCCCAGGGCGAAAGCCCCCACAAGAAAAAGCTCTTTTACCACCCTACGACCCCTCTTTCAGCCGGCGCAGGAATTCCGAGCACCCCGTCGCCCCCTAAGGCTGGAAGACGTTGGGCCGCCCCAGATTCCACTTCCCCACTTCTTCTAAGATTAACCTGGACTTGGGCGTCTTGTCCATATAAAGAACGGCCGCGAACTCCCCCCGCACGGTGCCCGGCACCTGTCCCTGCATCAGCTTGAAAGTGCGGATCTCCACCAGATTCCGCACCGCCCCCGTTTCCAGGCCCTCTATGAAACTCAGCACATCGGGGTAGCTACCCTCCACCCCGATCTGCAAAGGAAGAGCCAGGAGATACTCTTTCTCCAGCACTTGACCCGGCTCGAAACTCACCACCTTGACCTTCTTGGCCGCCGCCTGCAGCCCCAGAAGAATAACATCCGCTCCCTGCCGGGCATCCAAAGTAAGGTAACCCATCAGCGGGTCGCGCTTAAGCTCCTCCAGCCGTTTCTCGTCCATGGGGCGCATGACCTGTAGCTGCCGGTACCGGTTCAGCTCCTTCTGCACCTGGTCGAGATTCTCCCGCGCCTGGACGTAAGCGCGCCACTGAGGCAGGAAGAAAAGGAAGACCAGAACCAAAACCCCCGCACCACCCGCCAAGGCCCAGAACAGGAGCCGCCTCTTATTACCTCCTGTCACCTGCTCACCCCCTTGGCAAGCTCCGCCTCTATCAGGAAGGTGTTGCGCCCTTTGTCGTCCGTCCCCACCTTAACCAGGTGAACTTTGCCGAAGTAGCCCGATTCCCAGAGTTTGCGCTCAAAGACCCCGATGGCGGCAAAAGAGTTGGCCACCCCCTGGATGCTAACCATCGAGCCCTGGGGCGGGATACCCGCTTTGGAGGCAGGTGGCTTCCCGGCCGTTTCTCCCTTCCCTCCGGCGGGCAACACCTCCAGCTGGGTGAGGGTAACCTCCTGGGGACAAACGTTCCCGATGCCTTGGAGGATGATATGCCAGTTCTTGCGCCCCTGCACTATGGTGCTAAACTCCTTGAGGGTATTTTCCAACCGCACCCGCTCGTTGTGGACGGCTTCGGCCGCCTGCAGCTGCACCTTCAGCCGGCTGAGCTCCTGATTCGAGCGGGAAAGCTCGGCCCTGGTGAGAAGAAAGTTGGCCAGGAACCCACCATAGCCCAGCACGATGATCCCTCCCCCCAGAACCGCACCGGCCAGCTTCAGCAGCCGCCGCTTGTCGATCATCCCCTCAACTTGAAGGTGCGGGGGCAAAAGGTTGACCTTGTAGTTCACACCACCACCTCCCTGAGGGCCAGGCCCAGGGCCACGGCGTAGGCCGGGTCATAAGGAGCGGAGAACCTTAAAGAAGGCGTGTCCACCGTCACCGGTAAGCCGAGCATTCCCTCTAAAAAAACCGGAAGGGGTCGAAATTTGGCGCCCCCTCCGCTCAAGATGACCCTTTTGACCGCCACTCCTTCTTGCGTGCTGCAGAACTCCAACGATCGCTTGATTTCTCTCCCTACCTCCAGAAGTCCGCCCCGAAAGGCTTCCGCCGCCGAGGGGTCTTCGATGGTAGCCGCTGCCTCCAGCTTCATGCGCTCGGCTTCTTCGAAAGGCACCCCGTAGTGCTCCGAAGCCGAGCGGGTGAAGAGGTCTCCCCCGGCGGAGAGGGTGCGCAGGAAAACGATCTGCCCATTCCGGGCCACCACTATTTGGGTAACGCGGGCCCCGATGTCCACCAGGGCGACTCCTCCCTCGCGCAGCTGGGGCCGGAAGAGGCGGTGCAGGGCGAAGGCGGGGTGATCGAGCACCCCCAGCACCAGGCCCGCCCGCCGGAAGAGCTCGTGGAACCGGTAGACTAGAGGAGCCGGGACGGCCAGGATGAGGCACTTTCTCCCCTCACCCCCTGCCTTGTCTTCCAGCCACACGGAGCGTATGATGAGCTCCTCCACCGGGGTGGGGAGGAAGCGCTCCACCTCCAGGCGCACCGCCTGCTCCCGCTCCCGGTCGCTCATGGGGGGCAGCCTGAGGATGCGGCTCACCACCTTGTCCCCCGGCAGGCAGGAGATGACCTCTTTTACCCCGGGGGCGAGCTCGCGCAGCACCTCCACCAGCTTTTCTTCATCGAACACATCCCCCCACACACCCGGCGGGCTGGGCAGGCGGCTGAGACGGATCACCTCCGGCCGGCCGCCGGCGAGCTCCACCTCGGCCAGCTTGGTTTCCGCCGTCCCCACATCTATGCCCACGAAGCGGGTCTTGCGGGGGAGGATTTTGCTAAGCCAGCCCAAACACGGCACCTCCTTTGCGCTACTCAACTTCCCAGGAATCGAGGCGGTAGCCCCCCATGGGCGTGGCGGGCGGGATGGAGGCGCGGGCATAATTCACGTTGATGATCCCTTCGATGGTCACTGGCCCCCCGGCCGCCACCCAGTCGAGGTCGGTGGTGTCAATCCCCGTGCACTTAAAGGTGAAGCTGCCGGTGGCCAGGGCGGAAAGGCGCCCCCCCAAAGCCACGTCCGAGGTGTATTTGATGTCCCCGTTGACGGCGAAGAGGCCGAAGTCGTTTTTCACGGCGTGGGTATCCACTTTTACCCCGAACAGATTAAATATGCCGCAGTCGAGAGTGATGCTGTCGGCCACGATGGTCGCCGGCTGGGAGGACTTCACTTGGAGAACGGCCAGAGGCTGTCCAAGAAACTCGACAAAGGTAACCGTGGCCTTTCCTTTGTACTTGCTCTGGTAAGAGTTGATCACGTCTTGTTTCCAGGCATCGTACGCAGCCTTGAAAGCCTGATTAAAGTCCAGCGGGCCGTTCACCACCGCCAGGAAGCTATTGTGGTTGGGATCGGTCAAATCCAGCTCCGCTCCGTTGACCCAGACGGTGACCACGGCGCCGCCGGTCAAGGGATCAGGAGCCTCTATCACAGAGTAATCCCATTTGATGCCCTTCTGCGGGTCCTTGAACCAGTCGAGGGCGCTGTTGAAGTAGTACCCCCGGCTCCGGGCCTCCTGCTCCACCTGGCTGTACCAGACCGTCCCCTTCCCCACTTTAGGAAAAGAGGGTAGCGGAAAACCGGGTATGCTCTGGCAGTTTTCGTGAATACGCTGGGGATCGATAAGGCCGAGCCAGGAACTCCAGTAGGGCAATTTCACCTTTCCCCCGGCGTAGATGTCGCCCTTCCAGGTACAAAGGCTCCCGAGCCGAGTCAAGCCGGTGAGATCCACATCCTTGCCGGCCTTGATCTCGCCCGAACCTGCAGTTAGGCCGGCGCTCAGCACCACGTTCCCCCCGGCGTAGATCCCGCCGGTGAAGTCCTGTATGCCCCCGCTTACAGAAATGTCTCCCTGCCGGGCCAGAAAGGAGCCCCTGGTCACGGTGATCACCCCCTTCATTGCCACCGACCGGTCCGACTTGACCCCCGGGCCGCCGTAGGAGAGGAAAGGGTCGGGCAGAAGCTCCACCTTGGCCTTTACGGTGCGGCGGGCCTGGGCCTGGCCGGGCCTGGGATTCTCCGGGTACACGCCGGTGGAGGTGATGTAGGCGAAGATGCCCTCCGCGCTTTTGGGATCGTTGGGATCTCTTTTCTCTTTTTTGATTTCGACCTCAACCTTCTCGATCTTCCCGCCGCCGAAGGGGGTGTTCTGGTAATAGGGGCCGGAAGCGGGCAGGGCCAGGGGGTAAGGCTTGTTGCTCTGGCGGAACTGGGTCAGCACCTTCTCCACCCCGGCCTCGGCGATGTAGTAGGCCTTCTCCCGGGCTTCCTCCAGGGTGACCAGGCGGTTCTGCTGCAGGGCGGCCGCCACCGCCGCCGTCCCGGCGATGAAGAGCACCGTGGACAGAATCAGCACCAGGGCCAGGGCTTGTCCCCGCTCGTCGCGCCAGCCTCTCATCCTTGCTCACCTACCTTCACGCACGCCTGGGTGGAGAGGGTGAGCTCCCCCGAGTGCAGGTACTCACCCGTTAAGACCACGCTCACCGCTTTACCCTCGACCCTGAAGACCGCTTCCTTGACCACCGGCGCGGTGATGGGCTGGCCGTCCTCCTTGAGCTCGCGGGAGCCGGGATCGAAAACGTAGGTGCGAGCGGTGCCGTCAGGCATGGTCACCTTGATGCTCTTAAAGCCCTTGGCCGGGGCCTTGGGGTCGACGGGGTCCACCGCCACCACCTCCTTGGCCCCCCGCACCCTTAGAGTGATGCGGTCGAGGGCCGAGCGCAGGTTGGCCTCCACCTCCTGCCGCTGGAGCTCCTGCCAGTAGCTGCGGTAGCCGGCCGAAACAAGGTAAAAAAGGGCCACAGAAAGCATGGAGAAGACGGTCAGCGCCACCAGCACCTCCAGCAGGGTGAAGCCCTTCTCTTCTCTGAGCCACCTCATGTTCCCTTCCACCTCTCGCAGGTGAGCTGCACTTCCCGCTCCCCCCAGGGAGTGCGGTACTTGACCACCACCTTCACTTCCTCCAGGCCCGCCGGGGAGGAAGGCGTGGCGGTCACCGCCACCTTCTCAACGTCCCCGAGCTCGCTCCCCAGCCGGAAGACCAGGTAGCGGGAGGAGGTGTCGGGAGTGGAGCTCCAGGATGGGGCCACATAGGCGGTGCGGGAGGAGCCCACGTAGCTCTGAATCTTCCTCACCTGCCCCTGCCCCGCTCCCTCGACGACGGCGAGGCAAAAGCCTTTGTAGGCGTCGTCCCGGTCATCGGCCTTGTTTTCCAGCACGATGTAGTCCGAGCCCGCGCCCCGCACCTGGCCCTCCCACTCCACCGGGCTGGCCTTTACCGCCTCCATCACCGCCCGCGCCAGGCACAGGGCCTCCTGCTTGCCGGAGCCGGCGGCGGAGGCCATGCGCCCGGAGAGGAAGAGGCTGAAAAGCCCCAAAGACAGGACGGCGAAGAGGCAGAGGGCCACCACTACTTCCAGAAGCGACATGCCGCGCTCGTCCACGGCCATCAGTCCTTCTCGCCGGTTTATTGGTCGGGGAGGGAGAGGGAGCTCCCCCTCCCTCCCCGAGGGAAAGTTACTTCTTCACCACTGTAATTTCGCTCTTCCCATTATTGCCGGTAGCCTTTACGACAACCTTCGTACCACCGGTTGTTGCAAGGGTGTAATTATCATCGCCACTTGTTGTATACTTGTAATCACCGCCCCAGGGATCTTTGACCGAGATGTCCACCCCTGCCGTGTCAAGATCATTTCCGCTCGGATACTTTCCGTACTGCGCGTAGTAAGCGTCAAGCGCTCCAGCTGCAGTAGTTAAAAAGCTCTCAGCCTTTGTGATCCTAGCCTTCTCGACATATCCCAAGTAGAGCCAGATACCTCCAGCGATGAGCACGGCGATGACGATCAGGACCACCATCATTTCCACCATGGTGAAGCCCCGCTCGTCCCGCCCCTTACCGCGAAGGGAGCGGCAAAGCTTGTAAAAAGACACTTTTATCAACCTCCTTCAGACAAATTTGCTTGGAGTTCGCGCTTCTCCCTGCGAACCGGATAGCGCAACCATCCGGAGAGACTCCTTACCACCCCCCTTCACATCCCCGGCGCCTGGGCCGACAAAGCCCCCGGCAGGCTGAAGAGCGGCAGGTAGATGGAGAGGGCGATCAATCCCACCAGCACCCCCACCCCGATGATGAGGAAGGGCTCTACCAGGGTGGAGAAGCGGTTCACCGTGCCTTCCACCTCCCGCTCGAAGAAGTCCCCCAGCTTGGCCAAAAGCCCGTCGAGATTCCCCGACTCCTCCCCCACCGCCACCATGCTCACCGCCAGGGGCGGGAAGAAGGTGCCCCGGGCCATCAGGACGGAGAGCCGCTCGCCCCGCCTCACTCCCTCCTCCATGGCCGCCACCTCCTTCACCGCCGGGGAAAGCCCCAGGACCCGCCCGGCGACGGCCAGGCCCTGCAGGAGGGGAACGCCGGTGGCCAGCAAGGTGGAGAGAGTGGAGGCGAAGCGGGCCACCGCGCTCTTCCGCAGAAGCCCTCCCACCACCGGCAGGCGCAAGAGGAACCGGTCCCACCGCTCCTTGCCCTTTGGGGTGCGCAGGTAATAGCGCAGGCCGACCACCCCGCCGACCAGGGCCAGCAGGAAGAGGTACCAGTAGTGGATGAGGCCGTAGCTCAACCCCATCACGATGCGGGTGGGAAGGGGCAGAGGAACGTTCATCTGCCGGAAGATGTCGGCGAAGATGGGGACGATGAGCACCAGGAGGGCCACGGCCACCACCACCGCTATCCCCGCCACCAGCAGGGGGTAGGAGGTGGCGGTCTTCAACTTGTCGGTGAGGTCCGCCTGCCGCTCAAAATATCCAGCCAGGCGCCCCAGCGCCTTATCCAGAGTGCCGGAAGCCTCGCCCACGGCCACCATACTCAAGAAGATCTCCGGCAAAATATCCCGGTGGTGGTCGAAAGCTTCCGCCAGGCCCCGCCCCTTCTGCACCTCCGCCACCACTTGCTCCAGGCACTCTCTCAGCCGCCGGTTCTCCGTCTGCCGCACCAGCACCCGCAAAGCAGGGAGGAGGGGCACCCCCGCGTCCAGCAGGGTGGCGAACTGGCGCGCCAGCACGGCCATGTCCCGGCTCTTCACCTTCAGCCGCAAGAGCGCCCCCAGATCGAGCTTGTACTCCCTCAGGGGCCTGAGCTCCACGGGGAAGAGCTGGCGCTCGCGCAGCACGGCCGCAGCGGCGCTTGTGCTCTCCGCCTCCACCTGCCCCTTGACCAGCCGGCCGGAAAGGTCGCGCGCCCGGTAGTAAAACTTCTGCGGCATCCTTTCACACCCCCACCAGTCTCTGAAGTAGCTCCGGGTCGCGGGCCCGGTTTAAAAGCTCCTCGCGGGAAATCAGCCCCTGGCGGTAGAGAGAAGCCAGGGCTGCGTCCATGGTCTGCATTCCCCAGCGTCCCCCGGTCTGCAGGTGGGAAGTTATCTGGTAGGTCTTCCCCTCCCGGATGAGGTTGCGGATGGCGGGAGTGGCCACCATGATCTCCAGGGCCAGCACCCTCCCCTTCCCGTCGGCGCGGGGCAGCAAAAGCTGCGAGATCACCCCCTCGATCACGTTGGCCAGCTGCACCCTTATCTGCTGCTGCTGGCCGGGAGGGAAGACGTCCACGATCCGGTCCACCGTCTCCGCCGCCGAGACGGTGTGCAAGGTGGCCAGCACCAGGTGTCCCGTCTCCGCCGCCGTTATGGCCGTGGCGATGGTCTCCAGGTCCCGCATCTCCCCCACCATGATCACGTCCGGGTCCTCCCTCAAAGCCGCCCGGAGGGCCCGGGCGAAAGACTTGGTGTCCTGGCCCACCTCCCGCTGGTTGACGATGCTCTTCTCGTGCCGGTGCAGGTACTCGATGGGGTCCTCCAGGGTGATGATGTGCAACCGCTTCTCCCGGTTGATGAGGTTGATCATGGCGGCCAAAGTGGTGGACTTGCCCGAACCGGTGGGGCCGGTCACCAGCACCAGGCCCGCCGGGCGCCGCGCCAAATAGGCCACCACCTCGGGCAGCCCCAGCTCCTGGAAGGTGGGGATGCGGGAGCTGAGGATACGGAGAGCCAAAGCCACGCTCCCCCGCTGTTTGAAGATGTTGGCCCGCACCCGCGCCACCCCGGGAAAGCCGAAGGAGAAGTCTATCTCCCCCTCCTGCTCGAAGCGGGCGAACTGCTGGGGGGTCATGACCTCCTGGGCCAGCCGGAGGGTGTCCTCCGGCGTGAGGGGGCGGGTGAACTCCTCCTTCACCCCCAGCCCCTCGCGCAGGCAAGGGTCGTCAAGGGGGTAAAGTACGCCGTTTATGCGGAAAACGGGCGGCTTACCTGCGGTGAAATGGACGTCGGAAGCCTCGAACCTCACGGCCAGCTCGACCAACTCGGCCAGGCGCATTTAATCTCCCTCCTGATAAAGCACCCGCATGACCTCGGCCACAGAAGTGATGCCCTGCAGAACCTTGCTCACCGCGTCCTCCTTGAGCGAGATCATTCCCTCCTGCAGAGCCGCCCGGCGCAGCTCTTCGGCAGGAGCCTTACTCAAGACCAGGCGTTGAAGACGAGGAGAAACCCGCAGCACCTCGTGCACCGCCACCCGGCCGCGGTAGCCGGTGTAGCGGCAGTAATCGCACCCGCGCCCCCGGTAGACGGGACCGTTGAGCTTCTCTTTGCCCAGAAAGGCCATCTCCGGCTCGGAAGGCTCGTGAGGCTCGCGGCAGCGAGGACAAATGGTGCGCACCAGGCGCTGCGCCACCACCCCCAGGACTGAAGAGGCCACCATGAAGGGCTCCACTCCCATGTCCAGAAGGCGGGTAAGCGCTCCGGGGGCGTCGTTGGTGTGCAAGGTGGAAAGGACCAGGTGGCCGGTGGTGGCCGCCTGCACGGCGATCTCCGCCGTCTCCAGATCCCGGATTTCCCCCACCATGATGATGTCCGGGTCCTGCCGCAAGATGGAACGGAGGTAGGTGGCGAACGTTGCCCCCGCCTTGACATTCACCTGCGCCTGGTTTATCCCCTCCAGCACGTACTCCACCGGGTCTTCCACGGTGATGATGTTTTTCTCCACGCTGTTGAGATAGGAAAGGGCCGCGTAAAGAGTGGTAGTCTTGCCCGAGCCGGTGGGGCCGGTGAGCAGGACCATGCCGTAGGAGCTGTGGAGGAAGCTCTTAAAAACGGCCAGATTCTGAGGCGAGAAGCCCAGGTTTTCTAGGGTGAAACTCTTGAGCTGCTCCTTATCGAGCAGCCTTATCACCACCTTTTCCCCGAAGATAGTGGGGAAGGTGGAAACCCGGAGGTCCAGCTCCTTTCCTCCCGCCCGCGTGAGAATGCGCCCGTCCTGGGGCAGGCGGCGCTCGGCGATGTCCATATTGGCCATGATCTTGATGCGGGCCACTAAGGGAGGGGCCATGCGGCGGGGAAGGCGCATCACCTCGTGCAGGACGCCGTCTACCCGGTAACGCACTCGCACCTCGTTTTCAAAGGGCTCTATGTGAATGTCGCTGGCCTGCTCGTCCACCGCCCCGGAAATCAGGGAGTTGACCAACTGCACAATAGGAGCCCGGTCCACCAAAGCTTCCTCTATCTCCGTCTCTTCGGCCGAAACCCCGAGCTCTTCCAGAGCCCTTTCCACCTCGGGCAGGCCGTAGTGGCGGTTGATGAGGGCCCTTATCTCCCTCTCTTCGGCCCTCACCGGTTCAACTTCCAGGCCGGTGAGCAAGCGCAGGTCGTCGATGGTGGTGATGTCCAGCGGGTTGGCCATGAGGAGGAAAAGCCGGTTTCCCTCTTTCTTCAAGGGGAAAACCTTGCGGTTACGGGCCAACTCTTCGGGCACAAGGCTTAAAAGCTCGGGGGGAACCCGCAACTCCCTGGTGACAGAAGGGCTTATTCCCAGCGCCCGGTTGAGATCCTCCTCGCTTATCGCGCCCATGCGCACCAGCACCTGGCCCAAGAGTTCCCCCGTGCGGGCCTGGATCTTTAAGGCTTCCTCCAACTGCTCCCGCGTTATGAGGCCCTCTTCTAAGAGCCTCTCGCCCAGGCGCTTTCTTCTTTTTTCCAACACCAAATGCAAAAACCTCCTGCCCACCAGGGCCGTTTACTACATTCTTTTCATCTTTTCCTCGGCTGGATAGTATTTCGCTGTAAGTTCCCTTTCTCCTTCCATCGGCCCAGAACTTTCCTCGCCGAAGAGGATAGCGGAGGTAAAAAACAAAGCAAATTTTCTCGAAAAAAACAAAGCCCCTTCCGGCCGGGCGGAACCCGGCACCCGAAGGGGTTACGAAAACAGCTTTGCCGCTCCACTCCTGAAAGACCATACTTAATCTTAGCAGTTCGTGATCTTAGCAGTTCGCGCCCCCAGCGGCATTTAGCTCCCGCAAGGACAGGTTGCTCTCAATACAGGAAAGATCCACAATCCTACTAGCTCGGTCTACGTCGATCCCGACCAGGTTTCCCTCCTCATCGAAATCCAGCACCACCCCGGGAGCGACTTCCTGGGAGTCCGCTGCAGGCTTTTCCGAAAGTTCTATATAAAGCGAGTCGGTCTCCGGGTAGTAGAAGAGCTTCATTTCCTTTTCTTCCCTCCTTTAAATCCGCGGTCAGGAAAGGCGTATCGCGGGAGACGGCTTTTCGGAGCTCGAAGGTCGTGAAAGAGGACGAACCGTTGCCGGAAGCCCTGTAAAAACAGATGGTGCCGGGGGCGGGACTTGAACCCGCACGGGGGCAGGCCCCATCGGATTTTGAGTCCGACGCGTCTGCCAATTCCGCCACCCCGGCACTTTGTGGTGGGCGATGGAGGGTTCGAACCTCCGACCCCCTGCTTGTAAGGCAGGTGCTCTCCCTCTGAGCTAATCGCCCGCAAAACAAAAAAGCTTTTCTGGTGGGCCCGCCAGGATTCGAACCTGGAACCAACGGATTATGAGTCCGCTGCTCTGACCGTTGAGCTACGGGCCCCAGTTGCTATTATACAGAAAGTTAGATCGGCCGTCAACCAGCGTGAACGGCCGATCTACTTCATTCAAGATAATCCTTAAGCTTCTTTGAGCGGCTGGGATGCCTCAGTTTTCGCAAAGTTTTGGCCTCTATCTGACGGATGCGTTCCCGAGTGACGCCAAACTTCTGGCCCACTTCCTCCAGGGTGCGGGCGCGGCCGTCGTCCAGACCGAAGCGTAGCCGCAACACCTTCTGCTCCCTGGGAGTGAGGCTTTGCAGCACCTCGTTGAGCTGCTCCCGGAGCAGGGCATAGGAAGCCTCTTCTGCCGGAGCCTGTGCCTCCTGGTCCTCAATGAAGTCCCCCAGGTGCGAGTCCTCTTCCTCGCCTATGGGCGTCTCCAGGCTCACCGGCTCCTGGGCCACCTTCATGATCTCCCGCACCTTTTCAGGACTGATACCCATCTTCTCAGCAATCTCTTCCGGAGTGGGCTCGCGCCCCAGCTCCTGCACCAGCTGCCGCGAGACGCGCACCAGCTTGTTGATGGTCTCCACCATGTGCACCGGTATGCGGATGGTGCGGGCCTGATCGGCGATAGCCCGGGTTATGGCCTGCCGGATCCACCAGGTGGCGTAGGTCGAGAACTTGTATCCTTTGCGCCAGTCGAACTTCTCCACCGCTTTGATGAGCCCCAGGTTGCCCTCCTGGATGAGGTCGAGGAAGAGCATTCCTCGGCCCACGTACCGCTTGGCGATGGAGACCACCAGCCGCAGGTTGGCCTCGATGAGCCGCCGCTTTGCCTCCTCGTCTCCCTGCTCCATGCGCTTAGCCAGCTCTATCTCCTCTTCGGGGGTGAGAAGGGGGATGCGCCCGATCTCCTTAAGGTACATGCGCACGGGGTCGTCGATCTCTACCCCTTCCGGAATGCCGAGCTCCGCTTCCTCTTCGCCCCCGAGCCTTTCCTCTTTGAGCTCTCCCTCTCCAAGATCCTGCGCCTCGGGCACCACGTCTATCCCCTCCGCTGCCAGGCGCTCGTATATCTCATCTATCTGCTCGGGCGTGAGATCCATGCCCTGCAGATCGTCCATTATCTCCGCGTAAGTGAGCACTCCCGTTTTCCGGCCCTTCTCGATGAGCTGCTCGATCTCATTCTGGTACTCCTGCCGCTCGGCTCGGTTCTCCTTCCCGCTCATTTCCTCTTTCCCCTCCCTTCCGCTCGAGATTTACCAGAGCCTGGAGTTCCTCTAGGCAACGCCTGACTTCCTCCTCGTCTCCTTTAGCCTCGGCCAGGCCGAGCTTCCCGGCCAGCTGCTTGCGCTTTCTCCTGATCAGGTTGGTCTTCAGAAAGCGAAGGCAATCCTCCCACGGTGGACTTTCTTCCTCCTCTACCAAAACTCCTGCTGTCGCATCTAAAGCCTCTTCCGGTAGACGGCCGGCCAAGGCGGTGGGCGATGGGTCCTCTCCCGCTGCCAGCGCCCCTCTAAGGGCCGAGTACACTGCCCGGCAGGGAGGGTGGGTGAAGAGCTCTTCCCCGCCCGCCTCCTCCACCTCCGCCAGGATCTCGGGCTGGCGGAACAGAGCCCGCAAGAGTCCCTTTTCCGCAGCGAAGCAGGCGCGGGACTCAAGGGCTTCGTGCTTATTTTTAGCACTTTTGTCGCTTTTTAGCCGAGTGGTAACCTTTTCTTCCCCGGTGAAGCGCACAAGCTCGTCGCGCACGACTTCCCAGCCGAGACCAGTTATGCGGCTGACCAGGCGTATGCCTTCTTCCCGCTCGGGCAAGGTGCGCAAGCAGGCCAGGTTGGGAAGGAGGGCCCGCAGTGCCCTGAGCTTATCTCGAGCTGTCACCAGGCCCCCAGCCGCGAGTTTCTTGCCCTTATACTCGAGGAGGGGCAGGGCGGAGGCCAAGCTGGCTTCCCAGGCCGCTGGGCCCGACGTGCGCAGGAACTCGTCCGGGTCCTTTCCCCGAGGTAGCTCCACCACCAGGACCTCCAGCCCCGCCTGCTGCAGGATGTCAAGCCCCCGCCAGGTGGCCGCCTCCCCGGCGGTGTCGCTGTCGTAGGCGATGTACACCTTCCCGGTGTAGCGGGAAAGTAGGCGCACCTGCTCCTGCGTGAGGCTGGTGCCCAAGCTGGCCACCGCGTAGCCGAAGCCGAACTGGTGTAAAGTTATGGCGTCGAGGTAGCCCTCGACTAACACGGCGAAGCCAGCAGCCCTTATAGCATCCTTGGCCTGAGCCAGGGCGTAAAGCTCGTTTTTCTTGTTAAAGAGCGGAGTCTCCGGCGAATTGAGGTACTTGGGCTGGAGGGCCGAGTCCAGCGCCCGCCCGCCGAACCCTACCACCCTACCCTGCGGATCGATGATGGGGAAGACGAGCCTTCCCCGGAAGCGGTCCACCACCCGGCCGGCGGAAGTCTTGACGGCCAGGCCCCACTTCACCGCCGCCTCCTTGCTTATCCCCCTCGCCTGAAGGTAGCGAAGCAGGGCTTCTTCCTCCGGCGGAGCGTAGCCCAGGGAAAAGCGCCGGGCTGTCTCCTCGCTCACCCCTCGCTCCTCCAGGTAGCGCCGTGCCGGCTTCCCCGCCTCCTCCCACAGGGAGGTGATAAAGAATTCCAGGCTTAGGCGGTTGAGCTCCTCGCCCTCCTCCAGCTCCCGGCGGCGGGCCAGCCAGGCGGGGTCTCGGCTCTGCGGGGGGAGACTCAACCCCGCCCGCAGGGCCAGTCGCTCCAGCGCCTCCAAAAAATCTAGTTTTTCCTGGAGCATCAAAAACTTTAAGGCGTCACCGCCCACGCCACAGCCGAAACAGTAAAAAAACTGTTTCTCCGGCGAGACGGTGAAGGAAGGCGTGCGCTCGGCGTGGAAGGGGCAGAGCCCTACGTAATTTCTGCCCTGGCGCTTCAAGCGCACGTACTCGCCTACCAGGGCCACGATGTCGGTGCGGTCCAGCACCTCTTTAACGAATTCCGGCGGCACGTAACCGCGCAAGAGCTGTACCCCTCACTTAAAATACACGCCTTAGGGTATAGAGTTCGCCGCCAAAAAGCTTTTTCCTTCCGCCGGTATCGACGACTTAATATACGGAGAAGCCGCGGGGTAGGCAGAGGTTGGCAAACTGGGTGACGGCGTACCGGTCGGTCATCCCGGCTATGTAGTCCGCCACCACCCGCTCGGTGCCGAACTCCTCTATCCGCCGCTGATATTCCACCGGCAGGTGCTGAGGATGTTTGACGAAATAGTGGAAGAGGTATTGCACTACATGGCGAGCCTTGCCTTCTTCGCGCTTGGCCGCCGAACCCAGGTAAACCCGCTCGAAAAGGAAGGCGCGGAGTCTCTCCATGGCCTCGCGCACCGGCTCGCTCATTCTTATCTCCGGCTTACCAAAACTTTCGCGGATGACGTCCGTCACCATGGTGTTTATGCGCTCGCTATGCCGGTAGCCCAGAACCTCCAGGCAGTCGCGCGGCAGGTCCTCCTGCCTCAGCACCCCTCCCCGTAAAGCATCGTCGATATCGTGATTTATATAGGCTATGCGATCGGCCAGCCGCACTATCTGCCCTTCCAGGGTGACCGGCAGGCAGGGACCGGTGTGGTTGAGTATGCCGTCGCGCACCTCGAAGGTGAGGTTGAGCCCCGTCCCCTTTTCTAGCACGTCCACTACCCGGAGGCTCTGCTCGTTGTGTTTGAAGCCAGGGAAGACCTCGGCCAGCGCCTGCTCCCCTGTATGGCCGAAGGGGGTATGCCCCAGGTCATGCCCTAGGGCTATGGCCTCCGTGAGGTCTTCATTAAGCCGCAAGGCCCGAGCTATGGTCCGGGCAATCTGGGTGACCTCCAAGGTATGGGTCAGCCGGGTACGGTAGTGATCCCCTTCCGGGATGAGGAAGACCTGGGTTTTGTACTTCAGACGGCGGAAGCTCTTGCTGTGGATGATCCGGTCGCGGTCCCGTTGGAACTCCGTCCTCACAGCGCAGGGCTCCTCGGGCGTCTTCCTGCCCCGCGTTTCCCGGCTGCGGCAGGCGTAAGGGGAGAGGATTTTCTCCTCCATTTCTTCCCAGAAGGTGCGCGCGTCAAACAAGCTTCCCACCTCAAGCTCCGGAAAGACGGACCGCGGCCACCCGGCTGTATACCGGTCCTCTGGGGGTAAGGAAACTGCGGTAGAGCACCAACTCCTCGACCAAGAAGGGGGTAAAGGCGTAGTTTTTTTGCGCCCAGCGGTGATCACCAGGCAGCGCCACCCTCTCCCTCACCCTCCCCAGGGTGATGTGAGGAGAGAAGGGCTTGGTCGCCGGGGTGAAACCTAGGCCCCGCACCGCTTCCTCCACTGCCTGGTGAAGCAGAAAAAGGGAGGGGTGGGCCTTTACCCCTACCCAGATGACGCGCGGGCGCGCGAGAGAGGGAAAGGCCCCTAATTTCTCCGCTTCCAGCAAGAAAGCCTTTATACCTGCCAGTCGGGCCGACACCGCCTCCCGCAAAGAATCCACCTGCCCGGCTTCCGTGTCCCCCAGAAACCGCACGGTGAGGTGGAGATTCTCCTCCTCCACCCACTTCACCGAACGGGGGGAAAAGCCGAGCTCTTTCTGCAACTCCGCCAGCTGTCGGCGCAGAGGAGCGGGCAGCGGCACCGCCCAGAAAAGCCTCCACTTCTCCTGCATAGAGATCTTCGCCCGCCTAAAATGTGGTATCCGCAAAAGCAAAGTATAGCATGTCCTTGGCTCCAAAACAAGTATCACTTTACACTTTTTTACTTCAGGCGACGCAGCGACTCCAGGATGATCTTCTTCTCCACGCTGGCCACCAGCCGCCGCGTCCGCACCACCATGTCGGGATTGACGCTCACGCTGTCTATGCCGCAGCGTACTAGGAACTCGGTGAGCTCCGGGTAGACGGAGGGACCCTGACCGCAGATGGAAACGGTCTTGCCGTGCTGGTGCGCTATTTCTATGAGCCGGGCAATGGCCCGGGTCACCGCCGGGTTGCGCTCGTCGAAGTAGCCCATTCGCTCCAGGATACCCGAATCGCGGTCCGCCCCCAAAATGAGCTGGGTGAGGTCGTTGGAGCCGATGCTAAAGCCGTCCACGTAAGTGCAGAACTGGTCAGCCAGGAAGATCACCGCTGGCACTTCGGCCATGATCCAGACCTTGAAGTCGCTGTTGGAGGAGAGTCCCTCTTCAGCCATAATCTTAAGCACCCGCTCAACTTCCCAAGTGGTGCGTACGAAGGGGAGCATGGCCCAGACGTTGGTAAGCTGGTACTGCTCCCGCACCTTCCGCATGGCTCGGCACTCCAGGCGGAAGCCCTCTTCGTACTCGGGGGATATGTAGCGGGAAACCCCCCGCCAGCCGATCATGGGGTTGTTCTCTACCGGCTCCACTTCTTCTCCGCCCTTCAGCCCCCGGAACTCGTTGGTGCGGAAATCGCTGAAACGCACCACCACCGGGCGGGGAAAGACGGCCTGGGCCACGGTAGCTATGCCCTCCGCCAGTCGGTCGATGAAGAACTTCTCCTGGCCGGTGCGCAGGAGATAGATGGGGTGGGCGCCGATGTGGTCGGTGAAGATGAATTCGGTGCGCATGAGCCCTATGCCGTCGAAGGGGAGATCCTTGTAACGCGCTATGGCCTCCGGCTCCCCCAGGTTCATGTAGATTTTGGTGGCCGTGACCGGGGCCAACTCCTGCCAGACGTCGGCGGGTATGACCGGGGCTCCGGGCTTGGCCTCAGGCGCAGCTGCTTCCAGCGCCACCCGGCCCTCGTAGACTACCCCCCGCACGGCGTCCACGGTGACCTCCATCCCTTCCTTCAGCACCGCGGTGGCGTTCTTGGTGCCCACGATGCAGGGTATCCCCAGCTCGCGGGAAACGATGGCGGCGTGGCAGGTGCGTCCCCCCTCGTCGGTGACGATGGCCGCAGCCCGCTTCATGGCCGGCACCATGTCGGGGTTGGTCATGGTGGTGACCAACACGGAGCCTTCTTTGACCCGGGTGATGTCGTCGAAGCTTTTCACTAGGACCACTTTGCCGGAAGCGATGCCGGGAGAAGCTCCCATGCCCTGCACCAGCACTTTGGCTTCGCTTAGTCGCTCCTCCTTCTTTTCCTCTCCCCCTATCTTGTCCAGGGCGGTCACCGGCCGGGCCTGCAAGATGTAGAATTTGCCCTTCTCATACCCCCACTCGATGTCCTGTGGGGAGCCGTAGTGCTTCTCCACCCGAAGGAGGATATCGGTGAGTTCCAAAATCTCCTCGTCGCTCAAACACTGCTTCTCCACGTACTCCGGCCCCAGGTACCGGGCCACCTCCACCTTGACCGTGCCGCTGGGAGCATCGGGGCGAGCCACGATCATCACCGTCTTGCTGGCGATATTTTTGCTCTTTATCCGGCGCGTATTCTTGTCCACCAGATACTCGTCGGGGGTGACCGCGCCGCTCACCACCGCTTCGCCCAGGCCCCAGCTGGCGTTGATCATGAGTTCGTCTCGGGCGCCGGTGACGGGGTTAACAGTGAAGGCCACCCCGGAGCGCTCCGACTGGATCATCTTCTGCACCACCGCGCTCAAGTAGACGGAGAAGTGGTCAAAACCCTGGGCTTGGCGGTAGGCGGTGGCCCGGGCGGTCCACAGAGAAGCCCAGCATTTCCTGACGGCCTCTATTACTTCCGCCGCTCCCAGCACGTTGAGGTAAGTCTCCTGCTGGCCTGCGAAGGAAGCCTCCGGCAGGTCTTCAGCAGTAGCCGAGCTGCGCACCGCTACCGCCGGCTCCGGTCCGCCCGCCGCCAACTCCTTGTAGGCGGAAATAATCTCCTCCTCTATTTCCGGCGGGACCGGCGTGGACCTTATGAGCTCCCGCACGCGCTCCGTGTTTTGCATGAGCTCTTCCAGGTTGTCCACGTTGGTGGTAGCGATGATCTCTTTTATCTTAGGAGCAAGGCCGGTCGTTTCGATAAAGTGCTTGTAAGCTTCGGCGGTCACGCAGAAACCGGGCGGAACGGGGATGCCCGCCCGCGTGAGTTCTCCCAGGTTGGCCCCCTTTCCTCCCACCAGCGGTATATCTTCTTTGGTGAGTTCGTGGAACCAGCGTATGAACTTGTAGCTCACCGGATTTTCACCTCCAAAAGCCGCTTATTCACTCCGGGCGGTAGCGTAAACCCCGGTAGTAAACCTCCAACACCTTGCCCGCCGTCTCTTCCACCGCCTTGTTAGTCACATCGATGATCACGCAGCCGAGCTTGCGCATCACCTCCTCGGCATAGGAAAGCTCCTTGTAGACCCGCTCCGGCCGGGCGTACTCGGCGTCCGGCGGGAGGCCTAAAGCTTTAAGCCTCTCCCGGCGGATCTGAATCAGGTACTCCGGTTGCACCGTGAGACCCACCAGCCGATCCCGGGGCACGGAGAAGAGTTCCTGGGGTAGAGGAACCTCCGGTACCAGCGGCACGTTGGCCGCCTTTATTTTCTTGTGGGCCAAGTACATGCAAAGCGGGGTCTTGCCGGTGCGGGAAACTCCCAGAATTACCAAGTCGGCCATGCTCAGACCCCGAGGGTCCTTGCCGTCGTCGTATTTAACGGCGAACTCTATGGCCTCCACCCTCCGAAAATACTCCTCGTCCACCTTGCGCATAAGCCCCGGTTCAAAACGCGGCGGCCGGCCCAAAGACGCCTCCAGCGCCTCCAGCACCGGCCCCAGAATGTCCACCGCCCTGACTCCCTTTTTTTCCGCCTCTTCGCGTAGGATCGAGCGTAGCCGAGGCATGACCAAGGTGAAGATGATTACCGCTCGTTCCTCCGCTGCCTGGGAAACTATCTCCGGGATCTCCTCCGGATGATTGACGAAGGGAATGCGGCGCACCTCCACTTTGCCGGAGTCGAACTGGCTGGCCGCCGCCCGCGCCACCAGCTCCGCTGTCTCGCCGATGGAGTCAGAAACGACGTAGATTACTGG
The DNA here is from genome assembly GCF_003368535.1 of Ammonifex thiophilus. Lineage (GTDB taxonomy): Bacteria > Bacillota > Desulfotomaculia > Desulfotomaculales > Ammonificaceae > Ammonifex > Ammonifex thiophilus. The sequence goes on from NZ_QSLN01000006.1 coordinate 40,839, forward strand.
CTGCCCGTCCATACCCACCAAGATTCTCTACCGCCCCTCTCCCATCTCTACAAAAAGACGGGTAACGTTGGTCTTGCTGAAGCGCCCCACCACCAGGAGGTCCTGGCCGGAGGCGACCGGCTCCACCACCGGTAGAGCGTCTACCTCGTGGATCACGATCTTGCGCGCCGCCTCCCAGACCGACTCCTCCGGCGTGGTGGTTACGACATGGGGGCGGCGGGTCATGATGACGCTCACCGGGACCGAGCGGAAGTCCTGTCCCCCGAAGGCCAGTTTCAAGAAATCCTTCCGGGAAACCACCCCTTCCAGAAAGCCCCCCTCCCGCACCACGAAAAGGGTGCCCACATCTTCCAGAAAAAGGGTTATCAGGGCGTCGTAGACGGTGGTCTCCACCGAGACCACCACCGGTCGGGAGTGGAGGTCTTTAACCCGGTAGCGCCGGATCTTACTCGCCACCACTTCGTAAGGAGACTTGCCGGTGTAGTAGTAGCCTACCCGGGGACGGGCCTCCAGCAGCCCCGCCATGGTGAGCAGGGCCAGGTCGGGGCGCAGGGTGGCCCGTGCCACGTTTAGCCGCTCGGCAATTCGCTCGCTGGTTATGGGACCTTCCGCCTTGACTATCCCCAAGATGGCTTCCTGCCGCCGGGTAAGTTCCATGCTCCTTCCCCCGCTCCAAGAACCTGACAATAGGCAAAAAGCGTAACACTTTCCCTCTAAATAATACGCTTTTTATCCCCCTACTCCTGCCCACTAGGCCACCGGAACGCAGGAAATATCGCCTACTTCTCGTACCAGACGCACAATCCAGGCCAGCAGGGCCAGGCGGTTGGCCCTTAGGGCCGGATTTTCGTCCATTACCAGTACCCCGTCGAAGAAACGGGCTACCGGGTCATGGAGGCGGGCGAGCTTCTGAAGCACGGCGAAGTAGTCGCCCCGCTTGAGATCGGGCGCCACTTCTTCCTCCAAACCGGCCAAAGTGTCGTAAAGCTCCTGCTCCGCCGGATGGACGAAAAGTGAGGGATCGGGCTTTTCCTCCGGCAAATCCCTCCTGAGGAGGTTCACCGCCCGGAGGTAGGCGGTGTGCAGGAGGGGAAAGGCTGGATCTTGGCAAAAGGCGGCCAGGGCCTGTACTCTTTGGCAGGCACGGTTGAGGTCGTCAAAGCCGGTTGCCAACACCGCCTCTATGACCTCGGCCCTTATCTTCTCCCCCCAGAGTGCCCGCAGCCGCTGGGCGAAGAAATCCCGCAGGGAGCCGAGAACCTCCTCTAGGCTCAGCCGCAACCTTCCCTGGTAAGCCTGGTAAGCCTTTTCCCACAGCCGGCTCAAAGAGAGGGATAGGGAAGCGGAGGTGATGATGTGGATGATGCCCAGAGCTTGCCGTCTCAGGGCGTAAGGGTCCTGCGAGCCGGTGGGGATAAGCCCCAGGCCGAAGCAGCCCACGAGGTTATCCACTTTGTCCGCCAGGCTGAGGATCCTCCCCGGTGTCGTCTGGGGCAGGGCGTCACCGGCGAAGCGGGGCAGATACTGCTCGTAGAGGGCCTCGGCCACGGCCGGGTCTTCCCCGGAGGCCAGAGCGTACTCGCGCCCCATGACCCCCTGGAGCTCCGGGAACTCATAGACCATGTGGGTCAGAAGGTCGGCCTTGGCCAAGTAGGCCGCGCGGGCTAGTATCCTTTGGGTGGCGTCGTCCACCCCCAGCTCGTTCCCCAGGTAAGCCACCAACTCCTGCAGGCGCAAGGTTTTGTCATAAAGCGTCCCCAAGTCTTCCAGGTAGACCACGCGCTTGAGCCCCTCTACCCGGTCGGCCAGGGGCCGGGCGAGATCCTCCCGGTAGAAGAAGGAGGCATCAGCCAAGCGCGCCTTGAGCACCCTCTCGTTACCCTTTCTTATGCCCTCGGTGTGCGCCGGAGAACTGGAATGAACTGCCAAAAAGCGGGGCAGTAATTTCCCCTCCTTGTCCCGCAGGGGGAAGTAGCGCTGGTGCTCTTTCATGGTGGTCACCAGTACCGCCTCCGGGAGTTTCAAAAACTCGGGAGAGAAGGAGCCGCAAAAGGCGGTGGCGTACTCCACCAGATTGGCTACTTCCTCCAGGAGCTCCGGATCGGCTTCTACCTTCCCCCCTTCTTGAGCCGCCAGTTCCTCAAGCTGAGAAAGGATAAGTTGTTTGCGCTCCTCCGGGTCCACCACCACGAAGTTTTCCGCCATGAGGCGAAAGTAAGCTTCAGGCGAAGACACCGTTATGGGGGCTGAACTTAGGAAGCGGTGTCCCCGGGTGGTGTTGCCGGCCTTTAAGCCGTCGAGTTCGAAAGGTATCACTTCTTCGCCGTAAAGGGCCAGCAACCAGCGGATGGGGCGAATGAAGGAGATCTTCTTATCTCCCCAGCGCATAGAGCGGGGAAAATTCAAGGAGGTTATGAGCCGGGGGCAGAGCTCCCGGAGGACCTCCGGCGTGGGACGCCCCTCTTCTTCCTTCACCGCGTAAACGTATTCCGTATCTCCCACCAGGCGCACCACCAGGTCCTCCACCCTCACCCCCTGGCTGCGGGCGAAGCCCAGGGCCGCTTTGGTGGGCTTACCCTCCTCGTCAAAGGCTACCCGGCGGGCAGGCCCCTTGACCTCTCGCACGAGCTTTTCCTGCCTTTCTGCTAGTCCCCGCACCAGCAGTACCAGCCGCCGAGGAGTGCCAAAGGTTTTTGTCCCGTGGTGGGATAGCCGGGCTTCCCTCAAGAGCTCCTGGGCTGTGTTCTTCAGGTTCTCCAGGGCGGAACTGAGAAGGCGCGCCGGCATCTCCTCCGTTCCTATCTCCAGCAAAAAGTCGCGCATATGCCCAATTACCTCCTCCGAGCTAGTAGCGGGTAGCCCATTTCTTCGCGCTGCTTGAGGTACTTCTGAGCGCAGGCGCGGGCCAAAGCGCGGATGCGAGCGATGAAGCTGGTACGCTCGGGCAGCTCTATGGCCCCCCGGGCCTCCAGCAGGTTGAAGGTGTGGGAGCACTTAAGCACATAGTCGTAGGCGGGCAGGACCAGCCCTACCTGCAGTATGCGCTCGGCCTCGCGAGCGTAGCTTTCGAAGAGAGAAAAGAGCATGGAGACGTCGGCCTCCTCGAAGTTGTAGCGGGAGTGCTCCACTTCCCCTTGGTGGTGAATATCCCCGTAAGTTATGCCGTCGGCCCAGACGATATCGAAAACACTGTCCACTCCTTGCAGGAACATGGCCAGTCGCTCCAGCCCGTAAGTTATCTCAGCGGCCACGGGGTAAAGGTCGAAGCCTCCGCACTGCTGAAAGTAAGTGAACTGGGTTATCTCCATGCCGTCGAGCCATACTTCCCAGCCCAGCCCCCAGGCCCCCAGCGTGGGAGCCTCCCAGTTGTCCTCTACCAGGCGGATGTCGTGCTGCAAGGGGTCAATACCTAAGGCCTTCAGGCTTTCCAGGTAGATCTCCACCACGTCTTCCGGTGAGGGCTTGAGGATAACCTGGTACTGGTAGTAGTACTGGAGGCGGTTGGGGTTTTCTCCGTAGCGGCCGTCGGCCGGTCGCCGGGAAGGCTCCACGTAAGCCACCCGCCAGGGTTCCGGCCCCAGCACGCGGAAGAAGGTGGCCGGGTTCATGGTCCCCGCCCCCTTCTCTATGTCGTAGGGCTGCTGGATGATGCACCCTTGCTCGGCCCAGAAGTGATCCAGGGCCAAAATGAGTTCCTGAAAGTTCACTCTTCTTTCCCCCCGCTTAGTGATCCAAGGCTTTGCAGGTAGAGCAGTGACCTGGGTCGATACCCCAGATGAAAGGTGACCAGAGAAGATAGGGCTTCCCTCGCTTCCGCCAGGGTGGCGGGAGAAGCCTTTAGAGTCAAGGTCTTGCTTAGGGGGAGCTCACTTAGAGCTCCGAGCAGCCTCGCGCTGCCCGGGGATATGGTACAGCCCACCGCCTTCCCGTTGGCGGCACAGGAGGGGCAGACCAAACCTCCAGGCAGGCTGAAATAAGTTTTGGCCCAGTCGGGAGAAAAAGGGCGGCGGCAAGAAGAGCAGGCCTTAAGCTCCGGCGTCAAGCCCATCAAGCGTAAAAGTTTGAGACTGAAAGCTTGAGCCAACAATTCCGGGTTCTGCCCCAGTTGACGCAGAGAAAGGACCAGGAAACGGTAAAGAGAGGGGTTAGGCTCCTCCGGCGGGGAAAAGCCCTCCACCAACTCGGCCAGGTAGCCAGCATAGCCCAGCAGCCGGGGGTGGCTCAGTTCTGGAAAGCGCTCCAGCAGTTCCACCTGATCCACCTGATAGTTGTCCCCCCGGCGCTTGAGAAAAAAACGAGCCCGGCAAAAGGGCAAGGTTGCCGCCCGCTTGCGGCTGCGAGGGCGTGCCCCCCCGAAAGCCGTAGCTGAAAGCTTGCCCCGCTCCAAGGAGAAAATAGTGAGAAGGCGATCGGCCTCGCGGATCGGACTCGCCCGCAAGACCACGCCTTCGGCGCAAGACCACTGCATGTATTTCTCCCGGAAAAGAAAAGACTTACCGTTACTCCTGCGTTAACTTCGCCACCCAGGAGGCGAATTCCTTCTCCTTGCCCGCCCGCCAGCCCAGGCTTTTATACTTTATTCTCCCCTGCTTATCCACCCAGACGCTCAAAGGAATGCCCGTCACTCCGTAGGCGCTGCCTACCGTTCCCTGCGGGTCGAGCACCACCGGTACCTTCAAATTATACTCCTGCAGGAAGGAAGTCAAGACGGAAGGAGGTTCCGGAGCTACCAGAAAGATCTTTACTCCCTGGCCCTCCCAGGAGGAGAACTGATCCCGTAGGGCGATAAGCTCCTGCACACAGGCCGGGCAGTTGGGTGAGAAGAAGATGAGCAGGGTCACCTTCCCCCGGCAGTCGGCAGGAAAGTTGAGCTCCCCCCCTCCCAGCAGGGGTTGGCGGAAGGCGGGTGCCTCCTTGAAGCTCTCCTTCCCTTCGGGGCGAGCGAAGCAGCCGGCCAATAACAAAAGGACTAGTAACCAAAGCAGGAAGCGACGCAAGGCTTTCACCCCTTTCCCTTTTTGTTCAAGCCGAAGCGCAGGGCTCCGGCAGGGCAAACCTCAGTGCAGGAGAGGCAGCGGATGCAGGCCGGGGAGTTCACCTCGTCCGGCAGCTTAACCCCCATGGAGCAGACCTGGCGGCAGCTGTAGCAGCGGCGGCAAATCTCCGGGCAAAAGTGCATCCGCCAGAGGCTCACCCCGTTGAAAAGCCCGAGCCACGCTCCCAGAGGGCAGAGGGTGCGGCAGAAGACGCGGCTCACCCCGACTAAGACCAACAAGAAGATGGCGAGCAGGATAGCCATTTTCAGGAGGAAGACCCAACCCACCAGCGAGCGGAACTCCGACCGCCCCAGCACCAGGGGAAGGCCGGCGAAGAGCTCCCCAGCGGGGCAAAGGTACTTGCAGAAGTAAGGAGTGCCCGTAGGCGACCAGTAGGGTAAAAGAAAGGTGATGAGTAGGACTACATAGGCGAGCAGGCGCAGGCGGGAAGGCCAAGGGATGAGTCGCCGCCTAGCCTTGGAGGATAAGAGATCCTGGCAGGCGCCGAAAGGGCAGAGCCAGCCGCAAAAGAAGCGTCCCAGAACCCCCCCTGCCATCAAGAGAATTCCCCCCACGAAAAAGGAAGGGGAGCGGGCAGCACCGAGGTAACCTTGCCAGGCCCCCAGGGGGCAGCCCAGAAAGGCACCCGGGCAGGAGCTGCAATTGAGTACGGGGAGACAGACCCCTTTGCTCTTCCCGGTGAAAAGGGTAAGCTTTACCCATCCCGGCAAGTACCCGTTAAGGAGCAAAAGAGAGAGTACCTGCAGCCAACGCCGCCCTTTAGCCAAGGCCCATGCACTCCAGGCAGAACCTTATCCCCTTGAGCCAAAGAAACTGGAACTCCCCCCGCAGAAGCCCCCAGACCACCAGGGCCAGGCCCAGAAAAAGGCTGAGCCGGCCGAGCCACCGCCGCATCACTTCCACCCACCAGAAGCTCGCCACACTTTTACCAGAGCCTATCATACTCCTGGGGGTAGATGCAACGAGTTGCTTTAAGTGAAAAAAGGAACTAGAATTAAGGTAAGTTCTCGAGCTAAGGAGTGAAAGAGATGACCCAACCTAACGGCGAACGCCTTACCCTCATCAGCACTTTCCGCTTCGACTGCCGGCCGGGTCTTTCCTGCTTTACCCACTGCTGCCGGGACGTGAACATCGTTCTTACCCCCGGCGACGTCTTTCGGCTGAAGCGTCGGCTGGGCCTCCCCTCCTACGAGTTCCTGGAGAAGTACACCATAACCCTGATATCCCGGCTGTCCGGCCTGCCCGTGGTTCTTTTAAAAATGAGAGAAGACGCGGACAAGCAGTGCCCCTTCGTCACCCCCGAAGGGTGCGCTGTTTATGCCGACCGCCCTTGGGCCTGTCGCATGTATCCCTTAGACTACGATACCGACCTCGACTCCTACCGCATAATCGCTGACCCGTCCAAGTGCCGGGGGTTGCAGGAAGGAAAGGAATGGTACATCGAGGACTGGCTGGAAGAGCAAGGGGCGCTCAGGCCTTCCCCCATCGATCGCATGTACAACGAGGCTACCAAGCGGCTGGAATTCCCCCGGGATCGCATAACCAACCCGGAGGTAGCCCGCATGTATTTCTTGGCCGCTTACGATCTGGACAACTTCCGCCGTTTCGTACTGGAAACCAGGTTCCTAAAGATCTTCGACATACCCGCCAACCTGGTGAAGAGAATAAAGACGGACGACATGGAGCTAGCCCGGCTGGCGGCTTTGTGGCTTAAGTTCGGCTTCTCGGACAAGAACGCTTTGCCTTTGCGCGACGAGATTTTCGACCAAAGTGTAAGGTGATATGGCGCGGGCGATCAGGGTAAAAGATCCCGACCGCTGCATAGGTTGCTACTCCTGCATGCTGGCCTGTGCCCGGTTGGTTCACCGCTCTCACTCCTTGACCAAGAGCGCCATCCGGGTGCAGACGCGGGGCGGCCTGCAGAGCAAATGGGGCATAGATGTCTGCCGAGCCTGCCCGGATGCTCCCTGCGCCGAGGCCTGTCCCACCGGCGCCCTCATCCCGCGCCCGGGTGGAGGGGTTAGCTTTAACCGGAACAAATGCTCCCGCTGTGGCAACTGTGCTAATGCCTGCGTGCTGCGGGTCATCCACTTTGACGAGGAAGGCTATCCCATCGTCTGCCTCTACTGTGGCCACTGCGCCCGCTTCTGCCCCCAGGAAGTAATCGTCTGGGAGGAGATCGCTCCTGATTCTGGAAGGTCCGGTGACCGTACTCAAGATAGACCTGGAGAGTAGCTCCTGGAGACTGGAAGAGCGGGAAGATTTGATCGCCTGGCTGGGAGGAGTGGGTATAGCCACCCAACTTTTCCTGGAAGAGGCCGTCTGGGACAAACCTCCCTTGGCGCCAGAACAGCCGATCATTTTCGCTATCGGCCCCCTTTCCGGCGTTTACCCCTTGGCCACCAAGGTAGTGGCCGTTTTCCGCTCCCCGCTCACCGAGGAGTGGGGGGAAAGCTATGCCGGAATGCGGGCGGCCATCGCCTTGCGCTTCGCCGGCTACAACGCAGTGGTGATAAAGGGAAAAGCTCCGCGGCCTACCTACTTGGTGATCGACGAGAAGGGAGTGGCTTTCAGAGACGCTCGCGGAGTCTGGGGGCTTGACACAGAGGAAACGGGGCGCCTGTTGCGGGAGTTCGAAGGGGGAAGGGGCAGACGCAGTATCTGGCGCATAGGCCCGGCGGGAGAAAATCTGGTGCCCCTGGCCGGGGTGAACGTGGATACTTACCGTCATTTCGGACGCCTGGGGTTGGGGGCCTTGTTGGGAAGCAAGAACCTCAAGGCCCTGGTGGTCCTGGGCAACCGCAGCTACCCCATAAAGAACCCCGCCGCTTACAACCGGATGTACGAGAAGATATACCGTGCCGTGGTGGGAACCCCTTTGCTCAGCAAGTACCACTACATCGGCACGGCGGAAAATATTCTGACGCTCAACGCTCAGGGAAGCCTCCCCACCTTGAACCTCAGAGCTTCCCGCTTCGAGAAGGCGGAAGAGGTGAGCGGGGAGCGCTTCGGTAGGGAAAGCCTATTCCGCATTTTGGCCTGCGCCGGTTGTCCCCTGGGCTGCATCCACGTGGGGGTCTACCGCCGTCCCCACCCCAAGGGAGCAGGTTATATCTCTACCACCTTGGCCTACGACTACGAGCCCATCTACGCCCTCGGCCCCATGCTGGGGCTCGACGCAGTAGACAAGGTGTACGCCCTGTTGCGGGAAGTGGAGGCTTCGGGACTGGACGTGATCTCTACCGGAGTGGCGCTGGCCTGGGCCACCGAGGCTTTGGAGCGGGGGATTATAACCGAAAAGGAAACCCTGCTCCCTCTGCGCTTCGGCGCAGTAGAAGGCTACGTCCAAGCCGCACGGTACCTGGCTCAGCCCCCTAACGATTTTTACCGCGCCCTGGGCCGGGGGCTAAGGTACGCCACGCGGGTCTACGGGGGCGAGGACTTCGCCCTCATCCTGGGCGGGCACGAGATGGCGGGGTACCACACCGGCTACGCCTTCCTCCTGGGGCAGAGCGTAGGAGCACGCCACTCCCACCTATGCAACGCCGGCTATAGCTTCGACCAAACCCGCAAGGGCAACTACACCCCGGAAGAGCTGGTGCAATACCTCCTGGAGGAGGAAGCCTGGCGTAACGTGCTGAACTCGCTGGTAATCTGTCTTTTTGCCCGTAAGGTGTACACGCCTGAGACTACCGCCGAAGCACTTCGGGCTCTGGGCTGGGAGGCAGTTGATCCCCAGAAACTTTTAACCTTGGGAAGAAAAATTATGCGGCAGAAATGGGAAGCTAAAAAGCGCCTGGGTTATACGCCCGAAAACCTTCCCCTCCCGCCCAAGCGCTACTTCGAAACCCCGTCGGGACAGGGGTTGCTCAACCCCGAAACTTATTCCGCCCTGCTGAAGCTCTACCGGGAAAGGCTAGCCTCGTGGCTCAACGTATGAGGCTACGCAAGGTATTGAGGTTCATGACGTCTTCTTTTAGATCCGGCCCTTTAGGCGTTTCCAGCACCATGGGAAGACGCTGAAAACGGGGATCATTCAGCAGAAGGCGGAAAGCTTCTAAGCCTATCTCCCCTTTGCCTATGTGTTCGTGGCGGTCCAAGCGGCTGCCCAGAGTTCCCCGTGAGTCGTTGAGATGCACCGCCTCAAGCCGATTCAGCCCTATGACCCGCTCGAATTCCTCCCAGGTGGCGGCGAAGGCTTCCGGAGTGCGCAGATCGTAGCCAGCGGCAAAGGCGTGGCAAGTGTCAAAACAGACGCCCAGCCGCTGGGGATGGCGGCTTTCTCCTATGAGCCAGGCCAGGTGCTCGAAGCGGTAGCCGAGCTGACTCCCCTGGCCGGCGGTAGTCTCCAGCAAGATCTTAACCTGGGTATGAGCGGTGCGCTCCAGCACCTCATCTAGCCCCCGCGCTATGCGCTTCAGCCCCTCGGCCTCCCCCTCCCCCATGTGCGCGCCCGGATGAACCACGATGAAGGGAAGACCTAATAAGTGGCAACGCTCGATTTCTCCCACGAAGCTCTCTATCGACTTGCGCCAGAGCTCTTCCCGAGGAGAACCCAGGTTTATAAGGTAGGAGGTGTGAGCGAAGACCGGCCTTACTCCCGTCTCTTCCTGAGCCTGGCGGAAGCGCTCCACCTCCGCCTCCGAAAGGGGGCGGGCATACCACTGGTTGGTGTTTTTGGTGAATATCTGAATGGTCTCGCACCCTATGCTGTGTCCCCGCCAGACCGCCTTATCCACCCCGCCAGCTATGGACATGTGCGCCCCCAGTCGCGGCAAACACCTCACCCCTTTCCCAGCTTTTCCAAAGCCTCTGCGGCCATCTCCCCCACCGTCTTCCGGTGGAAGCCACCCTTCCGGTAAAAGAAAAAGGAGGAGGCGTCCTCCCGCAGCCTCTCCAACTCCGAGCGCGCCTCCTGCCACCTCAGGTTCCCTAGCGCCCAGGCCGCGCAACCGCGCGCTTCCGGCTCCTCTGCCGCCAGTAAGGAGAGCAAGTAAGGAGCCGCTTCCTCCACCAGTTCCCGGCGTTCTTCCGCAATCCTCCCTAGCGCCCAGGCCGCGCCGGCCGCCAAAAAAGGTTCGTCCAAGGGATTGAGCAGCATGAGGGCGAAGTCCCGAAAAATTTCCGGAGCGCGGGCTACCGCCTCCCCCACCGCCGGAGCCAGGCAGCGCCCGGCGTTCCCCGATTCGTCGTTCAGGGCCCAGAAGAGCCGGCGCATGCGGTCGAGTGCGTACTCCCGATCCTTTTCAGCTACCTTGGCCAGCGCCCGTCCCAGCCCCTCTGCCGCCCGCCAGGCCAGCAGCGGATCGGGCAGATGCAGGGCGCGGAAAAGGGCGGCGATATGTGCCGGCTCCGCTTCCACCACCCGCAGCAAACCTTCCCAGTCGGCTCGAAGCAAAAGCTCCGCCACCCGCTCCTTTCGCCGCCGAAAATCCTCTTGCCCGTGCACTCTATCTCTCCCTAAGTGTTCAAGCAGCCTTTGGCTCTATTTTATCAGCAACTGCTCGCGCGGGGAGAGGAAATGGTAAAGGTGCTCTCACCCCACCAGGTGGTCTCGTAGTCTATCACCGCTTCCTTCACGTAAGGGAGCAGGCTTTTGTCCACCACGAACTTGAGGGAAGAAACGGTGAAGACCGCATCGTTTTCCCCGGTCGACTCTTCCAGAGCCAATCCCAGCCGGGGACCGCCTCAGCCCAGCCCGGCCGAAAAGATGCGGATGTAGCCCTGCTCCAGACCGTGTTCCTGCAAAATGGCCTTCAGCCGCCTTTCCGCCTCCGCCGTGACTCGCAGCATTTTTACACCTCCTTATAGGTGTATAGGTATAATAGGTCTGGGGATATCTCGTTGTCAACCCCTAGATGTAGAGGGTAGCCGAGTATTTCCAGGCTTGACAGGGCTTCGCGGCTCCGGTAAGCTAAAATTAAGATTACGCCTTCGGGTTCGGGTATAAACCGGGTTGGAAGAAATGGGGCGATAACATGACCAACCTGCCGGATGAGGGGCGTCTGGCGATAATCAACCGCCTCCGGCGGATAGAGGGTCAGGTAAGGGGAGTCTGCCGGATGGTGGAGGAAGACCAGGACTGCGAGAAGATTCTGGACCAGTTCAAAGCGCTGGAAGTAGCGGTGAGGAACTGCCGGCGGGCAGTAATTGGATACTACATGGTTCGCTGCGTCAGGGAAAGGTTCCAGTGCTCGGAAGAAATGATTAGCTTTCTCAAGCAGCGGTTAAGCGGTATTCTCGACACCCCCTTGCCGTGAGGAGAGGAGCCTAACCCTGCTCTCCCCCTGGGGCATCTCCACCCGGTAAACCAGTTCCCCCGCTTCGGCCAAGCTGTCGGAGTGGGTGACTAAAAGTATCTGCCTACCAGTTTCCTGACTGAAGGTGCGCAACCATTCCCCCAGCTGACGGGCGTACTCTTCGCTCACGTGCTTGCCGGGTTCGTCCAAGACAAGTATTCCCGGCAGGCGGCTGTGCTCCAAGAGGGCGCTGCGCAAGCTCAAAGAAATCACATCCACCACCCCACCCCCCCGCGCCTCGGTAGGCTCGGTCTTCACCGGCTGTGTGCCCCCGTAAGTGCTGATGACGAAAAAGTCGGCTTCTTGTTGCTCCCGGCGAGTAGCAAGCTCTATGGCGAAGCTTATCTCGGGACCGAAAACGGCCTGCAAAGCCGAGGTGACCGCTTTTTCCAAAGCTTTACGCGCGTGCTCATAGGCTGAGTTAGCCGCCAGCAAAAAAATCTCCCTCGCCCGGCCTAGAACCTCTTCTTTCTCCCGGCAGGCCGCAAGCTCTCTCTTCTTTTCCTCCAGTTCCTGTTTGAGCCTGTCAAACTCCCAGCGCCTGCGGGCCACGTACTCTTCGAAGAGGGCGAGTCCCTCCTTAATCCTCTCGTCCACGCCGCTCATTCCCCCCCGCCGAATATTTCTCGATAAGATCCCAGGGGATGAGTTCTCGCGCCTCAGCTATGGCTCGGGCTATCTCCTTCTCCAGCCGGGCGAGTTCCTCTTCGAGCCTTTCCGGCTCCACCCCCAGGCGGCGAATTTCGTTCTCTATCTCCTGGAGTTGGTTTTCCAGAAGCTCTTTACGGGCCAGGGCTTGCTCGCGCAGCCGCTTGGCCAGCTCGATCCCCTGCCTTATTTTAGCGATCTCCTTTTCAAAGTCGTTTCCCAAGGACTATCCCCATCCTTTCCAGTTCTTGCCGCCAGATTTTCTCCACGTGCTCCGGTGTGAGATCGGTGCCACAGAGCGGGCAGCGCTGGAGAGAAGTCAGGGCTTGCCGATACTTTTCCGCTTCCGAGCTTAGCACCTCTTCCTGCTGCCGCACCTTCTGCACCTCCCGGGTCAGCTCCACGGCCCGGTTCTCCCTCTCGCGCCGGCAGCGCGCCAATTCGCGGTAAAGACCCAGGGCCGCATCGGCCCGGCAAAGGACTTCCTCCGCTTCCGCCAGGCGGCGGAGCCGGGAAAGTACCTGGAGCTCAAGTTTTTTCAAGTAATCCAGCCTTTTCTGCTGCTCGCTCCGGTGGCGGCTCAAAACAACGAACTTCTCCCCTAACTTACCCAACTCTTCCCCCCGCTCCTCGACGAAAGGAAGCCGGGAGAGGCCGCGAAGTATCTCCTCCTCCCGAGCCAGGGCAGCCGAGGCGCGCTGGCGTGCTTCAGCCGCGCGGAAAAGCTCTCCGTATCTCTTCCTCAGTTCCTCAAGCTGGGAAAGCCGGGATTCCAGAAGCTCCCCGGAAGGAAGTCGGGCCAAAGCTTCCGCGAGGAAAGCCGCTTCTTGTCGCAGCCGCTCCCTCTTCTCCTTCAGGCATAAAAGCTCCCCCCGCTTTTCTTCCGCCTTGAGCACACCGTTCACCAACTCGCGAACCCTCTTCAGCCTTTCCTCCAGCCGCGGAAGCTCCTCCTGTAAAGGGGAAATTTCCTTGCGAAGAGCGGCAACGGACTCTTCCAGGGTCTTTATCCGGCCTTGCCACTGAGACTGCTCCCGTAAGGCCATTTTGGCCGCCCGCTGGAAAAGCTCGGCCCCCGCTATTTGCCCTATCACCTGCGCCCGCACGCTGGGGCTCTCCCGCAGAAGAAAAGGGGGATCAAGCTGGTGAGCTAGGTTTAGCTCCAGCGACTGGTTGCCTATGGAGTAGGGTTTTATGCCGGTGAGCTCCTCAACCTCATTAGGAACACTTCGCCCGGGACTTTCCAGACGTAAGGTTTCCCCTCCGGGACGCTTTATGCAGTAGCGGTTGCTCCTTCCTTCCCGCTCGCGCTCAATCACAGTCCCATCTTCCAGCTCCACGGCCACCCGGCAGTGGTGGCTACCTGCCCGCACCAGGCCCTCCCCCTGAGGGCGGTTATAGAAGAGCCAGCGCAGGGCTCGCACCACCGCCGACTTACCCCGGTCTGATTCCCCCACCAGCACGGTAACGGTGGGGGAAAGCTCGATCTCCGTATAGCGGTGCGATTGGAAGTTTTCCAGGATTATCCGCCTAACCTTAGGCATTTTCCCCCACCTCGGCCTGGACCTGAGACCATATCCGGTAAACTTCCCGCCTTACCTCTTCAAAGCCGGAGATTTCCTTCTTCTCTGCCAGGACGCGTTCCAGGATGATGTCGGGGGTGGTCGTGGGCTCCCCTTCCCCCTTGCTCAGGGCTCGGAGCTGGGCCAAGAATTCCTCCCGTTTCCTGGCCCGAAAGGCGGCCTCTTCAATAGCCTGCCGGTCGAGCACCTCCGCTCCCGGTAGGGCGCTTTTCAGGGGAATGTGCTCGTGCCACAGTCTCCCTTCCACATGGATGAGCACCACTTTGGGAATGCGGTTGAGCTCCGCCGGGCTGGCCGAGAGGCGCACCAGGGCCCCGGGGTTGATGAACCACTTGCCCTCCCGGCAAACATCCGGGTAGCCCAGGTGGTAGTGGCCGCAGAGGGTGTAGTCCGCCTCGGTACGGGGAGCTACCTCGTCGACGAGGGTGTACTTTATGACTGTCCCCTGGGGTCGGTCGATGAGCGCCCCGTGGCACACATGCAAAGCCACATCACAGTCTCCCTTCTTCACGATGTAGTCCGCCTTGTCCCCTTCGTCGATGGCGTAGTGGTAAGGAGCTCCGGTCACCTTGACCCTCACCCCCTTTTCCTCGAAGTAAACGGGGGCGGAGGAAAGCAGCCGCACCTGCCCTATGCGGGCCAGAAAGCCCAACAGCGTGCGCGAGAGGGTACCCGGGTTCTGCCCGTGCAGATCGTGGTTGCCCGGCACCACCAGCAAAGGGGCAGGCAACCTGGTCAAGATGGCCAAAAATTCACCCATGGCACTCAAGCCGGGCAACGGCGCATCGAAGAAGTCCCCTCCGTGCAGGACCGCCGTGACTTCCAGCTCCTCCGCTAGCCGCACCACTTCTTCGAGCTTAGCCTTTAAGGTGGCTACGAAGTCGTCCTTGCGGTTGGCCGGGTTTACCCCGCGCAGATGGGTATCGGTAAGGAAAAGGAAGCGCAATAATGTTCCCCTCCCGCTTCAGGCCAGCGTCCAGCGGTAGCCGCCGAAGGCCAGGCTTGTAGTTGCCTTAAGCTTGCCCGTTTCGGACCAGCGCTTAAGCGCCTGGCGTAGCTCGGCCTCGCTTACTCGGCGATGTAGCCGCCGCTCGCATTCTTGCAGACACTGGGTGAGATCCATCTCCCTTATGTAGCCGCCACGCCTCTCAATGAACTCTCGCACCACCGGCCAGAGATCTTCCCCTTGCTTCTGTCGGTACTCCCGCCACTCGGTGAAGGGGTCCTCGGCGTGAGGGCTACGGGTCCAACTGGCCCGCACCGTGATGGGAACAGTCCTCTGCACAATGGCCGAGGAGACAAAAGCGTTGCCCGAAGAAAGATAAGGCAGGCGGGCAATTTCCCCCGGACCCAGGTCGGTTTCCCGCTTGATAACGTCCAGGTCCTGGGCCCGCACGGTGCGGAGGATAAGCTTGGTGTTGAGCTGGGCGTTGACCGTGTCGTCGAGCAGAGAAGGGCGCTGGGTAGCCAGGATGAGGAAAACCCCGTATTTGCGGCCCTCCTGCGCTATCTCCCGGATTATGGAACGGGCAGGAGCGAAATCCCGCTCCCCGGTGACCTTGGGTACCAGAACGTGCGCCTCGTCGGTCACCACGAAAAAAGGAGGAAAATAGGGAAAGGCCTTAACGCCGTACTGCTTGCCGTCCCGGTAGTCGCGACGCCGCCGGAAGAGCCGCCTCAAGGCGTAGGCGGCAAAGAGAATGAGCTTACGCGACTCTCCCCGCACTATGCACACTTTCCCCTGCTGCAAAGCCTCCTCGATGCCGGCGGTGCCCCGGGAGCCGAAAAGGCCGATGCGATGAAGGTAATTGAGGCGCCGCTGCACAGCCTGAGCTGTGCTTTCCCCTATGCCGGCGTCGCGGAAATCCTGGTAAACCTTCAGTTTGTCTCGGTACTCCGCCTGGCGCAGAGGATCGTCGGGAAAGCGCTCCTCCGCCGGATCCTTCCCCTCCTCCAGCTTCTTTAAATCCTGCTCGAAGCGGCGGGAGAAAGTGAGCCCCTCGATGAGATAATTCAGACGCGTGCGGTAAGTCTCCAGGCTGTCGCCCACTTGCCAAAGCACCGAAGCGGCGTGATCCATCTGCTCGGTCCAGCCCTCCATGGCCGCCTTGAGTAAGGTGACCAGCTCCCCTCGATCCAGGTCTTCAAAGCGCACGTCGGCATCCTGCCCTAACTGGAAAACAAGAGCGCGCGAGGCGAGCTCTTTCTGCCGGGAGAGGAAAGGCTCGGCGAAAACTAGAGGCTCGTCGAAACTGAGCTCAAAGTGGGGATCGAAAACCAGGGTAGGAATCTCTTGGTACATGAGCTCTTCCAGCAGCACCCGCAGGGCAAAGGACTTGCCCGAGCCCGAGCCGCCAAAAATGCCCACATGAGGGTACTGGGAGAACTTGGACCAGGGGAGAAAGAAAGGAACGCCGGGCATGAGCTCAGCCCTATCTTCCCCCGGCAGGTAACGGAAAACCAGTTCCTTCAGCTCCTCCGGCAGCTCAAACTCTTCCGTCCCCCGCACCACGCCGAGCAGGGCGCCCGCCTTCTGCCAGTCCTCCGGCAGGAGGTGCGGGCGCACCTCCTCGAAGGTAGCCGGCCGTACTTTAGCCCCCACTTCCAGCGGGTGGCTCAACTCCTCCACCACCCGCACCTCGGCCAAGTAGAAGGTCTCGTGCGCCGGGTCGTAGCCCAGCGCCTGGAGCGTACCCAGAGTAGCCTCATCGATGAGGCCGGGGTGAGCGGCGTGGGCCGCCTCGGGTAGGAGCGGGTTGACGGCGTAGGTGCCCACCACCTCCACCAGCACCCCTCCCGGGTTACCCTCCACCACCAGGTACTCGTTTACCCGGAAAGGGCGCTCTCGCGTGGCCACCTTCCCCTCCACCTGACTGGTGATACCCACCAGACGCATACCTTCTCCAACCCCCGTGATTTTTTAGAAAGGGCGGCGGCGACGGTGCGAAGAGAGAAACACCTCCCGCAGCTCGGTCGGAACCGCCGCGGCCACCAAGCGCTCCACCTCGGTCCTGCTCAGGCGCACGTGGCGGTCGGCCAGATCGATGAGACTGGGTATTCCCCGGCCATCGGCCGGGGTAAGCGCCCGCAAGATTCCGAGTATCTCGGGGAGGAACTCCTCCTGCTCGGGCAGGAGATCAAAGGCCACCGGTTGGGGGTGATGACCGAAGCGGGCGAAAACCCGCAGGAAAGGCTTCCGCGCCTCCAACTCGAAAACCTCGCCCGGCGCCAGGCAGCCATAGAGCACCTCCCGATCGTGCAGCGCCGGGCCAGTAAAGGCCAGAGACTTGCCCAGCCTGCAGCTGGTTATCTCCTCTATCACTCCCACCAGCAGCACTCCCCGGTCCAGGGCTTGGCGGCGAAGCTCCTGAAAAAGCTCCTCCGCCCGATCTCTCAGGTGAACGAAACCTCCGTCGAGCATAACCAGCGCTCCCGGCAGGAGCTCTGCTACCCGCAAAGCCACCCGTAGCTCCAGAGCCGACATGCGCGCCTTTATTTGCTGCTCGGCCAGGTGATCGGACCAACCCTCCTCATCTCGCCCCTGCTCCTCTAGAGCACGCGCCACTTCCGGGTCGAGGGGTGAAAAAACTTCGTGCTCTACCAGCGGGGGCTCCAGACGGGGGAGGGCAAAAGCGGCAGCCTGCATAAGGACGAGAAAGTAGGGGTAGTGCGCACCTACCGTGCCCAGCGAGCCATCCACCGCCACCACCCGCCTTTGAGGGTGCAGGGGATCGACACGGTAAAACCTGCCTAACGCGCCCAGCCGGGAGCGGAGCTCGGAAGGAGAGGGGCGCTTGCAGAGCAGGTGGCGGCAGAGGGTAGCGAACTCGCGCAGCTTGATCACCGCCCCCTCGTTTCCCACGAGCAAGAGGTTCACCTACCTCTCCTGGCCGAAAATCTGGCGGGTCATGGTGACGATCCAGGACCAGTGCAGGTAGATGTGGACGATCACCAGGGCAACCAGTACCAGGGCCAGGTAGCGGTGAATATCGGCCCACTCGTGGCGGGTCAAGGAGAGGAAAACCTGCTCCTGGCCCCAGTGCCTCCCGTGCGGCCCCCCTCCCGAAGAGAAGGCCAGCCAGCGGACGAAGCCGGTAAACGCCATGCCAAGCCCGGTAAGGAAAAGCAAGGCGTCCACTAGGTAGTTAAGCTTGGGGCGGTTCAAAGTCTGCTTCACCCCCTTTATCTTTAAATAGTAACACATTTCACCACCACAGGCGAGAAACATCGCCGCCCCGGTGCTAAAAGCTAAGGCCGGGAGTACTCCCGGCCTTAAGTTACCGCTTCGGTGTGCCGAAACCGGTTACAGGAGGCGGCGTGCGGTCACGAAGTGGCTGTCCCAGTACTCTTCGTAAAGGGAGTTGTAGCGCACGCAGCCGCGGCTGGAACTGGCATGGATGAAGCGCCCATCGCCCAAGTATATACCCACGTGATCGATGCCGTAGCCCCCGGTGCAGAAGAAAAGCAGGTCACCGGGACGAAGCTCGTAGCGGGATACCGGAGTGCCGTAGGAGCTTTGCAGGTCGGCCCGGTGGGGGAGGTAGATGCCGAAACGTCCGAAGACGTGTTTGACAAAACCGGAACAGTCGAATCCCGTCTCCGGGTTTTCTCCCGCCCAGCGATAGCGCGTGCCCAGGAGAGATTCGGCGTAGGCCAGCAGGCGCTCCACGTCCGTTCGCCCGCCACGGGAGGGAAGAGCTGCTGGACGGCTACCGTAGTTGCCGGGGATGGTGAGCGTCTGCCCCGGGTAAATAACGGTGGACTTCAGTCCGTTGGCTTCCATCAGGTCCTGGACCGTAATGCCGTACTTTATGGCTATGTTCCAGAGACAATCGCCCGGCTGCACTACGTAGGTGGTAACCGGACCGGCCGCGGACGAGGGGGTGGGAGCCGAGCTTGTCCCCTCATCGGGCAGCACTAAAACCTGACCGGGGTAAATGGTGGTGGAAGTCAGTTGGTTAATCTTCACCAGCGTCTGCCAGGTGGTTCCGTGAGCAACGGCTATACTCCAGAGGCAATCGCCCGGCTGCACTATGTAGGTGGCCGCCTCCGCTCTTCCAACCCCTATCCCTAAGACCAGCACGAAAGCCAGCAGAAATAGAAAGGCTTTGGCGTTCCCGGACAGAAATCTCGCCCCCTTTCCTTAATTTCTCTCTTTCTCTTCGTCCTCTTCGGCCGTGCTCCCTTGTGGATAACTTTCTGATGTCAGAAAACTTTAGTTTAAAAAAGAAAAAAGGCGAGACAGTTTTGCTGTCTCGCCTCTAGCTTAAAGGAGATTAAATCGGCTTACTCCACCGCTTTTCAACAAAGCGCCATAAAGCCTCGCGCTCGTTCGGCAACCGGCCACTCTGCACCTCGCGTAAAAGCTCTCTTTGTACTTTCCCTATCTGCGGCCCCTCCCCCAAAATAGCCACCAGATCCTTGCCAGCCAAGGCCAGTTCCGAAGGGTAGAAGGGGGTCCGAGCTAAGGTCTCCTTCACCATTTCCCGAAACCTATCGAGTTCCCGCAAGCCTTCCTCCGCCTCCACCTTTCCCCCCCTGAGATCGGCCCGGCGCAGGGCGAAGAGCTCCTCCAGTGCTTCCTCCAACTCCTGCCGGCGGGGGAGGTCGGCGGCAAGCCGCCCCAGCCACCTGATTACTGTGCGCTCCCTCATGTTACAGGAAAACATGTGGCAGCGGACCAAAAAAACCGCACGACGGGCAACCTGAGGGCGGACGCGCAGGCGCCGCAAAATCCTGGCTGCCAATTGAGCGGAGCGCACCTCGTGTCGGTGGTCGCAGAGTTCTCCCCGCCGGTTGAGCTTCCTTACCCCCGGCAACCCTTTGGCCACATCGTGCAGAAGGGCGGCCCAGCGCAGGGCGATCCGGGGCGGCGAGTTCCGTAAGACGGCCATGGTATGGCTCCAGACGTCGTACCGGTGGTAGCGTGGGTTTTGCTCCACACCGTAGAGGCGAGCCACCTCGGGGAGGATCAAGACCTGCTCCTCCCGTCCCCTGTTCCTTCCTCGGCAGGAAGAAAGGAGTAACCCTGCTTCCCGCATAAGCTCAAAGCCCACGTCGGGGTGGTCGGACACGAGGATGCGTTCTATTTCATCCCGCACCCGCTCCACAGAAAGGCGGGCCACTCTCTCCCTCACCTGGGAAAGGGCTGATCTTGTACGGGGCTCCACCCGATAGCCAAGCTGGGCGGCGAAGCGACAGGCTCGAAAAGCACGTAAGGCGTCTTCCTGGAAGCGCTTCACAGGGTCTCCCACCGCCCGGATAATCCCCCGGCGCAGATCTTCCTGACCGCCGAAGGGGTCGTAAAGCTTTCCCCGCAGGTCCATGGCCATGGCGTTAATGGTAAAGTCCCGCCGCGCCAGGTCCTCCTCCAACCGGCTGAGGAAGTCGACTTTCTCCGGTCGGTGAGGATCCTCCCCGTAGACCTCACTGCGGAAGGTGGCCACTTCCACCAAACCACCTTCTGCCAGCACCCCCACCACGCCGAAGGCCGCCCCGTAGGTAACCGCTTTCAAGCCCGACCTTACGACCAGGTCCAGCACTTCCTGCGGCCGGGCAGAAGTGGCCACGTCGAGGTCCACCGGGGGCTTCCCCAGAAGATAGTCCCGCACCGCTCCACCCACCACATAAGCCTCAAAGCCCGCTTCTTCCAGCATTTTCAGCACTTTGACCAGCGGAACAGGCCAATTCACCACCAAACAAGTTCTCCTTTCTTCATTCTTTAGTCGACACCTTTAACCACCGCCAGAGGGCACATGCGCGCCACCTTACGGGTTATTCCTCGGTCTACCAAGGTCTGGATTACTTGCTCGATGTCCTTATAGGCAGTAGGAGACTCGTCCAGCAGATCCTTGTAAGAACGCACGTTATAAACCACATCCCCCATGGCTCGCTCGAACTCTTCTTTGGTTATCTTTTTCTCCGCCGCCGTGCGGGAGAGGAGTCTCCCCGCCCCGTGGTTTACCGAGAAGAAGGTCTCAGCAGCCTTCTCCGTGCCCACCAATACGTAGGAGGATGTTCCCATGCTTCCCGGAATCAGGGCCGGATGCCCGGTGCGACGGTAAACGGGAGGGTTGGCCGGGTGGCCGGCACAGAGGGCCCGCGTGGCTCCCTTCCGATGTACCAGCAGGCGCCTCCCCCCGTGTTCTTCCCACTTGGCTATGTTGTGGGCCACATCGTAGACCAACTGAAAGCCCATCTCCTCGGGCGACTGCCCCAGAACGTCGGCGAAAGCGCGGGCTACGTCGGCCATGATGATCTGCCGGTTGGAGAAAGCATAGTTCACCGCGCAGGCCATGGCCTGATAGTAAGCTTTACCTTCGGGTGAGTCGATAGGGGCGCAGGCTAAACCCCGATCTGGCAACTCTATGCCGTAACGCTTGGCTGCCGCGGCCAGCTTGTTGGTGTAGTCGGTGCAGATCTGGTGCCCGAAGCCCCGGCTGCCGGTGTGGATCATTATCGTGAGCTGCCCCTCGAAAAGGCCAAAGCTCCGGGCCAACTCCTCGTCGAAGATATCCGTCACCCGCTGGATCTCGATGAAGTGGTTACCCCCGCCCAGCGTCCCCAGTTGCACCTCTCCGCGTTCACAGGCCCGGCGGGAGCAGGCCGAGATGTCTGCTCCGGGAAGACAGCCCATCTCTTCGATGTACTCCTCATCCCCTGGTCGCCCGAAGCCTGCCTCGATCACCGCCGTAACGCCTCGGTGCACCACTTCTTCGAAAATGCGCCGCGTGATCCCCTGATGCTTCCCCTTCTTGCCTATGCCCGTGGGCACGTAGTGCTCTATCCGCTCGATCAAACGGCGCAACAGGCTCTTGTTGAAGTGGCGGGCTTCCAAGTCGGTGCGGATGAGCCGCACCCCGCAGTTTATGTCCATTCCCACCGCTCCTGCCGATATGACCCCATCGGGGGCTACCGCCATTATTCCACCTATGGGAAGGCCGAAGCCTTCGTGGATGTCGGGCATGCCGATTACCGGCTCCACCACCCCCGGCAGACAAGCAGCGTTCATCAGCTGCTCCAAAGCCTTATCTTCTCCCAGGAAGCGGCGAAGATAGTCGTTAACGTAGATCACGGCGTCGACCCGCATTTTTCCCCGCCGGGGAATCCGGTAGCGGTTAAGGCCGTCGCGTACCAACTCCATAAATCATCCTCCTCCCCTTTAGCCCCTTTTTAGAAGGTGCTTAGAGGTAAACGCGTGGCACTCTGGCGCTCACGGCGCAGACCACTTCGTAGTTAATAGTGCCGATTTTTTCTGCCAACTCCTCCACCGGCAGGGAGACCTCCCCCTGCCTGCCGAAGAGTACCACTTCTTCCCCTGGCTCCACCTCTCCCAGTTCGGTAGCGTCTACTATCAGTTGATCCATGCACACCCTTCCCACCACTGGCAAGCGGCGCCCGCGCAGCAAAACTTCCCCCTTGTTGCTCAGAAGGCGGCTGTAGCCGTCACCGTAACCCGCCGACACCGTGGCCAGAAGGGAAGGACGGGGGGTGCGATAGGTCCAGCCGTAGCTCACCGGGAAACCTGCTTCTACCCGCTTCACCTGCACCACCCGGGCCTTCAGGGTCATGGCCGGGCGTAGATTTACCTGGGCCGAAGGGAAAGGGAGAAGCCCATAAAGCATGATTCCCGGCCGCACCAGATCCAGGTGCGATTCCCGAAAGCGGATCAGAGCCGCGCTGTTGGCCGCGTGCCGTAGAGGAATGGAGAGGCCCGCCCGCTCCAACTCCTCTAATAGCATTATAAACTTTTCCAGTTGGCTGCGGGTGGGCTTTTCCTCGGGCAAGTCGGCGCAGGCGAAGTGGGTGTAAATGCCTTCAACCTCCACCCGGGGAAGGGTGGCCAAGCGCAGAATGGCTTCTTTACCGGCGGGTCCGGCTTTAAAGCCCAGCCTCCCCATGCCCGTGTCCACTTTAAAGTGCACCTTCAGCCGTTTGCCCTCCCGCTGGGCTATTCCCGCCCACTCGCGCAAGATTTCTTCACTGTAAGCGGTCAGAGTTACCTCCTGGGCTAAAAGAGCGGGGCACTCGGCCGGATGCACGTACCCCAAAACTAAAATGGGGTGGTCCACCCCTTCACGTCTGAGCTCTAAGGCCTCCTGCCCTCGCGCCACTCCCAGCCAGTCCACGCCCGCCTCTTCCAAGATCTTGGCCACCGGTACTAGCCCGTGCCCGTAGGCGTTGGCCTTTACGATTCCCATTATCCGGACCGAGGGCCCGACTGTCTCCCTCACCACCCGCAAGTTGTGCTGCAGGGCCTCCCGGCTGACTTCAGCCCAGACAGGACAATCCATGCTGTTCCTTGGCCTCCTCCGTCGCAGCGGTGTGTCGCCAAGCCAAAGGTAGCTTCTCTAGCAGGTCCCCGGCTACAAGCCCAGCCTCTCCCTTCTCTTCCGCCGCCAGATCCCCGGCCAGCCCATGGAGGTAAACCCCGGCCGCTGCCGCCCGGAAGGGATCGAGCCCCTGCGCCCAGAGTGCGGCTATGACCCCGGTCAGCACATCCCCCGTCCCACCAGTAGCCATCCCCGGATTGCCCGTGCTGTTTATCCCCGTGTACCCATCGGGAGCAGCCACTACGGTACGGGCCCCTTTGAGAACCACCACCGCCTCCCATTCCCGCGCCGCCCTTTCCGCCACTTCCACCCGCTTGTCGGCCAACTCCGCCGCCTTCACCCCTAAAAGCCGAGCCATCTCCCCAGGGTGAGGAGTGAGGATTAGGGGTGAGGAGCGCCGCTTCAGAAGGTGCGCCTCGCCGGCGAAGGCGTTGATACCGTCGGCGTCCAGCACCAGGGGAAGATCGATTTCCGCCACCATTCTCTTCACCAGCTCCACGGTCTCGGGATGTCGGCCAAGACCCGGACCCAAAGCGCAAACCGTAAAGCGGGGGAGAAGGGGCTTTAGGCTCTCCCAGGCCGCGCAAGATAACTGTCCTTCCGGCGTTTCCGGCAGCCCCAAGGTCATGACCTCGGTAAGCTTGGCGGCCGCTATTTCCTGCCAGCTGCGGGGCACGGCCAGGGTGACCAGGCCCGCCCCGGCCCGCATAGCCGCCGCAGCGGTAAGGCAAGCGGCACCTATCATCCCCCGGCTACCCCCTACCACCAGGACGTGCCCGAAGTTTCCCTTGTGGGCCGTCGGAGGACGGGAGGGAAGCCAGGACCTTACCATCTCCCCGGTGAGGTAGTAGCGCCCCGGCCCGTTACCGGCAATGAGGGGCAAGGGCAAGCTTATATCAGCTACCAGGAGCTCCCCCACGTAACGGACGCCGGGCTCCAGCACCAGCCCCAGTTTGGGGAGGCCGAAGGTGACGGTCACGTGCGCGACTACCGCTACTCCTCTCACCTGCCCCGTGTCGGCTTCCAGGCCCGAAGGGATATCCACCGCCACCACGAAACGCCCGGAGGCGTTAAGGGCCTCCACCACCGGGCGGATTTCCGGCGGCAGCTCCCCCCGGAAACCGGTACCGTAAAGGGCATCGATCACCGCATCGGCCCTGGCTATGGCCAACTTAAAAGCCTGGGGGCCGGTGGGAGATAGGAGGGGGTAAAAATCTTGCCCCAGGCGTCGCCATATGGTGGCGTTGGTCAGGGCGTCCCCGCGCAAGCTCTCGGGCTCAGCCGCCAGGAAGACTTTTACCTGCGCCCCTTGCTGCCAGAGGTGACGGGCCGCCACTAGCCCGTCCCCCCCGTTATTCCCCCGCCCGCATAGAACCACCACTCTCTTTCCCGCCACCCGGCCCAGCCGGGAGGCCACCACCTGAGCCACCCAACGGCCGGCGTTCTCCATGAGGACTATGCTGGGAATCCCATACTCCTCCATGGCCCGGCGGTCTATTTCCCGCATTTCCGCCGCGGTGACCAGCCGCAAAACTATTCCCTCCCCTCGACGTAAGCTACAGCCACGGCGTAGCCCTTCTCGTGAGCGATACTCAGCCAGATCTCTTTGACACCCAGTTCCTCCGCCCGGAGCTGAGCTCGGCCCAAAAGCCTCACCACCGGCCGGCCCTTACCGTCGGCCACAATTTCTATTTCCCGAAAGCTTATCCCCTGCCGCCCCGTCCCCAGCGCCTTCAGCACCGCTTCTTTGGCAGCAAAACGCCCGGCCCAAAAGCAAAGGGCATCCCTTCTACCCAGACCCATGGCCCGCTCGCCGGGGGTAAAAACGCGGTTCAAAAAGCGATCCCCCCAGCGGCCCAGCGCCCTTTTCACCCGCGCCACCGCCACTATGTCCGTCCCTATTCCCACGAGCATCTTAGAATCCCAAAATGCGCCGAAGTTTCTTGGCTTGAGCCCGAGAGAGGGGAACCTCGCTCTTCTCCTTGTCGTCCACCACTAGGGAGTAAGTCCCGTTGAAGTAAGGAATGATCTCCTTAACCTTATGCAGGTTTACTATGAAGCAGCGGTGCGTGCGGAAGAAGATATTGGGGTTAAGGCGCGCCTCCAATTCCTTCAAGGTGAAGCGCGTCAGGAACTTGTCGCCATAGGTCTTGAGGTACACCGCATCTCCCTCGGTAAAGGCGAAAACGATGTCTCCCTCGGCCACCAGCACCGTCTTGCCGTTCTTCTCAGCCGGTATGCGGTCTATACGGGCCAGAGGCTCAGGACGGGGTTCGGCCGTGGCCGCGACCTCCCCGTTGCTTCCCTGCATGAGGCGCATGACCTTAGCAATGGCCTTGCGCAGCCTTTTCTCGTCGATGGGCTTGAGGATGTAGTCTACCGCATTGACGTCGAAGGCCTTAACCGCGTACTCGTCATAGGCGGTGACGTAAATGACGTAAGGGGGACGCGGCAACTCCTGAATGATCGAACCCAGCTCCAGACCGTTCATCCCCGGCATGGCGATGTCCAGAAAGAGGACCGAGTAGTCCAGAGCTTTTATGAGCATCAGCGCCTCTTGGGCGTTGGTGGCCTCCCCTACGACTTCCACGTTATCGATACGCGATAGGGCGTAACGCAACTCCTGCCTAGCCGGGTATTCGTCATCAACGATCAAAGCCCTGAGCTTCAACCTTACTCCCCTCCTCTTCCTTTACTTCCCGCAAAAGGGGAAGACGAAATCTCACCACTGTACCTTTGCCTGGCTCGCTTTTGATCTCCAGGCCATACCCTTCGCCGAAAAGCCCCCGCAGTCGCTCGTGGACGTTGTAAAGACCCACCCCGCTGCCCGAGGCCGAGCCGGGGGTAAGGATCCTGGGCATGAGCTCGGGAGGAATGCCCACGCCATCGTCGGCTACCTCCACCCGCATTTCCTCTCCCTGCCGCCTTATACTGATGCGCACCGTGCCCGGTCCCAGCTTGGGCGTGATGCCGTGCTTTATGGCGTTCTCCACCAGCGGCTGCAGGGTGAGCACGGGTACCAGATAATCGTAAAGGGTTTTATCTATGCTCCGGACGAAGCGCAGCTTCTGTCCAAAGCGGGCCTTTTCCAGCACTAGATAAGTGTTGACGCACTCCATCTCCTCCCGCAGGGTGGTGAAGTGACCGGTTGACTTGAGAGCGTGCCGGAAGAAAGAAGCCAGCCTTATCAGCAGGCGCCGGGCGCGGTCGGGGTTGGTGCGGCTGAACATGATGATGGTGTTCAGAGTGTTGAAAAGGAAATGCGGGTTGATTTGCGCCCTTAGAGCATCAAGCTGCGCCTTGGTTACCAATTGAGCCTGACGGTCAAGTTCCGCCAGCTCCATCTGTATGCCCAAGATCTGCGCTATACCCACCGCCAGGTTGACCAGGGTGCGCGGCAGGGGCCCCTCCTCCGTCCGGTAAAGTTTAACTGTCCCCACCACTTCGCCGCGGCATTTGAGGGGGACAATCACCGCCGCCCCCAGGGGGCACACGCAATCCTTGACCGGGCACTCGAAATCGGCTCGCCGCTCCACGACCTTTATCTCTCCCGTTTCGATCACCCGCTTGGTGGCGTGGGTGACTATTCCCCCGCCCGGCGGGTGCCGGTCGCAGCCCGGCCCCAGGAAAGCCAGAATCCTCTCCCGGTCGGTGATGGCCACTGCCGGCACGTCACCTATGCGCTGGATGATTTCCGCTATTTTGACCGCCGTTTCCGGGTTAAGACCGCGCCGCAGATAAGGAAGGGTCTCGTCCGCTATCTTCAAGGTGGGGTCGAGCGTTTGGCTGTCCAGAGCCCGCACCGATATCCGCTCTTCCCCGCCGCGCCGGCGTAGAACAAGGAAGAGGAGCCCGTTGGCCAGGGCCAGAAAGAGGGCTGCCCGCCAAAACTGAGGCCAGAGGGCGGTAGCCACCACCAGGAGGAAAAGCTCCAGCCCCACTACCTCGGCCAGCAAGTATCCTCGGCTCTTCTCCAGGAAGCGCATGGTCTTCAAACCCCGATCTACCGAAAAGCTGCAGGTTAAGAACAATTGTAGCACAAAGGGTTTGAAGGAGAAAAGCTGGGCCAAGCCTCAGCGAAAAACATTATAATTAAGGTAGCGAAAGCAGAACGGTAGGGGGTAATGTTAGTGAGCGAGCATTCCCTGGCCGTGAAGAACCTGACCTGCGCGGCCTGTGCCGCCAACCTAGAAAGGAAGCTGAAAGAACTGCCCGGGGTGGAAGAGGCGGCGGTGAGCGTCGTTTCCGGTAGGATCCGTCTCAAGCTGAGCCACCCGGCCGCCCTGACCCAGGTGATGGACTATGTGAAGGCTGCCGGGTTCAACGTGGAACTTCTGGAGGAAGAGACGGCGAAAACCGCTTCTAAAAGAGAAGGCAAAAGCTCCGAGCTACTCTGGCCGCTGCTGGCCGCCTTCTTCCTTACCCTACCCCTTATCTACCGGAGCCTGGCCGACCTTTTTTCCTGGCCTCTCCCCTCTCTCTTGGCAGGTAACCTCGTGCCCTTCCTGTTGGCTTCCGCCGTCCAGTTCGGTCCCGGGCTTATTTTCTACCGGGGAGCCTGGCGGGCAATGACCAGCCGCACCGCCACCATGGACACTCTGGTAGCTCTGGGAACTACCGCCGTCTACATTACCCAGGTCGTCAACTGGCACCACGTGCTCCCCTCTCACCACGAGCCGGCAGGGGTAATAATCACGGTTATCCTGCTGGGCCGCTACTTGGAAGAAAAGGCTCAGCGGAGGACGGGAGAGGCTTTGCGAGAACTCCTCTCGCTCAAGCCCCAGAAAGCCCGGGTACTGCGGGGAGGCAGAGAAGAAGAGGTGCCTTTGGAAGAGGTTAAGGTGGGAGAACTCTTGGTGGTGCGGCCGGGGGAGCGAATACCGGTGGATGGAGTGGTAGAAAAGGGATTTTCGACCGTGGACGAGTCTTTGCTCACCGGGGAGAGCCTGCCAGTGGAAAAGCTACCTGGCGACCAAGTCGCCGGAGGCACCCTCAACCACAGCGGTGTGCTTTATCTTCGCGCCACGCGGGTCGGTAGCCAGACCACCCTGGCGCGCATCATCCGGCTGGTGACCGAAGCTCAGGAGCAAAAAGCGCGCTCGCAGCGCCTGGCCGACCGGATAGTAGCCCACTTTGTTCCCGCCATACTCGTCCTCTCCCTCCTTACCCTGGTAGGGTGGGGCGTCTTCCGGGGAGACTGGGAGCGAGGATTGTGGCAGATGATAGCTGTGCTGATGGTGGCCTGCCCTTGTGCCCTAGGGCTGGCCACCCCCACAGCGGTCATCGTGGGGTTAGGAAAAGGGGCTAAGGCGGGAGTACTCTTCCGGGGAGGGGAGTATCTGGAAAAAGCCGCCCAGATCGATACCGTGGTTTTTGACAAAACTGGAACTTTAACTCACGGGAGGTTAGAGGTCACCGGGTTTTACCCGGCGCCGGGCTTTGACCGGGAGAAGGTCCTCTCCCTGGTGGCTGCTGCCGAAGCTTTTTCTGAGCATCCGGTAGGACGGGCCTTGGCCCGCCTCGCACCAACTCCCTCCGCAATCGCCGGAGAAATCCAGGCGCGGTCCCTACCCGGCTTCGGCCTAGAGGCCCAAGTACAAGGGAGAGAGGTTCTTCTGGGAAAGGAAGAGCTGCTCCATGAAAAGGGTATAGACACGAAGGCGCTGACAGAGAAAGCTCGGGAACTCGTCTCTCGGGGTATCACGGTCATCTTTGTAGCCGTTGACCGCCGCCTGGCCGGGATAATAGGCGTGGCGGATTCCGTCCGGGAAGAAGCACGTGGCACTGTAGAAAAACTAGAACGCCTGGGGATAAAGGTCGTCCTAGCCACGGGAGACAACCCGGAAACTGCCCGACGTGTAGCTGAAAGGGCCGGGATCAGCACCTGGTATGCTGGCCTTTTGCCAGAAGATAAGGTGAAACTGGTAAAAGAACTGCAGCGGGAAGGGCGGCGGGTAGCCATGGTAGGGGACGGGATTAACGACGCTCCCGCTCTGGCCTCGGCCGACCTTAGCTTGGCAATAGACACGGGTACGGATGTAGCCGCCGAGGTAGCGGGAGTAATTCTCTTCCGGGGAGACCTGCGGGGAGTAGAGAGAGCGCTTATACTGGGTAAGGCGGTAGCCCGCAAGATAAAGCAGAACCTCTTCTGGGCCTTTATTTACAACACCCTGGCCCTACCGGCAGCGGCCTTGGGATTCCTTTCGCCGGTAATGGCCGCTGCGCTTATGGGGCTAAGCAGCGTTTCGGTCGTTTCTAGCTCTCTTTTGCTTTACCGGTTGAGAATGTAATCAGGCCGCCCAAACCGCAAATTTCCCCCTCACTCGCCCCAGTATATATGGAAGTAAGGGCATTCTTCGTAGCACTCCCCTTTGCCCTGATCAGTTTCCTCTGCCACCAGGCGTGCCTTTTCGTCCCTCACTTTGATGAACCACTGACGGAGTTCGTCGCTGATTATGTGGATATCCTTCTTCACTATGAGGCGGTCCCCGCGAAATTCTCCGTAGACAATGCAGCCCAAGTTGACGGGAAATTCATAAAGAGCCTCCATTACCAGAGCGTAGCCGGTGGTGGTGAGCCGGTGAAAGTCGCGCTGCCGGTCAAATTTTATGTCTGTGACCATAGGCTCCCAGAAAACAAAGGCATCGGTGCTGAGGTTGGGGCTTAAGCCCAGAAAGGAGCCATCCAGCTTCTGTTCCACCACTATCGGCAGGGCCAAGCTTACCAACGAATCTTCCCCCGATATACGGCTGCTTGGTAAGAATCTCCTGGAGCCGCGCCTCGAGCTCCGCATAGAGTTCGGGATCGGCCACTCGCCGGTACTTGGCAAAGTATTTGAGCACATTGGCCTGATTTTTAAGTTTCCCTTCGATAAAAGCTATGGCCAGCGCCGCACCGCGGGCATCGTTGTAAGCCAAAATTTGCTCCCGGCGCGTTATTACCGTGCCGCTGAGCTGAGGCGAGCTTACCTTTTCTCAGCACTCCTAAGCTTCTTCTCCGGCAACCGCCGCCTCCTCGAGCGCTCCTTCCTCGAGCTCCCCCGCTTCTACTTCCGGCTCTTCCCGGTAAAGGTATTTGAGATCTAGATACTCCACCGTATAGCGAATTTTGGTGCGCAGGCGCTGAGCTTTGGGGTTGTTGAGTAATTTTTGTAGTAATTCCTCCAAATTAACTTCAGGCCGCCAGCCATAGGCCTGGGCATGGAACTCCGCCACCTTGGAAAGCATTCTCTGTACCTCGGAGCTGGATAGAGGATTTAGATCCACCACATCTCGCAGTAGGGCATCGATAGCCTGCCGAGCGCGCTCGGCCTTTTCCGGTTCCCCTTTTGTCCTGAAGCGCGCCGTCACTTCTTCTTTGTCCGGGCGGTGCCGCTCCTGAGGAAGCAACCTAAATTCCCATAGCTGATGAGCGGTACTGAAAACTGCGAAGGTATGGGGAAGCTCCTTCCCCTCCTGAGGAAAGAGGAAACGGGCCAAGTTGAAATAGGATTCGGAGCGGGCGGCAAGCCCGAGGGTACCCACTAGCTCAAACTCGTCAAACAGGATGACCCAGCCGGCAAAGCCGCGCTTTTTGATGAGTTGGGCCAGGAAGCGGAAGTAATCCCAGGCATCGGCTTGAGGGCGGAAGGGAGGAGTTTTCAGTGCCCGGCCAAAGTTTAAGCGGTGCAGCGATTTCAACTGGGCCAGGGGTATCCACTCCCCGGCCAAATCGCTGTAAAGCAGGTGCTGATGGTAGGTATCGCCGGTTGCCAGATAATTTTTTAGCACGTAGAAGAGCTTGGGGTGCAACTCTTCCCGAACAGCGGCCAGTAAATCCTCGGTTAAAGGGTGGCCCGGGCGCAAATCGCGTAGCAGTACCTCAATCCCCGGATCCTCGGTTCCGGGCAGATAGGTCCCGGCCACCACCTTGGGATAGACCCGGTCAAGGCGATTAAAGGGCGTCTCTTTGCTCAGCACTACGAAGCTGACGGCAAAGTTCTTCTCCCGAGCCCGGTTAAGGACTAGGTTGAGAAAGTGGGTCTTGCCCTCGCCAAAATGGCCGCGCAGTAGCAACGCCCGCGGGCGTCCCTCTCGGGACACTTCCTCCAGATCGCGCTCTACCCGCTCCAGCAAGGCCTCCCTTCCGTAAGAAAAGATGGCCGCCAGATGCCGGGAGGTCACACCGGAACGCAGCGCCTCCACCGTGGCTACGGCCTGGTAATCACGCATTTAACTCCCTCCCGAAGAAGATACGGAATAAGAAGCTCCAGATAAGCGGTCTAGATCAAGAAAATCGCGGAATAGGTTAGGTCGGCTCCCTGTGATTTCGCACTGGATGCGCATCCACAGCGCAGAGTAGGATTTAAATCCGAGCTTATCGTCATCGACCAGCTCGCGGCCGAACCCTAGGATCCCCATAAAGTGGTGCAGAGCATCTATGCCGTCAACTAACTGCCTCACGCTTTCGTAAAACTCCTCTCGAGCAGCCCGGCCATAGAGCAGGCGCCCTGTTTCCCTCCGGGCCAGCAGCACATCGAGGTTGTCCACTACCACCAGAAGGCCCTGGTAGCCGGTCAGGCGCACCAGCTCCACCAGCGAGCGCAAGAAGAGCCGGGCGTTGTAACGGTCGATGCGGGTAAAGAGGTGAAAGCGCCTGAGTTCAGACAGGCGAGGGTTCTCACCTTTAAGCCAGGCGTAAAGCAACTCCTTGTCTTCAGGATTGAGCTTTCGCTCCAAAGCCCCGAGTTCGTCGGCCGCCAGCTGCATAACCGCCGTGGCAAAAGCCCGGGTTATAGCCTGGTTGCGAAAAAGATCGCGCTCCAGCACGGAGCGAGTTTCCGGGCGCAGCCGCTCGGGAACCCGCCCGTGCACCTCAACCGCCCAGTCCACAAAGGTCTTGCCTGCCGGTACCTCGTCCGGGGCATAACCCAATTGCTCTATCACCCGTCGGGCGTAGCTTCGCAGGTATCCCTCGAGATCCAACTCAGAGGTTATGGCCTGATAAAGGTTGTTGATGAGGTGCATTTTGGTCACCGCCGCCGCGTCCACCTGCGCCACCGCGTACCCGCAACCAGCCGCCTGACGCGCCAGCTCCCGGAAGAGCTCCGCCCGGAGCTCCGGCCGGTCGCTCATATAAAATTTGATCTTGCTGCCCCCGGCCTTGATAAACCCTTCCAGGTATTCTTCGCGGAAGAAGTCAACGAAGGAAGCGTACACTATTCCCCACCTCCCCCGACGAAGCGCAGACTGGTGAAACGGAGCTCGCGCCCCTGCTCGTCGTAGATGACTATGGGTTTAATGCGGCGGGCCGGCTCCCCCAACTCCAGCAAGCGCCCGTCAGAAGCTCTGCGTATCTCGGAGCGAAGAAGACGGTAAAGGTCGAAAGCAAACATGCCGCGAGAGTAATGCCTCTTGTAGCCGGGATGGAGCACCAACTGGTCATAAACATCCGCCAGGGGAATGCTGGTGCCGGGCGGGAACTCCACCTTTAAACGCGTTTGCTTCACCGCCAGCAAGATGTCGTACACCCGCGCCAGCGTGTCGATGAAGCGCTGAGCGTTAAAGGGAGCCCGGTAAAGCTTCTCCCGCTCCGCCTTAAGGTAGGCGGCCAGAGCTCGGGGGCGGAGCATGTGGAGGATGCGCTCGTTGACCTCTATGACCCCCCGCTCCGGATAAACTCTCACCCGAAAGGGAAAGACCTCGTAGTCAGGAAAGTTTCCGGACACCGGCAAACCTTGGGCGCGACAGGCGGATAAGAAGCCCTGATCGAAGCCCTGGCGCAGGTAATCGGAGACGGCAAAAGCGGGAAGTTTTTCTTTGAGGGAAGAGAGGGCTTCCTGCTGCTTGGTCAGGGCTGCCTGGTAGCGCTCTATTGTGCGCTGAGCCTGTTCCAAGTCGCCTTCGCGCAGCGCCCTTTCGAGTCTTGCCTGGTGGGCCAGGATCTGTTTTTTGCGCTCCAGAAGCTGCCGGCGCTCCTCTCCGAGCTCGCGATCGAGAAAGTGCTCCAGATCCACCTCGAATCTCCCTCCCTGCCGGCTTGATTAAATGCTGGCCTCCTGAGAAGGGCCTTCTTCCTTGGGCTGCTTCCCGCGGCTGGCTTGAACCAAAAGAGAAGTGTTCTCGGCAATGCGGAAGAGAACGATGACGGTCTCCATCCAGATCCGGCCGCCTATTACCCACAGGAAGAAGTAGATCACCGCCCAGATGAGGCTCAGGAGAAAACTGCCGCCGGAAAAACCGTAGCCAAAACGCATAAAGCTTGCGCCACCCGCCAGCATACTGAGGGAGACTATCACTCCGATGGCAATCCACAGCCCGTAGAGAAACGGAATGATCTTCAGGGTAACGAACGAGGAGAAGGAAAAGTCAAAGAGCCTGGACCAAAAAGACTTTTCTTCCATACAAAGCACCTCCTTATAAAACTGATTACAATCGAACGTAGTAGCTGAAGCTGCGGCTCGATCTTTCTAAACGGTACGGCAGAATCACCATTTCTTGGCTTCGGTCCCGTCCCAACTCGATCCTGGTATCGTTGTAGACGTTGATCTTTTCAAAAGTAAGCCGGGGACCCCAATCATCCAACACCTGGATGACACCGAGAGGCTGGGCGAAACTTGCGCGGTCACCGATTTCTGAGCGCTCGTAACCGATTCCTTTCAAGAGCACGAAGCCTTCCGGCATTTTTTCACTCCGCCGAAGGGGAGGAATCAGCTGAAAGAAGCTTCCTCGCTTGCCGAAGTAGTTGATCTGGAGGAGCAAGTCCTCCAGCTGCTGTAAGGACTGCTCCTCCCCCTCGAAGGCCAGACCGAGATCGCCACCCAAATGGGCGTACTCTCGGAAGGCTATCGAGGACTGCATCGCCTCGTCACGCTGGGCATCGGGCCTTTGCGGTTTAAACACTTTGGTGAAAAGGTTGGTCACCACCACTTCTTCCGGCGGACGAGCGGCGATCTTTAGGGTCTTGAGCATGGCAAACACTTCCGGTGCCTTCTCCAATCCCTGAGTGCGTATAGCCGCGTCCAGGAGGGCCGTGCGAATGGTAAAAGGAGTGGGTAAAAACAAAGTTTTCCCTGCGGTAGAAGTAGCCGTACCCATCTTTAGAGAAAAAAGCCCCACCGGCTGATAGTAGGCTACCAACCACATAAGACCACCCTCGCTAAATGGTTAGGGTATACGGTACTGTATCAGATACGAGTTCACGCATCACCCCAGCAAATTCAGCCATGGAATTGAACTCGTGAACTTCGATGGCACCAGGACGCATGCCGTTCAGGGCGTCCACTACCTTTTTGAGATCGCTTATGTAGTTTTCGCTAAGCGGGCTGAGAGTTGGTGCAGGAACTACCTGGCTACTTACCGTCACCACACCTTGAAAATCCAGAATGTGAGGATTCTGGGTGCTGCGCATAGCCCCGTTCGGCTCCACAAAAGTGTAAAGGACACTTTCCAGCAGAGCCTTGTAGCGCTTTTCGCGCTGATCCTGATCGACAGAATATTGCTGGCTTATATCGTTAAAGCCGATACGTGCCACCTCCAGGGTCATCACCACTGCGTAAACGCCGGAGCTAGCCGGGCGGTGAAAGATGGGCTGAGTCACCCCTTCCTCACCCCGTTCGGAGGCGTAGCGAACATGGAAATAGCTCTCCGTACGCGTAAGATCGGGCACCCCCACCGCCCAAGCAAATTCCACCACGCTCTTACGGGGTATGGAACGGTTCCCGCGGGCGATTAGATTGCCTTCTAGATCGTCGATCACGCATATTTGCAGAAGAGAATCAATCACTTCGGCATCTCGAGCAGAGAGATTACGCATAAAATTGTCATCTTCCAGCGCTCGGCTGGAGCTGAACTTTTGGCACCCGGCGCATAGAGGCAAACCTTCCGCTTTGGCTCGCAAATACAGATGCTCTGCCTGAATGTGTTTAAACATGTCACCCGATATAGCGTTAACTGAGGCAAGTCTCGGCTGACCTGTTCCAGGATCCTTGTAAACAATGTTCACCATCCGGGTAGTAATCTGATTTCCCTCACCGCCTTCATTGTTAAGTGAGTGCATGTTGAGCATGACCCTACCGGATACAGATATGGAATATACAGACTTTATCATCACTATACCTCCCTCTAACACGTTACTTGTTTTGTTCGGCTGGTTCCGCCTCTTCACGAGGTTCACGAGCGTAGCCATAGGCAACCAGCAAATTGGCCACTACTTCAGAACCATACTCGTCAACCAGCCGAATTACATCCTCTATGTCGGTAGTCCGAAGATCTCGCCTCAACTGCCGCCCACTCTTCTCCAAAATCTGGCTATTCTCTTGATTATAGCTTTGCATGAAGCCCGTCAAAGCCGCCACGAAATCGTCGCGCACCGTTGCTTTGCGTTTCAGTTCCATACCCAGACCGTAGCGGATTTCGTAAAGGGCATCCTGCCCCCTGGCCTTACGCCCCTGGGGAATTATCGTGCTGTGGCGTATGGCATAGGCCACGTTCTTGAACCCCGGATTCTCGATAATCGCCGCCAAAGGCTTGTTCGTAGCCATAATCAACCTCCTTAATCCATCAGTGGTGAATAGAGCAACCCACTGACCCTGCGCCATCCGGCGCATGGCGTAATGACTGTACCCGGCCGCGAACGCAAAGAAATCTTCCCAGCTCCGCCCGGAAAGGAAGTTGCGGTAGCGCAGCAGCAGGTTGTACCCATCGCTTCTCCCCTCGTCTACGCCGGATATCACCTCCCGGTGTTCCCTGATGACCTCTCGCAAGTTGCGCACCAGGTCGCGGGCATTCCGGGGAATTTCTCCTGTCCAGGCCGGAAGGCCAAGAAAAGCCAGGTTCGTGACCGTGTAAGCCTGGGGGTTGAGAAGGGTGTACTGGGTCACGTGAAAGCCAGCAATTACCTTTTCCGGCCCGTAAGCTTCAAAATCCAGTTCGTCATACTGGCCGGCCTCGCTGTACTCCAGCAAGGTGTCCGTGTAAAGCAAAGCGGCAAGGCAGTCCATTTTAACCGCCGTGTCGTTCCACAAGCGCTCGGAGAAGCAGTCGAAAACCTTCCGGTGCGTAGCTAGAGTGATCCTGTGGGGAGCCAGAACGTAAATCTTTCGCTGGCGGGGAAGCCTCCCTTCCTGAGCTTCCCGTACCACCCGCGGAGCGGTACACAGCCACAATCCCGTAGCCTTAACAAATTCCCACAGCCAAAATGAACTGATATTCTCCATAGCTAAAGCGTTGGCTTTAGGGCGGTTCTGCCCCTTCCCCTGGTGAGGGTTTAAAAGTTGAATAGCGGTCAATTCGCATTTTATTTTTTCCTCTCCTTTAAAGGTCTTGCTGACTTCGTTCCACCAGGCCCGGGAAACGGCCCTAAGATCAACGCCTGGCTCCGCAGTCATCTGCAGAATGGTTTTGAGGTTAAAGGTAAAATACTCGCGCGTCAAAGCCCATTGGGTAACGGCCTGGTTGTAAGTCTTCAGAGCCTGCATTTGCGTGGTGCCCAGAAGAGTTACCAAATACCAGTCGGGAGGCAACTTGGCATCCTCCACCTGGCGCCTAAGTTCCTTGCTTACTGCATTACTTCCTCGAAGTTGTTCGGATATAGCCCGGTAAGTCTGCCACTGTTCCCACGCCTCGTCTACGTTCCGGACCCGTACATACGTCTGCACATTTGGGGGAGGAGATTCGTCCCTTCGCACAATGTAAGTAGCCGGGCCGGTGAAATAGGCGCAATGTTCCACCCACTCAGCCTGCAAGGGAGGATCAAGGCTTATGAGGTAATAAGGTCCGGCATCCTGAATCCACACCCGCCGGCGCTCCTCTCTCCCCAGCGCTTGAGCCAGGATCTCGTCGAGAACGGCCGCCAGGCCGTAAGCTGCCAGCACGTCAGCGGCGGTTCCGGTACTCTTGTCCACGAAGTAGTCCCTTTTATACATGGTGCACCTCCCGCCTGCCATAGGTCTCCTACTCTGCCTGCGATTTCCCATCAGCCAAACGCAAAGCCCGCACGATCAGAAAGTAAGCCAGCCACCACCCATGGGGATCGTCCGGCGGTAACCGTAAGATCTGGTTTTCCAGCTTGGTTCCGGGCGCTCGCATCAAACAGTGCTCTGCAAAAGAACCGTCAAAACCCGCCTCCTCTAAGGCTTCTCTCAAAACCTTATGAGCTTGGGGACATAACCGATAAGCGCCAAAACTCTTAGCTTGAGCACTATGGTGCCGTGCCACAGCAGTGATCACCGCCCGCCGAAGTCCCTCCTGCTCCAGAACCAGATGGGCGATCTTGGCTCCGGCAATAGTCCCCTCGCCGGCATGAGATGGCCGACTGAAACCTACCCGCTTAGTGGCTTCCCGGTGCTCCGGCGTTTCCATGTGGGTGTGGACGGCTAGAAAATCCTTGTCCCCTACCGGTTCCCCGATCGCCTCCTGATAGGCTCTGACCCAGGCCTGCCACCTCTCGTCCAGCTTTCCCAAGTCGTGCAAAGCGATGGCCAAGCGAACCGCCCGGTCAATGCCCCCGCAGGGAAAACCGAGTTTTTGCTCCAACCGAGAAGCAGCATATTTCAGGCGCTCGGCCAGTTCGCTTCGATAAAGGTGCAGCATGGCCCGCACATGCTCGGTGTAAGATTCCAACTGATAGGTGAAAGGTTCTCGCTCTTCCCGCTCCTTCCTAACCGGTTGGGTCTGGTAATTTCCTCCGTCGGGCGTGAACCTGAAACCAAGTTCTTCATCGTAAGCCACCAGGGAGGGGTGAACCACGAAGACTAGGGAAGTGCTTAAATCTTTTTGCGAGCGCACGGGCAACCACCGG
Source organism: Ammonifex thiophilus (assembly GCF_003368535.1). GTDB lineage: Bacteria > Bacillota > Desulfotomaculia > Desulfotomaculales > Ammonificaceae > Ammonifex > Ammonifex thiophilus. The sequence goes on from NZ_QSLN01000006.1 coordinate 78,536, forward strand.
TATTTTGTTGTCCCGGTGTCCTTCTCCTCTTCGATCTCCACCGGGTACTTTAAAGCCCAGTCTAATCCTTTGGCCTCCCGCCACGCTTCCAGTTCCTCTAGCTTCCCCCTCAAGACACCATGCCACAGAGAAAAACCGCTGCAGTTGAAAGGGCTCGGCAACTCCTCCGGGTTGTCGTGCACCAAGAGGGTGCGGCTGTCCACCTTGCGGATGAGGGTTCGCCGCACCGAAGGATCGGAAAAGGCCAGAGCTCGCTCCATCAGAGCCCATATTTGCCCTTCTTCCCGGCGCATTTCCTCCAGCAAGCACTTGTCTACCGGAGTATGCACTTCATCGATTACTTCTTGCTCGGCAGGGAAATCGAAGACCATGCCGCTGCGAGCGTGAAACGCCCGCCAGGTACTCTCACACAGCTCAATCTCGCTCCTGCTTACGTAAGGGGCATAATTGGGCTTGCCCTGCTTGTCCGGTGGCGCGGCGTAAATGAACACCTCTCCTTGCTCCCCAGGGAAGCGAGCGCAGCGACCGGCCCTCTGCAAGATGCTGGCAGCTGGTGCCACCTCCGTGTGAAGATTTTGGCAGGTTATGTCTAATCCTACCTCTACCACCTGGGTCGCTACCAAAATGAGGGCCTTTTGGGACCAGGCATCTTTGTTTTTACCGAATTCTCGCCGCACCTGCTCTTCCTTCTTGTCCCGGTCTTCAGGTGTAAAGCGGCTGTGGAGCAGGATTACTCGATCGGCTCCTACCAGCCGGCAAAGCTCAGTGTAAATCTGCTGGGCCCGCTCCACCGTATTGCAAATGACCAGGGTGCGATGGTCGTGATGCTCGAGCACTTTTTCGGCCCTCAGCGGTTCGCTCAGGGCGTAAAACCGGCGCATCTTTCCCTGCTGCGAAGGAATCTCTTGGAGCTCTTTTGCCGGTACGGTGACAATCTCCGCTTCCAGCAACTCACCCAGGGTGGCAAGCATGGTTGACGAGAAGGTAGCCGTCATCAGCACAAAAGGAGTGACGCCTTTGAGCAGGCGCAGAACCTCCAGTGTGGTCTTCAGCGCCCCCTCTGGAGGGTAGAGGTGAAACTCATCAAAGACGAGGTAGGAACCTATAACCGCCCCGGCGTTCAGATTGGCCCGGCCAAGGCTCAATGCGTAAGGTATCCCCAGAACGCTGCTCAGGGTCTGATCGATGGTGGTGAAAATTAAGTCTCCCTCCAGCGTAGGATCCTCAGGCCAGTCCCCGGTCTGAATGGTAACCCCCTTTCTCAACCCCAAATCCTCTGCGATTTTCCGGTATTCAGTGACGAACTGGTTGGCCAGCACCCGCATCGGTACGGAATAGATACACTGACGGGGAAAGGAATAGAGTTCAGGCCTCCGACGACTTTCCATAAACGGCGACAAAGCCGCAAGCGTCTTGCCTGCTCCGGTAGGAGCTTGCAGAATCACGCTAAGGCCTTTGAGCAACGCTTCCCGCGTGCGCTTCTGAAAAGGAAATAGCTTCACGCCTTCCCCCCTCAAAAACCAGGTTTTTCCTCTTACCTCCTACTTCTTTTATATCCTGCCGGTGGGAACCCTGTGGTTCTCACCGGAAAAATGATCAGAAAATTTTTTGCCGTTCACCTCGGCCGCTTTGAGGTGCTCCTCCGCCAACCTCCCCCGGAGCTCGGGTGGGGCCAGCACCTCCACCTGGCTCCCGTAATAGAGCAGCCAGCTTACAAACTCCGGCGTTACGGCCACCCGGAGCTTGAAGAGCACGCTGCCGTCATCCAGCTCCTCCACCTGCTGGCTGGGATGCCAGTCTTCTTCGGCCACCCGGCGGCCCGCTTCAGGGGCGAAGCGCAGGACCACTCCCACCGGTTCGCCGGCCGCGCCGCGCATGATGCCCCAGGTGGAACCCAGGTAGGCAGCCAGGTCGAAATCCTCGGGGAAAGGGTAGCATTCGTCGAGCAGAAAGGCTTGCTCGATACGGTCCAGTTTGAAAAAGAGGGTTTCTTGCCGCCGCTCACAGTAAGCGATGAGATACCAGCTCCGTACATAGGGGAGCAGGCAGTAAGGATGCACCACCCGCTCGCTCCGCTCCCCTCCACGAGAGTGGGTGGAATAGACCATTTTGACCTTGCGCCGGTGCAAAAGCGCCTGGTTAAGAAGCAGGAGTAAGTGTTGTCGGTGCTGCTTCCGGCTGGAAGACGGGAGAAGCCCGGCTTGTCGGTGCAGCAGGCTTTCGAATTCCGGCGGAAAGAGGGAAGTCAACCGTCTGAGCGCCGAAGCAAGATTACCGAATTCGGGTCCCAGCTGGTGCCGTGCTGCTTGTAGCGCCAGAAGCAAGGACAGCGCCTCGCCAAAAGTAAACTGCAGGACCGGGAGGGTGGGGACTTTCTCAAAGTAGTAGCCTCGGGGTGAGTGTCGAAGCTCGAGCCCAAGCGCGTGCCGGATTATATCCAGGTCTTTCTGTATGGTGCGCTCGCTCACCTCGAAGCGCCGGGCTAAATCTGAGCGCCGGTAACGGCGAGGCCGGGAAGCAATAAGACACACCATTTCCAGGATGCGGGCTATCCGTTTTGTCTCCTCTACCCGGCCGGCGCCGAAAGTTTTAAGCTTTAACCCTTGCATCGCCAATCTCGACCACCTTGTACTTGCCCTGCCCGAAGACGGTACCTTTGTCCACGTGCAAGAACTCACCCAGGAGCAAAAGAGGGTAAAACTCCGCCCAAGACCCTTCGTAAATGGCCCAGCCCACCACCCCGCCGCAGGGGACTTTGCGGCCCTTGGCGGGCGGAGTAGCGTTCCCAGGTCACCCAGCGGGTGCTGTGAGTTAGCAACCGGACTTCTTGGGCTCGGGCTACGATGGCCCGGAAATCAGCCTCATAGGTAAAACCCTGGTGAAAGTAGTAAAGAGAAGAGAGACGGCGCAGCAGGTTGCGGGCGAGCACGTAGGACCCAGGCACGGCGGGCTTTCCTTCAAAGGTGAGGCGCGTGGGGGTAATAAAGTCCAGACGCAGCCTCGCCGACTGAGAACCCATCCCGGAGAATTTCCACACATCCCTAGCAGTGAAACTAAGGTCGTGAACTCGGATCATGCGGTCGCCGCTTTGGTACACGGGGGCTTCCTCGCCGGTCAGTGGGTTGACGGCCTCGACGGCAGCGAGAAGGAAGGGGCGACAGCCTCGGCCGATACCCCGACGTCCGAGCTCGTCCAGGGTGACAATGAAGTGAGGGAAGAAGTTGAGCGCGTGACCGAAGAGCAGAAGGTGAAAAATTAAGAGTTCACCGGAGGCATACTCAGTTTTGGTCTCCAGGGGCGGTTCCAGGACAAAAGGGCGGGGTACGCCTTTATAGTTGCGCAGAGCTTCCGGATCTGGCGGAGGCCGACTTTCAAAAACTAAGTTGTAAGGGCATTGATGCCACGGGGGGCAGGACTTACATTGCCTGGTTCCTGTACCGCAAGCTAGCCTCTGAAAAGTACCGGCGAAGCCACCGCGCAAGGTGCTCCCTTTGTAGGGGGGAAGGGAAAGTCCCTCCGGCCCGGCCAGCAGGCAGATACGGTAGCAGGCAAGGAGCAACTTTTCCGTACATGGTACCGTCTTCATCGGGTACCACCAAAATCCATAGTTATTTTCTGCTATTATTCGAGCCGGAAAACTTTTTCCCTGCCAAATCGTAGATGTTTTTTAAATCACTCCCCCGCCCCCTACCTTCAGTCCCCTTGTCATCGGGGAAGGTATTGCAACTCGTCGCGATTGCCTGCTGTTTCTCTTTGAAACGCAAGGGTTTCAGCCCTCTGGCGTTCTTCCGGAGAGAGCTGATTTTTCGAAACAGAACCACCCCGTTTTCGAAAATTTCTCTCCTCCCTGCAATGAGGCTAGTTTGCCGTCCCCCTCAAAATTCCTCCTTCCCCAGTAATCTTTGCCTTGCGGTGCGGAGCCCCGGCCGCCCGGCGCCTAAAAATCAAAAGCCGGGGCTTGTTTTCCCCGGCTTGCCGACTTTATGAAGCTTTTAAGGCTGGGAGAAGTTGTAGTACTGCTGGGCGTACTGGGTGTCGGCGAAGTCGCGCCGGACGCCTTCTTCCCGCTGCATGAGCTTTTCCAGCGCCCGACGGAACATGGCCGCGTGCGCTTCCTCGCGGGAAATGAGAAATTCCAGCATCTCCTTGATTTTGGGGTCGGTAGCCTGACGGTGAAGCCGCTCGTAGACCGCTTTAGCGCGGAACTCGGCGGCAATGTTCGACTGCAGGTCCGCCACCAGATCGCCTACCGTGTCCACGTAACTGCCGCAGAAGGGCGCTCCTACCGAGTTGAGCCAGACCGCACCACCGCCACCCAGCAGTTGCAGGGCATACTCCTCGGGGCTTTCCGTACTCACCTGCCCCTCCGTCAGCAAGTTTATGGTGTGGATCAGCATCTCCATGTGGTTGAGCTCCTCAATGCCGATATCCAGGAGCAGATCTTTGATTTCCGGATCCTTGCATTTTAAACCCTGCAGGATGTACTGCAGACCCGCCGCCACCTCGCCGTTTTGCCCGGCCAGCTGTTCCATGAGCATTACGGCAAATTGGGGATCGGGTTTGCTCACGCTCACTGGGAAAAGCAACTGATCCTTACGGTGGTAAAACACCTTTTCCTTCCCCCTCCTTGAAGCTTTTTACGCTTCTAACTTTCCCCGGGAGGAAGGATTTATACGCATAAGCCGGAGCTCAACCGTTCCCTCCTTCCACTCCACCCCGAAGCCCAGGCTTTCCGCCACGAAGCGCAGAGGCACGAAAAGGCGCCCCGGCGGAACCAGAGCTGCCGGCACATCTAAGTTAACCCTCTTCCCGTCCACCAGGGCTTCGGGGGAGCCGATGGTAAGGGTCACCGTCCCGCTGCCCGACTGGAGGGTAACTTTCTGCCCGTCCCAGTCCACGTACACGTCTACCCAGGGATCGGCCAGCCGGACGGCCACGCAGTTGGAAAGCTCCCTCCCTGGGACCACCAGGTAGCGCCCCCCTGTACCACAGCTCGCAGGAAGCGTTGCCGTCAAGGCAGACGGCGTCTTTAAGCCCCGCCCGCTGCAGGACGTGGGCCATATCCCACAGGGAGGCTACCCCCAGAACCGATCCCAGCACCAGCCGCCCTTCAAAGTCGGAGCCGATAAAGCTCCAGGAGCCGTAGCGGGAAAATTTGGGTTTGCGGTAAAGTTCATCGAGCTCTCCATCGAGGACCACCGATCCGTCCTTAAGGAGGAGGGGGCCTCCCTGGATTACCGTCCTGCCGGCCCAGCCGAGCTTCCCACCCCCTTTTCCTCCCACACCGGCCACCACTCCACCCTGGCACCGGGATAGAAACGGTCGAGGTACTTGCCCGCTGCCGCCGGACCGAACCCTATGACGTACCCGTCTTCTGGAACGGGGCAAGGCCCGCTTCCCACTTCTACCACCCTGCCCCCGCGCACCACCACCGTCGCGGCCACGGGAGAGCACACCCTCTGGCCGAACTGCGGGGTGAAGATCAGAACCGGAAAGACCTGCACGCGGGGTTGGTAACGTCCACCTTTATCATGTAAACCCTCTTGCCCTCCACCACCGAGTCCACGCACTCCACCGGCTGTGCCCCGACAGGGGAAGGGGCCAGAAACAGGAACAGCACCAGCGCGCCCAGCGAGAAAACCTTCCGCACCCGGAGGCCACCTCCGAAGCAGGATCCGAGACCTTCTAAAAGAAGGTTCGGAGTAAAAGCTTCAAACGTGTGCTCCTTGCCGGACGTGTGTGAAGGTCGAAAAGCACGCCTGCCCCTGCAGTACTTTGTGGTACCAGAGTCGTGCCAAAAAAGGGCGGTACCCCGCAACGGGTACCGCCCTTTTTAAACCTGGTCCCTTTAGCCCTTCTTGGGCATGAGCCCTCGCGGCGTGTACTTGGTGTGGAGGAGTTCGTGCGACTTGTGGCTGAGGGGTTTCCCCAGGAACTCCTCGTAAAGCTTCTTGATGTCCGGGTTTTCGTGCGACTTGCGGTAAGGAAGCTTCTTGTCCCGCTCGTAGATCCCGGCTATACGCTGCTCCCTTATCTCCGTGGTGGTGGGTATCGGCTGCCCACCGCCGCCAATGCACCCACCCGGACAGGTCATCACTTCGATGAAGTGGTAGTCCTTGAGCTCCCCAGCCTTGAGCTTCTCCATCAGAAGCCGGGCGTTGGCCAGACCGTGAGCCACCAGCACCTTTATGGTCTTGCCGTTGAGCTCCACCGCAGCCTCCTTAACGCCCTTCATGCCACGCACCTCAACGAAATCAAGCTTGGGCAGGGTCTTGCCGGTGGCCAGCTCGTAGGCTGTGCGCAAAGCTGCCTCCATCACGCCACCCGTGGCCCCGAAGATCTGACCCGCACCGGTGCCGGTGCCGAAGGGATCGTCGTAGTTTTCGTCGGGCAGGTTGGCAAAGTCGATCCCCGCCTCCTTGATCATCCGCCCCAGCTCCCTGGAGGTGAGCACGATGTCCACATCCCGGTAACCGGAAGCGTTCATCTCCGGACGCGCGGCCTCAAACTTCTTGGCCGTGCAGGGCATAATGGAGACCATGACGACATCCTTGGGATCGATTCCCTTTTTCTGGGCGTAGTAGGTCTTTACCACTGGGCCCAGCATCTGCTGGGGAGACTTGCAGCTAGAGACGTGGGGCAGAAGCTCGGGGTAGAAGTGCTCCAGGAATTTAATCCAGCCAGGGGAGCAGGAGGTGAACTGAGGCAGCACCCCACCCTTCTCGATCCGCTCCAGAAGCTCCGAACCTTCCTCCATGATGGTGAGGTCGGCAGCAAAGTTGGTGTCGAAAACAGCGTCGAAACCTAGACGCCGCAAGGCCGCCACTATCTTGCCCGTGGCGTCCGTCCCCACCGGCATGCCGAACATCTCTCCGATGGTCACGTGCACCGCCGGTGCCGTCTGCACCACCACGTGCTTGGTGGGATCGGCCAAGGCCGCCCAGACCTTGTCCGTGTCGTCCCGCTCGTAAATGGCTCCCACCGGACAGACCAGAGCGCATTGCCCGCACTGCACGCAGTTGGTCTCAGCCAGCGGGACGCCTCCTTTAACTCCCACGATGGCCTGCCCGTCTACTTTCTGGAGCTCCAGCACTCCCACCGTCTGGACGTTCTCGCACACGGTCACGCAGCGCCGGCAGGCGATACACTTGTTGGGGTCGCGGATGATGGCCACAGAAGAATCGTCGAGGGGGAATTCGCGCCGAACCCTGGGGAAGCGAATTTCCCGGATGTTGAACTGCGCCGCCAGGCTCTGGAGCTCACAGTTGCCGTTGCGGGGACAGGTGGGGCACTCCATGGGGTGGTTGGCCAAGATGAGCTCCAGGGTCATACGCCGCGCTTCCCGCACCGCCGGCGTGTTGGTGCGCACCACCATCCCTTCCTCTACCGGCGTGTTACAGGCGGTCACGAAGTCGCGCTGACCCTCCACCTCTACGATACAGATGCGACAGGCCCCCACGTCGTGCCCGATGTCCTTCAGGTAGCAGAGGGTAGGAATGTTCACCTGGACCTTCTTGGCCGCCTCTAGGATGGTGGTCCCCCGCGGCACCTCCACCTTCTGCCCGTCAATGACGAGGCTCACCATAAAGCATTCACCCCCATCCCTTTAAGCCTCACGGAGCAACTGCCGCAGAAAACGAGCGCTGAGCCGCCCCATCTTACACTTGGCCGCCCTAGCCATCACGTCCAGAGTTTGACGCAGCAGGGCCTTTTCTTCTACCGTAGCCGTCCCCTCCGCCAATTTCTGCACCAACCCGGTAACCTGCAGCATCCCATTGAATCCTGGCAAACACTCCCCGCAACACTCCTCCCGCGCCATGGCCACAAAGTCCGCCGCCACCTGGGACAAAGCCATGCTCTCCCCCTCCTTTATTTAGCGGCTTTAAGGGCCTGCCAGCTCAGCCGCGGCGTGTAGTGGGTGTGGAGGAGTTCGTGCGACTTGTGGCTGAGCGGCTTGCCCAGGAACTCCTCATAAAGCTTCTTGATGTCCGGGTTTTCGTGCGACTTACGGTAAGGAAGCTTCTTGTCCCGCTCGTAGATCCCGGCTATACGCTGCTCCCTTATCTCCGTGGTGGTGGGTATCGGCTGCCCACCGCCGCCAATGCACCCACCCGGACAGGTCATCACTTCGATGAAGTGGTAGTCCTTGAGCTCCCCAGCCTTGAGCTTCTCCATCAGAAGCCGGGCGTTGGCCAGACCGTGAGCCACCAGCACCTTTATGGTCTTGCCGTTGAACTCCACCGCAGCCTCCTTTATCCCCTTCATGCCGCGCACCTCAACGAAATCAAGCTTGGGCAGGGTCTTGCCGGTGGCCAGCTCGTAGGCCGTGCGCAAAGCTGCCTCCATCACGCCACCCGTGGCCCCGAAGATCTGACCCGCACCGGTGCCGGTGCCGAAGGGATCGTCGTAGTTTTCGTCGGGCAGGTTGGCAAAGTCGATCCCCGCCTCCTTGATCATCCGCCCCAGCTCCCTGGAGGTGAGCACGATGTCCACGTCCCGGTAACCGGAAGCGTTCATCTCCGGACGCGCGGCCTCAAACTTCTTGGCCGTGCAGGGCATGATGGAAACCGAGACTATATTGGCCGGGTCGATACCCTTAAGCTTGGCGTAGTAGGTCTTAACTATAGCACCGAACATCTGCTGGGGAGACTTGCAGCTAGAGACGTGGGGCAGAAGCTCGGGGTAGAAGTGCTCCAGGAATTTAATCCAGCCAGGGGAGCAGGAGGTGAACTGAGGCAGCACCCCACCCTTCTCGATCCGC
>NZ_QSLN01000070.1 GCF_003368535.1 Ammonifex thiophilus
CTACTTCCGCCCGCTCGGTTCTTCTTGCTCGAGGTCTGATACCCGGAAATCTTTCAGTGAATACCTTCCCGCAATTCGGGCATTTGAACCGGCGGGGGCGTACCCAGAGGTAAACCGGTAGCCCGTTACATCGGGTGTGCAGTTTTGGCCTCCACTCGCGCGACCGGTCGTGAACCCGCCGGGTAAGAGTCTGGCAGGAAGGACAGCTGGCTTCTTTCCTCGGTCGCCCGGCGTATACGTCGATCCTGTCTGATTCGATCTTTACCCGGTAGATAATCCATCCTTGCAGTCCCAGAAGTTCCGCTATAAACTGTTTCATAGGCGGTCGAGAGCCTCCTTTGGGGTTGTGGTGTGCTAAACTATCCCTTGGCTCTT
>NZ_QSLN01000071.1 GCF_003368535.1 Ammonifex thiophilus
ATACCTTGGGAGTGACGGGGCGGAGTGGGCCAAGCAGGGGGTAGATTACTTCCCTGGGGCGGTACACGTTTTGGACCCTTACCATTTGAACCGGCGGCTTATAGAGGCTTTTTGGCACGATGAGGAGACCTATAGTGGGATCAGGCAGGCCATTTATCTGGGGGACTGGGAGAAGGTAGAAGAGATTTTGGGAGGAGCAGCAAGGAGAGTTCGCGGGGCTAAGAGGAGGAGAATAGAGAAGCTCTGGCAGTATCTCAAGGAGAACTGGTCGGGGATAGTTACCTCTTCTGTTGCGGAGCATCTGGGGGCCATAGAGGGGCAGGTACAGCACAACGTGGCGCGGCGGATGAAGCGGTTGGGA
>NZ_QSLN01000072.1 GCF_003368535.1 Ammonifex thiophilus
GGGAGGAGTATTTTCCTACGCCCAGGTTGACGAAAAGGTTTTTCCGGTTGGCGTTCCAGCAGAGCAGCACGTCTCCCTTCGGGGTGAACTCCAGGTGGAGCTCGAAGTTGTGCCCCCACCCCTTGCCCAGGGGTCCCTCCTTAAGGAGAAGAGAGCAGTAGGATATCTTGAAGGGGATCTCCTGCGCCCCGTGCAGGGCGAGAAGGGTGCGTTCTAAAAGGTGTGCCTCCGTGCCGGTGTCTACCGGCTCGGCGTAAAGCGAGCCACCTCGCAGGGAGGGATCTACCTTCTCTACGTTGGGGAAGGCGTTCTTACCGGTATAGGGAGGCGAGGTGTAGCGCCAGGCGGTGTAGGT
>NZ_QSLN01000073.1 GCF_003368535.1 Ammonifex thiophilus
AAAGAAGAGGTGGGGAAAGGACGGTTCAAGCTCAAGTGTCCCTATTATCTAGGGGGGCTTTATCCGGATACGGATGAGCTGTGGCTGGACGTTCTGGCTTACATTGAGGAGCATTATGAGCTATCTGAGATTGAGCGGATTTACCTTTGCGGAGACGGGGGCGGGTGGATAAAGAAGGGGCTGGAGTTTTTGCCGAGGAGTCTATTTGTGCTGGATCTTTTTCACCTGGATAAATAGCTTTAGGGAAGGACAAAGAGGCATATGGAGAGATTTGGGCAGCCTTGAGGCGTGGTGATCGGGTGGGGGTAGAGAAGGTACTGAAGGGAACGGCGAGGAAGGCGGAGACTCC
>NZ_QSLN01000074.1 GCF_003368535.1 Ammonifex thiophilus
TGGGCGGGAGAAGCGCCTGGAAGTACGACGCCGCCGGCAACCTGGTGGAAGTGAAGGACCCCAACGGCCAGGCCACTACTTTCGCCTACGATCCCAACGGGCGGCTCGTAGGCAAGACCTACGCCTCTGGCGGAACCGTGCGCTACGAGTACGCCCCCGGCGGCCTCCTGCGGAGGGTCGTCAACGCCCGCGGCCAGGACATCGAACTCGACTACTATCCCGATGGTCGGCTCAAAAGCATTGCCTTCCCGGAAGGCACCGTCAATTTCGGGTACGACGAGGCCGGGAGGCTCGTGAGCGTCGCCGAGGGGGGCCGCACCTCTTCTTACGGGTACGACGGCCTGGGCC
>NZ_QSLN01000075.1 GCF_003368535.1 Ammonifex thiophilus
GGAAATAGAGGAAGTGCGGAAGTGCGGGCGGTAATTGACACCAGCGTGCTGGTCTCAGCCTTCTTGAGCAAAAGGAGCCATCCGGCGAAAGTGCTCGATGCCTGGATACTCGGCCAGTTCACACCTGTTGTGAGCCCAGAGTTGGTGAGGGAGTACGCCGCCGTCCTGGTCCGGGACAAGTTCGCCGTCCTGGGTTCAGTTGCAGACAGGATTAACCTGCTGGAGGGGATTCTCGCTCTTCCCTGGGTAGTGATGGTGTATCCGAAAGAGAGGATTTCTGTAGTGCAGAAGGATCCGGAGGATGACAAGGTTCTGGAGTGTGCCGTAGAGGGCAAGGCCGG
>NZ_QSLN01000076.1 GCF_003368535.1 Ammonifex thiophilus
GGAGAAAACTTCTCTTCATGGAAACCTCGCCGCCAGGATAGTCCCGGTACCTGCGCCATTAAGGGATCAAACTACTGAGGCTAGGCCGGCTTAGTTCCCGCAACACATGCTTCACCCATGGAGCTCCGGCAGAGGGTCCTCTCAATGCCGGCAACCCCGCTTTAAGCCAACTCCCCGCCTCCTCTATCTTCCGCTTTACCTCTAACCGCACCGCCTGAGCCAAATGTTCTTGCCTGGCCAGCAGTACCGGCCAACGAGAAGTGTGCCTCCCGAGCACCCCGTTGGCTCGAGCAGCCAAAACCCGCGCCATCCTGTCTGCTCCTGCCTCCG
>NZ_QSLN01000077.1 GCF_003368535.1 Ammonifex thiophilus
GGCCAGGCGCAGCAGGCACCGCAGCAGGGGCAGTAGGGGGTCACGCGCGTGACCCCCCTTCTGTTTTTGAGGGAAACGGTAAAAAGGAGATTTTTTACCGCCAAAAGAGGAGAAACGGACTTCAAATGCCACTTTTTGCCCTGAAATTCCCCTTGACCTTTACAAACAAGTGGTAAAAAATTGCTTTGAACCAGGTTGTAGAAAATACGGTGCCGGGAGGTAAGAGCCTTGCTTTCTCCCGGTAGATTCCTTGCAGGTGCGGCTTTAAAGTTTTTCTTCCTCTCCCTGTTCTTATTTACTGCTTTTCCGGCCAGAGCCGAAGTACCG
>NZ_QSLN01000078.1 GCF_003368535.1 Ammonifex thiophilus
AGATCTGCCTGCCTTCGGCATCGAAGGCCGCCAGCACCCTCCCCTCCCGGTCGTAGGTGTAGGTAAAGGTGTAGCCCGCGGCATCGGTCAGGGTGACGAGGTTGTGCTCGGCGTCGTAGCCGAAGGTCACGGCCCGCCCGGCAGAATCGGCCACCTTCTCCAGTAAACCGGCAGCGTTGTAATGGAAGGAAAAATACTTACCGGACACGGGTTCTTTAACCGTGGTAAGCCGGCCGTCCGGACCGTACTCCAGCTTCAGCACCTGCCCCTGCCGGTTCTTGATCTCCAGGAGCTTGCCCTGTGAGTCGAAGGTGTAGAGAGTCCCGT
>NZ_QSLN01000079.1 GCF_003368535.1 Ammonifex thiophilus
TTGCCGGACCTGACCCGGGGCACTTCCAGGACAAGCCGTCCGATCCGGGTTACAAGCGGCTTTTCCCGGTGGCCGTTGCGGTACGCTTGTCTTTCCTCTGTGCGTTCGTAGGGTTTAGCTTTGAGCTGCTCTGTAACCTGAGCCTCGAGAATCTGGTTTAAGACTTGCTCCACCAACCGGGCCAGACCATCGTCCTGGGAAAACAACTGTTGCAGAACTTCGCCATCTACGGTAACCTGGTAATGGGCCATCCTCAATCCCTCCTGGTAATGGTGGTTGTGTCACTTCTTCATCTACCAGAGGGAGGGTGGCCCTTCCTGCTT
>NZ_QSLN01000007.1 GCF_003368535.1 Ammonifex thiophilus
CCTCCAGCCCAACCTGGCGCGCGGGTACAGGGTGGGCAGGAAAACGTGGTGAGGTCCGGAAGTTTCAGGAGTGGCAACGCTCGGGCACGACGGTAGCTTGTACCTGTCCGGCCTGCGGTCTTGCCTGCGCGGTGCAGGTGGCCTGCGGGAACGGGCAATTTGTGAAAAAGAGAACTATTTTAGATAACGGGAGGTGGTTTTGGGTGGCGGTGGTGGTGTTGAAGGACGGGCGCAGGCGGCTGGAGCTGACGGAGCGGGACATGGAGTTTTTGAGGGTGCTGGCGGGGGTGGGGGTGCTTTCGCTGGAGCACGTAAGGAAGTTTTACGGTGACGCGCAGCAGTACCACCTGAACAGGGTCAAGAAGCTTGTGAAGTGGAGGCTGGTGAGGCGCAGGCAGGGGTGTGTCTGGCCCACTTCCCGTCTTCTGGACCTTCTGGAGTGTGGCGAGCAGGTGGTGCTGGTTCCCAGGAAGAGGCGGGGTGCGTCTTTTGGGATTGCCGACCTCTACCTTGCCCTGCGGTGTGTGCCTGGAGTTGAGGTCAAGCTTCGCAGGGAGCTTGGTGGTGTGGAGAGGAAGCACCTGGTGGCGGCGGTGTACGCGGGCGGCCGGGAGTACGGGGTATTCCTGCTGGAGGGAAAGAGCCAGTTTGCGATCGGGAGGGTTTTTGACGGGCTGAAAGAGACCGGAGCTTCACGTGCGGTGGTACTCTGCTTGAAGAAGGAGGGGATGGAGGAGTTTTCGCGGCTGGCGGAGGTGTTCTGCCGGGGGTTGGGGCTGGGAGAGCTGCTGCTTCTGCCTGCTGACAGGGGGCCGGCGGTGCTTGCCGGGATGCTGTCTCCCGGCTTTGAGGGGCTACTTGAGGGGGTTTTTCCCGGTATTGAGAGGGTGGCTCCCTGGAGCTGGAGGTGGAACGGGCGCGAGGTTGCGGTGCTGGTGGCGAACGACCTTGTGAGCAGGTGGCGTTTGCTGGAGGGGGGCTGTGCGGGGAAGCTGCTTGTCTGCCTTTCCGGTCAGCGCCGGTTCTTCTCGGTGCTTTTTCCCGGGGCGGAGTTTGCCGTCCTGAGGGACGACTTTTCCGGCTGGGCGGAGCTTCCTCCCGGCCTGGGGGTCGTTGAGCGGAGCTCAAGCCCTCCCTGCCGGGAGGTGGTGACGGGTGGACAGGGTGCTCTCCGTCCTGAGAGACAGGGTTGAGAAGCACCGCTGGCTGATGTATCTTCCCCTGGTCCTGCCGGTGGTTTTCCTCCTGGACGTGTGGCTCTTGACGCCTGTGGCGGCGTGGCTTGTGAAGTGCCGGGAGCTGTTGTTCAACGTGCCGTCGAGCACGCCCGGGCCCGGCTGGTACCTGGCCCATCCGTTTCAGGTGGCTTTAGCCTTTTTCCTGCGCCTGCTGGGCTTGAAAGAGTTAAGCTCCCCTGCCGTCTTTCAGGTCTGGGGGATTTTGAACCTCTGCCTGGCGGGGGTAGGGGTGCTGGCCTACCTGAAGGTCGTGCACGGGGAGGGCCTTTTCGGTGTAAAGGGGCCGAGCCAGGGCCGGGAGACGCCCGGCGGCACGGCGCGGTTCAGTTCCCCCTTCGCTTTGCGGGAGTACTTCGGCTTTTCCTGGTCCACACCGGGGTACGTTCTGGGCGGCGTCTCCACCCCGGTGGGTATAAGGCCCGTCGTCCTGAAGGAAAAAGCGCCCGGGAACCGGAACGTGGCGGTGTTCGGTCCGCCCGGGAGGATGAAGTCTGTGGGGCCGATAAGGTGCAACCTCTTCCAGGCGGCGGTATCGGGGACGAGCGTGGTGGTGACGGACCCGAAGGGGGAGCTGGTGAGAGACTTCCGGCGCTTTTTTGAGAAGCGGGGCTACGTGGTCAAGGTCTTCAACCTGGAGTCGATGCTGAATTCCGACCGGTGGAACCCGCTGGGGGAGGTGAAGAGCTCTCTTGACGCCCTGCTCTTCACCAACGTGGTGATAGCCAACACGCAGGTGCCGGGGCGCAAGGGCGGCGACCCCTTCTGGGACCGCGCGGAGATGAACTTGTTAAAGGCCCTGGTGCTGTACGTGGTGAGCGAGATGCCGCAGGCGCAGAGGAATTTGGGGACGCTTTATCGCATCCTGGCTTCCGGGGACTCGAAGCGGCTTGACAGGATCTTCCAGGCCCTGCCTGCCGACCACCCGGCGAAGCTACCGTACAACCTTTTCCTGGAGACCTCGGGGACGGTGCGCTCCGGGGTGATAATCGGCCTGGGCACGCGGCTTGAGGTCTTCCAGGACCGGCTGGTGTGCGCTTTGACCCAGGCGAGCGACATAGACCTGGAGCTTCCGGGGAAGAGGCCCTGCGCCTACTTCTGCGTCCTGCCGGACACGCACCCCACCTACAACTTCCTGGCCGCGCTTTTTTACAGCTTTCTCTTCATCAAGCTCACGCGGTATGCCGACAGGCAGCCCAAGGGCCGCCTGCCCGTCCCCGTGCACTTCCTGCTCGACGAGTTCTGCAACATACCGCCGGTCCCGGACTTTGAGAAGAAGATATCGACCATGCGCGGGCGGGGGATCGGGGTCACGGTGGTCTTCCAGAACATACCGCAGCTCATGAACAGCTACGGGCAGAGCTTGTGGGAGATAATCCTGGGCGACTGCGACTACTGGCTCATCCTGGGCGGTGTTGAAAGGAGCACGGCCGCCTACGTCTCCGACATCCTGGGGCACACGTCGGTGAAGAAGGTCACCGACCAGAGGCCCAAGGGCATAAAAAAGTGGCTCGACCCGTGGGCCGGGAGGGAGTCGGAGAGCGTGGAGAGGGCGCCGTTGATGGACCTGTCCGAGGTGACGAGGCTCAAGCTTGACGAGTGCGTGGTGCGGGTGGCGGACGGGCGGGCGGTGAAGCTCAAGAAGCTCGTCTACACCCAGCACCCGTTAGTGAAAGAGCTTGAGCCTGTGCACGTGCTGGAGTACCGGCCCGGGTGGGCGGAGGCGTGGCGGGAGGATTCCGAGCAGGCGGGGGCAGGGAAACAGGAAGAAGAGGAGCGGGAAGCAGGGGAGCAGAAAAAAAGACCTTCCGAATCTCCCGTCCGGCGGGACGGAGAAGGAGAAATTGGAGCGGGGGAGCGGCAGGAGGAGGGCTTCTGGGCGTAGAAAGGCTCCGGTTGAAAACTGCCGGAGCCTTTTGTTTTCGAGGGACACCTTTAGGGGAGAAGATTACTGGGAAAGAGAAGAAAACTTCTCTTTCTGGTAAGACAAGACAGAAGTATGGTCAGAGGAATTATCTCTTATTATTCTTTCTTTTTTTTGTAATCCAAGGTTTGTGAGGGCAAATCCTTCATCGGTGCAGGATAAATTGCACACAATGTTGTACCATTAACAACTCTGCCGTATCGATCGAGTTCAACTTCTCCACTTGGACCAACCAGGCAAAAGCCAGAGCTCGAAGGAAACCCTACCCTTATTCGGGATACCATAAGGGAAATAAAGTAATGGGGATTCTGTGATGGTATAGCTTTGAGGCGGAAAATGGTGCCAGGGATTTCATATTGAAAGAAAGGCCTCACGTAATGAAGTTCTAGCCGGTTATGGTTTATCTCAAATTTTAAATATGGGTATTTTCCCCTTTCAAAAACGAATCCTTCAAGAATATAGCCGTTCCAGTCTTCCGGTGTGCAATGTCTTAAGTAATAATCTTGTTCCCAAAAAACGATGGTAGTCTTCTCTTGAAGCTCTTGCTCCAAAAGAGGTTCAAATTCTGATAACCCCCAAATTGTTATGCCAAATGCTGGTCCTGATTTGATGGGATTTGTTAACGGCTGCGATTGAACACCTAACCCCCGGGGTTTACCAGATTTTAAATCTCTCCCAGAAGTAATCTTTCCGGGCTTTATCCCGGAGAATTGCACAAATCCATCTAAGTGTAAAGAGAGTTTAACTTTGTTTGAAGCAGCATATTCCACCACTTCTCCGCGAGGGATCCATTGTTCTCGCTTTGTATAATCTACTCTAGCTTTGAAAAGGTAGCCTTTGTGAGCAAAATGATAGGGAACGGCAACTCCAAAACCACCGTCTCTATAAGTAAATATCTTGGTTACTTTATAAAGTTTGCCATTCTCCTCAAAGCCTATTGTCCATTTTGCCATTTTCTCTTCCCCACTCCTTATTAATTACCTCGCTGTGCCAAGTTTAGCTTTACTCTATTCTCATACCTCTTTTTGCAATAGCTCCGGCGCTCATCACAATACGCTAACCTTATCCTTATCGGCGTGCAAGGCTATATGAAATTTGGCTTTTGCCTCCGACTCGGATGGTTTACCTGGATGTGGACCTGCTTGGTGTAGCCACTCGAAAAACGCCTTGACCAGTGCGGCTTCTTTAGGGGGCAAGAATCCCTGTTTTTCAAGCCACCTACGACGATCTCCGCCGGGATTTCTGCGGCCCGCTGACGGATTCATCCGGAGGGCCCACTGGTCGAAGACGTCCTGCAAGAATGATCGGACGGCTGCTGCGCAGGCACCGTACTGTCCTTGAGCCAGGGTGTCAGTGGCCTCATCTAAGTGGGCCAAAGCTGTGGTCAGGCCGGCCCGTACTAACTTTGATTCCAGGGCTACTTTAAGTTCTGGAAGAAGTGCAGCAGCCGATCCAAGCGGTATGATATCACTGCCTTTCACTTCGTAGCCTTCGCGCCGCAAGGCCCACACTAAGTCGGCAGAAGGGTCGGGCAGGTCGTTCATTTCCCTATACGCAGCCTGCCGTTGAGCCTCCTTTAGGACTCGTTGGATTAACCTTGCAACTGCATCGGCGAATTCGGGCCGGTGAGCATAAGCCCGCAAAGTTGCCTCGGCACAAGCAAGCTTGCTAGAACCCGGTCGCGGCTCCAGACCCACACTACGCAGCGCATTTACAAGCTCAGTCCTGCTCAGCAGTTCTGCCAGGGCTTTACTGAGGCACGCAATCACCTGCTTACTTGTAAGACTCACCGTAGGTCCCTCCTGCTGTTCTTACAGAGGTATCCCAGTCTGTTGCACAGAACACTCGACCGGCATTGGCTTACGAAAAACACTTACGAGCTCTTTTGTCTTTTGACGCTAGTGCCAGCCCATAATTCTTTGCCTACGATAGGGCTTTCGGCGATAAAAAGGGTGAAATCGAGGTTACAGGTTCGGCCTGTAGGTGTTTTTTCCTGCTACCTTGGAACCAAATCCATCCCATTTTTTCCTGATCCGGAAGAGGACAAGGGCAGCTTGAGGTCGAATAGCCCTTTAAAAGTCTTTAAGGGAGTGGTGTCCTTGCGGAGCCGGATCGGCCTGTCGAGTCTTGCCCGCCTGCTGTTGCTGGTTTTCGCTTTCCTTCTGCTCGCGGGCTGCGGCGGGCAGCCCCAGGCCACTCCGGGCAAGGACCAGACGGCCCAGGTAGTTCGAGAGCAGCCCGCTAACCAGGCGCCCTCTCAGACCGGTTCGCCGGAGCAGCCAACCGGAACCGCGGTCAAAGCAGTCGAAGCCCTGGTCACCTCCGTCTCCGACGGCGACACCATCCACGTGAAGTTAAACGGCCGGGACAAGCGGGTGCGGATGATCGGGGTGAACTGCCCGGAGATAAGCCACCCCGACCTGGGCATAAAGGAGCAGCCCTACGGCCGGGAAGCTAAGGAGTACACCACGAAGCGGCTCCTGGGAAAGAAGGTCTGGCTTGAGTTGGATACCCAGGAGCGCGACAGGTACGGCAGGCTCCTGGCCTACGTGTGGCTTGAGCCGCCCTCCTCCGGCTCCGAGGATGAAGTCCGGTCGAAGATGTTCAACGCCCGGCTCCTGCTGGACGGGTACGCCCAGGTCATGACGGTCCAACCCAACGTGAAGTACGCCGACCTGTTTGTCAAGTTCCAGCGGGAGGCCAGGGAGCAGGGGAAAGGGCTGTGGGGCCTGGCTCCGGCCGCACCTTCGACCAGTAAAGGTGGGGAAGCTGGGTATATCGGCAACGCCCGGTCGAAGGTCTTCCATCGTCCAGACTGCGAGTGGGCGCAGAAGATAGCTCCCCACAACCGGGTGGAGTTCAGGAGCAGGGAGGAAGCACTGGAGGCGGGGTACAGGCCGTGCGAGGTGTGTAATCCGTAAGGAAGCTGCCGTATTGGTGTCTCCTGGTCTCGGGCAGGAAGAGGAAGGGAATGTACGAGCACGTAGATAGTGAAATTCCCCTTCTGGATCAGGTGGGCCATTAGACTGCCAGCCAACATGAAGAAGCAGCCTGCGGAGAACTAGGTGAGGTGTGAGGGGAAAACATGACAAGAAATTTTCTGGGGGTAGATCGCAGTGACAACGGAGGTTTTGATAGCGGCAGGAGTCGGGTTTATTATAGCCCAGACTGTAATGAAGATTTTAGAAAGGAAAAACCATTGTCAGGGCAGCGAAAGCCCCCGTTACTTCAGTGCCCGCTTCACCCGTAGGGCGCAGAAAGTTCTGCTCTTGGCACAGGAAGAGGCGCGGCGCATGAACTACCCCTTCGTCGGAACGGAGCATATTCTGCTGGGGCTTTTGCGCGAGGACGAAGGGGTGGCGGCCAAGGCACTTCAGAACCTGGGAATAAGTGCCGACGCCGTGCGGGAGAAGGTGGAGCGAATAGTGGGGCGAGGAGAGGAGCCAGAAGTTACCTTGACCCCGCGGGCCAAGCGGGTGCTGGAGCTGGTAGTAGAAGAGATGCGGCAGCTGGGGCATAACTACGTGGGCACCGAGCATTTGCTTCTAGGGCTCATACGTGAGGGCGAGGGAGTAGCGGCCCAGGTTCTCGGTATATCCGGTGCTGATCTGGATAAGGTAAGGACCAAGGTATTGGAAGTGCTCAACGCTGGCGCGCCTGGTGCAACATGAACAGAGTCCGGTTGCTGACTAAAGTCTTATTGCCTTAGTCGGTGCAGAGAGTTTGATTGGAGGACCAAAAGACTCGCTAGCTCCAAAACCCCAGGTTTACACAAACAGCAACTGGCGACGTGGAATAGCAAGGAACCTGGTGCTGAGGAGAGGGTTGGAGTGGCTCAAAGGGCTAGGCCTGGGTTTGTTGGAGGGATGTGTGTTTCCGGTGGTCCTCTTCACCCGCTGCCGGTGGCTTAAAGCAGAAGGCTGCTCCATGCCCATCTTTCGGAGTGGAGTTGGTAGGTTACCTGCGCCGGAGAGAGGATGATGCTTTCCTCCGAGCAGGTGGACACGGTGGCGCAGGCTCTGGCCGAGACCAGGCCGTTGAGTACGTGCTACGGCGTGGAACGCATAGAGAAGGTGAGGACGGGCAGGGGAAAAAATGCGTGCGCGTGCTCGGTCCGGGAGAGAAAGCG
The DNA here is from genome assembly GCF_003368535.1 of Ammonifex thiophilus. Classification (GTDB taxonomy): domain Bacteria; phylum Bacillota; class Desulfotomaculia; order Desulfotomaculales; family Ammonificaceae; genus Ammonifex; species Ammonifex thiophilus. The sequence goes on from NZ_QSLN01000007.1 coordinate 7,289, forward strand.
GAGTTGGTGCGGAAGATGTACACGGCCAGGGGTAGGAAGGTGTCTAAGCTTTTCGTGGATAAGCGCAAAAGCGGCTGGTGGTGCTTTTACCGAAGCCAGACCGTCCGGGGCTCCAGGCAAGATGTTTTTTTTGTTCTACCTAGTTCTCGGGTTTTCTCGGGTTTATGGCTCTCTAAACTTCTGGGCTATCCTTTCTAACTCGGTCTCGTCGAGAAGCCAGGGCTTGCCATAGCCCTGGCGGGGAATCCTTGCTTCTACTATGGTGAACCCGTGCGGGGGGGAGGACTTCCGGCTAGCATACTTGCTTGGGACTCTTATACAAAGCACCTTTTTCCCATACCATGCGTCTATAGAGAGCACGAGATCAGCAAAAAGGTGATATTTTAAGGCCAGCCCGTGGTTTTCCCGTAGCAACGCCAGTACATAAAGCTCCCGGAGCCAGGAGTAATAGAACTTGCCTAGCCGCCACTGTATTGCTCTTTTTAAGCATATCTTGTCGTATTTTCCTCCTAGTTTGAGAAACAGTTCATCCATGTAATACTTCTTGTACTTTCCGCCCATTGCTCCCCAAAACTCTTGAAAAGTGGGAAGGCGCTTGTTCTCCTCCAATAGCCCGTGGAGAAAATACTCTACCGCAAACGGGGTATAGAAATCTTCTACATCTTGAATAGGATCCGTATCACTCTTGAGATCGCCAAGTGCGTGGCGGGTCTCCTCGCCTATTTTTTTAACGTCGCTAGCAGTTATCCTAAACAAAAACTCATGCGTAAAACGTTTAACTTCGGAGATAAACTTGTGCTGAAGAACCTTTTCTCTAGGAGACTCCAGCCTTTCATAACGCTTTTCCCACTCTTTTAACTTATATTCTGATTCGGGGTTATTTTTCACGAGTTCCTCTACACAATCATCAAAACTCACGCGCATAACAGGCAGGTTCCCCCTTTAAAACGACAATTTGTACAAACATCTTGCTTGTCCCAACATTCGGCTAGACTGTGTTTCTCCCTTCTGGCTAGCTAAATAGCCAGGTCCAGGGGAAGGTCACTAATATCGCGCAGCCGGGAGCCCTCCACAAGCTGGTCTAGCATATCTGCCTGGTCCTCGTTTCCTGCTTCACGTATTACCTGGCGCAGTTCTAGGAGCGCCACATGATAGACGCAATCAATATCTCCCGTTCCAAGCGCAATAGAGGCAATCCGCGTAGGTAGGGGCTCGCCGGTAACCACCACGATGTGGGGAGTTCTTCCCTTCCGGTTGCGGATCAGGTTTAGGGCCTCGGTACGGGCATTCTGGGCACGGTCACTCCGGAGAGTCCACTTGCACGATATACTGGCATGAAGAATAGAGGGCTGGTCGTCGCGCTTTTTGCGAAATGGCGAATACCTGGCATATTCATCGCCTTCAATAATAATTAAATCCCCCCTATTAATTTCTTCATCCGGCCATGGCCTGCGAGCAATGACAATATCAGGTATTATAAGGTAATCTCGTTCAAAAGCCGTCGCTAGTGCGGGATTCTTGCTTTCAAGGAGCTTTACAAGTTCATCTAGCGCAGCAAGATGAATATAAGGCTCGTACCGAGCTATTCCTAGCCTAGCCTGGCTGGTATCAAAATCCCAGGGCCCGGGGCGGGCATGATCAAGCGATTTAAAAGTTTCCTCCAGGAATTCCCTGGTGCAAGTTGTAAATATCCCACCAAGTTCTTGTGGCTTAGCGTCAATCTCCCTTAACTCGACTCCAGCGCTGCGAGATATCATGCTAGCGAGAGCCCGGGCTATTCTTGTACTTGTTTTGCTTTTTTTGTCGGCGTTTGTAGGAATACCTTCTCGAAATCCTAGCACACAAGTGCAGAGTTTCCTGTGATACTCCCGGCGCTTTTCTTCTATCAACGAAACACCCCTCTTCATGTATCATCACCCCGGGAAGAACTGGAATTAGTAATGAACTTGTTACTACATGCGTGATATACGCAGTAGCAGCTAATAGGGCAACTAATACATGCAGGATACAATGAAGTACAAACTGTTCCAGCAAAATCAAGAAGCCCAAAGTTGTGCTCGCGAGCTCCTGTTGCAGGTAAAATACTCCACGCAATCTCCCATGCTACCAGGCAGCGTCTTATATCCTTTTTCATCTGCTGTCCAGTCAGGCGAGAGAAAAGCCTAATTACGTTACTATCAACTACTGGTAGCCGCATCCCGAACGCAAAGACACAAACAGCGTGTGCCGTGTAAAGCCCGACATGGGGTAGGCTTAGCAGCTCTTCAAGCGATGCAGGTACCTGGCCTTTAAAGCGCCTCACTAGCTCGCTTGAAACAGCTCGCAGGGCAAGTACTCGCTGGCGCCCTAGCCCGAGATTATGTACTAGTTCCCATATCTCTCCCTCCCTGGCTTGTGCTAGCTCCTGCGGGCTCGGGTATCTCTTAACCAGTTCCGGCCAGCAGCTTGCCACCATTTCTGCTTTCGTTTGCCGCAGTAGGATTTCTGCTACCAGAACACCAAACGGCGTAACATGCCGTTCTCTCCACGGAAAATAACGGCCGTGGCTTTTAAACCACTGGATAAAAAAGCCTTCAGGGATACCCGAAAGCTGGTTCCGGCTCGCGCTATCCCTGGCACCTGCCTGTCCGGGCGAGTTAGTAGCCGTTTCTATATCCCGCCTGGAGCTGCGAGAGCTTGCCATTTCTCAACCAGTCCCCCCCGGGCTTTTTCCAGGGCTTGCGCTATTGCCCGCGCAACTGCCTCGCCTACGGGCGGAGGTACAGCATCACTAACCAGTGTGATTTGCTGGCTCAGGGTCCCTTCGAGGACATAGCTGGGCGGGAATCCTTGCAGGAGCATAGCCTCGAGTACCGAAAGTCGACGATGGCCGCCGGGATGAATGTGTACCTCGCGGTGTCCGTATGCAACAGTCCAACTCGGGGCATCCCACCGGAGAACGCGGAAGCTACGACCCACGACCTTGCCAGGCACTAGAGACCCGTTCCGGAATTTTTCTGATTTTGGTCTCTGCGTCACATGGTTAGGGTGAAAAGGGATATCCCCGGGCTTTAACCCAGGACGGTAATAAGCTGGCTCAGGTAGTCCCTGCAAGACTGCGGAGACAGGAACAGGTTCGCTATCCCCTTCTGGTATTTCAAACTCAATATCTGGAAGCAGGTTCTCATTAAAACCAACCACGAAAATCCTGGGCCGGTACTGGGGCACGCCAAAGTTGACTGCATCAATAAGTTTCTCGTATATCCTGAACCCGGCATGCCTGCATAGTTTTTTAAACAACTCGTACCGATCCCTGTGACGCTTTCCAAGCAACCCAGGAACATTCTCAAAGACAAAAAAGGCAATACCTGCACGCTCCGCGAAAACGCGTATAATTTCCGCATAGCGCACCACAAGCTGCGCCCGGGGATCGTCAGGTGATTGCCTCACGTTCGAAACAGAAAACGCCTGGCAGGGTGGGCCACCCACAATACCCACGGGAGCTTGTCCCCCGCTACAGGAGTTCCATAACTCCACGAGTTCTTCTGCCTGCACCTGGGAGAGATCGAGACACTCAACGCGGGCGTGCGGGTGATTTCGCTTATATGTCTTAACAGCTGCAGGCGATATGTCAATCGCTAGCAGGGCCATAAACCCTGCCCGGTAAAAACCCAGGTCCATCCCTCCTGCGCCGGAGAAAAGACTTAAGATAGGCACCAGGGTGCTGTGAAGCCTATCCCAGTTTTTACTACTCATTTTTTATCTCCTCCAGATCTTCCCCGAACCCCACCGGGTTCCGATAACCGGGGCCAACTGCAAGTCCGGGCCTGCCTGCTAGCAATTTTCCCCTCCACGCACGCCTCTAGTGAGAATATGATTCTCCGGTCAAAGCTTTTCCCCTGCTAATCCCTAGCAGGAAAATTCCTGCCAGGAATTAGCCTTTTTTCGGGGAGGTGCAGCGGCAGCCCCTCACTACAAAGCCCGGTGTAAGAACCGGGCTTTTTCGCTGTCATAGGACAAAGTTCGCGCCGCGTAGCCTTTTCCGGGGCTGCCGAGGAGGTGTCTCGACTTGGAGAGAGAAGAAGTCCTGAGAGAGGCGTACAGGTACCTGGCCCGGATCTTCCTGCGGAGGCTGGAGGAGGAAGAAAATGAGGGCGGCGATATACGTGCGGGTGAGCACGGAGGAGCAGGCCCTGCACGGCTACTCGCTGGCCGAGCAGAGAGAAGCCTGCCGGAAGAAGGCAGAGGAACTGGGAGCAGAGGCGGTAGTGGAGTTTGCCGATGAGGGGCACTCCGGGGCGGTGCTCGAAAGGCCGGGGCTCACGGCGTTAAGGGAAGCGGTGGCCCGTGGGGAAGTGGACCTCATCGTGGTGCGCGACCCCGACCGGCTCTCCAGGAAGCTCGCCCACCAGCTCCTCCTGACGGAGGAGTTCGAGAGGGCGGGGGTGAGGCTGGAGTTCGTGGAGTACGAGTGGCGGGACACACCGGAGGGCAGGCTCTTCTACTCCATCCGGGGGGCCATAGCGGAGTACGAGAGGGAGAAGATCCGCGACCGCACGGTGCGCGGGAAGCTCACCAAGGCGAAGCAGGGGAAGATCCCCCACCGGTTTCACGTGTACGGCTACGACTACGACCCGGAGACCGGCGAGGTGAAGATAAACGAAGAAGAAGCTCGAATTTTGAAGCAGGTCTTCGACTGGTTCGTGAACGAAGACATAGGCACGACCGGCATAGCGAAGAGGCTCAACGCCCTGGGCGTCCCGTCGAAGAACGGGGGAAAGTGGTACCAGACCGTAGTTGCTAACGTGCTCTCCAATCCCACCTACACGGGGACCTGGTTCTTCAACCGGCGCGACTGCTCCGTACCGCGCCGGGGCAGGGACTACCCCCTGAAGCCCGAAGAGGAGTGGATCCCCATACCCGTGCCCCCGATTATCGATCCGGAGACCTTCGAGCAAGCTCAGGAAAAGCTCAAAAAGATCAGGCGGCTTTACGCCGGGCGCAACCGGCCCAGGCACCTGCTCGCGGGCCTGGCAACCTGCGGGCACTGCGGGGAGCCGATGCCGACGAGCGCGGTGGGCGTCTGGGGCAAGTACTACGCCAGGACTTACGCCTGCCGCGGGTGCGGCAACAGGGTGCGGGCCGACAGGCTGGAACCCCTCGTCTGGGAGGTAGTCACCTCTCTGCTCAGAGACCCCGACGCGCTCATGCGGGAAATCCGGAGGGAGCGGGAAGACCCCGCCCTGGAGCAGGAGCTCGGGCGGGTGGAGGAGGCCCTGGAGCGCGTCGAGAAGGGGAGGGCGGCCGTCCTGGACGCCCTGTCGGCGGGCCTGCTGGACCTGGACGAGGAGGTCGCGGCGCGCCTGGCCGAGATCAAACGCCGCCGGGAAGAGCTCCTGCAGCGGAAGGCCGCGCTGGAGGAAGCGCTCAGGGCGCGGGAGAAGGCTGAGAGAAAGATAGACGACCTGCGCCGCCGGGCGGAGGAGTTCCTGTCGCGGCTCGACGGGCTGGAGGACGGGGAGAAGCGGGGGCTCGTGAGGCTCCTGGTGGAGGAGGTGCTGGTCTACAGGACGGGTGTGCCGGGCCACCGCACTGTCACCGTCTGCCTCCGGACGGGGGACAGGGTTTTCCGGGAGATATTCTGGGAAAAGGGCAGGGGGAAAAGGTAAAGCGTTTTAAAAACCCAGATCACTTTCTATGTTCTTTCTCTGTACTTTGGCTCAATTGGAATAAAGAAGTATCGCTATGCCCCCATTACCGGGCTCATTGCCGACATCACCACCTTCCTAGCCTCGGTATTTTTCGTGCGGCTGATCTTCGGTTAAATTATGGTAAGAGAGGTGGTGATGTTTTTGCCGGAGGAGCGCCTGCAAAAAGTCCTAGCGCGGGCGGGGATAGCCTCGCGCCGCAAGGCCGAAAAACTTATTCTCGCCGGAAGGGTAAGAGTCAACGGTCAAGTAGTGGACAAGCTGGGAGTTAAGGTGGACCCGGAAAGGGACTTGATTGAGGTGGATGGCAAGCCGATTAAGCTGCCCGAGCGCCTAATTTATCTGGCCTTTCATAAGCCACGGGGTGTGGTCACCACTCTTCACGATCCTCAAGGACGTCCGAAAGTAACCGATTTTCTTAAGGGGTTAAGGGAAAGGGTATTCCCCGTAGGGCGCTTAGATTATGACAGCGAGGGGTTGCTCCTGCTCACTAATGATGGGGAACTGGCCCACCGTCTCCTGCACCCGCGCTTTCATGTCCCTAAAACCTACCTGGTGTGGGTGAAAGGGGAGGTGGGGAAGGAAAAGCTAGACCTTCTACGTCGGGGAATAGAACTGGAAGACGGTCCTACCCTGCCTGTTGAGGTGCGAGCTTTGCGGCGCACAAAAGGAGAGACGATTTTGCAGTTGACTATCAGGGAAGGACGTAAAAGGCAGATAAGGCGTATGTTTAGGGCTTTGGGCTATGAAGTTTCGCGGTTGAAGCGAGTGGCGGTAGGGCCGGTGAGGCTGGGCCCTTTACGCCCGGGGGAATATAGACATCTTACTCCCCGCGAGGTGGAAAGTCTTCGAAAGGCGGCGGGACTTGTGGAAGGGGCGAAAAAAGGGTTTCGCCCTTGAATCGAAGAGTTGGTGTTTAGCAAATATTTACTTTAGAAGGTTCTGGAGGAGGAAGAGAAGTGGTTAGGAGTTTGACGGGGGAGGAACTCACCGAAAGAGAAATCAAGGCCCGCATCCGCTTTGATTTTCGGGGAGCGGGGCGCTCAGGACGACTTTTCTTCGGCGGAAAAAACATAGAAAAGGCGGCAGAAGAAGCGCGGGAGCAACAGGCTGCTTACTTTCGCAACATACCCTTTCAAGGCCTTAGGGTGGAAAATATCGATATGGGGCAGGAGGTATACACGGTTTTCGACGAAGCGCTGGGGACGGAAGTGGCCTACGCCCCTTTGGAGATCACGGTGGTAGCGGACGGAGTGGAGGACTTGGTGCGCCTGGTCTTCCGAGAGGAGTTCCGCAAGATAGAAATCCTGTCCCCCGAGAACGTGCTTCTGAGCAAGCACGAGCTAGAGAGAATTTTCTACCGCATGGGAGAGGAAGTTATGCGTTACCGACAGAAATTAGAAAAGAAGTTGGAGGGGAGATAGGGAAAGGAGAGTGGTTTTAATACCCGTCAGAGGCATTCGCGGAGCTATAACTGTGAAGGAGAATACACGCGAGGCTATACTCGAAGCCACCAAGGAGCTGCTTTTGGCTTTGTTGCGGGAAAACGAGCTGGCGGTGGAAGATATAGCCGGTGTATTTTTTACCCTAACCCCGGATCTGAACGCCGAGTTCCCGGCACTGGCAGCGCGGGAACTGGGCTGGCATTATGTTCCCCTCCTGTGTGCCCGGGAGATAGATGTACCGGGCTCTCTTCCCCGTGTTGTAAGGGTGCTTCTTTTGGCCAACACCGAAAAATCCCAAGAAGAGATTAAGCACCTTTACCTGGGAGAAGCGGCGGTTCTTCGCCCCGATCTGGCTCCGCCGCGAAAGTAGTTCGGCAGGAAAAGGGAGGAGGATGGCACGGAGTAGTAGAAGATTAATCGGATAACCAGGAAAAATGTCGAGAGGCTAGCGCCAATGGCTTATTATATCGAGAGAGTCGAAATTTCGGTCCGGAAGGTTCTGTTGACCACCATCGCTGTTGTGATACTGGGAGGCGTTTTCCTCCTTCTTTACTTCGGCCGGTATACCTGGCAAAATCAGGAAGACTTCCGCCGCGAGGTAGCCAGGGAAATCGATTCTAAGGGCCTGAACGGCGTCTACCTCCTGCAGAATACTCTTGGGCTTTATCGGGGGCTATTGAACACCATCGCCAGCGAGTTGGCAACCAGGGATCAGGAGAAAGCGGAAGAGTCAGTTGCCCATTGGGCCAGGAGCTTTACTTCTGTGCTGAGGCTCTACTATGTCCAGGCAGAGGACGGCAGGATATTAGGCTCCCCCTACCCTTGGGGACAGGATGGCCGGCAGGAGCCCTGGTACACCGAAGCGGTGCATAAAAGAGGTTTGGTCGTTTTGCCCCCCGTGCGCGATCCCGCAACCGGAGACTATTACATCTTCTTTGCCACTCCCGTATACCGGGAGTCACAGCTCCTAGGAGTGGTGGCCGTAGCGGTGCCGTCTTCTAATTTTCGCCAGTTCCTCGCCGGGCAGCGGGCGAGTTGGGGGGAGCAGTTGGGAGTGCTGGACAGTCACGGATATGTCGTGGCCTGGACGGGAGAAAAGCGGGAGCTAGTCGGGTGGCAGCTGCTGGAAGAACCTCTTTTTGCTCCCGAAGTGCTGACTTTTCCTTACCATAGTGGTAGTGTTTTGGAGATGCATCTCTTCGAAATACCCGGCTGGAACTGGTGGGTAATAGTAGCAATTGACCCAGCAAAAGTCAGGGCCAAGGAGAGGGAGGTCGTTCTTGCGTCACTGGCTGTAGGGGCCAGCGCCTGGCTTTTATTAGCCCTTTTTTCTTTCTCGGTTTTTGCTCTTTACTTTTTCTGGCAGCGAAAGCAGCTCTACTTTCTAGCCGCACATGACTTCCTGACGGGGCTTCCTAACCGTTACTCCCTAGAGACCGCCCTCCAAGACTTTCTGAAAAAAACAGCCAGCCACGCCAGGCGAGGTATGCTCTTGTTTCTCGACCTCGATCAGTTCAAGCTGATCAACGATACTTTAGGCCATGCCGCTGGAGACCGGGCCTTGCGGGCGGTGGTGGAGAGGATGAAAAGAGTGCTCCGTAAGGGAGACTTCCTGGCCCGCTTAGGTGGGGACGAGTTCGCGGTCCTTCTGGAAGAGGCAGATCTGGCCGAGGCCGAAGACCGAGCCACACGGCTGCGCGAGGCGGTTTGCTCCTCCCCGCTGATGGTGGAGGGGCGCGCCTTTCCTCTGGGGTTGAGCGTAGGGATTACCCAGATAACCGAGGGGGACACCCCTTTGCAGGTGCTGGCCCGGGCCGACGAAGCCCTTTACCTGGCCAAAGCCGAGGGAGGAAATCGCACCGTCTACCTACCGCCGGAGGAAAAGCGAGAAGAGCTTCGAGAGGGAGGGGACTGGCTGAGCCGCCTGCAGGACGCACTGGCGCACGGGCACTTCGTTTTGCTTTACCAGCCCATTGTGGATTTGCGCACGGGGATGCTTTGCTCTTGCGAAGCTCTCCTGCGCTTGAAGACCAGGGACGGAAGACTGCTTCTACCCCATCAGTTTATTCCATACGCGGAGCGTTACGGTCTTTTGCCCCGGCTTGACCGCTACGTGGTAACCCGGGCGGTGGACTATCTGGTTGCCAACCCTCAGAGTCGGGTTTTTGTGAACCTCTCCTCCTTTACCATAGGGGACAAGGATTTCATCGCCTTTGTGAAGCGGCAGCTGGAGGAAAAGCGAGTAGCGCCTTCGCGGCTGGGCTTTGAGATTTCCGAAAGGTCGGTGGTGCGGAACGTTCACCAGGTCAAAGAGTGGCTCAAGGAGCTAAAGCGAATAGGCTGCTTCCTGGCTATAGACGACTTTGGCGCTGGCCACTCCTCCTTCAGTTGGCTGGTAGAGCTTTTGGACGAGGGCATGCTGGACGTGATCAAAATCGCCGGCATCTTTGTTAAAGATCTGGATAAGCAACCGGCCATGCGAGCTTTGGTTGAGGCCATTGTTGCTCTGGCCCGCGCTGCCCGGAAGGAAACGGTGGCGGAGTGGGTGGAAAGAGAAGAAGTTTTAGCTATTCTGAAGGATTTGGGTGTAGACTGCGCTCAAGGTTATTTCTTCAGCCCCCCTCTTTTCCGCTGCTCCCCTGAATCTATCGCAGAGAAGCTTGAAAGGAATAAAGCTTGCAAGTAACATATCTTTAAAACCTTTCGGTAAAAGACTTGTGAGGCAAAGGGAGAGGCGATGCGCGTCTTAATAGGGTCGGAGTCTTTTTACCCCAACATATCCGGCGTGGCGGTCACCACTTTCAATTTAGCGTCCTATCTTGCCCGGCGAGGTCACGAGGTGGCGGTGATGGTCCCTTCCCCCCGCTACCGCAATTTTTCTGAGCGCTTCCCTGAAGGGTTCACCGTGTTGCGGGTAGCTTCCGTATGGCATCCCTTCCGTAAAGGTTTCCGGGTGACGGTTTATCCCTTAAGCCTGGCGCGGCGCGTGGTGCGAGAATGGCGTCCGGATATTGTGCACTTGCAAGATCCCACTTCCATAGGTTCAGCTCTGCTCAGAGCCTGCCGGGAAGAAAAGGTTCCTGTGGTGATAAGCCACCACTTCACCTTAGAGTACGTGCTGGCTTACCTCTGGTTCTTGCGTCCTTTTCATGGCCCTCTGCGCCGCAAGCTCACTTCTGCCATGGTGAAGTTTTATAATCAGTGCCGGCACGTGATCTGTCCCAGCGAGACGGTGAGGCGAGATCTCTTGTCCGCTGGCGTGGCCGTACCGGTGACCGCCATTTCCAACGGGGTGGATCTTGATCGTTTCTTCGCTTACGAGCCCCCTCTGGCCGCGCGTTTGGCTTTCCATCTGCCGGCCAAGCCCATCGTCCTTTACGTGGGAAGGATGGATCCCGATAAAAGCCTTGACACCCTGATAAGGGCCATGCCGCTCATCTTGGCGCGGCACGATGTACACTTTGTGCTCTGCGGCACGGGCAATCTGCGGGAAAAATTCGAACGCTGGGTAAGAAAAGACGGCCTAGCCTCGCACGTAACCTTTCTAGGCCCGTTCGCTAACCACAGCGAGAACCTCCCGCGCCTTTACCAGCTGGCTGCCTGCTTCGTTATTCCCTCCGGCATAGAGTCGCAGAGCATCGTGACGCTGGAAGCCATGGCTTCGGGCTTGCCAATAGTGGCGGCGCGGGCGGGAGCTCTGCCGGAACTGGTCGCCGATGGGGAGAACGGTTTTCTCTTCAAGCTGGGCGACCCCGAAGATCTGGCGGAGAAGGTGAATTTATTGTTGGCCGACGAGGACTTGCGTCGGCGCATGGGAAAAAAGAGTCTGGAGAAGGTGGTGACGCATAAACTGGAGGCCAGCATGGCCCGTATAGAAGAAATTTACCATCGGGTGGTGCGGAATGGGAAAGCATAGGCTTTATGTAGCCTTGACGGCCGTCCTGCTTATGTTAGGGGGGTACATTTATCACGGCTACGCCTACAGCGTTCTTCCGCAGCCGGCTTACTATCTCTTGCGCGACATGCCCTCGCCCAAAGCCACCGACCGCGTACTTTGTTTCTCCCCTCATCCTGACGACGAAACCATCGCGGCCGGAGGATACCTCTGTCTGGCTCAGCGAGCAGGAGCGGAGATCCGGATAGTGCTGGCCACCGACGGCAATAAGCATGGCCTTAAGGACTTGCGTTACCAGGAGTTTCGCCGTGCTACTGGCATCCTGGGCATTCCGGAAAAAAACCTGGTCTTCTGGGGTTACCCTGACGGTCACCTCAGAGCTTACTGCTTGCCCCTTAAGTCCCGCATCGCTTGGGAGATAAATAACTTCTCCCCCACGGTGGTCCTTTACCCCCATCCCGCCGATCATCATCCCGACCACGCAGTGCTCGGAGAGATGGTGGAGGAAGTCCTAAAGGAGCAAGGATACACCGGCAAAGAATGCCTGGCCTGCCGCTACCTGGTGCATCACCGCTACTTTCCGCAGCCAAAAGCCCTAGCTCGGCAAGGGTATCTTTTGCCTCCGGTAGCCATGTTGAGCTTCGATCAACAATGGTTAAAATTTCCTTTACCGGCGGAGGTACTGCACTGCAAGGCAGAGGCTATTGAGCAGTACCGCACACAACTCCGCAACCCCTTCTTGAGACCGCTGCTGCACAGCTTCATCAGACAAAACGAACTCTTCGCCCGCTGGACGCCTTAAATAACGGATTCCAGGGAGGGAAAGGGTATCTGGGAGTATCTCGGTGTGGCCGGCATTTTTTTGAGCGTGGCGGTGGAGAACCTGGGCGTGCCTTTTCCCACCGAGGCGGCTTACGTTGCGGCGTGTGCCCTTCTCGATCAGGGTTATCCCTACTCTTTCCTCCTCTTGCTCCTCACCGCCGGTCACCTCACGGGGAGTGCTGTGGCTTATTTCCTGGGTCTGGGCATGGAGAGGTGGGTGAGACGCCGTTTCGCCCGTAATGTAGAGTTTATGACTTTAGCCGACAAACTTGAGCGCTGGTACGCCCGCTACGGGTTATGGGCCGTATTCGCCTGCCGCTTTGTGGGCTATGTTCGTCCCTGGTCTTCTTTCGTCGCCGGTTTCGCTCGTCTCGGCTTTCCCAGCTTCCTTTTGGCGACCTTGGGCGGCACAATAATTTTCAACTGGGGACTTTTGGAACTCACCCGGCGCTTCCTTTCCCTCTGTAGTTTTTCTACCTCGGCCCGTTGGGCGGTGATGGCAGCCATAATCTCCTCCCTTCTCTTCCTCTTCGCCTTACGCTGTTACTGGCAGCGTCACAGGAAAAAATTACACTGAACCACTTTGTCTTTTGTATACTTGCGTTTTCCCCCGTTTTCTTGCTCCCAGGCTTTCAGTTATAATAAATTGCAACTATTCAGCCTGCTCCAAGGGCAGAGAAAGCCGGACAAGAGGCTTTTAATTTTTTGCCATCAGGGGGTTGGGGGTAAAGGATGCGTCCTTTAAAGATCACCGACACCACCCTGCGCGACGGTCACCAAAGCCTGTGGGCAACCCGCATGCGCACCGAAGACATGTTACCCATAGCGGAAAGGCTCGACCGGGTGGGGTATCATGCCCTAGAGGTGTGGGGAGGAGCTACTTTTGACGTCTGCCTGCGTTATCTTTACGAAGATCCCTGGGAGCGGCTACGCGAGCTCAAAAAGCGCGTGAAGAATACCCCGCTGCAGATGCTTTTGCGCGGCCAATCTCTGGTGGGTTACGGGCACTACCCGGACGACGTGGTGGAAGCTTTTGTCAAGCGGGCGGTGGCCAATGGCATCGACATCATCCGCATTTTCGACGCCCTAAACGATATTCGCAACCTAGAGTTTCCCATAAAGGTGGCTAAAGAGGCAGGAGCGCACGTCCAAGCCACCGTGGTCTACACCCTAAGCCCGGTGCACACTACCGAGCACTACTTGGAAACCGCACGCAAGCTGGAGGAGCTGGGGGCCGATTCCATCTGCATAAAGGACATGGCCGGTCTTCTAGCTCCTTACCGTGCTTATGAACTCGTGAGTCTTTTCAAACGCGAGCTCTCCATACCGGTGGAGCTTCACTGCCACTACATCGGCGGTTTGGCTTTGGCCGCCTACCTCAAAGCAGCGGAGGCAGGGGTGGATATCGTGGACACCGCCTCGGTACCCCTGGCTTTCGGTGCTTCCCAGCCGCCGGTGGAAACCCTAGTGCGGGCCTTGCAGGATACCCCTTACGATACCGGGCTTGATCTTAAGGAGCTTTTCGCCATCGCTGAGTACTTCGAGGAAGTGCGCAAGAAACGGGGCTTCGAGCGGGGAGTCACCCGGATTCATGATATGCGAGTTTTTGAACACCAGGTACCGGGCGGCATGATCTCCAACCTAGTGGCCCAGCTACAGGAGCAGAAAGCGCTTCACCGCTTGCCGGAGGTGCTGGAAGAGATCCCGCGGGTGCGGGCCGAGCTCGGCTATCCTCCTCTGGTCACCCCCACTAGCCAGATAGTGGGCATCCAGGCGGTGCTTAACGTGCTTACAGGGGAGCGTTACAAGCTGGTGCCCGAAGAGGTGCGTCGCTATGTCCAAGGGTATTACGGCCGTCCCCCAGCTCCCATCGATCCCGAGGTTCAGCGCAAAGTCCTGGGCGACCGCAAGCCCATCGACTGCCGTCCGGCGGATTTACTCCCGCCGGGGCTGGAAAAAGCGCGCGAGGAGATAAAGGATCTGGCCACCTCGGAGGAGGACGTCCTCTCCTATGCTCTCTTCCCTCAGGTGGCGCGCCGTTTCTTTGAGCTCCGCAAGAAAGGGGAGCTCAAGAAGATGGCGGAAAAGGTGCGGAAAGAGGAGGGCAAGAAGGAAGAAACTCCTAAGGAGGCAGAAGGCACGATGAACATCAAAGAGATAAAAGAGCTTCTGAAGCTTCTGGAGGAAAGCGATATCACCGAATTCTGTCTGGAGAGCGCCGGGATGAAGCTCACCATTCGCAAGGGCATGATTTCAGTGCCGGAAAAGATTCCTGCTAGCCGGGAAAACCTTGAAGTAGGCGCGAAGGAGAAGGCCAAGGAGCCTAAAAAAGAAGAGAAAGAGGAGCTTTACACCGTCCGCGCTCCCATGGTGGGCACTTTTTATCGGGCACCAGCTCCCGACGCTCCTCCTTACGTAGAGGTGGGGGACGTGGTGGAAAAAGGTCAGGTGCTCTGCATTATTGAAGCCATGAAACTAATGAACGAGATTCAGGCCGAGGTGGCAGGCGAGATAGTGGAGATACTGGTGGAAAACGGTCAGCCGGTGGAGTACGGCCAACCTCTCTTCCTAATCCGGCCTAAGAAGTAGGGGAGGGGCCTGATGTTCAAGAAGGTACTCATCGCCAACCGGGGAGAAATTGCGCTGCGCATAATAAGGGCCTGCCGCGAACTGGGAATAAAGACGGTGGTGGTTTATTCCGAGGCGGACCGCGAGAGCTTACCGGTCCGGCTGGCCGACGAAGCGGTATGCATCGGCCCCCCGCCGGCTAGCCAAAGCTACCTCAACATCACCAACATCCTGAGCGCCGCCGAGGTAACCGGGGCAGACGCCATTCACCCGGGCTACGGCTTTTTGGCGGAGAACGCTAGTTTTGCCGAGATATGTTCCACCTGCGGGCTCACCTTTATAGGCCCGCCGGTAGAAGCCTTGGAGAAGATGGGCTCCAAAGCTCTGGCCCGCAAGACGGTAGCGGAGGCAGGCGTTCCGGTGGTTCCCGGATCGGAAGAGGTCATAACCGATGTAAAGGAGGCTCTGCGGCTGGCGGCAGAGCTCGGCTACCCGGTACTCATAAAGGCTTCAGCTGGCGGGGGTGGACGGGGGATGCGGGTGGTACACACGCCGGCAGAGTTAGAAAAGGCCCTGGCCGCAGCCCAATCGGAGGCAGAAGCGGCCTTTGGCAACCCCGAAGTTTACCTGGAGAAGTACTTGGAGGAGCCCCGCCACATCGAGTTTCAGATAGTGGGGGACAAGTACGGCAACCTGGTCTATCTTGGGGAGCGCGACTGCTCCATTCAAAGGCGCAACCAGAAGCTTTTGGAGGAGTCCCCGTCGGTGGCCTTGACTCCTGAACTGCGCCGGCGGATGGGAGAAGCGGCGGTGAAGGCGGCGCAGGCGGTAGGCTACCACAACGTGGGAACGGTGGAGTTTCTGCTGGACAAGCATGGTAATTTCTACTTTATCGAGATGAACACCCGCATCCAGGTGGAGCACCCGGTAACCGAAATGGTTACCGGGTGGGACTTGGTCAAGGAGCAGATAAAACTGGCGGCCGGAGAGCGTATAACATGCCGCCAGGAGGACGTGAAACTCACAGGCTGGGCCATCGAGTGCCGCATAAACGCGGAGGATCCGGAGCGGCAGTTCACCCCCTGCCCGGGGCGTATCACCGCCTATCTTCCTCCCGGGGGGCCAGGCATCCGGGTGGACAGTGCCGTTTACCCTGGTTACGAAATTCCCCCCTATTACGACTCGCTTATCGCCAAGCTCATTGCTTGGGGACGCGATCGGGAGGAAGCTATTGCCCGGGCCGAGAGGGCCCTGGAGGAATTTATCATCGAAGGGATAAGCACGACCATCCCTTTTCACCTCAAAGTTCTACGCAACGCTTTCTTCAGACGAGGAGAAGTCTATACTAACTTCGTACAAAGGCGAATTCTAGGAGAATGAAGGGTTTTAAAGTGTGGCAGGTGAGGAAAGACTCTGATATAATGGAGGCAGTTATCGAAGGAGGTGGTGTCCTTTGACTAACGCTGGAGCCGGGCAGGAGTTGCGCAGCGAACTTGGAGCGGTGCGCATAGCCAACGAAGTGGTGGGGATCATAGCAGGCTTGGCGGCCATGGAAGTACCGGGTGTTGCGGGTATGAGTGGTGGCATCGTAGGCGGCATCGCGGAAATGCTGGGGCGCAAGAACCTCACCAAAGGGGTCAAAGTGGAGGTAGGAGAAAGAGAGGCGGCCATCGACCTTTTCATCGTGGTAAACTACGGAGTGAGAATCGCCGACGTGGCCGCCCAGGTTCAGGCTAACGTCAAACGTGCCGTAGAGGAAATGACAGGACTGGCTGTGGTAGAAGTGAACGTGCATGTGCAAGGAGTGGTCTTCCCCGAGGAAGAACGGGAAGAGGAGAGGCGCCGGGTGCGCTAAACTTTAAGGAGTGATGCTTTTGAGACCGTTGGATCGCGGTCTCCTTTTTCTGTATGTGCTCGTAGCCAACGCAGCGGCGGCCCTATTTCTTCTGGCTATAGGGGGATGGGCACCGGCTTTGGATCTTCTGGACTACCTGAATGTGGTAGCCGCGCGTTGGGGAGTAGTGGCAGGTTTGGGCGCTTTCTTCCTGGTAGGCCTGTGGCTACTCGTGGTAAGCCTATCTCCTACAAGCCGGGCTGGTTCCTTGGCGGTGATCGACGAAACCCCTTTAGGAGAAGTGAAGGTTTCTTTAGCAGCGGTGGAGAGTCTGGTGGCCAAGGTGGTGAGTTCTTTTCCCGGGGTGAAGGAAGTGAAGCCCCGGGTGATCCCCACGCCGCAGGGCATTGCGGTGGAGATCCGCCTGCTTACCACAGCCAGCGTAAGCCTTCCTACGCTGGCTCAGGAGATCCAGGAGAAGGTGCAGCAGACGGTGAAAGAAGTCACCGGCCTCGATCTCAGCCGCGTGCGGGTGATGCTGGAGAACGTGGTCACAGCCAGACCACGGGTGGAGTGAGGCGAGAAGCTATGGACTGGGAACAGTGGTGGGAGTGGATAAAGGAGCACCGAGGGAAGATCCTGGGCGTGGGATTAGGGCTGCTTTTTGGCTGGTTCGCCATCGTTTACGGTTTTTGGAAGGCGGTTTTTGTGGCGCTTTGCGTTGCGGTAGGCTACTTCCTGGGTAAGAAAGTGGACGAGCGCACTGATTGGAGGCGGCTGTGGGAAAGGTTCTTCCGATCCAGGTAGGGAGAGAGGGATGAGCCGGCGAAGGGCGCGCGAGGCGGCCCTGATGGTTCTTTTTCAAGTGGATGTGGGAGGAGCCGTGGTGGAGGAAGCGCTGGAGCGCACCTTGGCGGAGTGGCGCCTGGGCAACGCCAGCAGGGAGTTCGCTACCTCTCTGGTTTTGGGCACCCTGGCTCACCGCCCGCAGATAGACCGGGTGATAGAGGAGCTCAGCCGGGGGTGGCGGCTGGAGCGTATGAACCGGGTGGACCGGAATGTGATGCGCTTGGCTCTCTACGAACTCTTGTTCCGGCAGGATATACCGCCGGCGGTGGCCATCAACGAGGCGGTAGAGCTGGCCAAGCGCTATGGGGGGGAGGAATCCCCCCGCTTCGTCAACGGCATTCTGGGCAAGGTGGCAGAAAATCTTTCTCTTTACCGTGAGAGGGTAGGCTTCCCTTCCTGACCTTTCACCCCTTTCTTTTTTCCGCTGGTGCGCTTTATATTGGTTCCCAACTGTTACTAGAGCTATATTGAGGGCAAAACATACCGTGGTTTAAGGGTGGTGGACGAGGGAAGTGGCCGTTTTGCTTTCGGGTAAAGAGTTGG
The DNA here is from genome assembly GCF_003368535.1 of Ammonifex thiophilus. GTDB lineage: Bacteria > Bacillota > Desulfotomaculia > Desulfotomaculales > Ammonificaceae > Ammonifex > Ammonifex thiophilus. The sequence continues at coordinate 24,932 of NZ_QSLN01000007.1, forward strand.
CGGCGCAGATCAAAGAAGAAGTGCGGGAAGAAGTGGATCGGTGGAAGGCCAGAGGGGTAACCCCCAAGCTGGTGGCAGTCCTGGTAGGAGATGACCCCGCGGCGGTGGTTTATGCCCAAGCCAAGGAAAAGGCGCTAAAAAGTGTAGGCATGGCCTATGAACTGGTGAAGTTCGGCGCCACGGCTGCACAAGAGGAGGTGGAGGCCAAGCTCAAGGAACTTAGCGCCTCCCCCGAAGTGCACGGAATTATCCTGGAATTTCCCCTCCCTCCGCACTTAAACAAGGATCGCCTTCTTTCTGCCCTTTCCCCTTTGAAGGATGTGGACGGGCTTACCTACGAAAACCGAGGGCGTTTGTTTTCCGGTGAGGAAGGCCTTTTCCCAGCTACGCCACAAAGTTGTCTTATTATCTTAGAACGCCACGGGATCGAGTTGGCGGGTAAGCACGTAGTGGTGGTGGGCCGGGGGGAGACGGTGGGCCGGCCTCTCCTTCCCCTTCTGCTTCGGAAAGATGCTACGGTTACTGTGTGCCACAGCCGGACGGCGGACCTTGGCTACCATACCCGGCAAGCCGAGATCCTCATCGTGGCCGCCGGCCGTCCCGGCTTGATCACCGGAAATATGGTGAAGCCGGGGGCGGTGGTGGTGGATGCCGGTATAAACCAGACCGAGCAGGGCATATGTGGGGATGTGGACTTTCCCTCGGTGGAACCAGTAGCCGGTTATCTAACCCCTGTGCCCGGTGGAGTAGGAAGCCTCACCACGGTCATGTTGATGAAGAATTTGCTCAAGGCCATGTCCCTGTAGGGATGCTAGTAGGAGGTAGATCTCAGTGGGGGTTTTTGGCTGGAGCTTGGGACAATTTCTTAAAGAGGCAGCTTCCTCTAGCCCCACGCCGGGAGGGGGAAGCGTGGCGGCCTTAACCGGGGCTCTGGCCGCTTCCATGGCGGCCATGGTGGCCAATCTCACCCTGGGTAAGGAGAAATTTCGGGAAGTGGCCCCGGATATGGAAAGGGTGCGCCGCGAGGCCGAAGAAACTCTAGAGGCCATGGAGAAGCTCATGGAGGCGGACATGGAAGCTTTTAACACCTATATGCAAGCCTTGCGGCTTCCCAAGAGTACGCCAGAGGAGAAAAGCTTTAGGCAGCAGAAGATGCAAGAAGCCTTGCGCCGGGCCACGGAAGTGCCTCTGGAGATAGCCGAGCGTTGTTTTAAGGTGCTGGAGCTGGCCCTGGAGGTGGCCCGCAAGGGGAACGAAATGGCGGTAAGCGACGCGGGGGTTGCTGGACATCTGGCCTGGGCCGCGCTGCAGGCGGCACTTTTGAACGTGGACATAAACCTGCCCTACCTCAGGGACGAGGAGCTGGCGGCACAGTTCCGGGCCCAGAAGGAGGATCTTTTAGAGAAAGGGAGGAAGGTCTGGGAACGGGTGTTCACCGCCGTCCAAGAAAAAATGATAAAATAAAAACTATGAAGCGGATAAGATGTGTCCTTAGTTGGCGGGAACGTAAGCGCAAGATTATCCTGGGGCTCGTGCTTCTGAGCTTGTCATCGCTTGCCTTTTGGGGGCCCAAGACGCCCTGGGCTTTACTGGGGCTAGTGGGCCTTTTGCCTTTAATCTCAGGGATCACCGGCTACTGACCGGGAAAGTCCTGAAATTCTGTGCCCGGGAGGCACGAAAGGTAAGTGCAGCGACTTTCGGAAGCTCAGCGGGTAGCCTCTCTCTCGGTGCTGCTTAACCTGGCAGTAACGGCGGCCAAAGGTATCCTGGCTTTCCTCACAGGAAGCACCGCGTTATGGGCGGAAACTCTGCACAGCCTTTCCGACCTGGCGGCCAGCTCGGCTACCTGGGTGGGGATCCGCCTGGCGCGGCTTAAAAGTCGGGCCTTCCCCTGGGGGCTTTACAAGGTAGAGAACCTGGTCTCGTTGCTGATTGCCGGGGTGGTTTTCTTTGCCGGCTACGAGATTTTCCGCGAAGGGGTGCTGGGGCAGCGGCAGGTAGAACTCACCAACCTTTCGGTGGCCGTCCCGGGGCTGGCAGCAATCATCGTCGCCGTTTTTCTTTTTTCCTGGTATGAGAAGCGCAAAGGGGAGGAGTACAATTCCCCGGCTCTTAAAGCTGACGCCTTGCACCTGCGGGCCGATTCGGTTTCGGCCCTGGTGGTGCTGGTAAGCCTGGTGGGGGCCTGGCTGGGGTATCCTTTTCTCGAGAAGATAGCCACGGTGGTGGTCATCCTTTTTCTGGCCCGGGCCGGGGGAGAGATAATGGTAGATGCGCTCCGGGGCCTACTTGATGCTTCGGTGGACTACGCCACCTTAGACAAGATAAGGGAGACCATAGCCCGCGATCCGCGGGTTACCGGAATCAAGCGCATTATGGCCCGCAATTCCGGCAGCGTGATCTTCGTGGTGGCCGAAATAACCCTGCGCTCTCACAGCCTCAAGGAGGCCCATGCTATATCCGAGGAGATAGAGGAGGCAGTGAAAGAGGCGGTCCCCGGTATAGAGCGGGTGACCATCCACTACGAGCCGGAGGAGAAAGACTATCTGACGGTGGCTGTACCTCTGGCCGGCCTGCGGGGGGAAATTTCGGAACACTTCGGCAGCGCCCCTTACCTGGCCCTGCTCAAGGTGGACCGCCAAACATGGGAGGTAAAGGAGCAAATCACCCTTCCTAACCCCTTTCTGCGGGAGGAGAAAGGGAAGGGGATGAAGCTGGCTCATTTCCTGGTGGAGAGAGGGGTGGATTTGGTCCTCACCCAGGAGTCGCTGGAGGAAAAGGGGCCCGCTTACCTCTTTGAAGCCGCCGACGTTTCCTACCGCACCATCGCCCACCGGGACCTGGCGGCGGTTATAGAAGACTTGGGTGAGCTCATAGCGAGGAGGGAGGAGCGGACTGAGGTTCGAGGTACTGGCCCAGGAAGGAAAGGCTAGGTGGGGTAGGCTTTTCACCCCGCACGGCGTGGTAGACACGCCTGTTTTTATGCCCGTGGGAACTCAGGCCACGGTCAAGGGGTTAACACCGGAGGAGTTGGGAGCTCTCGGAACCCAGATACTCCTCTGTAACACCTACCATCTTTACCTGCGCCCCGGTGTTTCCATCGTGGAAGAAGCGGGGGGGCTGCACCGTTTCATGCGCTGGTTCGGTCCCATCTTGACCGACAGCGGAGGCTTTCAAGTGCTGAGCCTGGCCCCTTTACGCAAAGTCACCGACGAAGGGGTTATCTTCCGGTCTCATTTGGACGGCAGCGAGCACCTCTTTACCCCTGAGAAGGTGGTGGATTTGCAGGAGAGGCTAGGCCCGGACATAGCCATGGTGCTCGACGAGTGTCCACCCTACCCCGCTTCCCGGGAAGAGATCGAGAGGGCGGTAAAGCGGACCTCCGCCTGGGCGGAGCGCTCGCTAAAGGTTTGGCGGCGGAAGGAGGTGACCTTTTTCGGAATCGTTCAGGGTGGGGTTTACCGTGACTTGCGGGAGAGAAGCGTTAAGGAGTTAGTGGCCCTGGATTTTCCCGGCTACGCCATAGGAGGGCTTAGCGTGGGAGAGCCCAAGGAACTCACCTACGCGGTGCTGGACTGGGTGGTTCCCTTGCTTCCCCCGGACAAGCCTCGCTACCTCATGGGCGTGGGAACGCCGGAAGACATTTTGGAAGGGGTGGCTCGGGGGGTGGATATGTTCGACTGCGTGCTCCCTACCCGGCTGGGGCGCCACGCCACCGTCTTTACCCGCCGGGGGAGGATAAATATCCGCCGCGCGGCTTATGCCCGCGACTTCGGCCCCTTGGAGGAGGGGTGCCAGTGCTACACTTGTCGGCACTACACTAGAGCTTACCTCCACCACCTCTTCCGGGCGGAGGAAATGCTGGGACCAAGGCTCTTGACTCTGCATAACCTGCACTTCCTTTTCAGGCTCATGGAAAGAATCAGAGAGGCCATCGCTTCCGGGACCTTCGCCCACCTTTACGAGACCTGGTTGCGAGGTGGGGGAGAGTAAGATTTTTATAAAACCGCCGCGGGAAGACCCGTCTCCATAAAGGCGGACGGATCGATCACGGCGGCCAGGTTTTTGTGCTACAATCAACTCAAGCGCCGCATTCCGGAAGAAAGGAGGTGAAGTGCGTGGCCTGGAGCGATAAGTCACACCCCCACCGTCTCCTTCTGACCAAACAGTTCCCGCTGGGGTTGGAAGCACTGCCGGTCTTCCAACCCGTCATGCTGGCGGCAAACCGCATCTGGAACTCCTGCGTCTGGCACAGTCGCGAGACCTTCAGGCAGGAAAACCGCTGGCCGACAGAAGCGGAACTCAAGGCGAAGTTCAAAGCTTTTGCCGCGTGGAAGGAACTCCATTCCCAGTCGGCCCAGGCGGTGGCGGAGGAGTACTTCGAAGCCGTGTCTGCCTACCGCAAGCACAGGGAAAACGGCCACCTGGAAATGAGCCCGCCGGGCTTCAAGCCGAAGAACCACCTCCGCACCGTCACCTGGAAGAGGCAGGGCTTCGATGTTGAGGACGACACCCTCGTGTTGAAGCTCTCCCGGAAGAAGGAACCCATCAAGGTTGCGCTGCCCGGAGGCTGGAACGTGGTCACCCTGCCGGACGGCACAGAGGTGAAGGGCGTCCCGGTCGAGGTCAAGGTGAAGGCGGTCGTCCGCCGCCGCAAAGTGGAAAACCTGGTACTCCACGTGACCCTCGACCTGGGAGTGGTGTCTGTAAACCAGACGGGTGCCGTCTCGGCCTACGACTACAACTCCGCCATGTTCGCCCGCGCTGTATCCAGTGGCCGACTCGACCTGTTTGTGTGCCGGGAGCTCCTCTCCCTGGTGCAGTACAGGAACAAAACTATAGCAGAGTTTCAGGAAAAGGTGAGCCGCCTGAAAGAAGGCTCCCGCAGGTGGAGGAGGTGCCTTTCCGCGAAGGTGCGTGTGCTAAAGAGACTCGACCATCGCATAAGGCAGATGGAGCACTCCCTGACGAAACTCTTTGCGGAGCTGGACGGAGCAGAAGGAGTGGCCTTTGCGGTGGTGGGAGATTTAACTGACCTGCGCCGCTTCGCCCGCACCTGGATGAAGGGTAAAAAGGCTACCCAGAAGATCAACCAGATGGCCTACGACCGGCTCCGGCAGGAGCAGCGCTACAAAAACCTGATGTGGGGTATTGAGACCGACGCCTGGACGGAAAGAAACACGTCTTCCACGTGCTGTCTCTGTGGTACCCGCGACCCTGCCTGGCGGAGGCACCGCGGTCTGTGGGTGTGCGGGAGGTGCGGGCTGGTCCTGCAGGCCGACCTCAACGGCGCGGTCAACCTCTTAAAGCAGTATCTTTTCGGCAGCTGCACCGGCCGAGTCGAGCTGCCCTTTGCCCCCAGGGGAGTACGGGTCTGGCGCTGGGACGGGAGGCACAACAGGTTCGTGCAAGTATCGTCAAGGGCCGCGTGAGCGGCACCTGACGTAGTCGGGACGGCGGTGACGGTCCCCTCCGGGAGACCCTCCGGCAACGGGTCGAAAAGGGGTCGCTCGCACCGGTGTAGCCCGGCAGGCGTATGCACCTGCCGCTGGAAGCCCTACCCCTTAAGGGGTAGGGAGGAAGTCACAGCCTGGGACGAAAGGATTTTCTTCGATCGCACCGAAAGATAACCTTGTTAGGAAAGGGGGGGGAGTTCATGCCGTCGCAGCAACTGGTATCCATCCTTTGGCTGGTGGCCATCATCGCCCTTTTTTACTTTCTCTTGATTAGGCCACAGCAGGTGCGCCAGCGCAAGCACCAAGAAATGCTCAAGGCGCTAAAGGTAGACGACCGGGTGGTGACCGTCGGCGGTATCATCGGTACCATTGCCAAAATCAAAGAGGACACTGTGATCCTCCGGGTAGCCGACAACGTCCGCATCGAGATCCTGAAACAGGCCATAGCCCAGGTACTAAACCAGGCGGAGGAAGGCGAGCGCAAGTAGATTTATGCAGCGCCGGGAAGTAAAAGTAGTAACCCTTCAGGATGTAAAAAGAAATCCGGTAGTGGAAACTTTTATTCGTAAAGGCAACCAGTTCCTGGGAGAGATGGGTTACACCGAGCACAGCTTCCGCCACGTCAACTTGGTGGCCACTATTGCTCGCAACATACTGGAGCGGTTGAATTACCCTCCCCGGGAGGCGGAGCTGGCTGCCATAGCGGGGTACTTGCACGACATAGGGAACGTAGTCAGCCGCAACGACCATGGCATTTCCGGTGCCCTCATCGCTTACCGGATCCTGAGCGATATGGGCATGCCGCCGGAGGAGTTGGCCATTGTCATCTCGGCCATAGCCAACCACGAGGAACAATACGGGCAGCCGGTCAACAACGTGGCGGCAGCGCTCATCTTGGCCGATAAGTCAGATGTGCACCGCTCCCGGGTACGCAACCCTGACCCGGCTACCTTCGATATCCATGACCGGGTAAATTACGCCGTGGAACACTCTTTTCTCTGGGTTAACGAAGAAAAGCGCACCATCACCTTGGAGCTCACCATCGACATCCAGATATGCCCGGTGATGGAGTATTTCGAGATTTTCCTTTCCCGGATGGCTTTGTGCCGCCGGGCGGCTAAGTTTTTGAAGGCCGATTTTGAACTCATGATCAACGGGGCGAAGCTACTCTAAGAGGGGGAAAGAAAGTGCGCTGGGACAAAATACTCACCTTACTGGCAGTGGTTACCGTCGTAGGGGTAGCCATGTGGTTTGCCTTCCTACCCCCGGTGAAAGACCTTCCCTGGTTTCCCATAACCAAGCATGTGCGCTTGGGACTCGACCTTCAAGGCGGGGTACACGTGGTGCTGCAGGCGGTAGACACCCCGGAGGCTAAGGTCACTCCCCAGGCCATGAAGCAGGTTCTCGCCGTCTTGCAGGAGCGGGTAAACCGCTTCGGCGTTACCGAGCCCATCATTCAGCAGCAGGGCGCTCGGCGGGTCATCGTGGAACTTCCAGGGGTGAAGAACCCCGATGAGGTGATAAACACCCTCATCCGCCCTGCTTTCTTGGAATTTAAGACCGAAAGTGGACAGGTGATCGTCACCGGCCGGGATCTGAAAGAGGCGCGTGAGGCCATTGATCCCACAACTAACAAGCCGGTGGTGCATCTCACCTTCAACGCCGAGGGGGCCAAGAAATTTGAGGCGGCCACCCGGGAGAACCTGGGGAGGCACATAGGGATCTACCTTGACGGCAAGCTCATACAGAACCCGGTCGTCGAGGCGGTCATAACGGATGGTAAGGCGGAGATCACCGGCTATCAGTCTCTAGAAGAGGCCCACCGCATAGCGGTGCTCCTGCAGTCGGGTGCTTTGCCGGTGAAGCTGGAGATACTGGAAAAACGCACGGTGGGGCCTACTCTGGGGGCGGATTCGCTGCATAAGTCCCTTTACGCCGGGGCCATCGGTGTGGCTGCCATCCTCATCTTCATGCTCCTTTATTACCGGGTACCGGGACTTATAGCTGACTTCTGCCTGGGTATTTACGCCCTGCTGGTGCTCCTGGTCTTCGTTGCCCTCAAAGCCACCATGACTCTCCCCGGTATTGCCGGGTATCTCTTGAGCTTCGGTGTAGCGGTAGACGCTAACATCTTGATATCGGAGCGCATAAAGGAGGAGCTGCGTAGCGGCAAAAGTCTACGGACTGCCGTTGACCACGGATTCAGGTACGCTTTCCGAGCTATTTTTGACGCCAACGTTACCACCGTTCTAGGAGCTCTGGTCCTCTATTACTTTGGCACCGGTCCCATCCGCGGTTTTGCCCTGACTTTGGCGGTGGGTGTTATCGCTAGCTTCCTGACGGCAGTTACCATGACGCGCTGGCTCCTGCGGCTCGTTCTCGATACAGGGCTCATCAAAAACCCCAAGCTTTACGGAGCTTAAAGGAGGTTTCGACGCCCTTGCGCTTGCATTTCGTTCGCTGGCGTTTTCTTTGGTACGCCCTGTCTTTGGCCGTGATCCTGCCCGGCCTGGTGTCGCTCTCCTTGAGGGGCTTAAACCTGGGGATAGATTTCACCGGCGGGAGCCTCATGGAAATAGAATTTCACCGCCCGGCGGAGATCGCCAAGGTAAGGCAGGTCTTGACCGATCTCGGCCTTAAAGATGCCATGATTCAGAAAGGCGGCGCTTCGGTCTTCCTCATCAGGACCCGCCCCCTCGAGGAAAAGCAAAGCCAGGAAGTGGTGAAGGCTTTGGAGCAAAAGATAGGGCCGCTCACTCTCCTGCGCTCGGATAAGGTGGGACCGGTCATCGGTAAGGAACTCACCCGCAAGGCTTTTCTGGCCTCCCTTCTCACTTTAGTTATCCTCCTCATTTACTTAGCCATCCGCTTCGACTTCAAACAGGGTGTGGCGGCCATAATCGGCCTGGTGCACGACGTACTGGTAGTTCTGGGTATATTTTCTATTTTTCAGCTAGAGGTGGACAGCTCCTTTGTGGCTGCGGTGCTCACCACCCTGGGCTACTCCCTGCACGACACGGTTATCGTCTTCGACCGTATCCGTGAGAACATCAAGATAAGGAGGCTCAGCGAGCCCCTAGCCGATGTTATCAACCTTAGCATCTGGCAGACCTTGACGCGCTCCATCAACACGGTCATGACGGTGCTCTTTGTGCTGGTGGCCCTCTACTTCCTTGGGGGCAGCACCCTGCGCAACTTCGTGCTGGCCTTGATCATAGGCGTGGTGAGTGGCGCTTACAGCTCCGTCTGCGACGCCAGCCCTATCTGGTACGATCTAAAACGCTGGGAAGAGAAGCGGCGGGCCAAGGCCCCGAAGGCCGGGAGGGCTTGAAACGATGGGAACAGCGCCTGAGCGTATCATCGTCACCGTCCTGGGAAAGGATCGCGTGGGCATTATCGCTGGGGTGGCTTCGGTATTGGCCGAGCACAACGTTAACATCTTGGACATAAGCCAAACCATTTTGCAGGAATTCTTGGCCATGATCATGATCGCCGATATAAGCCGGTGCTCGGTGGATTTGAACACCTTGAAGGAGCGCCTGGCGGCCAAGGGTCGGGAGCTAGGCGTGCGCATCGACGCCCAGCACGAGGATGTCTTTCTTTACATGCACCGGATATAGGAGGTTTTTGGAAAATTGCTGACCATCCAGGAGATCTTGGAAACTATCAAAATGATCCAGGAAGAAAACCTGGACATTCGCACCATCACTCTGGGGATAAGCCTGCGGGATTGCGCTGATCCTGACCCTCAGCGCTGCTGCCGCAAGATTTACGACAAGATAACTCGCTTGGCTGCTCGTCTCGTGCAGGTGGGGGAAGAGATCGAGCAAGAGTACGGCATCCCCATTGTCAACAAGCGTATAGCCGTCACTCCCATAGCGCTGGTGGCCGAAGGGTCGGAAGTAGAAGACTACTTGCTTTTTGCCCAGACGCTGGAAAAGGCGGCCCAGGCGGTGGGGGTGGATTTCATCGGCGGATTCAGCGCCCTGGTGCACAAAGGGTTTACCCGCGGAGACCGCTTGCTCATCGAGTCCATACCTGAAGCCTTGGCTCGGACGGAACGGGTCTGCGCTTCGGTCAACGTAGCCACCACCAGAACAGGGATCAATATGGACGCGGTGGCGATCATGGGGCACATAGTCAAAGAGACGGCCGCTCTCACGGCCGATCGGCAAGGCATAGGGGCAGCCCGACTGGTGGTCTTCGCCAACGCGCCGGAGGACAACCCCTTCATGGCGGGGGCCTTCCACGGGATAGGGGAGCCGGAGTGTGCTGTAAATGTGGGAATAAGCGGTCCAGGTGTAGTCAAGCGCGCCATCGAGAACATGCCCCCCGATGCCGATCTGGGAGAGCTGGCGGAGAAGATCAAAAAGATGGCCTTCAAAATTACCCGGATGGGGGAGCTGGTGGGCCGAGAAGCGGCCCGGCGGTTGGGGGTTTCCTTCGGTGTGGTCGATATCTCCTTAGCGCCCACACCAGCAGTCGGGGACAGCGTGGCCGAGATCCTGGAGGCCATGGGGATTGAGCGTTGCGGGGCACCTGGAACCACGGCGGCCCTGGCCCTGCTGAACGATGCTGTAAAGAAAGGTGGGGCCATGGCTTCTTCCTATGTGGGCGGCCTCTCCGGCGCCTTCATACCGGTGAGCGAAGACGCGGGCATGGTGCGGGCGGCAGCGGAAGGAGCCCTTTCCTTGGAGAAGCTCGAAGCTATGACCTCCGTCTGTTCGGTGGGGCTGGATATGATCGTCATACCCGGTGATACTCCGGCAGCTACCATAGCCGCTATCATCGCCGACGAGATGGCCATAGGAATGGTCAATAACAAAACCACCGGGGTGCGCATTATTCCCGCGCCGGGTAAGAAGCCAGGCGACTGGGTGGAGTTCGGGGGGCTTTTGGGCCGGGCTCCGGTTATACCGGTAAGCCGCTTCTCCCCTGCCGCCTTTATCGCCCGCGGGGGACGCATCCCTGCCCCCATCCAGAGCCTGGGTAACTGAAGGGGAGTCGGCTCTTGAAGAGTTCCTGGCCGGTTATCGTGGTGGGTGCAGGACCGGCCGGAGCTCTGTGCGCTTACAGCCTGGCGCGGGCCGGCCTTTCGGTCCTGCTTTTGGAAAAGGCTTGCTTTCCCCGGGAAAAGCCTTGCGGTGGGGGGCTTACCCCCAAGGCAGCGGCCCTTCTTCCTTTTTCTTTTCAGGCGGTGGTAGATGGGGAAGTGAAAAGGGCGATCCTGCGCCTTCCCGGCGTAAAAACCCTGGAGATCGGCTGGGGTCGGCCGGTCTGCTTTCTGGTGCGACGAGAACTCTTAGACACTTACCTGGCCGAGCAGGCCCGCCGAGCGGGAGCCTTTTTGCGGGAGGGCGAGGAAGTGGTGCAAATCGAGGAGACCGGGGAAGCACTGACCGTCATCACCGCCGGCGGGGCCAGTTATCGGGCACAGCTGGTGATAGGAGCGGACGGGGCATTAAGCCGAGTGGCACGGCTGGTCGGTCGCTCCCTCCCCCGGCGTTTTGCTTTGACCGCAGCCATCACTCCTCCACCGGCCTGGTCCGAGAAGAGGGACACTATTCTGATAGATCTGGAAGCGCTGCCCTACGGCTACGGCTGGGTCTTCCCTAAAGCTGGTCATCTCAATGCGGGCGTAGGCTCTTTTGCCGCCGCCCGCGAGCTACGCTTTCACTGGGAAAACTTTGCCCGGCGCAACGGACTGGGTCGGCCCCTCCGGCTGCGGGCCCACCCTCTGGCCTTAGCCGGAGAGGAGACGGAGTTAGGGCGGGGGCGAGTAATGCTCTTGGGGGACGCAGCAGGTCTGGTTGACCCCCTGACCGGCGAAGGGCTCTACGCCGCCTTCTGCAGTGCCCAGTTGGCGGCCAAGGCCATACTGGAGGAAGGGGTAGGGGAGCGGGCCGTTCCCCGGTATCGCGAGTTGGTAAAAGCTTCTCTCGGGCGCGAGTACCACTTCGCCCACCGCTTGGCTCGGCTTTTCTACCGCTTCCTTCCCCTCATCGCCCGTTACTTTTCTTCCCGGCCTGAGCAGGTTCGCCACTTCTGGGAGTTCCTCTTCTTCGGCGGGTACGCTGAGCTCTTCCGCCGGGCAGGGGCACGCTACTGGGAAAAACTTTTACGTGGCCCTTCTAGCTAGCTTAAACTGGTCGGCAGGCGCCAGGCACGAGGATAGAAATTTCTGAGCTTTCCCTGGCGGCAGTAACCCCAACCTAGAGGAAACTCCTCCACCGCTATTAGCACCCATCCTTCCTCCGCGTCTAGAGGGAACTCCTCTCCGCGCAGATAGGCTTTGAGCCTGGGATCGGAAGGGAGGAGGGACAGAACCCTTTTCGCTTGTTTGGTCTTCATCCCCAGGGCCAAGGCGTGGTCGGGCCTGAACTCACCCTGCTTAAAGATCCCTAGCCACCAGCCGGGGCGGAGTACCCGCAAGCCCTCCAGCATCTTAAAGGGAAGGGGGACGCGGTAAATGCCCTCCCGCCACAGTATCAGCCCCTCTTCGGCTGGCGTGCCCTTCAGATGTCGTTCACAGAAGGAGCGGTAAGCCTTTGCTGCTTCTGGGGGAAGAGAATTGCCAGGGTGGGGGTGGGAAGAGGCCTTTTCCCCTTCCCTCTGTAAGAGAGCGTAAAAGTGCCCTTTTCCCGGTCCCCGGTGAGGCCAGAGGCGCACTGCTCGCGCGAGCTCGGGAAGGTAGGGGTGGATCCACTCCGGACGCCCCCGGTCGAAAAGGGGGTGCCTTTCCACTTCCACCAGGTGAAACTCGGGATGAGTCCTCAGGAAAGAGGCTATTACTTCCTCGTTTTCTTCTGGTGCGAAGGTGCAGGTAGCATAAAGCAAGAGACCCCCTGGGCGGATAAGCCGGGCGGCATGCTGCAAAATGTGGCTTTGCAAAGCGGCCATTTTGCAAACGGTCCTGGGCGACCAGCGGCGCCTGGCCTCGGGATCGAAAGCCAGAGTGGCTTCTCCCGAACAAGGAGCGTCCACCAGAACGCGGTCAAAAAGACCGGCGAAGCGCTGGGCCAGGCGGGCCGGTTCTTCCTGCAGGACTACCGCGCAGGTTACCCCCATTCTCTCCAGGTTACGGGCTAAGACGGTGACCCGTCGGGGGTTAGGGTCGTTGGCTACCAGAACCCCGCAGTTTTGCATGCGCGCGGCCAAGTGGGTGGCCTTTCCTCCCGGTGCAGCGCAAAGATCCAGTACCCACTCCCCTGGTTGGGGATCCAGGAGAACCCCGGCTAACATGGCCGCCGGATCCTGCAGGTAGTAAAGGCCGGCAACATGGTAAGGGTGGAGGGCTGGCCGGGCTCTGGCATCCAGCACCACGAAGCCCTCCGGACACCAGGGAACTGGATCCAGGGGAAAGGGGCTACGCTTGGCGAAATGCTCAGGTAAAAGCTTCAGAGTATTCACCCGGAGCGCCGGCGGTTCGGGTCGCTTCAGGGCCTCCGCGAAAGGCTTTACTTCTTCTCCCAGAAGGCGGGCCATACGTTGGAGAAAATCTTCCCACCTGCCAGCCATACTTTCATTATATCCGTCGGGAGTTTTTCGGGCGGACTGAGGAAGAATAATTCCCGGCAAAGAATATCGTGAGAGGGTGGGCGCGGGATGATGATGGAGCCGATTCCCGAAGCCAAAACCTCGGCCTTGGCTCAGATGCGGGAGATGGGGACAACGGTAGTGCCGCAACCCCGCAGCAACATTCACTGTCTCACCATCGTGGGGCAGATCGAGGGACATCTGGTCCTGCCCCCGCAAAATAAAACTACCAAGTATGAGCACGTTCTCCCTCAGCTTGTTGCCCTGGAGCAGCATCCGGAGGTAGAGGGGATACTGGTGATACTCAACACGGTCGGGGGAGACGTGGAGGCGGGCTTGGCCATTGCGGAAATGTTAGCCTCTCTTTCCAAGCCCACCGTTTCCCTAGTTCTTGGCGGAGGTCATTCCATAGGGGTTCCCATCGCCGTCGGATGTCGCTACTCTTTTATCACCGAGACGGCCAGCATGACCATCCACCCCATAAGACTCACCGGCCAGGTTATAGGCGTGCCGCAGACTTGGGAGTACCTGGAAAAGATGCAAGATAGGGTCATAAAGTTTGTAGTACGGCACTCACGTATAGAAGAGTGGCGCTTTCGGGAACTGATGTTCCGCTCGGGGGAGCTGGCGCGAGACATAGGGACGGTGCTGGTGGGAAGAGAAGCGGTGGACTGCGGGCTCATTGACGAGGTGGGAGGAGTGCGGGAGGCGCTTGCCAAGCTCCGGGAACTCATAGCCCTCAACCGGGCCTCTCCTCCTCCCTTTCCCACTTGAGGAGGTGAAAGTTTTGCTGCTTTACACTCCTCTCCCCTTAGAGCTGGTGTGGGAGGAAGGAAAAGTACCCATTCAGCGCCTCTGTTTCTTGAAAGGAGTGCCGGTGCTGGTGGAAGTCACGGGACGGGGGGAAGGTAAGATCGTGCGGGTTCTGGCCACCGATCCCTTTTCTTTCCTCGACGTGGCTTTAACGCCGGGACAGAAGGTGTGGTTTAGAGAAGGGGAATGAAGGCAGTGACTCCCAAAGAAGAGGCGAGGCTTGCCTACCTGCTGGGACAGCTGGAAAGGCGGACTAAGGAGCTGGCCTTGCAGGTGGAGAAGATGCGACTGGCCGAGTATGTGAGGCTTTTGGAGCACCCCTGGCGCTTAATGTATGTGAATTTCATTTCCGGAGTAGCGCGAGGGCTGGGGATAGCGGTGGGTTTTGCCCTGCTCAGTAGCATTTTGCTTTACTTCTTGCGGATGCTAGTGACAGCCAACCTTCCGGGGATAGGCCGCTTTATCGCGGAGATCGTACGCATGGTGGAAATGCACCTGTACTGAGGCTTTCCGGGCCGCGCGGGGTGCAGATTGGAGCCGATTTTGGCAATAGTTTGCTCTGGCTTGGCAGAAATTTCAGCCCCGTCGACTAATAAGCAATTGAAAAAAATTTCCACAGCCTCAGTAAAGGGTTAAAATTCACCAAATATTACGCCGTGCTCTGCATGGACGGGGACAACATGGGCAAGTGGGTAGGGGGGCACTTTCTGAAAGATCCTGTTGCTTTGGCCGACTTTCAGCGGGCTCTCACCCGCGAACTTGATCGGTATGCCGATTGGGTGCGCGGATTTATAAAACCGCGGATCTTCTCCGTGGTCAGACGATCAAAAACTTTGGACCCTTCCTCGAAAAAGGGGCAAGCTACGACGGGGAGAAAGGGACTTTCCAGTTTTCTTTGCCTGGAAAGAGAGTTGTCTTTGATCCGCCCCTTATTCCCGAGCGATCCTTTTTTGAGTTGCTGGATAAACGCTGCAGGCAGGCACTCAAAAGTTCCGGGCTTGAGTTCAGAAGAATAGTCGCTCGCTTGAAGGGCCGGTTAGTGGTGGGTTTGGGAGCAGAATCAGTTTACGAAGTTTCCTTGGCCCTCTATCCGCTTTACGGTTTCCCTTGTGTGCCGGCCAGCGCATTCAAAGGGCAGTGCGCAGCGCGGTGATCTGGAAGGAATTTGGGGTAAGGAAGAGAGAGCGCTCGGCGATCCCTTATTCTGCCGCGTTTTCGGGCGGGAGGAGCGGGGAGGAGTGTGCTTTTTCGATGGGTTTCCTCTGGAGCCGCCTGTGGTGGTAGAAGACGTACTGAATCCGCACTACGCACCGTACTACCAGGAAGGCGGAGCCTTTCCCCCCGGGCGATTACTACAACCCGATTCCGGTGTTTTTCGGAGCGGTAGAAGGGGGTTCCTGGGTTTTCTATCTGAATATTGGGAAAGAAGTGGGAGAAGCCGAAGGAAAGGAATTGCTAGAAAAAACAGTCAAGTGGCTGGACTACGCCTTTTCTACTCACGGCGTGGGAGCTAAAACGGGTCTGGGCTATGGCTTGATGTCTGTGAGCGTTATCGAGCTCCGGTAGCATGGTGACCTTGATCTCCGTGCCGAAAAGCGCGCCGTTAGTACGCCGGGGTGGAGGTGCATATGCTGGCGGCAGACTAACCGGAACAAAGGCCCTTACTCTCAGTGTGCCTGCGAGGGTTAAGAGTTAGCGCAATTCCGTACTTTGTCTAGAAAGATGCAGTAAATAAGAGTGGGTGGCCATTTTTTGCGGTTTACACCAGCAAATCTGGGGTTTGCTCTGTCTGCTGCCGCCATGTTATAATTGCCGTCGACCTGGGCGGTTAAAGGGCGCTGGGAGCTACCTGCTGTTTGGAAGATTATAACAGATCCAGTGCTGGCGCGGGTTTCGGGAATCGGGAGTTGCCGTCGACCCCCTGGGGTTTTGGGGTTAACCGAAGGTCGACGGCAATCTGGAGAAGGTGGCAGGAGCTCGGAGCGAGAAAAATCAAGGCCTCCCGCCCCCAAACATGCTTCGTAGCAATCGAACCATTGTGGGATTGAAAGAGCGATCGAAGCGATAAAGGAGCGCTTTCCGGTCGAAGGTAGCAATCGAACCATTGTGGGATTGAAAGAGCGGCTACGAATGACCACCACCTCCTTTTGGAAGGCGTAGCAATCGAACCATTGTGGGATTGAAAGTCCACCCGGATGTTCTGTGTCCCTTTAGGCCAGTTGGTAGCAATCGAACCATTGTGGGATTGAAAGGGACGCGGCCGCCCTGGCTGCGTGCAAGCAGGCCACGTAGCAATCGAACCATTGTGGGATTGAAAGCGCGCATAGCGTCCAACACCTCTTGGGGCTTGAGCGTAGCAATCGAACCATTGTGGGATTGAAAGTAGAAAGGGGAGGGCGTAGGCAATGGTGGAAGAGAGTAGCAATCGAACCATTGTGGGATTGAAAGCTTTTTCAACCAACCCTTGATTTCGCTTGCAATCCACGTAGCAATCGAACCATTGTGGGATTGAAAGATTTCTCTACGGTCTACACGTATAGTGCCGTTATAGTAGCAATCGAACCATTGTGGGATTGAAAGCCTGGTGGTGGAGCTGGAGCCGGGCGTTACGGTGACTGGTAGCAATCGAACCATTGTGGGATTGAAAGCCTGCTTTAGGGCGCCGTTTAGGACGCGGTGGACGCGTAGCAATCGAACCATTGTGGGATTGAAAGGCGGCTGGCTGAAGAAGGTTTCGGGGGGCAGGATGTGTAGCAATCGAACCATTGTGGGATTGAAAGTTTCCAGCTCCGGGTCTTCCGCTCGCTGGACCTCTAGGGTAGCAATCGAACCATTGTGGGATTGAAAGTTTCGCCATTAAGCCTAACAGCTCATAAGCAGAAAGAGTAGCAATCGAACCATTGTGGGATTGAAAGTGATGGAGGATACTCCCCAGGCATGGCGCGCATATGGTAGCAATCGAACCATTGTGGGATTGAAAGAGTGTGGGATTGAAACGAAAAGGGGAAATCGGTTCGTTGAGATCCGGAGTGGCATCCGGTCTTTTTATTTTTTGCTCATCGTGAAAGGTGTTGCGGGCGGGAGCTGGGCACTTCGTTCGCGCCAGGCACCTAGTTTTCTCTTGGAGCTTGCGCCAGGGGAGCTGGGAAATATCTTGAAAGGAAAGAATCAGGCCTGTTGAGATAGGGATCCCCTTATGCAGCTTATAAGGGAGGGGAACCTTCTTCGGTCCGGGGAATACTACAACTACTTCGAAGCGGGTACTGGGGGCGAGCCGGAGCAGGGAAGCTTACCTTGCACCAGGGGTGCTCGTCTCTGAGGGAGAAAAGGAAGGAGGTTTTAGAGCCTTGACCGAAGGAATAGACCTGGAGCGCTTTCGTCGGCGCTTGCTCCAGGAGAAAGAAGAGCTGGAGGAAAGGGCCCATAGTGAGCGCCAATCAATGCGCGAAGCTACAGGGGAGCTATCTCTGGCCGACAACCACCCAGCCGATATAGGGAGCGAGCTCTTTGAGCGGGCCAAGGATTTGGCCTTGCGGGAAGATGCCCTCCTGAAACTCCAAGCTATAGAGGATGCCCTTCGTCGACTGGAAGAAGGGACTTATGGGCGCTGTGAAAGCTGCGGCGCACCTATCCCCCGCGAGAGGCTAGAAGCGGTTCCCTACACTACTCTCTGCCACGCCTGCAAAGAAAAACAGGAAGCGGAAAAAGTTAAGCGCATTCGCCCCGTGGAAGAGGAAGTCCTGGGTACTCCCTTCTTGGAAGCAGGGGATGACCTAGGTTACAATCAGGAAGAGGTGTGGGAGGATGTAGCTCAGCATTCCCTTTCCACTGAACTGGAGGAGCGGGAAGGGGCAGACGGAATACCGGTTACGCGCGAAGACGGCGTTTGGTACCAGGATTTCCGCCCTTATGAAGATCCACCGGCGGGTAAGTCCTAATTTTAAGGTGGGAGAGGCAGGATTTCGACCGGTGAAGGGCGAATAACCCCAATTAGGGGGGCAGGTATGTGCTGACTTTCTGGGGGGATCTGCGAGAGGACTTGGACCGTGTGGAAGAGGAAATCCGAAAGCTGGTGGCGCATGCCCCTTCTCCTCTGCGCGAGCCAGCCTTTCACCTGCTGACTGCCGGGGGCAAGCGCCTGCGGCCGGCCCTCGCTTTGTTGTGTGCCCACTTTGGCCACTACTCCCTGGAGCGGGTCCTCCCGCTGGCGGCGGCGGTGGAGCTCATCCACATGGCCACGCTAGTACATGACGACGTGATCGACGGAGCCGAGATGAGGCGAGGTATCCCCACGGTCCATTCGCGCTGGGGTCCGGAGACAGCCATCAAGGTGGGAGATGTCCTCTTTGCCCAGGCCATAGAACTGGTCTCTGGCTACGACGATCCAATGGTGGCGAGGAAACTGGCAGCCACCTGCCTAGCCATGTGCACAGGAGAATTCGCGCAAGAAAGAGAGAGCTACAGTCCTCACCAGAGCGTTTGGCGCTATTTCCGGCGCATCCGCCGGAAGACGGCTCTCTTCATCGGTGCCGCCTGCGAGTTGGGGGCCAGGGTATGCGAGGCCCCGCCTGTGGTCTGTCAGGCCCTACGGCAATACGGGTTGGCCCTGGGAATGGCTTTCCAGGTGGTGGACGACGTGCTCGACCTGGTGGCCGAGGAGCGGGTGTTGGGCAAGGTGGTAGGTGGGGATATCCGCCAGGGGATAGCTACTCTTCCTGTTATTTACGCCTGGAGCCGGAGCAGGAGGGGGCGGCGGCTTAAAGAAATCATTTGCATGCGGGGGAAGAGCGAGGCGGAGGTTCAGGAAGCCATTGCCATAGTCAAAGAAGCGGGAGGAATAAGTTTTAGTCTGGAAGTAGCGCAGGCTTTTACCAACAAGGCCTTGCGCTTTTTGCGTTCTCTCCCTGCCATACCCCAGCGCCGCCGCCTGGAGCAAATTGCCGAGTTCGTCCTTACCCGCAGCTTTTGATACCATTGAAGGAGAGGTAGCGTGCTTTATCCTATCTTCTTGCGGTTGGAAGGAAAGCTTTGCGTGGTGGTGGGCGGCGGACAGGTGGCCACCAGAAAGGTGGAGGGGCTTCTGGCCTGCCGGGCGCGGGTGCGGGTCATAAGCCCTGAAGTGGCACCCTCCCTGCGCAGGTGGGCTCAAGAAGGGAAAATAGAATGGTGGGCCCGGGAGTTTCGTGCGGGTGACACGGCGGGGGCTTTTTTGGTGATAAGCGCCACCGACAACCGGGAAGTAAACGAGGCGGTAGCCCGGGAATGCCAAGCTGGCGGAGTGTGGGTGAACGTGGTCGACACTCCGGAGCTTTGCGACTTTTATGTCCCTTCGGTGGTGCGCCGGGGAGACTTGACCGTGGCCATCTCCACCCAGGGAAAGAGTCCGGGGCTGGCCCGAGCTCTGCGGCAGTGGCTGGAAGCCAGGCTCTCTCCGGCGTGGGGGGAATTTCTGGCTTATTTAGGAGAATTGCGCCCCCGTCTCTTGAAGCTTGAGAAGGGGGAAAAGGAGCGAGTGCTGACCGGGTTGGTGGGTCCGGATATCGTGGAAGCCTTGGAACGTAACGACCTCGGTCGAGCAAAGGAGTTGGTGAGGCGTGTTCTTGATAGTAGTGGGGCTTAACCACCGGACAGCGCCGGTCCAGGTGCGGGAGCGTTTCTCCTTTACTCCGACGCAGGCGCGTGAGCTGCTAGTCGAGCTCAAGCGCAGATCTGGAGTAGAGGCTGTAGTTCTGCTTTCTACCTGTAACCGCACGGAATTTTACCTGCTCCTCTCCAAGGAAGTAGCCCGCACAGCGGTCATCGAGGTAATTTCCCGACGGGCGGGGGTGGAGTTTGAGACGGGACTCAAGCCCTATCTTTACGCCCACACCGAGCGCAACTGCGTTAAGCATCTTTTTCGGGTGGCTTCGGGCCTGGACTCGATGGTACTAGGAGAGACCCAGATACTGGGACAGGTGCGCGACGCCTATCACCTGGCGCTGGAGGTAGGTGCCACCGAGAGTTACTTCAATGCCCTTTTCCAGCAGGCCCTGGCGGTGGGAAAGCGGGTGCGCGTGGAAACTGGTATTGACCGCAATGCGGTTTCAGTGAGCTCCGCGGCGGTGGAGTTGGTTCGGCAAGCGCTGGGTAGCTTGGCGGAGCGCACGGTACTGATAGTGGGTGCGGGTAAGATGGGAGAGCTTACGGTCAAGCACCTGGTGGCTAACGGGGTGGCGGGAGTGATAGTGTCCAACCGCTCCTTCGATCACGCTAGGGAGCTGGCGGCGCGTTTCGGTGGCCGGGCCGTACGCTTTGACGAGCTTTACGAGCAGATGCTGGACGCGGATATAGTGATCAGTTGCACAGCGGCCACCCACTACGTTATTCATGCCGGGGCCGTGGCCGAGGTCATGCGGCGGCGGGGCGGGAGGAAGCTCTTCCTCATTGACATAGCCGTCCCCCGCGACGTGGATCCGGAGGTAGGAAAGCTCCCCGGCGTCACGCTTTACGACATCGACGCCTTGAGCAAAGTGGTGGACGAAAACTACGCGGCCCGGCGGCAGGCGGCAGTCCAAGCCGAGGCCATTATAGAAGAGGAAGTGGATAAGTTTTTGCGCCGCCAGGCCGAGCGGGCAGTGGTTCCCGTAATTGCTGCCCTTAAAGAGCGCGGCGAAGAAATAAAACAGCGGGAACTCAAGCGGGCTTTAAATCGGCTGGGTCCGCTTACCCCCCAGCAGCAGAAGGCGGTGCTCTCTTTGGCCAACAGCCTCGTCAACCAGCTTTTACACGATCCCATAGTGCGCCTGAAAGAGCTGGCCCTGACCACCCGGGGGCACGTTTACGCCGAGACTTTGCAGGAACTTTTTAACTTGGAGATAGAGAAGGCGGAAGCCCGAAGCGAGTGTTCGAGCGGGGGTAAAAGTTAGAGGGAATGAGGAGAAGCAAGTGTTGCCTGCGCATCGGTACCCGGGGGAGCGATCTGGCTCTGGTTCAGACGGAGCAAGTTTTACAGATCCTCCGGGAGAGATGGCCGCACTACACCTATGAAGTAGTCAAAATTAAGACCACCGGCGATAAGGTACGGAACTTGGCCCTTCCCCGCATAGGGGGGAAGGGGCTTTTTACCAAGGAGCTGGAAATAGCCCTGCTAGAGGGAAAAATAGATCTGGCGGTGCACAGTCTCAAGGATCTCCCCACCGAGCTGCCGGAAGAACTCTGCGTGGGAGCGGTGCTTCCCCGCGAGCATCCGGGAGATGTACTCGTATCTCTAACGGGGGCGGGGCTGGAGGACCTGCCGGAAAGGGCCAGGATAGGTACCTCCAGCCTACGGCGGCAGGCCCAGCTGAAAGCGGTCCGTCCGGATTTGAACTTCGTATCCCTGCGGGGAAATGTGCCCACCCGCCTACGCAAGCTGGAAAGAGGGGAGTGCGAAGCGATAGTTCTGGCCTGGGCCGGGCTTAAAAGGCTTGGACTTGATCTCACCAGAAGAATGACACTCCTTTCTTATAAAGTTTGTCTTCCGGCAGTGGCGCAGGGAGCCATAGGGGTAGAGATAAGGAAGGAAGACCGGAAGCTCAGAAAGATGCTGGAAGCACTGGACGATCCGACCACGCGCCTGGAAGTGACCGCCGAGCGAGCCTTTTTGCGTTGGCTGGGGGGAGGGTGCCATGTGCCCATAGCCGCCTTGGCGCGCGTGGCGGGAACCGAGATCTTGCTGGAAGGGCTGGTGGCCGATCCGGAAGGGAGGAGAATTATCCGGGGGCAGGAAAGCGGCCCTACGGCCTATCCGGAAGAAGTGGGAATAAGACTGGCCGAGCGGCTCCTCCAGGAAGGTGCCGAAGAGTTGCTGCGGGGATAAGCTAGTGGTTGGAGGTTGGGGAATGGGGGGTAAGGTTTACCTAGTAGGTGGAGGTCCCGGAGATCCGGGGCTCATTACCCTTAAAGGGGCAGAGGTTCTGGCGAGGGCCGATGTGGTGGTCTACGACCGCCTGGTAAACCCGGCCCTTTTGAACCACGCTCGCCCGGAAGCCAGCTTGATCTTTGTGGGGAAGGAACCGGGAAAGCACGCCTTAAGCCAGGAAGAGATAAACTCCCTTCTGGTGCGCTATGCGCGAGAAGGTAAAGTGGTGGTGCGGCTGAAAGGTGGAGACCCCTTCGTCTTCGGGCGGGGAGGAGAAGAGGCAGAGGCTTTGAGCGGGGCTGGGATACCTTTCGAGGTGGTGCCGGGAGTGACGGCGGCCATAGCTGCTCCTGCCTACGCCGGGATACCTCTCACCCACCGAAACTACGTGGCCAGCTTTACCGTAGCTACCGGGAGTGAAGACCCGGAGAAAGAAGATTCTAACCTAAACTGGGAAAGTATGGCTAACAACGGCACTCTGGTCTTTCTTATGGGAATGGCTCACTTGGAGACCATCGTGCAAAAGCTTCAGGAAAAGGGAATGCCGGGCAGCACGCCGGCGGCGGTGATCCAGTGGGGCACCACCGGCAGGCAGAGGCAGGTAACGGCCCCTTTAAAGGATCTGGTGCGAGAAGTAGAGGAAGCTGGGCTTACTAACCCGGCGGTGGTGGTGGTGGGCCAGGTGGTGAAACTCAGCCGGGAGCTCGCCTGGTTCACTCCCGGTCCTCTCAAAGGAAAGCGCGTCCTGGTGACCAGGGCTCGCCACCAAGCTTCCCGCCTCTCCCGAGCTCTGGCGGCCTTAGGAGGGGAAGCGGTAGAGTGCCCGGTGATAAGGATAGATCCGCCAGAAGACTGGGGACCACTGGATAGGGCACTCGATCGGGCCGGGACCTACGATTGGGTGGTCTTCACCTCGGTCAACGGAGTGGAACACTTCTTCCGCCGCCTGCGGGAGAAAAAGAAAGATATTAGAGCCTTTGCCAAAGCCCGCTTCGTGGCCCTGGGACCGGCCACGGCGGAAGTCCTGCGGGAAAAGGGGCTTGAAGTGGCCGATTTGCCCGAGGCCTACCGAGCGGAGGAGCTGGTGGAGAGCCTCCGCCTGTGGGTGCGGCCGGGAGAGCGCGTCCTTCTGCCCCGTGCCGATCTGGCCCGCAAGCTTTTAGAAGAGGCCCTGAAGGCTTTAGGCTGCGAAGTAGAAAGCGTGGTAGCCTACCACATACGCCCGGCTCAGGAAAGGGTCGCCCTCGCCCGGCGCCTTCTGGAGGCGGGAGAAATAGACGCCGTCACTTTCACCAGTTCCTCCACCGTACGCTTCCTGGTGGAGGCGCTGGGGGAAGAAGCAGGGAAGCTGCTTGGACGCGTCACCGTGGCTTCCATCGGCCCGGTAACCAGCCAGACGGCCAGGGAGCTCGGTATTAAAGTGGATGTGGAGGCTAAGGAGTACACCATACCGGGGCTGGTGGCGGCCCTGGCCGCCCACTTTGGCAGCGAGGGGGGATTAAATTGACCTATCCTTACCACCGGCCGCGCCGCCTGCGTCGGCTGGAAAACTTGCGGCGCTTGGTGCGGGAGACGGAGCTCGGGGTAAAGGATCTTCTGTGGCCGCTCTTCGTGGTGGAAGGAAAGGGTATAAGGCAGCCGGTGGAGTCCATGCCCGGCGTCTTTCGCTACTCCATAGACCAACTCTTGGACGAACTGGAGGAAGCAGTGGAGCTAGGCCTGCCCGGAATCTTGCTCTTCGGCGTCACCGACCGCAAAGACCCCCAGGGGAGCGAGGCCTGGAACCGGGAAGGTGTGGTTCCGCGGGCCGTACGGGCGATTAAAGCCCGCTTTCCCGAGTTGGTGGTGGCGGCCGATGTCTGTCTCTGCCCTTACACCAACCACGGTCACTGCGGGGTGGTCGAAGAAGGGCGCGTGCTCAACGATCCCACCCTTCCTCTTCTGGCGCGGGCAGCGGTGACTTACGCCGAGGCGGGAGCCGACCTGGTGGCCCCGTCGGACATGATGGACGGGAGGGTGAGGGCTATAAGAGAGGCGCTGGACGCGGCCGGCCTTCAGGAGGTAGGCATCATGGCTTACAGCGCCAAGTACGCCTCTGCCTTTTATGGCCCCTTTCGGGAGGCAGCGGAAAGTGCTCCCCGCTTCGGCGACCGCCGTAGCTACCAGATGGACCCGGCCAACGCAGCCGAGGCTCTCTGGGAGGTAGAGCTCGACCTGGAAGAGGGAGCCGACATAGTTATGGTGAAGCCGGCCTTGGCCTACCTGGACGTCATAAGGCAGGTTAAGGACGCTTTTGGGCGCCCGGTGGCGGCCTACAATGTGAGCGGGGAGTACGCTATGATAAAGGCAGCAGCAAAGCTCGGCTGGCTTGACGAGAAGGCGGTGGTGCTGGAAGTGCTTACCGCCATCAAGCGGGCGGGGGCCGACATCATCATAACCTACTTCGCCAAGGAGGCGGCCCGCTGGCTGCGCGGGTAAGCGGGGAAAGGAGAAGAAAAAAATGATCATTTCCTGGAACGTGACCAACGCCTGCAACCTGAAGTGCGAGCACTGCTACCGGGATGCCGGCGCGAAAAAAGAGGCGGAGCTCACCACCGAGGAGGGCAAAGAGCTCATCGAAGAGATAGCGCGGGCGGGGTTCAAAATCATGATCTTCTCCGGTGGAGAACCCATCTTACGCCCGGACCTCTACTCCTTGATAGCGCACGCCCGCTCTTTAGGTCTGCGACCGGTCTTAGGGACTAACGGGACGCTCATCACCCGCGAGGTGGCCAGAGAGCTCAAAAAGGCCGGGCTTACCGTGGCGGGGATAAGCCTTGACAGTTTGGATCCGCAAAAACACGATCGCCTCCGGGGCGTGCCCGGGTCTTGGGAGGCGGCGGTTAAGGGGATGGAGGCCTGCCGCGAGGAGGGGTTGCCCTTTCAGATACACACCACGGTGATGGATTTTAACTACGAAGAGGTCGAAGAAATCACCGACTTCGCCGTGGCCATGGGGGCCAGGGGGCATCACGTTTTCTTCCTGGTGCCCACCGGCCGGGCCGTCAACCTGGCCGAGGCTTCGCTCAGAGCCGAGCAGTACGAGCGCCTGCTCCGGCGCCTGTTGCAAAAAGGTAGGGAGGCTAACATAGAGGTGAAGCCCACCTGCGCCCCCCAGTTCCAGCGCATCGCCCGCCAGA
This sequence comes from Ammonifex thiophilus, assembly GCF_003368535.1. Classification (GTDB taxonomy): domain Bacteria; phylum Bacillota; class Desulfotomaculia; order Desulfotomaculales; family Ammonificaceae; genus Ammonifex; species Ammonifex thiophilus. Next base: position 49,795 of record NZ_QSLN01000007.1, read on the forward strand.
TGGGATACGATACCCGCTTCGGTCGGGGGTGTTTGGCCGGGCTGGCCTACTGCCTTATAAACCCGGTGGGGATCGTGCAGCCCTGCGCCTACCTCGACCTGCCGGCGGGCGATGTGCGCCAGACCCCTTTTTCCATCATATGGAAAGAAGCTCCCATCTTCCAGCGTCTGCGCACCCGGCAGTACACCGGCAAGTGCGGGGTATGCGAGTACAACGATGTTTGCGGCGGTTGTCGGGCACGAGCCCTTTACTACTACGGCGATTACATGGCCGAAGAACCCTGGTGTCTCTACCGGCCGAAAAAGAGGGGCTAGAAGTTCCATGCCGGAAAAGAAAGCGGTTTTAACCGATGCCGACCGGCGGCTGCTGGCCGCCTTGCAAAAGGGGTTTTCCCCCGTGCCGGAGCCTTTCCGGGAGCTGGCCGCACAGGTGGGGATGACAGAGGAGGCGCTGATCGCCCGGCTGCGCGAGCTAAAAGAAATGGGGGTGATCAGGCGCCTGGGGGCCATTATTGACTCTCGTAAGATAGGCTACACCGGCACCCTATGCGCCCTAGCGGTGCCGCCGAAAAGGATACCGGAAGTGGCCGAGGTAATCAACAGCTATCCGGAAGTGACCCACAACTACGTCCGGGAGCACGAGACTTACAATGTCTGGTTCACCATCCTGGCCCCTTCGCACGAGCGGATAAACCAGATATTGCGGGAGATAAGAGAGAAGACGGGGATCAACCAGTTTCTCAACCTGCCAGCCCGCCGCATTTTCAAGATAAGGGTGAACTTCGACCTGGAGGGAAGCCATGACCGAGCAGGAGCAGCGCCTGATCCTGGAGCTGGGGAATAATTTCCCCCTCACTTCCCGCCCCTTTCGTGAAATCGGGAAGCGGGTGGGGATGAGTGAAGAGGCGGTCATTGCCAAGGTGAAAGAATATTTGGAAAAGGGGATAATCCGGCGGCTTTCGGCCGCCCTGCGTCAGCAGCACGTGGGGTTCACGGCCAACGCCATGGTGGTGTGGCAGGTGCCTCCGGAAAGGGTGGAAGAGGTGGGAAGGAAGCTGGCTTCTTTCCCGGAGGTTACCCACTGTTACGAGCGATTGCCCACCCCCGAGTGGCCCTACAACCTCTACACTATGATTCACCGTCCCCGGCGGGAGGAGTGCTGGGAGATCGTAAGGAGGCTTAGCGAGGCCGTGGGGATAAAAGATTTCCTGGTGCTTTTCAGCACCCAGGAACTTAAGCGCTCCAACCCCCAGTACTTCACCGAGAGGGGGGAAGGAAGTGAATAGGGAGACATCTATCCGGCTGTTTACCGAGGCCCAGAAGTACCTTCCCGGAGGGGTCAACAGCCCGGTCCGGGCCTTCAAGGCGGTTGGAGGGATTCCCCCCTTCATAGTGGGGGGAGAAGGGGCCAGGGTCTACGACGCCGACGGCAACTCCTACCTGGACTACGTCTGCTCCTGGGGGCCGCTCATCCTGGGGCACGCGCACCCGGCAGTGGTGGAGGCCGTAGCTTCGCAGGCCAAGCGGGGCATGAGCTTCGGTGCCCCCTGTCCGCTGGAGGTGGAACTGGCCCGTCGCCTGGTGGAAGCCCTGCCCGGTGTGGAAATGGTGCGCCTGGTCAACTCCGGTACCGAGGCCACGATGAGCGCCATACGTCTGGCGCGGGCCTACACCCGCCGCTTCAAGATCCTGAAGTTTGAGGGCTGTTACCACGGCCACGCTGACTCCTTCCTTATAAAGGCTGGCTCCGGGGCTTTGACCCTGGGAGTTCCTACCAGTCCAGGCGTGCCGCCGGGTACGGCGGCTGACACTCTGGTGGCCCGTTTCAACGACCTGGAAGGGGTCAGGGAAATCTTCAAGGAGCGTGGGGAAGAGATAGCGGCGGTCATCCTGGAGCCCGTGGCCGGGAACATGGGGGTAGTACCCCCCCGGCCCGGCTTTCTGGAGGGGCTGCGCGAGCTCTGCCGTTCCTATGGAGCCCTGCTCATTTTCGACGAGGTGATCACCGGGTTCCGAGTGGCTTACGGCGGCGCCCAAACGCTTTACGGCGTCACTCCCGATCTCACCTGTCTGGGAAAGATCATCGGCGGGGGCTTGCCCGTAGGAGCCTTCGGCGGTAGAAGAGAAATCATGGAAATGGTGGCACCTGTAGGCCCCGTCTACCAGGCCGGGACCCTTTCCGGCAATCCCCTGGCTATGGCAGCCGGAGTCGCCACTTTGGAGGTGCTGCGCCAAGAGGAAACCTATCCGTATCTTGAGAAACTGGGGAAAATGCTGGAAGATGGCCTGCGGAGGGCTCTGGAGGAAGCGGGAGTTCCCGGCAGGATCAACCGGGTAGGCTCCATGCTCACCCTTTTCTTCACTTCGGAAGAGGTTGGGGATTACGCCTCGGCGGTTAAATCGGACACGTCGCTTTTTGCTAATTTCTTCCATGCCATGCTCGAGGAAGGAGTCTACCTGCCCCCTTCCCAGTTCGAGGCATGGTTTATTTCCTTGGCCCATAGGGAGGAGGACGTGGCCTTCACCGTGGAGGCGACCAGACGCGCCTTGCGCAAGCTCAAAGCGAAGAGTTAAAATCCCTTTAAGGAAACTCGGTTGGGAGGCGAAATCCCATGTGCTCGGGCGGAGCTATACCGCGCTGCATCGTGGATCTCACGGCTTACTATCTGGGGCTGGCCCTGCAAGAGAAGTGCGGGGAGTGTTCCGGCTGCCGGGAGGCCCTGCCCCGAATCTACGAGCTCTTGCGCCAGATAAGCCGGGGCGAAGGAGAGATTTCTTTGCTCGACGAACTCTCCTCACTGGCCAAGCAGGTTCTGGCGGGGGAAGCCTGCCCTGCTTCCAGGATAGGGGCGCGCATGGTGCAAGAGGCCTTGGCGAACTACGACGAGGAGTTCGCTGCGCATCTTACGGAGCGTTACTGCCCGGCTGGCGTGTGTGATATTCGCTACGTGGTGGAGGTATAACCCTAAATTTCAGCGAAAAATTAGACAAGTAAGCGCCGCGGGGAAAAGCTCTCCTTTGCTTTTCCCCGTTTTTTTATAAGAGCTGCTTTAAAAGCCATATAGATTTTCTTTTAGCAGTCTGAAAGGGTTTCTACTGATTAGTACGGACTTTGCACCGGCACGGGAGTGACAGTTACTTTATTTAGTAAAGGTTGAATCTTAACATAGTTAAACTTTTCACGAGGGATGGGGGTAGTTTCGGATGAAAATGCTTTCGGTGGTGCTCAAAAACCTCTTCTCCCCGCCGGTCACCCGCAAATACCCGCAGGAAAACCGTTCTCCGTTTCCGGCCACGCGGGGAGAAATCGTCTTTACTGTAGAGGAATGTATGACCTGCCGCCGCTGCGAACGTACCTGCCCGGTGGGGGCCATTAAAGTAGAGATAGGGCCCCGGCTAGAGGTAGCTTCGGCGAGCGAAGGGCAGACGCGCAGCGCCGGCCGCCTCATAAAGAGGCGCTACGATCCCTACAAGTGCATCTACTGCGGCCTGTGCATTGAGGTCTGCCCGCAGGGGATCATCGTCTTTCAGGGGACCCACACTTCGCCTGCCACCCGGAAGGAGGAGAAGGTGGCTGTCTACACGCTAGGGGCACGAAAGCCAGCTGTCCGACCGGTGGAGGAGAAGAAAGGAGCGGCTATGAACTAGCAACTCTCCTTTCGGTTCGGTACCAGCAGGCAGCCACGATGGCTCCGGCCAGAAGGGCAGCGGCCGATCCTAGAGTGAAGGCCCAGGGAACCCCCCAGCGGTGGGCCAAGGCGCCAGCCAGTAGGTTACCTACCGGAGAGGTGCCCACGAAGAGCAGCACATAAAGGCTCATGACCCGCCCGCGGTAATCGTCGCGGGCGTTCAATTGTAAATTGGTATTTATGGTGCTGATGAGCACCACCATTCCCCAGCCAGCCACGAAGAGCAAGAACAGGGCCTGGCTATACCCGGGCAAGAGACCCAAAACAATCTGGGGAAGGCAGAGAGCCAGAGCTCCGGTGACAATCCAGGCGATCCTCGGCCCCTGCCAACTAAGCCAGGCCAAGAAAATTCCTCCCGCCACTGCTCCCAAGCCCTGAGCCGTGAGAAGGTAGGCGTATTGCTGAGCCCCTTCTTTTAAGGTGAGCCGCGCCAAGGCGGGTACCAAAACATTAAAGTTGACGGCCAGAGTGCTAAAAAGGGCCAGTAACAACAGGGGATAAAGGAGCCGCGGCGTCTCCTTCACGTAAACAAAGGCCTCTTTGAGTTCCCGGAAGGGAGAAGAGGTTTCGCCTGCAACGTCTCTGCGGCTCACCACATCTATACGGACCAACTGCACCAAGACGGCCAGAAAGGAAGCGGCGTTCAAGAAAAAGCAGGTGGCCGTTCCCCAGCGGGCCAGCACCACTCCCGCCAGTGCCGGCCCCACCACCCTGGCTCCGTTGAAAAGGGCCGAGTGCAGGGCCAAAGCGTTCATGAGGGTGCGGCGGTCTACCAAATCCAGGATAAAGGATTGGCGGGCCGGCATGTCTACGGCGTTGAAGCACCCCAGAAGAAAGGCCAGTACCACTATCGCCACGTAATGAACCTTCCCCGTCACCACCAACATCCCCAGGAGAAAGGCCACCAGCATCATGCTGGCCTGGGTGAATATGATCAAGTATTTCTTAGGGAAGCGGTCGGCCAGGATTCCTCCGTAGAGCGAGAAGAGAAGAACGGGCAGAAACTGGGCCGCTCCCACCACTCCCAGCTTAAAGGCCGAGTGGGTAAGTTCCAGGATGAGCCAGGAGAGGGCCACCTGTTGCATCCAGGTGCCGCTTACCGAGATGAGCTGTCCTGTCCAGTAAAGGCGGTAGTTGCGGTGATAGAGGGCGGCGAAAAGGGGAAAGGCGCGTCCCAGCTTCTACCCCTCCGAAGAGCAAGATCACGCGCTTCATTATACGCTTCTTGCTGGATGGGGCTCAAGCAGAGGGAATAGGAAAGAGGCGAGACAGCCAGAATAGAGGGTGGACTCTTTAAAGCTTTAGATTTCGGAGGAGGGAAGAAGCCATGCACGTCAAGGTGGCTGAGTTGGTAGGAGAGTCTCCGCACAGCTGGCGGGAGGCGGTTCAAGCAGCGGTGAGCGAGGCTTCCCGCACCCTAGGCAATATCACCGGTGTGGAGATACTGAACCTCACGGCCAACGTAGAAAACGGGGTCATTAAAGAGTACAAGGCCAACGTCAAGGTAGCTTACGTGGACTGAGGGGTGCGAAGTTGGTGAGACAGTTTGATCCTAGCCAGCCGCTGGAGATGCAAAAGCGCCAGTATCAGCAGATGGTCAACCGACTCGTACCCCGCCCGCCGGTTTGGCGCAACTGCCTCTGGGCCTTTGGAGTGGGAGGACTTATCTGTACCGCCGGCCAGGGCATCGTTTCCTTTTTCCAAGGCGTTGGGCTCAGTTTCTTAGACGCGGCCACGGCGACCTCTATCGTCCTGGTTTTCCTGGCTGCCTTCCTCACCGGTTTGGGGCTCTATGACGAGCTAGCCCGCTATGCAGGGGCGGGTATGCTCGTCCCCATAACCGGTTTTGCCAACGCCATGGTGGCTCCGGCCTTAGAGGCCCGCACGGAGGGTCTGGTTCTGGGGGTAGGGGCCAGGCTTTTCGCCGTCGCCGGCCCCATCCTGGTTTTCGGCATCGTCACCGCCTGGTTAAGTGGCCTTATCTATTACCTTTTCGGTCCCCGCCCTCCGCTGGGAAGCTAAAAGGGGGAAGAGCTTCATGCCGGCACCCAAGAGAATAGGAAGTCAAACGGTGGCCTTTGCTCAACCGCCGGTCATCCTGGCCACGGCCGCCCTGGCAGGAGCCAAGGAGGGGCAGGGCCCGCTGCGCCCCACCTTCGATAAGGTCATAGAGGACCCGTACTACGGGGAAGACAGCTGGGAGAAGGCTGAGAGGCGCTTCTTACAGGAGGCTTTGGAGAAAGCGCTGGCCAAGGCCAATCTCCGGCCCGAGCAGGTAGACTACCTTTTGGCGGGGGACCTGCTAAACCAGATCGTGGCAGCCAACTTCGCCGCCCGAGCTCTAGGAATTCCCTACGTGGGGCTTTACGGGGCCTGCGCTACCATATATGAGGGCCTGGCCCTGGGAGCCATGCTTATCGATGGCGGTTTTGCCGACTACGTCCTCATCGGTTCTTCCAGCCACTATTCCACGGCGGAAAGACAATTCCGCTTTCCCACCGAGCACGGGAGCCAGCGCCCCCCTACGGCCCAGTGGACGGTGACGGGTGCGGGAGCCATCTTACTCGGCAGGCAGGGGAAAGGGCCCCGGGTTACCCATGCCACCATCGGCCGGGTGATAGACCTAGGGAGCACCGATCCTATGAACATGGGGGCGGCCATGGCTCCTGCTGCCGCCAACACCATAGTGAGTCATCTCAGCGACCTGGGAAGGCAGGTCACCGACTACGACCTCATCTTAACGGGGGACCTGGGCTACTACGGACGGGAGCTCTTGCTGGCCCTTTGCCGGGAGTATGGGTATGAACTTGGTGAGCGGCACAACGACTGCGGGCTCATGATCTTCGACCGCCAGAAGCAGGATGTGCACGCCGGCGGCAGCGGCTGCGGCTGCCCGGCGGTGGTCACCTGCGGTTACCTTTTCCAGGAGTTGTCTGCTGGGCGCCTGCGACGGGTGCTGGGGATAGGTACGGGGGCGCTTATGAGCCCCATAACCACCAAGCAGGGGGACACCATCCCGGCCATAGCCCACGCAGTGGTTCTGGAGGCTTGAAGGGGGAAAAGAGATGCTTTTCTTAAAGGCCTTCCTGGTAGGCGGCTTCATCTGCTTGCTGGCTCAGCTCTTGATGGACCTTACCAGCCACAAGGTGACTCCGGCGCACGTCCTGGTGGGGCTAGTCACCACCGGTGCGGTCCTGAGCGCTCTAGGGCTTTACGAGCCCTTGGTGAAATTTGCGGGAGCGGGTGCCACCGTGCCCCTTACCGGCTTCGGGCACCTGCTGGCACAGGGAGCCATAAAAGGAGCGGCACGGGAGGGGCTTTTGGGAGTTTTCCGGGGAGGGGTGGCTTCGGCAGCAGCCGGGATAACGGCCGCCGTGGTCTTCGGCTACTTCGCCGCTCTGCTTTTCCGCCCCAAAGGCTAAAGTGGGGAGGGTAGAGTGTGACCAAGCGCCAAACACCGCTTTCCAAAAACCTGGAAGATAATCTTAAGGAGCTCGACCGGCGCCTGGTGTTCAAGAAGAATTTCGATCTCATCCTGCGCGAGATCGAGATCGGCAGAAGAAAGGCGGCCTTTCTCTTCGTCGACGCCTTCGCCAAGGACACTCCCTTAAGCCTTATCATGCGCGAGTTTTCCCGCCTGCAGCCGGAGGAGATAGCTTTCAACACTTTCCAGAAGCTCCTTTACCGGCACGTGGTCTACGGCGAGGTGCAGGAACTCAAAACCCTGGAAGAGGTGATTGACGCCGCTTTGAGCGGCCCCGCCGTTTTACTGTTGGACGGGGAGGCGCGCGCCATAGCCATAGATGTGCGCCAGTACCCAGCCCGCATGCCCGAGGAGCCCGACCTGGAAAAGGTAACCCGAGGTTCCCGCGACGGCTTCGTGGAGACGCTGGTGCACAACACCGCTCTGCTGCGCCGGCGGCTGCGCGATCCCCGGCTGCGCATCGAGCACCTTACCGCCGGCGTCCGCTCCAGGACCGATATCGCGCTGGTGTATCTGGACGACGTGGCCAACCCGGAGATAGTGGACAGCGTACGGGAGAAAATCCAGCGCATAAACATCGACGGTCTCCCCATGGCGGAAAAAACGGTGGAGGAGCTCATCACTCCGGGGAGCTTCTGGAACCCCTTCCCGCGGGTACGCTACACGGAAAGGCCGGACGTAGCGGCGGCACACCTGCTGGACGGGCACGTGGTGGTCATGGTGGACACCTCTCCCAGCGTCATTATCCTCCCCTGCACCTTCTTCCACCACCTGCAGCACGCGGAGGAATTCCGGCAGAGCCCGGCCATAGGGGTGTACCTGCGCTGGGTGCGCTTCGCCGGGGTACTCCTCTCTATCTTCCTCACCCCACTCTGGCTCCTCCTGGCTCTTGAGCCCGGGCTTCTGCCGCCGGAGCTGAAGTTCATAGGCCCTAAAAAAATAGGGGCCATGCCCCTGTTCGTTCAGTTCTTGTTGGCCGAGGTGGCCATCGACATGATCCGTATGGCCACTATCCATACCCCTAGCCCCATTGCCACTTCTACCGGTATCATCGCCGCCGTGCTGCTGGGAGATATCGCTGCTCGGGCCGGGCTCTTCATACCCGAGGTGACCCTCTATGTGGCCACGGCCGCCATCGGCACTTTCCTTACCCCTTCTTATGAGCTCAGCATGGCTAACCGGCTGCTGCGGCTTTTTATCCTGGTCCTTACCGGGCTTTTCCTCCTCCCGGGATTCATTATAGGCTGCCTCCTCTCCTTCGCCGCCCTGGCCCTTACCCGCTCTTTCGGCATCCCTTATCTGTGGCCGCTTTTGCCCTTTAACCTCGAAGGCCTAAAGAGTGTTCTCATTCGACCGCCGGTGGCCATCCAGCATAGCCGCCCTTCCATCCTCAAGCCAATAGATCCGGACCGGCAGCCGCAGATGCGCCCCGAGGGCGGGGGCTGAAACCAAGGTCCTGCCCTACGGTCCTGCCCAAGGCTTGAAGACGCTCCTGCCAGTAAGCGAAGGCGTTCGGGTGAGGGTCAGCCTGAGCCTTTCCAGGGTAGAGCTGGTAAAGCAGGCGGTAGCGGTGGGGAGTGACGTCGGGCATGACCACGTTGGCCCCGCACAAAAGCGCTGCCTCGCGTCCCCCTTTTTGGGCCACGCCGGTAGCCGTGGTGGCCGGTAAATTGGCGTAAGGAAGGCAAAGCCTGGTGAGAGCCAGGACTTTGAGGGTAAGAAAGGGCGAGCCGGGGGAGGCCTTCCCCAGCGGGGTGTCGGGATGGGGGATAAAGGGACCGATTCCGGCCATCTCTGCCTGCAGCTCCCGCATGAAGAGCACGTCTTCCGCCAGGCTTTCCAGGCTCTGCCCTGGAAGGCCCACCATGCACCCGGCTCCCGTCTCGTATCCCAGCTCCTTGAGCCACTCCAGGCAGCGCCGGCGCTTGGTCAGGGAAGTGTCCGGTTTGAGCCGGGCGAAGAGCTCGGGGTCGGCGGTCTCGTGGCGGAGAAGATACCGATCGGCCCCGGCTTCCTTGAGAAGCGCGTAGTCCTCGTAGGCGAGTTCTCCCACCGAAAGGGTGACCGCCACCCCCAGCTTTTTGACCTCTTTCACGACCTCCGCCAGACGCTCCGGCGTCCAGCAAGGATCTTCGCCCGACTGCAAGACCACGGTTTTAAAACCTTGAGAGGCCGCTTCTTCGGCGGCTTGAACCACCTCCCGGGCGCTCATACGGTAGCGGGGAAGGCGCCGGTTTTCCCTCCTTAGCCCACAGTAAAGGCAATTGTTCCGGCAAAAGTTGGAAAACTCGATAATGGCCCGCAGGTGCACCACGGGACCAAAAACCTGGGCCCGCACTAGGTCGGCGGCCTTAAAGAGGATTTCCGCCTCCTCTTCCCCGGCCCTTAAAAGGTAGAGGATTTCCTCCCGGGTGAGGGGAGGTCCGGAAAAGGCCCGCTTTGCCAACTCTTCCGCCGTAAAGCAAAACTCCATTAGCTTCAACTCCTTGCCCGGCGCAGAAGCTCGAGCTCCAGCTCCATTTCTTCTTCCGTGGGTTCGAGCAGGGCCTGCAGGGCGGGGAAAGGGGAGAGAGCGCGTCGCAACACCCCGTGCATGTGAGCCATGATCACGCCGTAGTTGACGATGGGTACCCCGGCCTGGCGGGCCTGCATAAGCCTGGAGAGCATCTCCTTGCGGTTGAGCATGCAGGCCCCGCAGTGAACGATGAGCTTATAGTCCCTTAGATTCTCCGGTAAAGGACCGCTTCCTGCCACCACGTCGAAGTGAAGCTCTCCGCCCACCCGCGAGCGCAACCAGCGGGGTATCTTTACCCGGCCGATATCGTCTTCGATGGGGTGGTGAGTGCAGGCCTCGGCGATGAGCACCCGGTCGCCAGGACGTAGTTCATCCACCGCTTTGACTCCCATAACCAGGGTCTCAAGGTCCCCCTTGTAGCGGGCGAAGAGAACGGAGAAGGAAGTAAAAAGGACATCGGGCGGGGTGTCAGCTGCCGCCTTGAGATAAGCCGAGGCGTCGGTGATCACCAGACGGGGCTTGGTGCCGAGAAGGCTCAGAGCATGCTTGAGTTCCCGTTCCTTGACCATGATGGCCACCGCATCGTGGTCGATGATATCCCTTATTACCTGCTGCTGGGGGAGGATGAGCCTCCCTTTAGGAGCGGCCTTATCTATGGGAATCACCAGCACCACCAGATCACCTGGCTGGATGAGATCCCCCACTATGGTGGGCATGGTCCAATCTTTGGGAGCGTGCTGGATTATTACTTGCTTGAGCTCCTCTATCCCTTGGCGGGTGAGCGCGCTCACAAACACCTTAGGGGAGGCGAGCTCAACCCCGAGGCCGTGGCGCACTACTTCCGGATAGAGGTCGATCTTGTTTATCACCGTGACCACCGGCACCTTGTGCTCCTCGCAGCGCCTGAGCACCTCTTCTTCGTAAGGGCCGAAGCCCCGACCAGGGTCGACGACCAGCAGGGCCAGGTCGGTGCGATTGAGCACCTCAAAACTTTTCCTCACCCGGAGGGCTCCCAATTCCCCCACGTCATCGATGCCAGCGGTGTCGATGACCATCACCGGCCCCAAGGGCAAAATCTCCATAGCCTTGGCCACCGGGTCGGTAGTGGTCCCCGGAACGTCGGAGACGATGGCCACCTCCTGCCCGGTCAGCGCGTTTATAAGGCTCGACTTTCCGGCGTTACGGCGGCCGAAAAGGGCTATGTGCAGCCTCTGCCCCCGGGGTGTGGTGTTGAGACTCACAAAGCCTCCCTCCCTTTATCGGCGTAAAACTCCACCACTTGGCGCAAAGCGGCCAAGAGCTCGGCCTTTGCCCCTTCCTCCAGCCGTTCCGCCCCTTCCAGAAAGGCGTAAAGACCGTGGCCCAGGGGCTCCTTTACGGCGGGAAGGTAGGTTTCCTCCCCGTAGTAAGTCAGGTGGTGAAGCCTTCGGCCTATGGCTCGGGCAAAGTAGAGCTTGGGGAGGCCGAAGAGCCGACAAGCTACTTCGGCCGCCCGCTGCAGAGCTTCGGTCAACTCTTTTTCCCGCAAAGCCGCTTCCACTATTTGCTCTGCCCTGGACTTAAACGTAGAGGTCACGCTCTCCCGCCTCCATCCTAGCCAGGTATTCCCGCACCTTCTCTGCCAGGCGCGGCAGGCGTCCTTCAACCTCCTGCAGGTACTGCTCGATGATCTTCTCCCCCAGCTCGCGAGTGCGGGGAGAAGCGTAGTCCAGCAGGTACTCTTTGAAGGTAAGGATGGCGTTGGGGACACAGAAGTTCTTCACCAGGCCTTTTTTGGCGAACTCCATGAAGTGGCACCCGGTCCGGCCGGCCCGGTAGCCCGCCGTACAGAAGGAGGGGATGTAGCCGTCCTGGCAGAGGTCGTAGATGAACTCGTCTAGGCTTCGGGTGTCGTTGATCTTGAACTGCTGCCGCTCCAGGATGTGCTCCTTTTCCATTTCCGAGTAGCCGCCCACGGCGATGCGGGAGCCGGCATCCGTCTGGGAAACGCCCAATCTTATGAGCTCGCGCCTGAGCTCCGGATTCTCGCGAGCGGTCAGGATGAGCCCGGTGTAGGGCACGGCGCAGCGCAGGATGGCGATGATCTTCTTCAGCTCTTCGTCGCTAACTAAATAGGGTGAGTTGGTGGTGAAAGGAGTGTTGAGTGCCGGCTCCAGCCGGGGGAAGGATATGGTGTGAGGACCGATGCCGAACTCCCGCTCCAGGTCCATGGCGTGGTAGAGGAGGCCCAGCACCTCGAAGCGCCAGTCGAAGAGTCCGAAGAGCACCCCGATGGCCACGTCGTCTATACCGGCCTCCTGAGCCCGGTGTAACGCGAAGAGGCGCCATTTGTACGAGTGCTTCAAAGTGTCCGGGGGATGCAGGCGCCGGTAGGTCTCGTGGTGGTAGGTCTCCTGGAATACCTGATAGGTGCCTATGCCTACTTCCTTGACCTGCCGGTACTCTTCCACCGTCATAGGAGCAGCGTTGACATTGACCCGCCGGATCTCGTCGCGACCGTGCTTGGTGGCGTAGATGGTCTCGAGTGAGCGGCAGATGTAGTCCACATCGCTGGCAGGGTGCTCGCCAAAGACCGCCAGGACCCGCTTGTGCCCCGCGCGGGTGATGACCCTAACTTCCTGAGCCAGCTCCTCCATGGTTAGGGTCCGCTTGTAAACCGCTTCGTTGGAGTGGCGGAAGCCGCAGTAAACACAGTTGTTAACGCAGGGGCTGGAGACGTAAAGGGGGGCAAAGAGCACGATGCGGTTGCCGTAGACCTGGTTCTTGATCCAGAAGGCGGTTTCGAAAAGCTCCTGCAGAAGCTCCGGATCCTGAGTGTTGATCAGCACCGCTGTGTCTTCAGGCGAAAGCCCCTTGAGTTCCCGCGCCTTGGCCAATACCTCCCGCACCTCGGCCGGCTCAGGGTGGGCTTTCTCCTCCAGGATCCGCCAGATCTCCGCTTCGTTGATGAAGTCCTGACGTTTTTCTTCTTCCTCGTACCTCTTAATCATTTCCAGGCGCTTATCGCGCCAAGTCTTTTCGGCTAGACTCAGAGCCATCTCTAATTCCCTCCTTGGCAGTTTTGCGCTGAGCGAAATACCGGATGCCGGCTATTCCCGGCGTGGTCACCTCTTGGGGAGAAGTTATAGCCGCTATCTCCTCCGGGCTGAATAGTCCCTTTTCCAGCAACACCTCCTCCACGCGCTTATCTCTCTCCAAAGCCTCCTTCACTATCTCAGCAGCCCTTTCGTACCCTATGTAGGGCACGAAGGCGGTGATGAGGCCGCAGCTGCGGTGCAAAAGCTCTTCACAGCGCTCCCGGTCGGCCTCGATGCCCTCCACGCAGCGCTCGGCCAGGATGAGGGCGGCGTTGGCCAGCATCTCCGTGGAGGTCAGGAGGTTATGGGCTATCAAAGGTAGGAAGGGGTTGAGCTCTAAGTTGCCCCAGGCACAAGCTTGGCTTATGGCCACATCATTGGCCATTACCTGGATGGCCACCTGGGTCACCATTTCCGGGATGACCGGGTTCACCTTCCCCGGCATGATAGAGGAGCCCACCTGAACGGCGGGCAGGCGGATCTCCCCGATCCCGGCCCGGGGTCCGGAGCTCAGGAAACGCAGATCACTGGCTATCTTAGCCAGGTTAACGGCGGCGGTCTTCACCAGCCCGGAAACCTCGGCAAAGATGTCGGTGTTCTGGGTGGCTTCCACCAGGTTTTCTGCCCGGGCCAAGCCGAAACCGGTGAGTTCCCGCAGTTTATCCGTCACCAGCTGGATGTAGCGGCGGCTGGCGTTAAGTCCGGTGCCCACCGCTGTTCCTCCCAGGTTTACCTGCCTTAAGCGCTCCTCCACCTTGTAAAGGCGCCACCAGTCCCGGGCCACGGCCTCTGCCCAAGCCCCGAACTCCTGTCCCAAGGTTATAGGCACGGCATCTTGCATCTCGGTACGGCCGATCTTGAGGATAGAAGCGAACTCCTTTTCTTTGCGCTGTAGGGCCCCCTGAAGCCTGGCCATGGCTTGGCTTAGCCGGCGCACGAGTTTGATGGCTGCCACCTTTATAGCCGTGGGGAAGACGTCGTTGGTGGATTGAGAGAGGTTCACGTGCTCCAGGGGGTGGATTATGTGATACGACCCTTTCTCGAAACCCAGGATCTCCAAGGCCCGGTTAGCGATCACCTCGTTGACGTTCATGTTAAGCGGGGTGCCTGCACCGCCGGCGTAAGCGTCCACCAGGATCTGATCGTCGAAGCGTCCGGAGGCAAACTCTGCCGCTGCCCTTTCTATGGCCTCCCCCTTCTCGGGCGGTAAAAGTCCTACCGCCGTGTTGGCAGAGGCGGCGGCCTGCTTCACCACACCTAAGGCCCAGAGGAGCTCCCGGTGAGGCTTTTGCCCCGAAACGGGAAAGTTGTCTTTGGCCCGCAGGGCGTGAATACCGTAGTAGGCCTCTTTCGGTACGGCTTTTTCTCCCAGACTGTCCCTTTCCCAGCGGTATTCCGTCACTTCTTTTTCTCTCCTTTAGGCGGTGCCAGCGCGGTTTTGACGGTGACCCCCGGCAAGGCCCCCAGCTTCCCGGTGAGCGCTCCTATCTCGTCCGTGGTTCCCTCTATGACCAGGGCTATAAGCCCTAGATCCCGCTCCCGGTCCGGTATCCCCATGCGTCCCAAAATCATGCTGGCGTGGTGGCTAAGAATGGTGTTCACTTTGGGGGCGTTCTCCAGCCGGTTTTCCACTATGATTCCCACCACTCCGATGCGCTTTTCCAATAGGCCACCTCCTTCTTGAGGGGATAAACAAAAAGGGAACCTTCGCCTTTGACGGCAATAGGTCCCCTTAGAGCCTTCGTGACCCCCCCTTGATTTCAGGGACCAACTCCCCTCTTCGCAGGGGCGGAAAACCTTATACGGTTTGTATTCCAAGTATACTGAAAGAAAGTTTCGCCGTCAAGTGGGTCTTGACGAAAGGGCGAAATTGCGGCATAATATTCCCTGAGGTTCGGGATGTAGCTCAGCTTGGGCAGAGCGCACGGTTCGGGACCGTGAGGTCGCAGGTTCAAATCCTGTCATCCCGACCATTTTTTTAAACCGAGGCAAGTGCTACTTTTCACAAAAATGGTCGAAAGGAGCGAGAGCAGTGAACCTTCTCATCATGGGACCGCCGGGGGCCGGCAAGGGCACCCAGTCGGAGCGGCTGGTAAAGGAGTTTAACATCCCTCACATTTCCACCGGTGACATGCTGCGTGAAGCCGTCAAGCAGGGAACCGAGATGGGGAAGAAGGCCAAGGAGTACATGGATAAGGGCCAGCTCGTCCCCGACGAAGTAATCATCGGAGTAGTTAGGGAGCGACTTATGCAGCCGGATTGCGAGCGGGGATTTCTCCTTGACGGGTTCCCCCGGACCGTGGCACAGGCAGAGGCACTGGACAAACTCCTGCAAGACATGGGGCGTAAGCTGGATGCGGTTATCAACGTCTCCGTTCCTCGGGAGAAGATTGTGGCCCGGCTCACCGGGCGGCGAGTCTGTAAAGTCTGCGGCGCCACTTACCACATCGTCAACAACCCCCCGAAGGTAGAAGGAAAGTGCGATAAGTGCGGTGGAGAGCTTTATCAGCGTAGCGACGACACCGAGGAGACAGTTAACAAAAGGCTTGATGTTTACGAAGCCCAGACTCAACCCCTCATCGAGTATTACCAGGCTAAAGGTCTTTTGATCAACATAGACGGTGATCAGCCAATTGACAAAGTTTTCGCCGATATCATGGCTGCCCTTAAAAAATAAGGGGAGAAAAGATGCTCCGCATAGAGGTCCCCGGCCGGGGTTTGCTGGAACTAAACCATCTGGTATTAGACTTTAACGGTACCTTCGCCTGCGACGGCGAGCTTCTACCCGGTGTGGTAGAGCGTCTTAACGCCTTGGCCGAAAAAATGACCGTTCACATCTTGACCGCCGACACCTTCGGCACGGCGGCAGAGAAGTGCGCTCCTATTCGGGCCAAGGTAGTAGTTTTGCGCCAGCCCCTCACCGGTCCGGAGAAGGAGAGGTACGTGGAGGGGCTGGATGCTACCCGAACGGTGGCCATAGGAAACGGCGCCAACGATGTGCGCATGTTGCGGCGGGCCATTTTGGGTATCGCGGTGTTGGGTCCGGAAGGATTGGCGGCAGAAGTTCTGCAGGCGGCCGACGTGCTGGTGCGGGACGTCAACGAAGCTTTGGACCTCCTGCTCAAGCCGAAGCGCCTGATCGCCACACTACGCTTATGAGGAGGGGAAACTATGGGAAAAAAGGTTCAGCAGCGCTGCATCATCTGCGGGCGGATATTTGAGACCGAGGCTATGACCGAGACGGTCCTGGAAGAGGAAGAAGAACTTCTCGAAGAAGCCCCGAAGAAGACCAAAGCCATCTGCCCCTTGTGCGAGGCCAAGATAAAGAAGGAGGCCGAGGAGGCCCAGAAAGAACCCAAGCCCATGTGATCTACGAACCTTATATTCTTGCCGCTGGGCTCCGATACTTGTAAAAGGGGCCAAAAAAGCGGTTATTTTTTTGGGGGGTAGCAGAGTGGCCAGGGCGAGGTTATCGATCAAGCGGATAGGTATCCTTACCGGGGGAGGGGACGCGCCTGGACTTAACGCGGTGATCCGGGCAGCCGTCAAGGTGGCGGTGCGCGAGTACGGGCTTAGCGTCATAGGTTTCGAGGACGGCTTCGCGGGCCTGGTGGAAAACCGGAGCCGCCGCCTCACCCCCAAGGATGTAGTGGGCATCCTGCCCCGCGGCGGGACCATTTTGGGAACGACCAACCGGGAAAACCCCTTCCACTACCCGGTGCGGGAAAACGGGGAGATCGTTTACAAGGACCTTTCCCAGCAAGCGATAAACAACCTCAACTCTTTGGGTATCCAGGCCCTGATCATCATCGGCGGCGATGGTAGCCTTAAAATCGCTAAAGAGATATGGGAGCGCTACGGGTTCCCCGTCATCGGGGTGCCCAAGACCATAGACAACGACATAGCGGCTACCGACCAGACCTTCGGTTTCGACACGGCGGTGGCTACGGCCACCGAAGCCATAGACAAGCTGCACACCACCGCTGAGGCTCACCACCGGGTGATGGTGCTGGAGGTGATGGGGCGCTACGCTGGCTGGATAGCTCTGCACGCGGGCGTGGCCGGAGGGGCTGACGTGATTCTCATCCCGGAGATCCCCTTCACCATCGATAAAGTGTGCGAGAAGATCCTGGAGCGCCAGCGAGAGGGGAAAAAGTTCAGCATCGTGGTGGTAGCTGAGGGAGCCAAGCCCGTGGGCGGGGAAGTGGTGGTCAAGAAGATCGTGAAGGAAAGCTTCGAAAGCATAAGGCTTGGCGGCATCGGCAACGTGGTGGGGGAGCAGATAGAGAGGATAACCGGCATCGAAACTCGTGTGACGGTGTTGGGGCACCTGCAGCGGGGAGGATCACCTACTCCCTTCGACCGTCTCTTGGCCACCCGTTTCGGAGCAGCGGCGGTCAACTTCCTGATGGAAGGGCGCTTTGGCGAAATGGTTTCCCTCCGGACTCCCGACATAACCTCTGTCCCTCTGGCCGAAGCGGTGGGAACCATGCGGCGGGTTCCCTTAGGCTGCGACCTCATCCGAGCGGCGCGCCAGATGGGAATAAGCTTCGGCGACTAAAATCAAGCAGGATTTTGAGGAGCAAGCAGCGAATTTTTAAAAGATGTCAGACGGGACGGAAGGGAAGACGAACCCATGGAGGAACGGGAACCGAAACTGACCGTTCTGGGTATCGGGAACCTCCTCTTGCAGGACGAAGGGCTGGGCATTCACGCAGTACGCGAACTCCAGAAGTTTTCCTACCCGCCGTCAGTGGAGATCTTGGACGGGGGAACAGCCGGCATAGACCTTCTTTACTATATTGAGGACTCTTCCCGCCTGATCATCATTGACGCGGTCAACGGGCAGGCTCCCCCGGGTACCATTTTTAAGTTTTCCCCTGACGAACTCGACGATTACGTTCCGGTGGCTGCTCTTTCTTCCCACTCGGTCGGTATCCTGGAAGTAATCTACCTGGCGAAAGTTACCGGGGTGCTTCCCCCCACCACTATCTTTGGCATGCAGCCCGCCCGCATGGCCTGGGGGATGGAGCTCAGTCCCCTCGTAAAAAAAAGGCTGCCGCGTCTGGTTTCTCTGGTAGATGCCGAGATACGGGAGTGGCTTGAAAGGAGTCTGGGAAATAACACTCGAAGAGAGGGGGTAGCGGATAGCAGGTAGGCTTAAAAAGCTACTTGAGCGGCTTTCCGGAGCATAAAGGGATGGGAGGGAAGATGTGGTGAGACGAATCTCACGGCGCGAGTTTATACGGATCTGCACCGGAACCACGGCGGGAATAGCTTTGCTCTCTGCCCTGGAGCCCTACATACTGGAGACCTTAGCCGAAGCGGCTGAAGGCAAACCCCCTGTTATCTGGCTCCAGGGAGCCGGATGCACCGGGTGTTCAGTCTCTCTCCTCAACGCGGTAAATCCCCCTATCCAGAAAGTCCTCTTAGATATCATTAGTCTGCGCTTTCATCCCACCGTCATGGCGGCTGCTGGCCACCTAGCTTGGCACGCTTTGGAGGAAACGGCGGCCAAGTATCCGGGCAAGTACTTCCTGGTGGTAGAAGGTGGAGTGCCAACGGGGGACGATGGCATCTTCTGCACCATAGGGGAAAAGGACGGCAAGGAAATAACCTTGCTCCACGCCCTGAAAGAATACGGGAGCAAGGCTGCAGCCATAATAGCCGCTGGGCAGTGTGCTTCCTTCGGAGGCATTCCCGGCGCCGCCCCCAATCCTACGACCACGGTGGGCGTCTGGGAAGTGATTAAAAAGACCCCGGTCATTAACGTTCCCTGTTGCCCTATGCACCCGGACGACTTTTTAGGGACCCTTACCTATGTGCTCCGCTTCGGGGAGCTACCGGAACTGGATTACTTCAACCGGCCCAAGCTCTTCTTCCCCGACCAAACCATTCACGAAGGTTGCCCCCGGTGCGAGTACTTCGCCAAAGGGATCTTTGCTAAGCACCCGGGGGACGAGGGGTGCCTGGCCATGGTCGGCTGCAAAGGGATGGTGGCCCATTCGCGCTGTCACATCCGGTGGTGGAATAATCACACCAACTGGTGTATCCGGGCGGGTGCGCCCTGTCAGGCTTGTTCCGAACCGGGATTCCCGGACGATAGCGGGCCGCTTTACGGACGCTATCGCCTGCACGAGTAACCGGGAGATAGAAAAGCCCGTCTCCCGAAGGGACGGGATTAGAGGGTAAGGCGGAAGCAAGGGGGGATAACGAATTGTCCAAGAAGGTGGTTATCGATCCCGTTACCCGAATCGAAGGGCACCTGAAAATAGAAGTCAACGTCGACGGCGGTAAAGTGGTGGATGCCTGGTCTTCAGGCACCCTTTTCCGTGGCTTCGAGATCATCCTCCAGGGGCGGGATCCGCGCGATGCCCAGCACATCACCCAGCGCATCTGCGGCGTTTGTCCTATCGCTCACTCCATGGCCTCGGCTCGCTGTCTGGACGACGCCTTTAAAGCCGAAGTTCCCACCAACGGCCGCATCACCCGTAACCTCATCCAGGGAGCCAACTACATCCAGTCGCACATCCTGCACTTTTACACCTTGGCTGCCCTGGACTACGTGAAAGGGCCCGATGTTCCTCCTTTCGTTCCCCGGTACGAGGGGGACTACCGTTTGCCGCCGGAGGTCAACAAAAAGGCGGTGGAGCACTACCTCGAGGCCCTGAACATGCGCCGGAAGGCCCAGGAGATGTTGGCGATCTACGGAGCCAAGATGCCGCACATCACGGTTATCATCCCCGGCGGGATCACCGAGAAGGTGACCAAGGAAAGCATTGACCACTTCCGGAGCTACTTAAAGGAACTCATCGACTTTATCGACAACGTCTACGTCCCCGATGTGGTAGCTATAGGCGAAGTCTACAAGGACTACTACGATATAGGGCGGGGATACCAGAACGCTTTAGCCTATGGAATTTTCCCCTTGACCGATGAGCCCGATCCGACGGGCCAGAAGATGCTCATCAAGCGGGGGGCCTATGCCAACGGCAAATTCATCCCGGTAGATCCTGCCAAGATCACGGAGGACGTCAAATATTCCTGGTACCGCAACGATACCAGCGGGCTTAACCCGGCGGAGGGCAAGACTGAACCCCAGCCGCGTAAGGCGGGGGCCTACTCCTGGATCAAGGCTCCTCGCTACGAAGGGCTTCCCATGGAGGTAGGACCGCTGGCGCGCATGTGGGTGAACCGCGTGCCGGAAGTGTTCGGCTTAGGAGAAAAGGCCTTTTCCACCATGGGGCGCCACCTGGCGCGGGCCATCGAGTGCCGGATGGTAGCCCACGCCATGATGGAGTGGCTCGACCAGCTCCGTCCGGGCGAGCCCACCATGAAGCCGTGCGAGGTTCCGCGCGAGGCCAGAGGTATGGGGCTTTGGGAAGCGCCACGGGGCGCCATCGGCCACTGGATAGAGATTAAAGACTACCGCATCCGCAACTACCAGGTAGTGTCGGCCACCATCTGGAACGCCAGCCCCCGCGACGACAAGGGACAGCGCGGACCCATCGAACAGGCCTTGGTAGGCACACCGGTCAAGGATCTGGAAAACCCCATTGAGGTGGTGCGCGTAATTCGATCTTTCGACCCCTGACTTGGCTGTGCCGTTCACCTCGTTGAGGTGAAGGACTCCTGGGGTCGCAAGGTGGTCGTCCCGGTGTAAAGAATCTTAAAAGCCCTCTCCCACGAGGAGGGGGCTTAATTTTTGTGGTTGGAGAGGCGAGTTTATTTGTACTATACTTTTGGGAGAGGGATTAGAGGGGGGAAAGACCGTGTTCGGGAATTTCGGTGGTACGGAGCTTCTTCTTATCCTGGCCATTGCTTTGATTGTCTTCGGCCCTAGCAAGCTTCCCGAGCTCGGACGCTCTTTGGGCAAGACCATCCGGGAGTTCCGCAAGTCTACCCAAGACATTGTAGGCGACCTGAAGAGTAACGTGGATGAGGTAAAAAAGGAAGTGGAAGAGGTGAGCAAGAGCATCAAGGGATAGCCCGGGAGCACAGGGAGGAAGGTACTATTACCACTAAAACCAGGAAAGACAAGGAAATGACCATAATCGAGCACCTGGAAGAGCTGCGGCGGGTGCTAATCGTCTCCGCGGTGGCAACAGGTGCTTTGTCTCTGGTAGCCGCTGTTTTTTACCGACAGATCCTAGCCTTACTCCTAAGCCCCCTCACCAGCGCCGGCTACAAGGTAGTCTTTACCGCTCCCACGGAAGCTTTTATGACCATAGTCAAGGTCTGCCTCTTCTCCGGTTTTCTAATGGCCCTTCCTATTATCCTGTGGCAGATATGGAGCTTTCTAGCTCCCGCCCTGGAGGAGACGGAAAGGCGTTACTTTGTGCTCTTTGTTTTCGGCTCTTTCTTTCTCTTCGTGGGCGGGGTGCTTTTTGGTTTCTTCGGGGTCTACCGCTACGGACTGGCCTTTCTTTTGCGCTTTGGCGGCGACTACCTCGTTCCCATGCTCACCATCGGCAAGTACATCTCCTTCACCATCTACTTCCTCGTGCCTTTCGGTATCATCTTCGAGCTCCCCTTAGTAAGCTACTTGCTGGCCCGGCTGGAGCTGATATCCAGCAAGTTCTTAGCTTCCAAGCGCAAATACGCTTTTCTGGTCATCGTCGTCCTGGCGGCGGCCATTACCCCTACCCCCGACGCTTTTACCTGCCTCTTGATGGCCGGCCCCATGTATCTCCTTTACGAGATAAGCGTTTTTATAGTCCGGCTGACCGAGAAAGCCATGGCCCGGCAAAAGGAAAAAAGCGAGCTTCGCCCTGAACCACACTAATCCCGTCCTAAAGGTTTAGCCCTTGGGACCGATTTCCCCTCAAAGGGGGGACTCTGGTTATATAGGGGGTGGATTTTTTGGGACGGGAGGTCTCTCTGAGGCGGCTTCTTCGTCTGGTACTGGCCCTGGGCCTGGTGGTGAGCGTCTGTACCTCCACCGGTCTGGCTATTTACCTGGGAAGGCGCGAGCTCCAGGACACCTTGCAGGACCGGCTGGCGAAAACCCTGAAACTCGGCTACGCTTTCCTCGACCAGTGCTACCCGGGAAACTGGGAAGTGAGAGAAGGGAAGTACCTTTGCAAGGGCGGGGCGGTTCTTAATAATAACTTCCAGTTGGTGGACAAGATCAAAGAGCTTTCGGGGTGCGAAGCCACCTTATTCCTGGGCGATACCCGCGTAGCCACCACCGTTTGCAACCAGGCAGGGCAGCGGGTGGTGGGTACCAAAGCTGCTCCCCAGGTGGTGGAGAGGGTGCTCAAGGAAGGTAAAGAGTACTACGGGGTGGCTGACGTGGCTGGCAGGCGCTCCCTTACCGCCTACATGCCCCTTCGCGATGCCCAGGGCAGCGTGGTAGGGATGTGGTTTGTGGGAATACCTCTGGAGAAGCTTGAAGTTCTTACCCGGCAGCTCATTTGGGCTAGTGCTTTAGGCGGTGCCCTGGTGATTTTGCTTTTCCTCCTTGGTCTTGTGCCTCTCACCAATGCCTTCACCGACCCCATCCGTCAGACGGCGGCGGCGCTGGAGCGAGTGGCGGCCGGGGATTTGGGGGTGGCCTTTGGCAGACAGCGCTTTAAAGCCCTGGCCCTACTCACCCAGGCGGCGGAAAAGATGGTGGCCAGGCTAAGGGAACTTGCCCGGCAGACGCAGGAGGCGGCGGGGAGGGTGGCTTCCAGGGCGGAGGAGCTGGCGGCAGCGGCGGAGGAAGCCTCGGCGGCGGTGGAGACCACGGCGGCCAGTGCTCAGGAGCTCTCGGCTGGCGCGGAGGAGATGGCCGCCAACGCCCAAGCCGCGGCCGAGTCCGCCGACCGGATAGAGGGGGAGGCCCGCAAGAGCCTCCAGCTTCTGGACGAGGCCCTGCGCAAAATAAGGGAAGCCAGGCAGACGGTAGACCAGGAGGTAGCCCTGGTGAAGAAGCAGGAGGAAACCACTTCCCTCATCGACCGCATAACCCAGACCATCATGGATATAGCCGAGCAGACCAACCTGCTTGCCTTAAACGCGGCTATAGAGGCGGCACGGGCGGGAGAGCACGGGCGAGGATTCGCCGTGGTGGCCGAGGAGGTGCGGAAGCTGGCGGGACAGTCGGCCAGAGCAGCTTCTGAGATAGCCGGCTTGGTGGCCGACATCCAGCGGGGCATGCGGGAAGTTACCGAATCTGCCACCCGTTCCTCTGCTGCGGTGCACGAAGGAGTCAACGCGGTAGATCAGGCTGCCCAGTCCCTCAAAGGGGTGCTGGGGCGTGTGGGCGAAACCCTGGGGGCGCTCAAGGAAATAGCCCACGCCGTAGAGCAGACGAGCGAAGCTACTCAGAACGTAGCCACCTCTTCCCAGGACCTGGGGCGCATGGCGGAGCGCGTAAGCCAGCTGGCCCAGGAGTTGGCGCGCGAAGCCGCCAGTCTCAAGGATTCTACCCGCGCCTTCAAGCTCTAATAGCAGTCGAAAGCCAGGACTTAAGGGGGCAAGGCATCTTGCCCCCTTAAGTGTTTATTTGGTTCAGACGCTAACCTGGCGAAAGTTTACCTTCTCACATTTTCGTCTCCAGTTGTCAGCCATGCGACTTTGTCAGGCAAGATAGATTAACCCATACTATCAACTAACGCGACAGACAAAGGATTGAGAGCTTGTTAAAATCAACACGAGCAACAAGGTCGATATTTTTTATTTTATGCCAGAAAGGAGGGAGAGGAAGGTTCGGTCGTGTGACCCGTTTGGAGAGAAAGTTGACTCGACCAGCTTTCAGGGGAGGATGAGGAATGAAGGCGCTGAGTTACCGGGAAATGCAGCAGATCCTGATGGAAGAGCTAAGACTAATGTACTACCCCGTGGCCGTGAAGTTTATCTTCGAGGAAGAAGAGCTCGAAGATTTTCGTCGGAACGCTTCTTATTACGAGGCTCTGCGTCCTTTGACCTTCTGCCAGTTTGAGTTGGGGGCGCGCATGAAGGGCTACACTCTGCTGGCCACCCGGGAGAACCTGGGTTGCTCGAACGCTGCTTTTGTCTTCGGCTGGAAGTCTTTTGACGATAACGAGATAAAGAGCCATCTCAAGTATGTGCGCGACTGGGATCAGGCGGCCAGGTTTATCCAGTCTAAACCTCGCCTGCCGGAGGGCAGCCTTAAGGCTTTTGTCGTCTCGCCCCTAGCCAGCACTTATTTCGACCCCGATGTGGTGCACTTCTACTGCGACAACATGCAGGCCTATCACCTGGCGGTGGACTACATGTCGGCACTTGACATCCACCCGCTCCGTTCTAACTTCACCATTAACTCGGCAACTTGTGCCGGCTGTGTCTTTTCCTACCAGGAAAAGATGGCCACCGTTCATCCCGCCTGCAGCGGCAGCTATAATGCGGGCAAAACGGAGCGGGGGGAGATCAACGTCATGATCCCGGGCGAGCACATCGGAGCGGTGGTCAACCGGCTGCTAGAGCGGATAGAGAAGTACGGCTCGAGTTCCATAACCCGCCCTGGAGATCCCTTCCCCGGTGCCGACATTTGCAAGAACTGTCCTCTGATCGTATTCCGGGAGGCGAAGGAGGGTAAGGAGGCATGCTCCAGCACCACGGGAAAATAGTCTCAAGTTCTTTACTTTTGGTTTTTTTGCTGGTGGCTTTTTCTCTGCCGGCGATCGCTAGTGATTTCACCATCAATCTGGACCGGACAGAGTTCGACAACGGTGGTACTTTTACCGTTACTGGAAAGGCTCCGGCAGGAAGCCGAGTCTTTCTGGAAATATGGAGCGAGAAGCAAGTGCGCGCTTCTTACTTCGACAGCAAAAAGGATCCTCAGACGGGGAAAATTCCCTACATACTTTACCTTTCTAAAGAAGTGCCGGCTTACTACCAGATAATCTTGCCGGCAGACGAAAAAGATAAATTACAGGCCATCAAGGCCGAAGGGAAGAAATGGTCTCTGAGCAAAGCTCTAAAGGATCTGGGAGCGGATGTAGCCTACCGGGCTCCTTCCAAGATAAAAATCGATGCTTACAAGGCGGGTTTCTTGGCCAGCGTCATCGGATCCCGCGGGAAGCTACTGCCTCCTCTCGATCCCAAGGAGACGCGGAAGCGCTCCATGCAACTCATTAAGGCCCGTTTCCGAGACCCAGACAAAATCTTCTGCCCGGCTCTAGAAATTTCCCCCGACGGCTCCTTTAAAGCTTCCGTCACTCTGCCCAAAGACTCTGCTCCTGGCCGGTACTATGTGGTGGCGGTGACCGATAAGGGGGAGCGCAGCGCGCCGGTGTATCTGGAAAACCACTTGAGGTTCCCCTCCGTTTACCTAAGCAACGCGGGGACGGGCATCAACATCTTCGGGCCTTTCCTGCTGGCCTTGGCCATAACCACTTTCGGTGTGCTCATGGGTGCGGGAGGCGGTTTCATCCTCAACCCCTTGCTGGTCTCCCTCTGGCCCCTACCGCACACGGTGGTGGCGGGTACGGTCATGCCCACAGTGCTCTTCTCCCAGGCTTCCGGTATTTACAATTACACCCGGATAAAATTCATTAACTGGAAGTTGGGGCTGAGCTTAGGCGCAGCCATGGTGCTGGGTGGCTTTATCGGACCCAAGCTTACCGAGCTCATCACTCTGGAGCAGTTCAAGTTCATCTTCGGCTGGATCTTGCTGGTCCTGGCCGGGCTCATGGTGTGGCAGACTACGCCCGGTTACCTAGAGCGCCACAAGAAGGAGCAGGCTATCCTGAAGGAATTCCGGCGCCGAGCCGAAGAGGCGGCGAAGGCGCGCCTGGCCAAGGAGGGCGGTAGGTAATGAAAATGAAGATCGAGTTCTGGGGGCAGGAGTTCGAAGTAAACGTGCTTCTGGGCTGCTTGGGTAGCTTTCTCATAGCAGTAATTTCCTCGATGTTCGGCTTCGGCGGCGGCCCATTTATGGTTCCCCTCCTAACGGTAGGGTTGGGGCTGCCCATGTACGTGGTAGTAGGAAGCTCTTTGTTGGCTATCTTCTTCAACACCCTCATGGGCTCGCTCCGGCACTACCAGTTTGGCAACTTCGACCCTCTGCTCTTCCTCATAATGTTCCCGGCCGCCATCTTGGGCGGGTATATCGGCCCCCAGATAGCCAAAAGGGTCAGTCCGGTGGCGGTGAAGCGCATTGCCGCGGCCGGGTTGGTTCTTCTGGCCCTCAACCTTCTGGGGGTTTACTAGGCCAAACCCTTTCATCCCCATAATGCTCTGGCCCCCGCGCCCTCATGGCTGCGGGGGCGATTTTTCTCTTTACCGGCCGAGGTTTGAGTGTTAAAATCTATCCCAAAGCCAAGAAGGCTTACCTCAAGGCTTCGCCCGCGAACGAGCGAGGTAGAAGCTTTTAATTTTATAAAACCACCGCGGGAAGACCTGCCTCCATAAAGGCGGTTGGATCGACCACGGCGGCTAGGTTTTTGTGGTAAAAATTAAAAACAAAAACTGCAAGTATCGTCAAGGGCCGCATAAGCGGCACCTGACATAGTCGGGACAGCAGTGACGGTCCCCTCCGGCGGCAGGTTTCAAAAGGACCGCCAGGCAACCGGTGTAACCCGACATCGGTACCGGAAAATTCGTAGCCACTTTTCGGGGGTGAAAATGCTTTGCTCGTTAGCAATCTAGGTTATCCACGTATAGGAGAGAAGAGAGAACTCAAGTGGTTGCTCGAGGCCTACTGGGAAGGAAAGCTGGCGCAAGAAGCTTTTTGGCAAGAAGTTTTCTCCTTGGAAGAAAATAATTGGCGCCGGCAGCTAAAGCTTGGAGTGGAACTTTTGCCGGTAGGCGACTTTTCCCTCTACGATCACGTGCTAGACTTGGCCTTCGCCCTAGATCTTATTCCCCAGCGCTTCGAGTTCTTAAGGGGTCGTGGGGGACTCGAGCTTTACTTCGCCCTGGCACGGGGAGCGGAAGGGGTAAAGGCCTGCGCCTTGAAAAAGTGGTTCAATACCAACTACCACTACATCGTGCCTGAGTGGGAGAAAGAGCCGCGTTTAGTCACAAATCCCTACTTGGAGGCCTTCCAGCGGGCCCGGCAAGCCTTGGGAGTCAACGGTAAGCCGGTCTTGGTTGGTCCTTTCACCTTCGTAAAGCTTTCTCGAGGCTACAGGGACTGGCGGGAAGCGCTGGAAAGCCTATTACCCCCTTACGTTGCGCTCCTGGAGCAGCTGGCCGAGGCCGGAGCCGAGTGGGTGCAGCTGGACGAGCCGGCTCTGGTTTTGGATCTCGAGCGGGAAGAGGTAGAGGCGGTGGAACGGACCTACCGCCAGCTGGCCGAAAAGAGCAGGGTCAAGATCATGCTCCAAACTTACTTCGGCAGTCTCAGCTGCTATCCGGAAGTTATGCGCTTGCCCGTGGCCGGTGTAGGCCTGGATCTGGTAAGCGATGCCCGGCACAACCTAGCCAATCTGGAACACTATGGCTTTCCCAAGGATAAAGTGCTGGGAGCCGGAGTAGTAGACGGCCGCAACGTCTGGCGGACAGACCCCAAGAGGGCTCTGGAGTTAGTAAGATACTTAAGCGGCTTTGTTTCCCCGGATCGCCTTTGGCTCCAGCCCTCCTGCAGCCTCCTGCACCTTCCGGTCACGGTGGCCGGGGAAGAGAGGCTTCCACCAGAGCTCAAAAACGCCCTGAGTTTCGCCGACGAGCGCCTGCAAGAACTCAGGATGCTGAAGGAAGCTTTAACCCGGGGAGAGGAAACGGTCCGAGCGGAAATAGAGGAGGCCAGCCGGGCCAGACAGGCCCTGGACGCCATGCCGGGGCGGGTAGTCCCTGATGTGCGCCGCCGGGTGGGGGTTCTCGGCGAAGAAGAGTTCACCCGCAGCGTGCCTTTCGAAGAGCGCCAGAAGTTGCAGGCGGAGAAACTCAAGCTTCCCCTCCTTCCCACCACCACCATAGGAAGCTTCCCCCAAACCTCGGCCTTGCGCACCGTCAGAGCTCGCTTCCGGCGGGGAGAGATAAGCAAGCAGGAATACCGCGATTTCATCCGCCAGGAGATAGCGCGGTGGATAAAGATCCAGGAAGAGATAGGGCTCGACGTGCTGGTGCACGGGGAGTTTGAGCGCAGCGACATGGTGGAGTACTTCGCTGCCAAGCTTCCCGGCTTTGCTTTGACCGCTAACGGCTGGGTGCAGTCTTACGGCTCGCGTTGCGTAAAGCCCCCCATCCTTTACGGCGATGTCTGGCGCCGGGAAAGTTTGACGGTGGCGGAAACGAGCTACGCCCAGTCGCTTACCACCCGGCCGGTGAAGGGCATCCTCACCGGACCAGTAACCATGATCAAGTGGTCCTTCGTGCGCGAGGACCTGGAAGAGGAGCAGATAGCCTACCAGATAGCGCTGGCCCTGCGAGACGAGATAGCAGAGCTGGAGAGGGAAGGAATCGGGATAATCCAGGTGGACGAGCCGGCCTTTCGCGAAGCTTTGCCTCTTAAGCGGCGAGAGCGCCCGCAATACCTGCTCTGGGCCGCTCAGGCCTTCCGCCTGGCTACCTCCGGGGTCAAGCCCGAGACTCAGATTCACACCCACATGTGCTATGCCGACCTGGAAGAAGTCCTGTCGGCGCTCGAAGGTATGGACCCCGATGTGGTCTCGGTGGAGGCCGCTCGGGGTGGGGCGGAGCTCGTGAAGCAACTTGAACGCCACGGTTTCCGCCGGGGGATAGGCTTGGGGGTCTTCGACGTCCATAGCCCTTACCTCCCCCAGGAAGAGGAGATGGAGCGCTTCTTGAGCCGGGTGCTAGATCTCTTCCCGCCGGATAGGCTATGGGTCAACCCCGACTGCGGACTCAAGACACGGAAAGAAGAGGAAGCCGTGGAAGCCTTAAGGCGTATGGTTGCGGTGGCCAGGCGTCTGCGGGCAAAGCTAGGGGGATAGACCTTGATGATCCGCTGCCACGAGTGCGCCGTGCGGCCGGTAACCGTGGTGAAGTATCTTCCACCCCCGCATCTGGAGGAGTTCGCCGCCCATTTAGTGGTTCGCTCCTATGCTCCCGGAGAAGAGATCTTTTCCCCGGAACGAAAGAGCCGGCGGGTAGGCATCGTGCGGCAAGGATGGGTAAAAATCTTCTCCCTGGGAGAGTCCGGGAGGGAGCAAATTTTAGAATTGGTAGGCCCGGGGGGCTTTCTGGGAGAAGAAGCCGTTTGGCCTCGGGTTTCCGGGCCTCCTAACTTTGCCTCCGCTCTCACGCCGGTGGAAATATGCGAGATGTCGGCCGAGCTCTTTCGCCACCTGCTTAGCAGTTTCCCTCTTTTAGCCCAGGCCTTCGAGGAGTGCTTGATAAAGCGTCTACACTGGGCTAGAGAGCTGGCCGCCTTGCTGGCACTGGAGCCGGCTTGCAGGCGCCTGAAAAAGCTGCTCTTTTACCTCTTGGCGGAAAGGGATTTCCCCCTCTCCCCCAGCGTGTCTCTGCTGGCCTCCCTAGCCGGCCTCACTCCGGAGACCGTTTCTCGCTGCCTTTCCCGCTGGCGGCGCGAGGGAGTGATCGAGCGCCGGGGCCGCCGGATCATCCTTTGCCAAGCTAAAATCTAGAAAAGATCTTTTCAGGCAAAATTGATTAAGATCAATGATTTATTCCCCCTTCCCGGCTAAACTGGCGGTAAAAATTGTACCGGAAAGGGGAGAGGAGAAGTGTCTGCTCCGCGCGGTGCCGTTTTGCAGCGGGACGGCCAGACTTACGCGGTGGTACCTTGGATCAAAGGAGGCTTGGTCACCCCTGAAATCCTGGAGAAGCTGGCTCAGGTGGCCCGGAAATATCAGATACCGGTGATGAAGCTCACCTTTGCGGGACGCATAGCGCTGGTGGGGCTTAAAGCGGAGGATGTGGAGGCCGTCTGGGCTGACCTGGGGCTTCCCCCCGCTCCGGCCGTGGGCCCCTGCCTGCGCAGCGTGCAGTCCTGTCCGGGTACGGCAGCCTGCCGGCTGGCCCTTCAGGATTCCCTGGGCCTAGGGATGCGCCTCGAGGAAAAGTTCGGCGGGGTAGAACTGCCAGGCAAGATGAAAGTGGGAATATCCGGCTGCCCCATCTGCTGCGCCGAGAGCTGGGTCCGGGACTTCGGCGCTTTCGGCAAGAAAACCGGCTTCACCGTGGTGGTGGGAGGAAACGCCGCCCAGTTTCCCCGTATAGGGGAAGTCCTGGCCGAAGGACTTACAGCTGAGGAAGTAGAGCAGGTCTTTGAGAAGCTTTTGGACCTTTACCGGCGGGAAGGGCAGAAAGGGGAGCGCTTCGGCAATTTTGCCCACCGTCTCGGCATCGAGCGTTTAAAGATGGAAGCCGGACTTTAAAAAGCCAAGCTCTTCCTAAAGTCCTTTAAAGGGTGCGCAAAACTAGGGCAGGGGAAGCCCGCGGCGCACCCTGAGGGCGTACAATTTCAGTAGGTGACGGAGGAGACTCATGAAGGAGGAGACCTCGCCCCTCGCGGACAATTTTCATGGACTGAAAGGAGGAGCGAGGTCTCATGCACAATCAACCTATTTCAGACA
>NZ_QSLN01000080.1 GCF_003368535.1 Ammonifex thiophilus
AGGAGTACCTGGCGGAGCTTCCTCCTCGAGGAGGCGAGTGGCTCTTTCCCGGTAAAAGAGGCCCCATGACTCCCAGGGCCGTGCAGAAGAGGCTCAAGCTTTTCGGGCGCATAGCGGGGGTGGAGGTCACCCCGCACAAGCTCCGGCATACCTTCTGCAAGTGGCTGGTCGACGCCGGGGAGAGCTTGGACAAGGTGGCGTGTCTTGCGGGACACGCCAGGCTCGACACCACGGCGGTCTACACCAGGCCCGGCAGGACGGACCTGGAGAGGGCCGTGGAGAAGCTCAGCTGGGAGTGAC
>NZ_QSLN01000081.1 GCF_003368535.1 Ammonifex thiophilus
GGGCCGAGGGCGGGGAAGTGTGGATCATCGCGTTGCGTTCGAAGCCCAGGGGCGTTTTGATTGGGTACTCCCGTTACGAGGAGCTAAAGCGGCTGGCCGAGAGAGCAAAACAGCTGGAACTCAAAATTGCGCTGGACGAGATGCGACAGCGGGGAGAAGAAGCCAGGCTTACTGAGGAAGACGTGCTGAGGGAAATAGAGGAAGTGCGGAAGTGCGGGCGGTAATTGACACCAGCGTGCTGGTCTCAGCCTTCTTGAGCAAAAGGAGCCATCCGGCGAAAGTGCTCGATGCC
>NZ_QSLN01000082.1 GCF_003368535.1 Ammonifex thiophilus
TAAGGCTTGCCCGCACCTTCTGCCAGTACCGCCTCACCGACTTGATGAACCTGCCGGAGTAGAGCAGCACGGTCCCGTCCTCGAAGGCGGCTGCCATGAGGATGGTTTCCCCCAGGTCCAGGGCAGCTCTTTTCGTCCCGGGACGCGGGTTCGCCTTCACCTCCACCACCAGACGGGCTTCTATCCGCCCGGACACCTTGTCGTAGGTGACGGAGAACTCCCGCACCCGCTCGTACTCCACGCCGGGACGGTGGGATATGCGGAAGGAGAC
>NZ_QSLN01000083.1 GCF_003368535.1 Ammonifex thiophilus
TATTTATCCAGGTGGAAAAGATCCAGCACAAATACGCTCTTCGGTAAAAACTCCAGACCCCTCTTTATCCACCTGTCCCCGTCTCCACAAAGGTAGATCCGCTCAACATCATGTAGCTCGTAATGCTCCTCAATGTAAGTCAGAACGTCCAGCCACAGTTCATCCGTATCTGGATAAATCCCTCCCAGGTAATAAGGACGCTTGAGCTTAAACCGCCCTTTCCCCACTTCTTCTTTCCCTTCGTGTATGTAAACGAGACGGGGTAAGTA
>NZ_QSLN01000084.1 GCF_003368535.1 Ammonifex thiophilus
CTGCCGGAAGGAGGCAGAGCTAATCCTGGATCGTCTGATCTTAAACACTCGGGAGGCGAGCGACGTTGCGCTGGTTCAATGGGGGAGAACGCTTCGTAGCTGGAGGGAAGAGATTCTCGCTTATCACAACTGGCGAGTTACTAACGGTTACACCGAGGGTGTCCATACTAAGATCAAGCTCCTCAAGCGGATAAGTTACGGTTTTCGGAACCGCGGGGTCTATGTGCGAAAGATGCTCTTAGCTTTTCTCCCCTTGGCTTGGC
>NZ_QSLN01000085.1 GCF_003368535.1 Ammonifex thiophilus
AGAAGGTACTGAAGGGAGCGGCGAGGAAGGCGGAGACTCCTGGCCGGAGGAAGGCGGTGCGGGATTGTCGGCGCTACATAGATCAGAACTGGGAGGGGATAATGGCATACTGGCTTTACCCGGAGGCACAGTTAGGGGTGAGTGCGGAGGGACACGTAAGTCACATTTTGGCAGCGCGGTTATCGTCACGGCCGATGGCATGGAGTGCTCGTGGGGTAGACCGGATGGCCCGGTTGCGGGTAGCGAAGGCAAACGGTGTTT
>NZ_QSLN01000086.1 GCF_003368535.1 Ammonifex thiophilus
ACACCTTGTCGTAGGTGACGGAGAACTCCCGCACCCGCTCGTACTCCACGCCGGGACGGTGGGATATGCGGAAGGAGACTTCCCTCACCCCGTCTTCCCGTCCGGTGCCCAGAGAAACCGTGACCTTGTCTCCTTCCACCTTGAAGCCGCTCTGGACGTACTTGAGCGGGGAGAGGTAGCTTTGACCTTACGAAATCCGGGGGCGCTGTGCCGCGTGAGACCCTTTTTCTTGAGGGCGAAGAAGGACCTGTGCGCCTC
>NZ_QSLN01000087.1 GCF_003368535.1 Ammonifex thiophilus
GGGTTGACCTGGTGGTTTCGGATGACCATAGGGGGCTGGTAAACGCCATTATGATCCACTTTCAGGGGGCGAGTTGGCAGCGGTGCCAGACGCATTTTGTCCGCAACATTCTGGAAGCGTGTCCCAAATCCTGGCAGAAGCAGCTTCATGCTCGCCTTAGACACATTTTTGAAGCGCCGGATATGGATACGGCAAGACTACTCCTGGAGGAGGTGGTGCAAGAGTTTGAGGCCGTAGCGCCCAGGGCAATAGAGA
>NZ_QSLN01000088.1 GCF_003368535.1 Ammonifex thiophilus
TGGGAGAAAATAAATGGCTCCGGGGCTTTTTTGAGAAAGAGTGGCATGATGAGGAAGATGGTGCTGAAGTGTCTCCCCGAGCTCTGCTCGGGCTTTTTGGTTCTTTTGCAGGCAGGTTTTCTTTTCAAGCTGGGAGAAGGTTTTTGTGGGCTTTGGGCTTCCGGTTTTTAGGGAGGGGGAAGGTTTGGCGAAGAAGGCGAAGAGGCACCCACGAGCCTAGTTACTGGGACGCGGATGTTCTGAGAGAGGCAAAGT
>NZ_QSLN01000089.1 GCF_003368535.1 Ammonifex thiophilus
GCGCCGACAATCCCGCACCGCCTTCCTCCGGCCAGGAGTCTCCGCCTTCCTCGCCGCTCCCTTCAGTACCTTCTCTACCCCCACCCGATCACCACGCCTCAAGGCTGCCCAAATCTCTCCATATGCCCCTTTGTCCTTCCCTAAAGCGGCCACAAGGTATTTATCCAGGTGGAAAAGATCCAGCACAAATACGCTCTTCGGTAAAAACTCCAGACCCCTCTTTATCCACCTGTCCCCGTCTCCACAAAGGTAGAT
>NZ_QSLN01000008.1 GCF_003368535.1 Ammonifex thiophilus
GCGAGGTCCGGTAACATCATTAACCAGAGCCCTCAAAGCTTTGAGCCGGAACATCGATCTTCTCTGGTAGTTCGTCCTGGTCCGGGGATGGTGGGGCTCGAGACTCCTACAGTAGGTTGACACGATCGCTGGAGCTTGCGCAGGTTGACACCGCAAGAAAAGGGCGGGGATAATAAGAAAGTAGCGGTAAGGGGGTGTGGTCGGGTGCTCAAAGTAGATGTAGGGCACTTTCTGGCCGGGGCCGAGGAAGAGTTGAAGATTTACCAGGAACCCTTCTTCCGCTTTCAGGAGCGTCTGGACTCCTGCGCTTATCCCTTCACCCTTTCTTTAGAGGAGGGGCGCAAGATCCCGGCGATGGAGGCGGTGGCCGAGCGCCTGCGCAGCGCTTACGAAACCTTTCTGGTTTTAGGTATCGGCGGTTCTTCGCTAGGCATAAAGGCTTTGGTACAGTTTCTCAAAGGACCTTACTATAACCTCGCCGGCTCGCCCCGCCTTCTGGTGCTGGATAACATTTCTCCTCACCTTGCGCGGCAGCTCACCGATTTGCTTGACTGGAGGAGAACAGGGCTTATCTACATAAGTAAGTCTGGTTCCACACCGGAGACGGCAGCTAACTTCATATACTTCTACCAAGTTTACCGCGAGGCCGGGGGAAGACCGCAAGACCTGGTCTTTATTTGCGATCCGGGTGATAACGGTATGAACCGCATTGCCCGGGAGTTGGGGGCAGAAGTCTTTCATCTTCCACCGCCTTTGCCAGGGCGCTATTCGGTCCTTTCCCCGGTAGGACTTTTCCCGGCTGCCTTGCTGGGAATCTCGGGGGAGGAGCTCTTAGAAGGGGCCAGACGGGTGCACGAAGTCCTTACGGCAAAGGGCCCGGAGACTAACCCCCTGTTCCTGCTAGGAGGAGGCATCTGCTACTGGTCGGCGCGGGGGAAGAACATCCACGTGCTGTTTAATTACGAGACGCTTTTGAGCGAGTTTGGCTTTTGGTTTATGCAGTTGTGGGCCGAGAGTTTGGGAAAAAAGCTTTCTCTTACCGGTGCGGAGGTGCGGGCTGGTACGACCCCACTGGCCTGCGTGGGCACTACCGACCAGCACTCTTTGCTCCAACTTTTCAAGGAAGGGCCGGATGACAAGATCTACGGCTTTGTCACTATCGAGGAGAAGCCGGAGGTCGTGCTTCCTTCTCTCTTTACCACTGAGAAGGAGTACGCCTATTTCGGCGGGCGTACTCTAGGGGAGCAGCTGGCCGTGGAGCAGCTGGCCACCGAGATAAGTCTGGTGCGCGAGGGAAGGCCCTGCTACCACGTGGCGCTGCATGATGTTTCTCCTGCTTCTTTGGGAGCTCTCTTTTACTTCTTCGAAGCTTTGGTAGTCTTCGTAGCCGAGTGCTGGCAGGTCAACCCTTTCGACCAGCCCGGCGTGGAGGAGGGCAAGCAGATCACCTATGCCCTTATGGGGCGGAAGGATTACGAGGCGAGGCGCCCGCAGTTCGAAGCGTTGGTAGAGGAGTTTGTTCGCCGCCGCCGGATCTATACCGTATAGGCTAAAAAAGTGAAAGGGAGATAAGCTTAAAAGTGACCTGGCCGCGTCTGGTAATCATAACCGGTCTTTCAGGTGCGGGTAAGACCCAGGCCCTGCGTTGTCTGGAGGACCTGGGCTTTTTCTGCGTCGATAATCTTCCTCCCACACTCATCCCCACTTTTACCGAACTCTGCGCCCGGGCGGCGGTACCCATAAAAAAGGTGGCCCTAGTGGTGGATGTGCGTGGGGGGGAGCTTTTCGAAAAGGTTTTTGAAGTCCTCTCCCGCTTCGACCGGGAGGCTGTACCTTATGAGATAGTTTTTCTGGAGGCTTCGGACGAGGTACTGGTGCGCCGCTTTAAGGAAACGCGGCGCCCCCATCCTTTGGGAGGGGATCTTTTAAGCGCCATAAGGGAGGAGAGAAAAAGGCTTGAGGAGCTGCGGGGGCGAGCGCACAAGATAATCGATACCTCTAATCTGTCGGTAAGCCAGCTAAAGGAACAGCTGGCCAATCTCTTCGGCGACGTAGAGACTTTAAGGCGCTTCCGGATAACCCTTATGTCTTTCGGTTACAAATACGGCATCCCGCTGGATGCCGACCTCCTGATGGACGTTCGCTTCCTTCCCAACCCTCATTACGTGCCTCGTCTCAAAAACCTGACCGGAGAGGATCCAGAGGTAAAGGAGTACGTTTTTGCCTCGCCGGTCACAGGGGAGTTTATTGCCCGGTTCACCAGCCTGGTGGAGTTTCTAATTCCACTTTACATTAAAGAGGGTAAGGCCATGCTCACCATTGCGGTAGGCTGCACCGGGGGCAAGCACCGCTCGGTGGTAATAGTCAACCGCCTGGCCGAGATCCTTCGCAGCAAGGATTACCAAGTGACGGTGCGCCACCGGGACGTAAACCGCGATTCGGCCTGAGGGGGGAAAAGAGAGTGCGGCGCTGGGCCTTGGTTGCCTTGGCGGGCGTGGGCTTGCTGGGCCTGCTTCTGTGGGGAGGGATGCGCTGGCTGGGGGCTAAGGAGTCTTCGGCTAGGAGCTCCAAGGCGCTCATCATTCTTATGTACCATAAGGTCAACCCCGACCCTCGGGCTGGGGGCTTGGGCCTGCGCGTGCCGCCGGAAAAGTTCGATTGGCAGATGCGCTACCTCAAGAACCACGGATACCACGTGGTGAGCATGGAGGAGGCTTATGCTTATCTCACCCAGGGGAAGCCCTTACCTCCCAAGCCGGTGGTAATCACTTTCGATGATGGCTATAAGGATAACTACCTTTATGCCTGGCCTATCTTGAAGCGCTACGGCTACCCTGCCACTATCTTCCTGGTGGCGGACGCAGTGGGGGGCTATAACTTTTTTGATGCCGATTACGGCCGGCAACCGCGCAACCAGATGCTTAACTGGCAGGAGATAAAGGAGATGGCAGCTTCAGGGAAGATAACCTTTGGCGCCCACACCATGACCCACCCGCGCCTTACCCAAGTGGATCCTGAGAGGCAACGCTACGAAATTTTCCGTTGCCGGGAAGTTCTGGCTCAGAAAATAGGGCGCCCGATAGATTTCTTTTCCTATCCCTACGGCGATTTCGATGCCCGGGTGGTGGAGCTGGTTAAGGAGGCAGGCTTCAAAGGAGCCGTCACCTGCGTGCAGGGAGTGAACTGGCCCGGCGCCGACCCCTACACTCTAAAAAGGGTGCGGGTTATGGGTTCTTACAGCGAGGCCAAATTCGTCCACGAACTGAAGCGTTACTTGGAAGAGCCCAAAGGTAGATAAGCCGGGCCGGCGAGTTTTCCCCAGGCGAGGAGAGTGAGTTATAATGGCATTAAGGAAAGAACCCAAGTATGTCTTACCTTTTGAGGCCAAAGTGAAGGCCGAGTTAGCCGGCCTTCTGCCAGAAAGTTCTTGCTGTTGCTGGAGCGAGTTGGCGGGATGGGCCAGGGTTGCCTCTCAAGTGGCGGAGGGTAAGCAGGGCAAGTACCTGATTATTAAGGCTCAAGGGGCCAACCTGGCGCGCAAGGCCTACCGTCTGCTACGGGCGGTGCTGGGGGAAACAGAGGAAATTTTAGTGGATAGGGCAAAGGGCTCTTTGAGCTCTTACCGGCTTAAGGTGCACCTGACCAATCCTGCCCTTCTGGTAAAGCTGGGTCTCAAGGACCGGTGGGGAAGGAAGGTCGTCGGTTTGCGCAAGTCCCTTCTGCGCCGGGAGTGTTGCCGCCGCGCCTACCTGCGGGGCCTTTTTCTAGGAGGGGGCTGGATAGGAGTAAAGGGAGGTTACCAGTTGGAATTAGAGCTTCCCACCGGGGAGGCGGCGCAGGAAACGGTAGCCTTGCTGCAGCGCTTGGGGGTGAGGGCCCGCCGTCACTCCCGTCGCCCCAAGGTGGTCTACCTGAAACAAGGGGGAGCGGTGGCCGAGTGCCTGCGTCTCATGGGAGCCAGCGCCTCCCTCTTGGAACTGGAGAACACCCGGATCCTGCGAGAGGTCAGGGGTCAGGTGAACCGCCTGGTAAACTGCGAAACGGCCAACTTGGCGCGGACGGTGGAGGCGGCCCTCTCGCGCCGCAAGGAAATAGAGCAGCTGATCGCTTGGGTAGGGCTGGAGAACCTGCCTGCTCCCTTGCGCGAAGTGGCGGAGCTACGTCTTCGCTACCCGGAAGCCACCTTGAAGGAATTGGGGGAGCTCCTTCACCCTCCAGTTTCTAAGTCTTGCGTTAACCACCGTCTGCGGCGTCTTGCCGCTCTGGCGCGGGAGCTGAAAAAGGAAGGGTAAGCTTTATGGTTACCAAGGCCGACATCCGATTGGAGACATCCCAGAAACTGGCTTTTCGTCCGGAACTGCAGCAAGCAGTGGCGGTGCTGCAGTTTTCTACCCAGGAACTCTGGCAATATGTGCAACAGCAGCTAACGGAAAACCCCTTACTCGAGCTGAAGGAGGAAGGGGAAGGCGGGGAGCCGCTGGAGGAAGAAGTGGGTGGGGAATCCTGGATGGATTACCTTTGTGATGCTAGCGACCTGGGCTTTAGCCAGCAAGAACCGGCCTCTTCGCCAGAGCCAGTGCCGGTGGCTCCTGGACCCTCCCTTTACGAGCACCTGTTGCAGCAGCTGGCTTTTCTTCCCCTCAGCAGCAATGAGCGGGCGGTGGCCGAGTTCTTAGCTGGAAACGTGGACCAGAACGGTTACCTGCGCCTCTCTGTGGCCGAGGCGGTTTCC
This sequence comes from Ammonifex thiophilus, assembly GCF_003368535.1. Classification (GTDB taxonomy): domain Bacteria; phylum Bacillota; class Desulfotomaculia; order Desulfotomaculales; family Ammonificaceae; genus Ammonifex; species Ammonifex thiophilus. The sequence goes on from NZ_QSLN01000008.1 coordinate 4,733, forward strand.
CTTCTAGGGGTACCCGAAGCGGAGGTAGTAAAGGGGCTGAAAATCCTCCAGTCGTTGGAACCCGCTGGGGTAGGAGCGCGCGATTTGCGAGAATGCCTGCTTTTGCAGTTGGAGCGCAACCATCCGGAAGACCGGCTGGCCCGGCTACTGGTCAAGGAGCACCTGCGGGAGCTAGCTGAAGAGGACTGGTCGGAGCTGGCCCGGAAGCTGGGCGTGAGTCAGAGGGAGCTGGAACAGGCGGTAGAGAGGATCCGCCAGCTTAATCCCCGACCGGGTATGAACTTCGGCAGCAACTGGGTGGAGTATGTTGTCCCCGACATCATCGTGCAGGAAGTGGAAGGTGACTACGAAGTTCTGCTTAACGAATCTGCGTGCCCCCGCCTGGTGATCAACTCTACCTACCGCGATCTCCTCCGCCATCCCCAACTTAGCGTTGAAGCCAGGGCTTTCCTGCAACAGAGGTTGAAGCAAGCCCTTTGGCTGATAAAGAATCTGGAGCAAAGACGTCTGACTCTTTATCGGGTCGCCGTGGTGCTGGTAGAAAAGCAACGGGGCTTTTTTGACCAAGGCTTTTCGGGCTTGAAACCTCTTACCCTCCGGGAGGTAGCGGAGGAGATAGGGGTACACGAGTCCACCGTTTCTCGAGCCATCGCCAACAAATACCTCCAGTGTTCCCGGGGGATCTTCCCCCTTCGCTTTTTCTTCGCTAGCGGGGTCAGCAGCCAGGGGCAGGAGGTAGCAGCTCAAGCAGTTAAATGGCTGATCAAGCAGTTAATTGAAAAGGAAGATCCTGCTGCTCCTCTGAGCGACCAGGCGATAGCTGAGGAGCTTAAGAAGCAGGGAATAGAGCTTTCCCGGCGTACAGTGGCCAAATACCGGATGGAGATGGGGATCCCAAACGCGGCAAAACGCAAAAGCCGGTAAAAACGTCGTCGGAAGGGGGTAATTATGAAGTGGCGGTAAAGGTGGCGATTAACGGTTTTGGCCGCATCGGGAGACTCTTTTTTAGGGCAGCCTGGTTTCGAGGGGATATAGAGATAGTAGCGGTTAACCACCGGTCGCGACGCTTGAACCCTTCAGCGGAGGACTACGCCCAGCGCCTGGCGCACAGCCTGCTCTACGACTCCGTCCACGGCCTCTTCCGGGCCCAGGTTACCGCTGGTGACCGCAAGCTCTGCGTTGACGGGAAGGAGATAACCGTGTTTGCCGAAGAAGATCCGGCGCAGCTTCCCTGGAAAGATCTAGGAGTAGAGGTGGTGGTAGAATCTACCGGGCGCTTCCGGGACGGGGAGCTGGCCCGCAGCCACCTTATTGCCGGGGCCCGCAAGGTGGTGATCTCGGCACCAGCCAAAAACGAAGATTTGACCGTGGTCATGGGGGTCAACCATCACCTTTACGATCCAGAAAAGCACCACATTATATCCAACGCTTCCTGTACCACCAACTGTCTGGCACCGGTAGCCAAGGTGCTACATGAGCGCTTCGGCATAGTTAAGGGACTTATGAATACCGTGCACGCCTACACCAACGACCAGCAGATTCTAGACATGCCCTACAAGGACTACCGCCGCGGGCGTGCCGCTGCCTTGTCGATCATTCCCACCACTACCGGTGCCGCTGCGGCCATAGGTAAGGTTCTGCCGGAGCTCAACGGCAAACTCAACGGCCTTGCCTTTCGCGTGCCGGTTCCCAACGTTTCGGTGGTCGATTTGGTGGCGGAGCTGGAAAGACCGGTAACGGTGGAAGAGGTCAACGCGGCTTTCAAAGAGGCAGCCGAGGGGGAGCTCAAGGGGATCCTGGCTTACACGGAACTTCCGCTAGTCTCCTGTGACTACAATGGTAACCCATATTCGGCCGTGGTGGATGGCCTTTCGACCATGGTCATCGGTGGAAATATGGTACGGGTGGTGGCTTGGTACGACAACGAGTGGGGCTATTCCTGCCGGCTGGCCGATCTGGTCGCATATCTTGCCTCCCGGGGGCTAAAGTAAGAGAAAAAAGGAGTGTGAGGGCTCTTGGCCAAAAAGACGGTCCAGGACGTAGAGGTCAAGGGGAAAAGGGTGCTGGTAAGGGTAGACTTCAACGTCCCCTTGAAGGACGGAAAGGTGGCGGATGACACCCGGCTGCGAGCTGCTCTTCCCACCATTGAGTACTTGTGTCGGCAGGGAGCCAAGGTGATCCTGGTTTCTCACCTGGGGCGGCCCAAGGGGGGGCCCGATGAGTCTTTGCGCCTAGATCCGGTGGCGCGGCGCCTGGAGGAGTTACTGGGGCGGCCGGTGCGCAAGCTCGACTCCTGCGTGGGGCCGGAAGTGGAGGAAGCGGTGGCGGCTTTAAACCCCGGCGATGTGCTGCTTTTGGAGAACATCCGTTTCCACCCGGGGGAGACCAAAAACGACCCGGAGCTGGCCCAGGGCCTGGCCAAGCTTTGCGATCTCTACGTTAACGACGCCTTCGGTACGGCGCACCGGGCCCACGCTTCCACGGTAGGCGTGGCCAAGCTCCGCCCGGCGGTGGCTGGATTCCTAATGGCCAAGGAGATCGAAACCTTGAGCCGGCTCCTATCCTCTCCCGCTCGCCCCTTTGTGGCTCTCATAGGAGGGGCCAAGATCTCCGACAAGATCGGGGTGCTGCGCAACCTTCTCACTCGGGTGGATTCCCTGCTGATCGGTGGGGGCATGGCCAACACCTTTCTGGCGGCTCAAGGCTATAACCTGGGAAAGTCTCTCTTGGAGCCCGACCAACTGGAGCAGGCCCGCTCTATTATGGAGGAGGCTCGGGAGCGAGGGGTGAATCTGGTTCTCCCCCGCGATCTGGTGGTGGCGGCCAGCAAGGAACCAGGAGCCGAGTACCGAGTGGTGCCCGTTAGCGAGGTACCGGAGGGGTGGATGGCGCTCGATGTGGGACCAGCGACGGTGGAGGAGTTTTGCCGCATACTGGCCGAAGCCCGTACCATCTTCTGGAATGGCCCCTTGGGTTATTTCGAACAGCCTCCCTATGATGCGGGCACGGTAGCCGTGGCTCGTGCTTTGCCGGCTACGGCCGAAACCATAGTCGGCGGTGGGGACACGGTGGCGGCGGTGATGCGGGCTGGGGTAGCCGACCGGATAACCCATATTTCCACCGGTGGAGGAGCTTCTCTGGAGTTCCTGGAAGGGAAAGAACTGCCCGGCATCGCGGTGCTAGAGGACAAGGAATAAGGTGGTGGGAGTTTGCGGGTTCCGCTTATTGCCGGCAACTGGAAGATGAATAAAACCATCTCCGAAGCGGTGGCTTTTGCGCAAGAGCTCAAACTTTTAGCTCCTTTCCCGGGGGTGGAGGTTCTAATCTGCCCCCCTTACCCTGCCTTGGCGCCGGTGGCCGAGGTGTTGGCTGGCACGGAGATCGCTCTCGGGGCGCAGAACGTTCACTGGGAGGATGCGGGTGCTTTCACCGGCGAAGTCTCTCCTCCTATGCTCAAGGCAGCAGGCTGCCGCTATGTGATCATAGGACACTCGGAGCGCCGTCAGTACTTCGGCGAAACCGACGAGATCATCCAGCGCAAGCTCAAGGCCGCCCTCCGACACGATCTTATCCCCATTCTGTGCGTGGGGGAAAGCTTGGAGGTCAGGGAAAGGGGAGGGACCTTCGACCTCATCGCGAAGCAGTTGGAAGGAGCCTTATCCGGTATAGGCGAAGAAGAAATAAAGGAACTGGTGATAGCCTATGAACCTGTCTGGGCCATCGGCACAGGAAGGAACGCGCGTCCAGAGGATGCCCAGGAAGTGAACTGCTTCATAAGAGATTGGTTGGCCCGACGGTACTCTCCTGTGAAGGCGGGGTCCTGGCGCATCCAGTACGGCGGTAGCGTGACTCCGGACAATGCGGCGGAGCTCCTGGCCCAGCCCGACATAGACGGGGCCTTGGTGGGAGGGGCTAGCTTAAAGGTCGAGAGCTTCGCCGCCATCATCCGAGCGGCAGCAAAGGCAAAGGGGGCTTGAAAACTTGGCCATAATATCCGACATTTGGGCACGGGAGATTTTGGATTCGCGGGGTAATCCCACCGTCGAAGTGGAGGTGACGCTGGAGGACGGTACAGTAGGGCGGGCAGCTGTACCGGCAGGCGCTTCTACCGGCACGCACGAGGCGGTGGAGCTAAGGGACCGGGAGGAGAAGCGCTATGGCGGCAAAGGAGTGAGAAAGGCTGTAGAGCACGTTAACACCGTTATCGCGGAGGAGTTGATAGGGCTCAGCGCCCTGGAACAGGAGAAAATCGATCGCCTACTTATTGCTTTGGATGGCACGGAAAATAAAGGTCGCCTGGGGGCCAACGCCATTCTAGGGGTAAGTCTGGCGGTGGCGCGGGCGGCGGCAGCCTTTCTCGGTCTTCCCCTGTACCGCTACCTGGGTGGCGTAGGGAATACCCTCATGCCTGTCCCCTTGATGAACGTGCTTAACGGAGGGAAGCACGCCGACAACAATCTCGACTTCCAGGAGTTCATGATCGTTCCCGTGGGTGCCGGCAATTTCGCCGAGGCCCTCCGCCTGGGGGTGGAGGTTTACCATCAACTGCACCGCGTCCTCAGAGAGCGGGGGCTGACTACAGCGGTAGGGGACGAGGGAGGTTTCGCGCCGGAGCTGGAAGGCAACGAGGAGGCTTTGAAGCTTCTGGTGGCGGCCATCGAAGCGGCTGGGTATCGCCCGGGGGAGGATGTGGCCCTAGCCCTAGATCCCGCGGCCAGCGAGTTTTACCGGGAAGGGAAGTACGTGCTGGCTGGTGAGGGCAGGGAGCTCACCTCCGCTGAGATGGTAGACTATTACGAAGATCTGGTCAACCGTTACCCCATTGTCTCCATTGAAGACGGCTTGGCTGAAGAGGACTGGGAAGGCTGGGAGCTTCTAACGCGGCGGCTGGGGCGCTCCGTGCAGTTGGTAGGGGACGACATTTTCGTGACCAATCCTCGGCGTCTGGCCAAGGGTATCTCTCTGGGGGTGGCCAATGCCATTTTGATAAAGGTGAACCAGATCGGTACCCTGACCGAGACGCTGGAGACCATTACTCTGGCCCGCCGGGCTGGCTACCGCTATGTCATCTCCCACCGGTCGGGAGAGACCGAGGATACTTTTATTGCCGACTTGGCCGTAGCCACGGGGGCAGGGCAGATTAAGACCGGAGCCCCCTGCCGCAGCGAACGGGTGGCTAAGTACAATCAGCTGCTGCGTATTGAAGAGCAATTGGAGGAAGTGGCTCGCTACCCGGGCAAGGAGATTTTCCGGCACCCATAGAAATGGAGGGAGTTCAGATGCTCAAGACGCTGGCGACCATAGTCTACGTGCTGGTATGCCTTCTACTTATCACGGTGATAATTATGCAATCGGGTCGGAGTGCCGGCCTTTCTGGAGCGATAGGTGGAGCGGCGGAAACCCTGTTGGGTAAGAAGAAGGGACTGGATGAATGGCTTGCCAGAGTTACTGTATGGCTGGCTATAGCCTTCGGTGGCCTTTCTTTGCTCCTGGTAGTGTGGCACCAGAGGTAAATAAGGCCCGCCCCGGAGATGGAGGGGCGGGCCTCAAGTTTTACTGACAGTAAGCTTTTTCCACCGGCGGGGCTACCTGCTTCTTACGGGACATCACGCCGGGCAGCCACACCGAGTTCCCTTCGGGCTTTACACCGAAAGCCTTTTCAATGATGGCAGGGTCGCCGACAAAGTAAAGCTCCGTACCCTCTTTGATGATGTCGGTGGCCATGAAGATGACCATGTCATAGTTCTTACTTTCTTTAAGTTCCTTGAGGTAGTTGATGAACTCCTCCTGCCGCTCGTACACCTCGTTGATGTCCACCAGCTCCGTCTGTCCGATGCCCACTTTCTTACCGGCAAAGTCGTAATCTTTGAAGTCCACATGCACGACTTCAGCCACCGACTTGCCTTTGATGGAAGCCTTGGCCTTCTTAATGTCCACGCCGAACTGGTTGATATCGGCAATCCCGGCGATCTGAGCTAGCTCGGCGGCAATGGCCTTGTCTTCCTCGGTGGTGGTGGGGGACTTGAAGACCACTGTGTCCGAGAGGATGGCCGCCAGCAGAAGCCCGGCGTAGGTGGGATTTTCCTTGATCTTATCCTTAAACATCTTGGCGATGACCGTAGCCGTGCTCCCCACCGGCTCTACATGGATGAAGATGGGATTGGGATAGTTGAAGTTCATCTTGTGATGGTCGATCACTTCTAGGATTTCGGCCTGGTCGTGGCCATCAACGCACTGCCCAGCTTCGTTGTGGTCCACCAATACCAGTTTCTTTCCGGCGGCGTTTTCCAGAAGTTCGGGTACCGGAACTTTGAAGTAGTCAAGGACATAGGCCGTTTCCTCGTTGATCTCCCCGGCCCGGGCCGGCTTGTAGCCCTTGAGCCCGGCGTAAACTATGGCCGAGCAGATACTGTCCGTGTCCGGGCTCTTGTGCCCGATGACGTAGACTTCGCTCATGAAACCACCTCCTGAAAAGGTCTTTAGTTAGTGAATATTTTCGCTATCTCGGTCCGTTTCCCTTCTTTAAGGGCAAAAATTTTTATCCCGGCTCAACTTGTTCGCGCTTGGCCGCCGGCACTATAATGGAGCGCGAGGTGGTTGGGGTGGAAGGAAGAATGTTTAGCCGCTTGAAGCGAAGTCTCGACTGGACGCTAATTGCCACCACCTTGCTGATAATATTATACGGCATGGTGGCTATATCCAGCGCTACCCACGCTACCAGCCCGTCCGTTTCTGATCCGCTGCTGTATGTGAAACGGCAGGTGGTCTGGGTGGTTCTGGGTTGGACGGCAGCTCTGGCGCTCATATCCTGGCGCTACGAGGAGTTGGCCCGCTACAGTTGGTGGGTGTACGGCGGCGCCTTTCTTATGCTCCTGGCGGTACTAGCGGTGGGGCATGAGGCGCTAGGAGCCCAGCGCTGGATAAGGTTGGGTCCCTTTATCTTTCAGCCTTCGGAGTTCGCTAAGCTGGCGCTGGTGATAAGCTTGGGCAGCTTTCTGGCCCAGCGGGAAGGGAAGCTTCACAGATTAAAAGACCTGCTTCCCGTTTTCGCCTTCGTAGCCCCGCTTCTCCTTCTGGTGATGAAGCAGCCGGATCTGGGCACCTCTTTGGTTTTTGTCGCCATCACGGTGGGCATGCTTTACGTGGCGGGAGCGCCACCACGCCTGCTCCTCTCGCTGGTGGGGGGAGGGCTCTTCCTGGCCGTTGCTTGGGTATGGGCCCATTTTCGCTTCGGTGTCTGGATACCGATGAAGGAGTACCAACTCAACCGCATAATCATTTTTCTCGACCCCTGGAGTGACTGGCAGGGAGCCGGCTACCATGTAATACAGTCACAGATAGCCATAGGTTCGGGTGGGATCTGGGGCCGAGGCCTTTATCAGGGTAGTCAGAGCCAGTTAAATTTTCTGCCGGAGCAGCATACCGACTTCATTTTCTCGGTAGTGGGGGAGGAGCTAGGCTTTTGCGGCTCCACCCTCTTGCTCCTTCTTTACTTCCTCCTGCTTTTCCGGGGGGTGAGGATAATGGTCGAGGCCAAAGACACCTACGGGCGCCTGCTGGCGGCGGGTATCATCAGTATGATCGCTTTTCACGTATTCGTCAACGTGGGCATGACCATGGGTATCATGCCTGCCGCCGGCATTCCCTTACCCCTTTTCAGCTACGGAGGCAGCTCCATGATAGTGAATCTGGCGTCCATAGGCCTTTTGGAGAATATCTATCGGCGCAGCCGGCGCCTGCTCTTCTGACCATGCCCCTTTTCGACGCTTACGCCAGGCATTACGATGACTGGTACTCCACCCCCCGGGGGCGGCTGGCATGGGAGCTCGAGTGGCGGTGTTTGCAGAAGCTTCTTTCCCTTCGACCGGGGGAGAAAGTACTGGACGCCGGCTGTGGCACAGGCATAGTTTCCCGCGCCCTAGCGGCCGATGGAGCGGAGGTGACGGGGATAGACATTTCACCGGCCATGCTGGCCGTGGCGCGGGAAAAAAGCGCCGGAACCGATATTACTTATCTAGAAGGAGACATAACTTCGCTTCCTTTCCCTGATGCTTCTTACGACGCCGTGGTCTGCTTTACCACCTTGGAGTTTGTGGCTGAGCCGGAAAGGGCTCTGGAGGAAATGTGGCGGGTTCTGAAGCCAGGGGGAAGGCTGATCGTGGGAGTGCTTAACCGCCAGAGCTCTTGGGCTCGGCGCCGTAAAGGCAAGGGGATTTTTGCCTACGCCCACTTTTACTCGGCTGAGGAGTTAGAGCGACTTATCCGAAAGCTTAACCCTCGACGGGTAAAGTGGCAGGGTGTTGTCTACTTCCCCCCTGAGCTCCCTTCTTGGCTCTTTTTCCTGGTTCCCCTCTTTGAGTTTCTTGGCCGACTTCTCTTTAGGCCGTTGGCTGCCGTGCTTATCTTCCGGGCTGAGAAGTGATTAGACACAAAAGGCCGGTGAGCTACGAAGCTCCCGGCCTCTTAGACTTAAATTGGTGCGGCAGAGAGGATTTGAACCTCCACGGGGTTGCCCCCACCAGATCCTGAGTCTGGCGCGTCTGCCATTCCGCCACTGCCGCTTGATCGCTATCTACTCTAAATTATAATCCCTGGCTCTCCCTTCGGGCAAGGGGGAGCTTTAAGGGGCTTGACTTCTTTCGCGGCGGTAGGCTTCCAGGATCAACTCTGCCACCTTTTTGCCGGACAGGACCATGCCACCGAAAATGGGACCCATACGGTAGCCCCCTGCCACGGCGTTGGCGGCCATTCCGGCCACGTAGAGGCCGGGGAAGACCTCGCCAGAGTGCTCCAAGGTCTGTTTTTCTCCCCTTTCCGACCACATCGACCTTTCTCCCTGGACGTGCCCTCCGGGCACTTTGACGGTCGCCTGGTTTTTCTGGGTCAGTATTCGAACCACCTCGGCGTCGTGACCTGTGGCGTCTACCACGTAGCGGCAGTGTACAGCTAAGGGGTCGATATGCATTCCTGCCATGTCCACGGCGGTCCAGTTAAGTACCAGGCCGGTTACTCGGTTATCCCGCAGAACCAGGTCCTCCACGGTGATGAGGTTCATGATCTGAGCTCCCGCCCGGCAAGCAGCTAAGGTGAAGGCGGCTACTGTCTCTACTGAATGGGCGACGTAGTAACCCGGCTGATACTCCCGGTAGCGCACGCCCATAGTTTCGAAGATGGGGCGGGCTTCCTCCTGGAAGACCAGGTAGTTGAACATCATAGCTCCGCCCCACATACCGCCTCCCACACTCAGACGCCGCTCGAAGACTACTGTTTTTAGGCCCCCTTGGGCCAAGTAGTAGGCTGCTGTTAGGCCGGAAGGCCCAGCTCCCACCACCGCTACATCGAAGTCGGTGAGCTGCAGCAACTCTTCGTAGTAAGTCTGTATGATGGCGCGGGAAACTAGACGTTCATCTATGGCTCCTCCGGCCAACGCCAACAACTCCTTTCTTGGGGGTGATTCGTTTTGAACTATATTTTACGACTTTTGCTCGCCGATAGGGAAGACCAAAGCTTTTAGTTCCTCGTCGTAATGTCCCAGATAGCGGCCCTCCGACAAGCCTTGGCTTTTCAGCCAGCGCAGCAGTGTACGACTCACTATTTTACCGCTCTTTCCCCGGTTTACTGCCTCTACTTTCAATTCGCCATGCTCAGGATCTTCCTTAATGATTAGGAGCTTTTGGTCGAGGTCAAGACCAACGTTGGCACGTGTGGGGGGTTTAATATAACGCGCGCTAACCACGTTCAGAGACAAGGTCTTACCTATAGTGCAGGTAGGAACTCCTGCTCGCACCCATCTACCAGCTTCTTTAGGTTTAAACCAGAGTATTTTTTCGCGCATCCTTTCAGCCTCCTTTATAGGCATGTTTACACTTTGTATTATAGCCCACAAAAGTGGAGCTGTAAATAGACAAGGATAAATTTATAGAGTAGGCGATTATACTAATAGGGGAGCTGATGGGATTGCGGAAAGGGCAGATAGGTGCTTTGGCCATCGCAGGAACCTATATAGGTACGGTAGTAGGCGCAGGTTTTGCCTCCGGGCAGGAAATACTACAGTTCTTTACTCTCCAAGGAGTGGCTAGCTTTCCTTCTCTTTGCCTTTCCGCCTTCCTGTTCTTCTTTTTTGGGCTAGCTATACTGGAAGCCGGGTACAAACTCAAAGCTCGCTCCCATGCCGAAGTGACTCGCTGGGCTGCTGGGGACTGGGGTGGCCGACTGCTGGATTTACTCATTACTTTTTTCCTCTTTGCCACTCTGGCCGTCATGGCAGCGGGCGCTGGGGCACTTCTGACCGAGCAGTTTGCTCTTCCTCCGCTGGCAGGAAGGGTCATCCTTTTGGGGCTTACACTGCTGACGGTGCTAGCGGGGTTCAGCGGCGTGGTTACCAGCATAAGCCTGGTGGCCCCCGTGCTGGTAACGGGGGCTCTGTTTCTAGGGGTCTGCCTTGGACTGAAGCACCCGCCAGACTGGCACGAGCTAAAAACGTGGAGTTCCCTTTACCGCCCGGCCATTCCCTTCGGTCCGCTTTCGGTCTTGGTTTACGTGTCCTACAACCTGGTGATGGCCGTTTGCGTTCTGGCTCCCTTAGGAGCGCGGGCCGGGGGGGAAGGGGCGCTACGCTGGGGGGCGTTAGGAGGGGCGCTTGGCCTTTTCCTGGGGTCGGCAGCGATAAACCTGGGGCTCTTGAGCTTTCCTTGGGAGGCGGTGCGCTTCGAAGTTCCCATGGTTCATCTGGCGGGGCAGTTCTCTCCCTGGGTTCAAGGAGGGTATGCTTTGATTTTGCTGGCGGAAGTCTACACCACCGCCGTGGCCAGCCTCTTTGGGCTGGTCAACCGGTTGGTGCCAGGCGAGGGGAGATTTTTTCGCTTTCTGGCCTTGCTCGCGGCGCTTGCGGCCTTTGGGGTAAGCTTGTTGGGGTTCGCCTCTCTGGTTCGCTATCTTTACGCTGCGGTGGGGCTGGCAGGTTTATTTTTCCTAGGAAGCATTCTATGGCGTCGCTTGAAGGTTCGAGATTGCTTTTGAATGACGTTTGTGGTAAGACTGGGAAAGAGGATGAGGAACTTAAACTGTAGGAGGATGCGGTATTTTGCCCGCTTTCTGGTTTTCTTGCCTCGTTTCTCTGGCAGTAGATCAGATTACCAAGTTCTGGGCTTTAGCTTATCTTTCTCAGCCGGTGGTTGTCATACCAGGGCTCCTTGCCCTGCGCTGTGTGCGCAATCCAGGAGCGGCCTTCGGTTTTCTAGCCTACCAAACCCCCTTACTCATCTTGATAGCCGCGATCGCGAGTCTGGCCCTGCTCCTAGGGTATAAACGCTTGCTGCTAGCCCCTTCGGTGGTGCGCTGGGGTCTGGGCCTTTTCCTGGGGGGCACTTTGGGCAACCTTGTGGACCGGGTCAGGTTCGGCTACGTTGTGGATTTCATCGATCTGAGGTTCTGGCCGGTCTTTAACTTGGCCGATGTGGCCATTGTCACGGGAATGGGGCTCATCCTTTGGTACTGGTGGCGGGGGAGATAGCTTTGATCCTAGCCTGTCGTCTGCAGGTGGAAGAAGAAGAGGCAGGGGTCCGATTGGACGTTTACCTGGCTCGCAATCTCCCGGAGAACAGCCGCTCCTATCTCCAGCGTCTCATTAACGAAGGGTACGTTCAGGTGGGAGGAAGAAAGGTCAAGCCGAGCTACAGGGTTAAGTCAGGGGAAGAAATCATGGTTTTCCTCCCACCGGCCGAGGCCCCGGAGGTGGAGCCGGAACCCATTCCCCTGGAGATAATCTACGAGGACGAGGACCTGCTGGTGGTGAACAAGCCCCGGGGGATGGTGGTACACCCGGGGGCGGGGCACAAGCGGGGCACTCTAGTGAACGCCCTTCTTTATCACTGCCGCAACCTCTCCGGCATAAATGGCGTCTTGCGCCCCGGGATCGTACACCGCCTGGACAAAGATACTTCCGGCCTTCTGGTGGTGGCCAAAAACGACGAAGCGCACCTTTCCTTATCGGCCCAACTCAAGGAGCGGCGAGTACTGAAGGAGTACTGGGCTTTAGTTTACGGGGAAGTAAAGCCAGCTCAAGGACGCATCGAGGCTCCCATCGGGCGCCATCCCCGGCACCGGCAGAAGATGGCAGTGGTGGCCGGGGGGCGGCCGGCGGTCACCCGTTACGAGGTGGTGGAGTACTTTCCCGGGTACACCCTCTTAAAGGTGCAGCCAGAGACCGGGCGCACGCACCAGATAAGGGTGCACCTGCATTATTTAGGGCACCCCATTGTGGGAGATCTGAAGTATGGCCCGGCCCGCCCTCATCTGGGGCTGGAAGGGCAGTTTCTTCATGCCGGGGTGTTGGGCTTCACCCATCCTCGCACGGGGGAGTTTTTGCGCTTCGAAGCTCCTCTCCCTCCAGAGCTGGAGCGGGTCTTAGCCAAGCTTCGCGCGCACCAGGCGGATGGGCCTGGCTCCCAGCCTCTCCAGCAAGAAGAAAGTGTCGCTGCGCAGCCCTCGTCGCAGCGCGGCCAAAGATAGGACCTCTCCCGGAGGCACGTTCCCCAGGTTTACCTCCGGTCCCAGGTGCCGGATAAGGGCCAGTTGCTGGGAAGGAAGGGGAGCTTCCCAGATCAGGCGGCTAGGATCTTCTAACTTTTCCAAGAGGCTCCGGAAGATTCCTTCCTTAATCCTCCCCTGAGCGTCATAAATGCCTGCCCGCCGCCCCTGTTCTCTCCCCTCGATGATTACCCAGTGGGCTCCAGCTTCCAGGTCGGCGGCTATCTGGCGGGCGATTTCGGCCGGGTCGAAAGGGTAAAGGGGATTCTTTTTGCCCACCTCGGTGAGCACAGTGAAGCCTTCCTGGCGGGCGAGCTTTATCAGTCTTTCCCTCATTCGCCTCTCCCAGGACACGGTTCCTTCGGAGATCTCTACGGCCGAAAAACCCAAGTCTAAGAACCGCTCGAGCAAGTGCTCTATCTTCTCTCCCTGCGCCAGCGCGATCTCCAGAAAAGTTCCTCCCGGATAGACTTCTACGCCGAAAGAACGAGCCAAGCTCGTCTTCCGACGTAGCACTTCTTCGCGGTAAAGACCGGCGGTTCCGAAACCCAATTTCAGGAAATGAAAGTAATTGCCGGCCACCTCAAGCAGGTCCTCCAGTTCCCGTATACCTAGCCCTTTATCCAGCACCATGGTGATTCCGCCAGCAGGCAAAGTTTCTCCGCTCCTTTAACTGCGCAAGTCACACGACCAGTGTATGCAAGAAGCGCGGTTAAGGGTGCAGACCGGCGGCTTCGGGCTTGACCAAAAAGAGGGCTAGGGCCGAAAGCAAGCAAAGGGCGGCGGTAAGGCCGAAGGTGAGGGGGAGGGAGTGGGGGATGAGCAGACCAAAGAGGGGAGGCCCACTGGCCGCCCCTAAGAAGCGTACCCCACCGTAAAGGGAGGTCACCAGTCCTCGTGCCTGGGGCCCTGCGCTGGAAGTGGCCAGGGTGTTGAGCGAGCTCAGGGTAGCACCTGCGCCTATCCCGGCGAGACCTGATAAGAGGACCAGCGGTCCGAACTGCCGGGATAAGATGAGCCCGGCAAAAGACAGGGCCATCAAGAGCATACCGGAGAGGGCGAAGAGGCGGGGAAGCCCGCTCCCGGGCTTTATGAGCTTACCGGTTAAGAAAGCGGCGAGACAGGTACAGCCGGTAGGGAAGGCCAGCAGTACTCCTTTCCCCAGCCCTTTTATGCGCCAGGCTGTTTCGAAGTACTCGGAGAGGAAGAAAAGGAGGCCAAATAGGGTGAGTAGAGCGGTAAGGCCGGCTAAGAAAATGCCGGCCAGCCAAACCCCTTTACGCCGCCCTATACCCTTTAAAACTTCCCAGTAGGCTTCCAAGGAGGCCGCTTGGGGGCGGCTTTCAGGTTCGGGAACTGACCACCAGAGGAGGATAAGGAGAGGAAAAACGAAGCAGGGGAAGAGGAAGAAAGGCCAGAAGAAACCGATTAAGCCCGCCGCCGCTCCCAGAAGCGGGCTCAGGATCTTGCCTAGACCGTTGGACGCTTCAAAAAGGCCCAGAACCCGGCTGCGCTTGCTTCCCTGGACTAAATCCCCCACCATGGCCATGGCTACTGGCGCCGTGCCGGCCGCTCCCACACCCTGCACTGCTCGGCTCAGTAGAAGAAAGGTGGAGGCCAGGGCGGGGGAGAGGAAACAACTGAAGCCCGCCCCCAGTCCCCCCAAGGCGTACAAGGCCAGGGCCGGGAGCAGGACCCGGCGCCGGCCTACGCGGTCGGCTAAAAGGCCTGCCCAGGGAATAGAAAGACCGGCGGCCAGGGAAAAAAGGGAAATTACTAAGCCCGTCTGGAAAGTACTCATCCCTAGGGCTTTTTTTAAGCTGGGGAGGACGGGAATGAGCATTGAGTTCCCCAGCACCATGACGAAAGGAACGCCTACCAGAAGCCACGCGCCTTGCTTTTTCATGACCGCTTCTAATATTCCCCGGCGGATAGGGTTTGATACCAGGTCTTTTGGTGCCGGAGCGGACATATCTTTTACCGGGATTTCGGCCTTTACGGAGGATGAAGCCTTGTTTCGAGTTCACGATCCGGTGGTGTGGGGCATGGCTTCCTTACGCTTTCTTTCCTCTATCCTGGAATTCACCTGTGCTTTGCTCATGCTTTACTGGGGCCGGGTAGAAGCGGCGCTCAAGGTCAACGCCCTTATGAGCTTGGTGGGCCCCAGTATCCTCTTTCTGGTCACCCTCCTGGGCCTGGCGGGCCTGGCCGGTCGTATCTCCCCCCTCAACCTCCTTTACCTCCTGGTAGGAGTGGGGTTTATCTTTTGGGGGCTGCGGGGGCTCAATCTTTAAGCGCTGAACTTGGCCAGGCGGTGGGCATGGGCCAGCATAAGGTTCATGTTGTAGAGCAGGGGGAAGTGCCCTAGAGCTCCCTGCGCGCAGTCTCGCTCGCCGAAGCCGGTAGTATCCCGGTGGTAGCGGGCCCAGCGAGAGTAGAGCAAGTAGGGTACGGGGTGCCAACTGTGTGCCCGGTGGAGGGCGGGGGTACTGTGGTCGCCGGTAATCACCAGGACGTCGGGCTTGAGTTCCATTATCTGAGGTAGATACCGGTCGAACTCTTCGATAACCTTAATCTTCCCTTCCCAGTCGCCGTCCTCTCCCCGCGAGTCGGTGGCCTTCACGTGGAAGAAGAAAAAGTCGTAGCTGGGCCAAGACTCTCTCAGGACGGCGAGCTGATAAGCCAAGCTTTCCTCCTTTACCGGCAAGACTTCCATCCCCACCAGCGCAGCCAGCCCCCGATACATGGGGTAGAGGGCTATGGCGGCGGCCTTCAGGCGGAAGCGCTCGCCAAAAAGCTTGAGGTGCGGGCGCTGGGAGAAGCCGCGCAGCAAGGCGAAGTTGGTGGCGGGTTCCTCCTGGAGCACTTCGGCCAGCTTGTTGAGAAATATGGTGGCCAGCCGGGCGGTCTTTTCGGCTTCCGGAACCAGGGGCTGCGGGGGTAAAGGGGGGACCTCCACCTCTTGCGGGTCGGTATCCGCTACTCGAGGATCGAGCCCCGGACCGCGAAAAACCACCACGAAGCGGTGCTCTTTTACCGGGCGGATTAGGACCTCCACGTCTTCTATCTTTTGAATTTTCTCTTGTAAGCGTCGGCAGACGGAGGCGGTATGTTCGGTGGAGGGGCGCCCGGCGCGGCGGTCTACGATGATGGGGCCCTGGGGGGTGAAGCGGGCCGTGGCGAAATTTCCTCTTATCGCTATATCACCCGGCTCTAACGGGAAGTCAATTCCCAACGCTTCCAGCACTCCCCGGCCGATGACGTACTTGATCGGGTCATAGCCGAAGAGAGCCAGGTGTCCAGCGCTCGACCCCGGGGTGATACCTGGAAGGACAGGGTGGGCTAGGCCCAGTTCCGAGACGCGGGCCAGGGCGTCTAGATTGGGCTTATGGGCCGCCTCCAACTCCGTCTTCCCTTCTCTCTCCGGCAAAGGAAGGCCTCCCAGCCCGTCAAGCACCACCAGTACCATCTTGGTGTCGGCGGGATGGACGAGTTCCTCCAGCAGCTTTTCTTGATCCAAAGAGAACCCATCTCCTTTCGGGCAAAACTTTTTTCCATTGTACCACGCTTAACGCCTTCTCATGTCTGGGGGCTAGACTTTGAACCCTCAAGCCGGGTAAAATCCTTAGTTAACAAGAGACCGGAGGAGAGAGGGTCCGTGAGCGTAGAAGCGGTACTTGTGCTGGTGGGGATCCCGCTCCTCTTCTTCCTAGCCTGGCAGGTGAAAAAGGTGGGAGAGCGCCTGCACTGGCTGGAGGAGCAGCAAAGCGCCTTACGGCAGAGTCTCCAAGGTATTAGTACCGATCTGGCTCGTACGGGAACCCTCACAGGTAGCCTGCAAGAAGTGACGCACCGGCTGGGGCAAGAATTAGGCCGGGCCCTGGAGTTGCTGGCCGAGCTGCGAGGACATACGCACGCCCAGGCGGAAAAGGGAGGGCAAATGTTGGAGGTGCTGCGGCGCCTGGAGTTGGTCCTGGCGGGTAGCCGCAGCAAGGGGGCGGCGGGGGAAAATGTCCTGGACCTCCTCTTCTCCCAGCTCCCTCCGGAATGGCAGGTGCGCAATTTCCGCGTGGGCAACCGGGTGGTGGAGTTTGGCCTGCGCCTACCCAATGGTTTGGTGCTGCCCATCGACAGCAAGTGGCCGGCCACCAACCTGCTGGAAGAGTTCCACCAGGCCGAGGATCCTGAAAAGCGACAAAGGATCAGACGGCAAATTGAGGAGGTGGTGGTGGCTAAAGCGCGGGAACTCAAGAAATACCTCGATCCTTCCCTCACCCCCAACTTTGGGCTGGTAGTAGTGCCCGATGCCGTGTTCGAGCTGAGTAGCGGGGTTCAGTCTCTGGTCTACCAGTTCAACGTGGTGCTGGTGAGTTACAGTCTCTTCTTTCCCTACCTCCTGCTGATCTACCAGGTAGTGCTGCGGTACGCTCGCAGCCTGGATCTTCGGCGCTTGGACGCCGCCCTGTCCTCCCTAGAGGAAGGGCTGCGCGGTCTGCAGGAAGAAGTGGAGGGCCGGATAGCCCGGGCCCTCACCATGCTCGTCAACTCCCAGCAGGATATGCGGGTCTGGCTGGGTCGGGTGGCGGCAGGCCTTAACTCTCTGCGGTCTGGAGTGGCGGTTTTAGAAAACGGTGAGGCTGAGAGGATTTTCGGGACGAGAGTGGAATAATCGTCAATTATAATCCGAGAAGCAAAGGAGTTTCGGCCCCTTGCAGCAGGAACTTCTGGTGGTAGAGAACTTGTCACTTCATTTCGGCGGCGTGGCGGCTTTAACCAACATTGATCTTACCGTGCGAAAAGGGGAGATTTTGGCCATAATCGGCCCTAACGGGGCCGGTAAGACCAGCTTCCTTAACTGCATAAGCGGCCTTTACCGTCCCTCTGGCGGCCGCATCTTTTTTGAAGGGCGGGACATCACCCGCCTGTCCCCCCACCGGCGGGCCGCTCTGGGAATAGCCCGCACCTTCCAAAACATAGAGCTTTTCAAGCACATGACCGTTCTGGACAACATCATGCTGGGGCGTCACGTTCACCTGCGCTCCGGCATACTGGCGGGGGGCATTTACTGGGGCCTAGCTCAGAAGGAGGAGGTACGCCACCGCCGCCGGGTAGAAGAGATCATCGACTTTTTGGAGATCGAGTTTATAAGGAACCGGGTGGTGGGCTCTCTGTCTTACGGGCTGCAAAAGCGGGTGGAGCTGGCCCGGGCCCTAGCGCTGGAACCGAAGCTTTTGCTCCTGGATGAGCCTATGGCGGGGATGAACGTGGAAGAGAAGGAGGATATGGCCCGCTTCATCCTCGATATAGCGGAGGAGTGGGGGGTTACCCTGGTGCTCATCGAGCACGACATGGGAGTGGTCATGGATCTTTCAGACCGGGTGGCGGTTTTCGATTTCGGCCGTAAGATCGCCGAGGGTCTGCCGGAAGAAATTAAACAGAATCCCCGGGTGGTGGAGGCCTACCTGGGGGGGCAGCTGGCAGAGGAGGCATGAGAGCAGTCAAGATGCGGGAAGAGACTTTTCCTCAGCTCCTGTACCGCAACGCGCAGCGTTTCGGCAAGCGGGTGGCCCTGCGGGAAAAGGAGTTCGGCATATGGCAGACGATTACCTGGGAAGAGTATCTCGACCATGTGCGCCGCTTCTGTCTGGGGCTTTGTGCCCTGGGCTTTAAGCGGGGGGATAAGCTGGCCATCATAGGAGACAACCGTCCGGAATGGGTGTACGCTGAGCTGGCGGCCCAGGCAGCCGGCGGGGTGGCGGTGGGCATCTACCAGGACTCACTCCCGCGCGAGGTAGCCTATATCGTCTGCCACTCCGATGCCCGTTTCGTAGTGGCGGAAGACCAAGAGCAGGTAGACAAGCTTCTAGAGGTCAAAGGGGAGTTGCCGCACCTGGAGAAGGTCATCTACTACGAACCCCGGGGCCTGCGCAACTACCGCGATCCTTTGCTCCTTTCTTTTCCCGAAGTGGAGAAAATGGGGGAGGAGCTGGCTAAGAAGCGGCCGGGCCTTTTTGAGGCTATGGTGGCCGAAGGGAAAGGGGACGATTTGGCGGTAATCGCTTACACCTCGGGCACTACCGGTCCTCCCAAGGGAGCTATGCTCACCCACCGCAACATGCTGAGCATGGCGCGTAACCTCATGGCGGTGGACCCGCTGGAGCCGGGGGACGAGTACCTTTCTTTCCTCCCGCTGGCCTGGATGGGGGAACAAATGATGACCGTCTCTTCCGCCCTCTGGGTGGGCTTTACGGTCAACTTCCCGGAGGAAACGGATACGGTAAGGGAGAACCTGCGGGAGATCGGCCCCCATGTGATGTTCTCTCCTCCCCGCATTTACGAAGATTTGGTATCCAGTATTCAGGTGAAGATGGAGGACTCCACTTGGCTTAAGCGTAAGCTCTATCACTTCTTTCTGCAGGTGGGCTACCGGGTGGCCGATACCCGCTTTGCCAAGAAGACCCCTTCCTTGGGCCTAAGGGTACTGAACGCCTTGGGAGAGTTTTTGGTTTTCAGCGCCATAAAGGATCATCTGGGGTTCTGTCGGTTACGGCGAGCCTACACGGGCGGGGCGGCCCTGGGGCCGGATGTCTTCCGCTTTTTCCACGCCATAGGAGTCAACCTCAAACAGATCTACGGCCAGACGGAGATTGCCGGCATTTCCGTGGTGCACCGGGACGGGGACATTAAGTTTCACACGGTGGGCAAGCCCCTGCCGGAGACGGAGATCTGCATTTCCCCTGAAGGAGAGATTTTATCCCGCAGCCCGGCGGTGTTCGTCGGTTACTATAAAAATCCCGAGGCCACGGCGGAAGCTTTGGCTGACGGCTGGCTGCACTCTGGCGATGCGGGATACCTGGATGAAGACGGGCATCTGGTGGTCATCGATCGGTTAAAAGATGTGATCCGGCTAGAGGATGGGAGTATCTTCTCTCCTCAGTACATAAGCAACCGTCTAAAGTTCTCCCCCTACATAAAGGAGGCGGTGGTAATAGGGCAGGACCGGCCTTACGTGGTCGCCCTTATAAATATCGATCCGGCTAACGTGGGGCGCTGGGCGGAGACCCACCGCATTCCCTACACTACCTATGTGGACCTCACCCAAAAGCCAGAGGTGCAGGAGCTCATCTGCAGAGAGGTGCGCCGGGTAAACCAAGAGCTCCCTCCGGCGGTGCGGGTGAAGAAATTCGTCATCCTGCACAAGGAGCTAGATGCCGATGACGAGGAGCTTACCCGTACCCGCAAGGTGCGCCTGGGGTTTGTGGCAAGAAAGTACGCCGAGCTCATAGAGGGGATGTACGCCGGGGCCAAGGAGATTCCGGTGGAAGCCAAGGTGAAGTACCGGGACGGAAGGGAAGGTATAGTCAAGACCCAGCTCAGGGTGCTGGAGCCGGAGGAGGGGAAATAGATGTTCTGGCAGCTTTTGCTTACCGGTCTGGCCATAGGCAGTATTTACGCTCTGGTGGCTTTGGGCTTTGTACTGATCTACAAGGCCAGCGGCTGTCTCAATTTCGCGCAGGGAGAGTTTTTGCTGCTGGGAGCCTATGTGGCTCTGACCTTGGTGACAACCTACAAAGTCCCCTTCCTTCCCGCCGTAATTCTGACCCTGGCGGTGGCTGCGCTGGCGGGGCTTGTGGTGGAACGGTTAGTTTTGCGCCCCCTCATCGGGGAGCCGGTGATTTCAGTTATCATGGTGACTCTGGGTTTGTCCGCCTTAATGCGCGGTATATTCCAAGCCCTTTGGGGAACCGACACCCGCGTCTTTCCCCCGATTTTCCCCCAGGAGCCGGTATCCTTAGGTGGGGTGAGCGTTTCGGCCGTTTACCTGTGGTCGCTGGGATTGGCCGTACTCCTTTTACTCTTGCTTTCCCTCTTTTTCAAGTTCACCACTACCGGTATTGTGATGCGGGCGGTGGCGGATGACCAGCAGGCGGCCCTTTCGGTGGGCATAAGTGTCAAGCGAGTTTTCGGGATCACTTGGGCCATCGCAGCGGTAGTAGCGGCGGTGGGAGGCATTCTCCTGGGCAACATCAACGGGGTCAACGCCTCCTTAGCCTCTCTGGGGCTTAAGGTCCTGCCGGTGGTGATCTTGGGAGGACTAGAAAGCGTGCCCGGCGCCGTGGTAGGAGGCTTTGTCATCGGCCTCATCGAAAGCTTTGTGGGCGGATACCTCGACCCCTTGGTAGGTGGAGGGCTCAGGGAAGTGGTTCCCTTCGTCATTTTGCTCCTGGTGTTGCTGGTGAGGCCCTACGGGCTCTTTGGCGAGGAAATCATCGAAAGGGTGTAGAGGATGCGGTTACGCTTTCCCTGGACGACCAACTGCGGCCTTTTCTTCACCCGCTACGAGGAAGACCAGGCTTTTCTCCCCTCGCGAGCGGCCAAAATTAAAGTGCTCTGCCTTTTCGCTCTGCTTCTGGCCCTTCCCTGGCTGGTTGGACCTTATCCTCTGCGCATAGCTAGTCAGGTGGCCATCATGGCCCTGGGAGCGGTGGGACTTAATCTGCTCACCGGCTTTGCCGGGCAGATATCGGTGGGGCACGCTGCCTTTATGGGCGTGGGAGCCTATGCGGTGGGGGCGCTTACCACCAAGCTGGGGCTTTCCTTCTGGTTGGCCTTACCTCTGGGCGGGCTGGCGGCGGCTCTGGTGGGGGCTTTTTTTGGCCTTCCTTCCCTGCGCTTGAAAGGGCTTTACTTGGCCATAGCAACCCTGGCGGCTCAGGTTATACTGGACTTTGCCTTTGTGCGGCTTGAACCCATAACCGGAGGGGCAGCCGGGCTGGTTCTTACCCCCCCGAGCCTAGGACCTCTCTCTTTGGCCGACGACACCGTCTTCTACTACGTAACCTTGGCCCTGACGATGGCCGGGGTCATCTTCGCCCTTAACCTTTCCCGCAGCCGGGTAGGGCGAGCCTTCATGGCCATAAGGGATCGGGATTTGGCCGCGGCCATGCTGGGGGTGGACCTCTTCGGCTACAAGCTCCGGGCCTTCTTCCTGAGCTCCTTCTACGCCGGCCTGGCGGGAGGAATGTTGGCCGCTTATACCCGTGTGGTCACCCCGGAGCAGTTCACCCTGGACGTTTCCATCCAATTTCTGGCTATGATCGTCATCGGAGGACTGGGAGACGTCCTGGGCTCGGTTTACGGGGCGGCCTTCGTTTCCTTGCTCCCCATAGCCTTGAGTTACCTGGCTCAAGCCCTGCAGGGCGTCCTCCCCCAGATGGTCAACCTTCTCTCGGCCTGCCAGACAGCTCTTTTCGGTTTAGTGATCATCCTCTTTTTGATCTTCGAGCCTCAGGGCCTGGCCAAGCTCTGGCGGCACATTAAAGACTACTTCCGCCTGTGGCCCTTTTCTTACTAAGGGGAGGTGGGAGTCTTCTTGAAGTGTACGGGTGGAGGCTGCAGACCTAAGCCAAACATTCCGGACAAGGAGGGAAGAAGATGCAGCGTTACCGGTGGTTGATTTTGGCGGTTATGGTTTTGGGGTTGGTGGTGGTTGCCGGCTGTGGTGGCAAAGGTGCCGCTCCCTCGGCCGAAGGTCCCATTAAGATCGGCGGGATCTTCGACCTTACCGGCGCCACTTCCGATGTAGGAGTCCCTTACGCTGAGGGTGTGCGGGCTTACATCGACTATGTGAACCAGCACGGCGGTATTAACGGCCGCAAGGTGGAGCTCAAGGAGATTGACTACGCCTACGACAAGAATCGGGCGGTAGAGGCCTACAACCGCCTGGTGAAGCAGGAGCGGGTCATCGCCATACTGGGATGGGGGACGGGCGATACCGAGGCGCTGAAAAGCATGATCGCCGCTGACAAGATCCCTTACATCTCTGGCTCTTACGCGGAAAGCCTGGCGGATATCAAGACCTGCCCTTACAACTTCCTGGTGGCGGCTTCTTATTCCGATCAGGCCAAGGCGGCCCTCAAGTGGATCAAAGATAACTGGAAGGGTCAGGGACCGCCTAAAGTGGCCTTTGTTTACAACGATACTCCCTTCGGCCGCTCTCCCATTGACGACGCCAAGAAGTTTGCCAAGGAGATAGGGATAGAGGTAGTAGGGGACGAGATAGTGGGGCTGACCGCGCTGGACGCCACCCCGCAGATGCTCGACCTTAAGAACAAGGGGGCCGACTTCGCCATCGTCCAGGGCACTTCCAACTTGGCCGCTACCACGCTAAAGGACGCCAAAAAGTTGGGGCTCAAGACCCAGTTCATTGGGCTCAACTGGGCGGCGGATGAAAAGGTGATCAAGCTGGCCGGCCCGGCGGCGGAAGGTTACATCGGGGTCATACCCTTCGCCTTCCCTTATGACAATGCTCCCGGGCTCAAGACCATTAAGGAGTACCTGGCTTCTAAAGGGCAGAAGCTGGAGGATAAAAACCAGAAGTTTATCCAGGGCTGGGTCTCGGCCATGATCATGCTGGAAGGGGTGAAGCGGGCCGGCAACAATCTTACCGGAGAGGGAGTGCGCAAGGGCCTAGAGAGTTTGAAAGACTTCGACACCGGTGGATTGTCTGCCCCCATAACCTTTACCGCCACCAGCCACCGGGGTACGGATCGCATACGGCTAGCCAGGGTGGAAAACGGCAAGTTTGTATATATCACCGACTGGAT
Source organism: Ammonifex thiophilus (assembly GCF_003368535.1). Lineage (GTDB taxonomy): Bacteria > Bacillota > Desulfotomaculia > Desulfotomaculales > Ammonificaceae > Ammonifex > Ammonifex thiophilus. The sequence goes on from NZ_QSLN01000008.1 coordinate 27,868, forward strand.
AAGCTGCAGGTAGGGACAGGGGGGTGCTTAGAGGCGCCCCCCAAAAATACTCTCAAGAAGGGGGTGCAGCCTTGCTAGAGCTCAACAACGTAGAGGTGATCTACGACCGCGTGGTGCTGGTGCTCAAGGGGCTTTCGCTTAAAGTGCCCCCGCACAGCATCGTGGCCCTGCTGGGGGCCAACGGTGCTGGGAAGACCACTACCCTCAAGGCTATCTCCGGTCTTTTGCAAGTGGAACGGGGTAAGGTTACCGACGGGCAGGTCATCTTTCAGGGAGAGGATATCACTAATTGGGACCCGGAAAAGGTGTCCCGTAAAGGAATCTTTCATGTCTTGGAGGGAAGACATGTCTTCGAGCACCTCACGGTGGAGGAAAACCTCCTGGCCGCCACTTGTCTCAGGCGCGATCGCCAGGGTATAAAAGAGGACCTGGAGAAGGTCTACTCCTATTTTCCCCGTCTTAAGGAACTGCGACGGAAGATAGCCGGTTACCTTTCCGGTGGGGAGCAGCAGATGCTGGCCATAGGCAGGGCTTTGATGTCTCGTCCGCACCTTGTTCTGCTGGACGAGCCTTCTTTGGGCCTTTCGCCCCTGTTGGTCAGCGAAATCTTCCACATCGTCAAGGAAATAAACCGCCGGGAGCGGACCACCATTTTGGTGGTGGAGCAGAACGCGCGGGTGGCCTTGTCGGTGGCCGATTACGCTTACGTCATGGAAAACGGGCGTATAGTCCTGGAAGGAGAACCGGAGAAGCTTAGAGAAAATGAAGATGTGCGGGAGTTCTATCTGGGGCTTACGCCGGAAGGGCGCAAGAGCTACCGAGAGGTCAAACACTACAAACGGCGCAAGAGGTGGCTGTCGTGAGCTTTTTAAGCTTCCAAGAATTCATCCGCTACGCCTACGAACGAGCTCCGGCGATAAGGGAGCGCTTTGACCGGGCAGGGCTCAGGCCGGAAGATGTGAGCTCCCCGGCCGATCTCCCTAGGCTCCCCCTTTTGCGCAAGACGGAGTTGGGGGAGCGCCAGCAGGCCGAACCCCCCTTCGGAGGTTTCTTAGCTGCTCCAGTTTCCCATCTGCGCCGCATCTTCGTCTCCCCCGGGCCCATCTACGACCCGCAGGGGAGGGAAGAGGACTACTGGCGCTGGGAAGAGGCACTGAGCACCGCCGGCTTCGGCCCGGGAGACATCGTGCAGGTCACCTTCTCTTACCATCTCACTCCGGCTGGCTTCATGTTCGACGAAGCTCTGCAAAAACTGGGCTGCGTGGTGGTCCCGGCCGGGGTAGGAAATACTGAGCTGCAGGTAAAGGTGATGCGCGACCTAGGGGTTACCGGCTACGTCGGGGTGCCAAGCTTCCTTTACTCTCTTCTCAAGAAGGCGGAGGAGATGAACCTGGTAGGGGAGCTCAAGCTTCGGCGGGCTTGGGTGACGGCCGAGTATTTGGCCCCGGAGCTCCGAGAGCTTTTACGGAGCAAATACGACGTAGAGGTTTTCCAGGGCTACGGGACGGCGGACGTGGGCTGTGTGGCCTACGAGTGTCCGGTTAAGCAAGGGATGCACCTGGCTCAAGGAGTCATCGTGGAGATAGTGGATCCGGATACAGGGCAGCCGGTGGGAGAAGGGGAGGTGGGTGAGGTGGTGCTAACCTTGATGGATGCCACCTATCCTCTCCTGCGGCTAGCTACCGGTGACTTGAGCGCCTTCATAACCGAGCCCTGTCCCTGCGGACGCCCGGGCAGGCGCCTAGCGGGGGTGCTGGGGCGTACGGCGGCGGGAGTCAAGGTGCGGGGTCTTTTCCTTTACCCCCATCAAGTCAAGGCTCTGGCCCAGGAGTTTCCGGAAATCAAAGCCTTGCGGGCCGTGGTCACCCAGCACGATTTTAAAGATGAACTCACCTTGGAGGCGGAGCTGGCGGAAGGGGTAGAGCCTAAGGAGGAGCTGGCAGAGCGCTTGGCGGCCCGCGCCAAGGAGGTTATGCGTTTGCGCAGCCGGGTGGTTTTCGTTCCGCCGGGAACGGTAGGAGAAGAGTTGATATGCGACCGGAGGAGCCGGTAGATAAGGGGAAGAAAGAGGAAGAGTACCTCACCGTGCGGGCGCACGTGCGGGCTCACCTGGCCAACGAGCGCACTTTTCTGGCCTGGGTGCGCACCTGCCTGGCGCTTATCGCTTTTGGTTTCGTGCTGGTTCGTTGGACTTCTCTCATAGAGATGGCCTCTCCGACCGGGGCTGCACGGGCTGGCGGGGGGCACTTGAAAATAATGGGGGAGATACTGCTGGGCGGGGCGGCGGTACTCCTAGTGCTGGCCACCATTCGCTTTCTCTGGGTGCGGCGGCAGCTCATCCTGGGAGTCTACCGTCCCACGGTGACGCTCGACCTGGTAGCGGTGGCTTTCCTTCTGATAATCACCGTGCTGTTAGCCTTTTTCTCCCACGGCACCCTCCCCCATTAAGAGGGGCGATACTTTGAAGGTCAACTACTTACGGGTGTCGGTGACCGATCGCTGTAACCTGCGCTGTCGTTACTGCCTGCCGCCAGAAGGGGTAAAGACAGTGGCGCACGCGGAAATCTTGCGCTTCGAGGAAATCACCCGGATAGTGAGGGCCGCCACCCGCATAGGAGTAAGGAAGGTAAGGCTTACCGGCGGAGAGCCTTTGGTGCGCAAAAATCTTTCCTCTCTGGTGGCCCAGCTGGCAGCTGTCGAGGGGATCGACGATTTGGCCCTTACTACCAACGGGATTCTTCTGGCGGCGCAGGCCAGGGAACTGGCGGCAGCGGGGCTTAGGCGGGTGAACGTGAGCCTCGACACCCTAGACCCCCACCGCTACCGCTTCATCACGCGGGGAGGAGAACTTATCCGGGTGTGGGAGGGAATCGAACTAGCCTTAGAGCTGGGGCTTGAGCCGGTCAAGCTCAACGTGGTGGTCATAAAAGGGTTTAACGAAGACGAACTTATCAAGCTGGCTGCTCTTTCCCTGGAACGTCCTTTGCACGTCCGTTTCATCGAGCTCATGCCTTTTGGTCCGGCCCGTGCCTGGTTTCGGGAGGCCTTTCTGAGCGCGGCGGCAGTGCGAGCGCGACTGGAAAAACATTTCGGTCCCCTGCTTGAGGTGAAAAAACTACAGGGTGCTGGCCCGGCCTGTTACTATCGGATTCCCGGAGCGCAGGGTACCGTAGGATTCATTGCCGGCATGAGCGGACACATCTGCTCCCGCTGCAACCGTCTGCGTCTGAGCGCCACCGGTATGCTCCACCCCTGTCTTTTCGGAAGAGGGGAGGTGGACCTGAAAGGCCCGTTGCGGGCAGGAGCAGGGGAAGAAGAGCTGGTGCGCCTTCTGGCTCAAGCGATAGTCTTGAAGCGCTCCCGCCCTTCCTCCTTGCCGGAGATAGACCACCTTAGCCGCCTGGGGGGTTAAGGGCCTTCACCAACTCCCTTAATTCCCGAGCGTTGGCCACGGCGTAACCGGCGGCGTCGTTGTTGAAGAAGGCGTAGACGTCTCTCCCGGTGTTCAGCTGCTGGCGGATGACTTGCGCCCAGCGGTTCAGTATTTCGGTGGGGTAGCAGGAGGCGTAGAGTCTCTCGTGTCCATGGAAGCGGAGGTAGACGAAATCAGCGGTCACCTCCTCCACGCAGGGCCAGCGGGGAGCGTCGGCCCAGCAGAGGGCGAAGTTGAAGCGGCGCAGAAGCGCGTATGTCTCGTTGCGGAACCAGGAGGGATGACGGAACTCGAAGGCGTGCCGGCAGTTACTGGCCACCGGGTGGCTTTTCAGCAGCCGACAGAAGCTTTCCAGGCGCTCCTCCTCGGCACGAGCTCCGGGAGGGAGCTGCCAGAGAACAAGGTGAAGCTTTTCTCCCAGCAGAGAAGCATGGGCCAAAAAACGGTCTAGCTCCTCTTCTACTTCCCGCAGGCGCTTTCGGTGGGTGATGTTCTGGTGCCCCTTTACGGCAAAGGCGAAAGCCGGTGGGGTTAGCTCCTGCCACTTTTTCCAAGTGGAGGGTCGGGGCAAGCGGTAGAAGGTCACGTTGAGCTCCACGGCGTTGAACTCCCGGGCGTAAAAAGAAAGCCACTTGTCGCGCTCGAGCTCCAGCGGGTAAAATTTCCCCCGCCAGTGCGAGTAGCTATAGCCACTCGTTCCTAGGAAGAACCGACCTTCCTTCACGGCTACACTTGCTCCACCGGATCTCCTTGGCGCACTAAACCGCCTTTGACCACCCGGCAGAAGATCCCATCTGTAGGCAGAAGGCGCAACCCGTGATAGGAGTAGTGGTGGGGTTTTGCTTCTTTGCCCCGCTGCACTACTTCCAGAAGAGCTTCTCCCACCCGCAGCCGGTCGCCTGGTTGAAGCTGATCCAGATCCAGATCGCGCACCACCAGGTTTTCGGCGAAGACCCCGGGGCGGTAAGGTAGACCGTACGCGCGGGTAAGCTGCAGGGCCTTCTCTTCGTTAAGAAGGGAAAGCTGCCTCTCCGTACCGGCGTGGGCGTCCCCTTCCAGGCCCCAGTCGGCCACCAGCTTCCCCATCTCCACCGGTTCCTTGGCGGTTCCCTTCTGCCCGCTGAGGCACACTGCTACCAAGGTTCCGCGCCGAGGCAAGTTATTCCTCGATCTCGGGGATGAGCACATCCAGGGTCACCTGCACCTTTCTGTTCGTAGGGTTTTTCACCCGTGCTCGGAAGGTGGACTTTTTAAGCAGGCACTGCCAGAGGGTAACCCCCTCGTGGCAGGCGGTCTTGTCGGTAGCTACCCAGTTCGAGTCCTGGTTCTCCTCCAGGGTGAGGATGAGTTTCCCGTCGGTTTTGATGCGGAAGTTGGCGTTGAGTAGCCGGCTTTTGAGCTCGGGGAAAACCTTTTCTTCTCCGGGGTTGAGCACGAGCTCACTGGCCAGGTTATGGATTATCGGCTTCATTCCCGGGGGAAGCAAAAGCTCTTCTTCCACTTCTTTTCCTCCTTACTACCAAATTCTCAAGCTTCGCTTGCTTCTATTTTGCTCCCTTCTTGGCCTGGAGGCAAGGGGCTTGTTAAACTTATCGGAGAAGTAGGGAGGGGGGAAAGGTTTGGTTTTCAAGGAAGGCGACCTAGTGATACTTGTCGATCCCAAAGGGAGTTATTTTTTGCAACGACTGACCCCAGGTAAAAGGTTCCACACCCACCGGGGCTACATCGACCACGACCAAATTATAGGGGCTCCGGCCGGCACCGTGGTAAAGTCTTCTCTGGGACGCGAGTTTTTGGTATTCTATCCCTCTACTAAGGAGTACACCCTCAACATGCCGCGTAAAAGCGGGATTATCTATCCCAAGGATGTGGCTACTATCTTGGTCTGGGCAGATATTTTCCCCGGAGCGAGGGTTCTCTGCGGTGGGGTGGGGAGTGGAGCTTTGCTCATAGCCGTTTTGCGCCAGGTGGGGCCGACAGGCAGGGTGGTGGCCTACGATGTGCGAGAGGACATGCTGGCCTGGGCAGAGCAGAATGCTAAAAACTTCCTAGGAGAACTTCCTGGGCTGGAGCTCAAGTTGGGGGACATCTACGAGCCTATACCTGAAAGAAATTTCGATCGAGTCTTGCTCGACGTGCCTGAACCTTGGCGGGCCTTGGATACGGTGGAGGCCACCCTCTTGCCCGGTGGAATTTTCTCCGCTTACGTTCCCTCCATCGTTCAGGTGGATCAGTTGGTCAAAGCGCTGGAGGAGAGGGAAAGTTTCGCTTTGATAGAGTCTTTGGAAGTATTGGTACGTCACTGGCAGGTAGAGGGGAAGAGCGTGCGCCCATACCATCGTATGGTAGGGCATACGGGCTTCCTGGTCTTCGCCCGCAAGGTTGTCCGTTCCCCGGGAGAGAGTTGTTAACCTTATGAACACCGGTGTTCAGATTTTAGGCGGCGGCTTTTCCTCCTTGCGGGGAAAAATAAGTGACGGAAAGGGCAGGAGTTGTGGCACGCTTTTTGCAAGAGATAAAAAGCGAAACCCTCTATCGTGGTAGACCGCCGGGGGGGTGAAAACCGGCGGTCGCGCCTAATTTTTCCCGGAGGAGGAAGAGTTGATGAAGGAAAGAGCGTTGGGGTTAGGAGCGGTAAGCGAGAATAAGCAAACCTTCTGGCATCATCTGGCCGATAGAGTCGAGCTTTCTACCACCGACCTTTGGGTTTTGGCTTTGACTGCTGGTTCGCTGGCCTTTCTTTACCTTTTGAGCTTTTTGGCTGCCCGGCTGTCTTAAAGGCTGGGAGCCTTTCACTTCACGATCACAACCGGGCAGGGAGCGAGGGCGATGACCTTAGTGCTCACGCTCCCTAAAAATATTCCTTTGAGGGGGCTCATGCCCCGGCTGCCCATGACTATAAGGTCGTAGCCTTTTTGGGCCGCGTAGTTGGCTATTTCTTGCCCCGCGTCCCCTACTAGCACTACCTTGTCTGCCTGGTATCCTTCTTCCTTAACTATCTTTTCTGCCTCGTCCAGTATCTTTTCCGCAGCCCTCTTTTCGGCCTCCTCCACCTGCTCCCGAGTAAGCCAGGGGCCGTACTCGAAAGTGGGGTCTATCGGCGGTGCCACAGTGAGAATGGTGAGCTTGGCCTGGTTGCTTATCCGCGCCAATTTAATCCCTTCCCGTAGGGCGCGCAGGGAGTTTTCCGAGCCGTCTATCGGCACCAGGATCTTCTGCATGGACGAAAACCTCCTTTAAAGAGCTTGCGATTGGCTTCATTTTAACTTTCGGCTAGAGAATTTGTCAATTGAGACAGACGGAGAGTGTTAAAATAGTGCCTGGAGGTTAAAATGGCGGTGGCGCTTAAGCGCAGCGATTTCGAGTACTATTTGCCCAAGGAGCTCATTGCCCAGGAACCTTTGCCGGAAAGAGACAAGTCGCGTCTCATGGTGGTTTACCGCGACCGGGAGGAGTTCGAGCATCGGCTTTTCCGCGACCTGCCAGAGTACCTGGTGCCCGGGGACGTTCTGGTGCTCAACCGCACCCGCGTTTTGCCGGCGCGCCTTTACGGCGCGAAAGAAGGCACTGGCGGGAAAGTGGAGGTCTTGCTGCTGAGACAGCTGGAACCGGACTTGTGGGAGGTGCTGGTCCGCCCCGGGCGCCGGGTGCCGGAGGGCACCCGGATAGTGTTCGGTGGGGGGCTTTTGCGGGGGGAGGTCCTGAGCCGCCTGGGAAGTGGGGGGAGACTCATCCGGTTTACCTGCGAAGGGGATTTTTTCTCTTTGCTGCACCGGCTAGGGGAGATTCCTCTCCCTCCCTATATAAAAAGGAAGCTGGCTGAGCCGGAGCGCTATCAGACGGTCTACGCTTCTGAGCCTGGCTCGGCTGCCGCGCCGACGGCCGGACTTCACTTCACCCCGGAGCTTTTGCAAAAGCTTCAAGAAAAGGGAGTGGAAGTGGTAACCCTCACCCTGCATATAGGGCTAGATACCTTTCGCCCGGTCAAGGAGGAAGACATAACCGCCCACCGCATGCACTCGGAGGAGTACCATCTCCCGGAGGCTACGGCCGAAGCTGTGAACCGAGCCAAGAGAGAGGGAAGGAGGATAGTGGCGGTGGGGACCACGGTAGTTCGCTGCCTGGAGTCGGTGGCCGACGAGCGGGGACTCGTACGAGCCGGGAGAGGCTTTACTGACCTTTTCATCTATCCAGGCTACCGCTTCAAGGTGATAGACGCCCTGGTGACTAACTTTCACCTCCCCGGCTCCACACTCCTCATGCTGGTGGCGGCTTTTGCCGGGAGGGAAAAAATCCTGCGCGCGTACGCTGAAGCCGTACGCTTGCGCTACCGTTTTTTTAGCTTCGGGGATGCCATGCTAATCCTTTGAAGATAGGTGGTGGCTTAAAAATTGAGCCTGCGCATTTATCGTACTTCACTCACCCCTGAACACCTGGGGCAGGCGGTGGAGCTGTGGTTCAAAAGGCGGGGTTTTGAGACCCAGAGGCTCAAGGACGAGACCGGGGTGGTGGTGCAGGCCCGCAAGGGAGGGACGTGGGCGCAGGTGGCAGGCATGTCCGCCGCCTTTACCGTTTACCTGCGCCCGCGCGGAGAAGGAGTGGAGGTTTCCACTCAAGTCACTCGCTGGCTTGATAAGGCAGCAGCAGGAGCAGCAGGGGTGCTCATCTTTTCTCCCCTCATGCTCACAGCTGGCTGGGGCATCTACCAGCAGAACAAGCTCAAGGAAGAGCTCCTCACCTTTCTCGAATACTATGTGGCCGAGGTAGGCTCTTAGAAACCTACCTCGGCTTGTGCCTTTAGAAGCGTGTCCACCGAGCGCCTGAGCTCTTCTTCTTCCCTGGAAGAAAGGGGGAGCTCAAGGGTGAAGAGTCGTCCTTCTCTGCCCACCACGGTAGGCAGGCTGAAGGCCACCCCTTCGTACCCGTAGGTTCCCTCCACCGGACCGGTGACGGTTAGCACACTATGCTGGTTCTTGAGTATGGCCTCGCAGAGGCGGCGGATCCCGAGCCCGATGGCATAGTAGGTGGCTCCTTTGCGCTCGATGATGCGGTAGGCGGCTTGGCGCACATACTGGTCGATTTGCTCCTTATCTGGCGGTTTTAGGCCGCGCTGTTGACAAAAGTCTTCCAAGGGTATGCCGGCCACGGTGGCCCGGCTCCACAGGAGAACGGCCGTATCTCCGTGTTCGCCGATGACGTAGGCGTGTAGGTTGCGGGCATCCACCCCGGTATACTGGCTTAGGGCGTAGCGGAAGCGGGCGCTGTCTAAAATGGTTCCTGTGCCTAGAACGCGTCGAGGATCGAGGTCGAGCAGGCGCGAGGCCACGTAGGTCAGTACGTCCACGGGGTTGGTCACCATCAGCAAAATGCCCCCTCGCCAGTGGACGGCCAGCTTTCCTGCCACCTCTTTCAGCACGGCCACATTGCGCTGGGTGAGATCGAGCCGTGTCTCACCGGGGCGCTGATTGGCCCCGGCGGCGAAAATAATAAGATCGGCATTGCCGACATCCGAATAATCCCCTGCGTAGATCTTAACCGGGGTAGTGAAGGCGGTGCTGTCTCCCAGGTCCAGGGCTTCTCCTTCGGCTTTGGCGCGATTTACGTCTATGAGCACTATCTCTTCTCCTAGCCCGCTGGCTATAAGCGCGTAGGCGGCAGTGGCTCCTACCGATCCTGCTCCGATGATGGCGATCTTTGCCATAAAGGTCCCCCTTTAGCGTCGTTTACCTTTAGTTTCTCCCGGTGCCGAAGTATTTCCTCCGTTCTGAGGAGGGGGTGAAACGAGTTTTGTAGAAGTCCTGTTAAAGCGAGCCTTGAGGAAAGGAGCGAGCAGTCCTTGGAGCTTACTTTGGCTCACAGCCCGGATGCGGACGACGCCTTTATGTTTGCCGCTCTAAGCCTAGGGAAGATCGACACCCAGGGCTTCACTTTCCGGCACGTGCTGGCCGACATCGAAACGCTCAACCGAGCGGCCAGGGAGGGGACCTACGATCTCTCGGCCATATCCTTCCACGCCTACCCTTATGTGGCCCGGCACTATCTCTTGCTCTCCTGCGGGGCCAGTGTGGGGGATGGTTACGGTCCCGTGGTGGTGACGCGGGAAGAGGTAAAGGGAACTCCTTCCTTGGTGGCCGTTCCGGGGGAGTGGACTACGGCTTACCTGGCCCTCAAACTCTGGTCCCCAGAGGTGCGGACGGTCACTCTTCCTTTCGACCGCATAGGTGAGGCGGTCAAGTCGGGAGAGGTGCCGGCGGGTCTTCTGATTCACGAAGGGCAGCTGACCTATGCCCGTGAGGGGCTAAAACTTGTGGTCGATCTGGGAGTATGGTGGCGAGAAAAAACCGGTCTCCCCCTGCCTCTAGGGGGGAACGTACTGCACCGGCGCCACCAGGAAAAAGCTTCTCTTCTGGCTTCCCTTCTACGCGAAGCCATTGCTTGGTCTCTGGCCCATCGGGAAGAAAGCCTAAACTACGCTCTTTCCTTTGCCCGGGGGCTGGAGCGAAAAGAGGCCGATCGCTTCGTGGGGATGTACGTCAACTCCTGGACGCTCGACTTGGGGCCGAAAGGAAAAGAGGCGGTGAGGCTTTTGCTGGAGGAGGGACACCGCCAGGGAATCATTCCCCATCTTCCACCCTTAGAGTGGGTCGAATGAGGAGGGATTTTATGCGGGTGCTGGTGACGGGAGCTGCAGGGCGCCTAGGGCGCGCCATGGTTAAAGAGTTGGAAGGACGTGGCTTTGACGTGATCGGGCTGGCGCGGCAGCAGCTAGATATAACTTCGCGCAAGGCGGTGGCGGAAGTTCTCAGGGAGTACCGGCCTCGGGTGGTGGTTAATTGCGCCGCTTACACCGATGTGGACGGGGCCGAGGAGGATCCCCGGCGGGCCTTTTTGGTAAACGGCCTGGCGGTTAAGTATCTGGCTTCCCTTTGTGCTGCCAGTGAGGCCAAGCTGGTGCACATAAGCACTGATTATGTCTTCGACGGGGAAAAAGGAGAGCCTTACCACGTTTACGATCCTCCTCGTCCTATAAACCGCTACGGAGAGAGCAAGTACTGGGGGGAGGCGGCAATAAGAGAGGAGGGCGGAGATTACCTGATCGTGCGGATCAGTTGGCTTTTCGGCACCGGGCGCAATTTCGTGAGTATGATTTTGCGCTTGGCGGAAGCCGAGGGAGAAATAAAGGTGGTGGAAGACCAGTACGGCTCTCCCACCTATACCCCGGATGCCGCTCGAGCCATCACCGACCTCATCCTGGCTGGAGCCAGAGGGACTTTCCACGTGACCAACGGGGGAAAAGCTTCCTGGTACGAACTGGCCTGCAGCGCTGTGCGCCTGGCCGGCATCAAGGCTAACGTTGTCCCCTGTCGCAGCGAGGATTTTCCCCGTCCGGCCCGCCGCCCCCGCTACACGGTTCTGGATACCTTTCCCCTTAAAGAGTACCTAGGCTACAGCTTGCCTTCTTGGGAGGATGCCCTAGAACGGTATCTGGCTCGCCTTTAAGGGGTCTTTTCTCTACCGAAGGCGACTTTTAATCGCTAATAAAAAACTGTGAACCGGAGCATAATAAAAGCCGAAAAGTTAATTATTTGGTTGGAGGAGGGAAGACCCCTTGCTGAGCTTAGCGACTCCTCTTTCCGAGTACTTCTCCTACGTCAACCACCGCCTCCCGGAGGAAGCTTGGCGGGTGCTGCGCGCTTTGGGTGACGGTGGGCGCATGAACAAAGAGGAGCTCTCGCTCATGGCCCGGGTGAAACGGGCAGTTCTTGATCACGTGGTGATGCAACTTTACGCCCTGGGATTGGTGGACGTGACCGCCGAGGGCAAGAGTAAGATTTGCAGCCTGACTAAGTTGGGCGAGGAATTTTGCGCTTTCTACCGCTCCAAGTGGGAAGAGTTGAGCTAGGCTTCTTCACCAGGTGCGCGCCCTCTCTTAAAGAGAGGGCGCAAGACTTTTTCGGGGCGTGATAAAATTTAAGAAACGTGGGGAGAGGCTTGGCCACGGGGGGCGAAAAAGATGGTAGTGGCTGAGATTTCGGTGGTTCCTCTGGGAACGGGTTCGCCCAGCGTGGGGCGTTACGTCGCCGAGTGCGTGAAAATCGTCCAGGAAAGCGGCCTTAAGCACGAGATAACCGCCATGGGGACTTTGGTGGAGGGGGAGCTGGAAGAGATTCTAGAGTTGGTGCGGAAAATGCACCTGGCCCCCTTCGCGGCGGGGGTGCAGCGGGTGGTGACTACCGTTAAGATCGATGAACGCCGGGACAAAGAGCTTAGCCTGGAAGGGAAGGTAGCGGCGGTAAAGCGCGAACTGGGGGAAAGCTAAGGTGCAGTACTTTCTTGAGCTTTTAGAAGAGCTAAAGCGGCAGGAGATTCGTCCCTTCTACCTCTTTTGGGGGCCGGAGCGCTACCTGCAGAAGGAGGCCGTGCGCTGGTTCAGGGTCCTGCTGGTGGGGGAGGACAACCCCTTCGACTTCGTCCGGCTGGACGGAGAGGAGGCTTCAGGCGAACAGGTGGCCGCCGCGGCCAGTACCCCGCCGGTGCTGGCCCAGTGGCGCCTGGTGGTGGTAGACAACGCCCCTTATTTCGCCGCAGGCAGGAGGCAGGCGGATCGGGCCTTGCTTGCTTACCTGCGCCATCCTTCTCCCACTACCTGTCTCATCTTCTGCACCACGGCCCCGATCGACCGGCAGAGGCAGGGTCTTATCCGCTTGCTAGCTGAGAAAGGCAAGATAATAGAGTTTGCTTATCTTTCTTCCTCCGACCTTTTACGCTGGCTGCAGAAGCGCGCTCGTGAGGCTGGGAAGCAGATTGCTCCCGAAGCTGCCCGGCTACTCTTGAGTGTGGGGCAGGATCTCTTCCTCCTGCGGCAGGAATGGGAGAAGGTTCTGAACTACGCCGGGGAGCGAAAGGAAATTACCTCCTCTCTGGTGGAGGAAGTGGTAACTCCTCCGCCAGAGGAACTCCTTTTCCGCGTGACCGACGATCTGAGCCAGCGGCAGTACCTGAGAGCCCTCAGCCGCCTCCGCGTGTTGGCGGAAAAGGAACCCCCGGGAGTGGTTCTGGCCCTCTTTTTGCGGCAGCTGCGTCTCCTGCTCCTGGCCCAGGAGATCTTAGCAGAGGGAGGAGGAGAAGAAAGGCTGGCCCAGGAAGGGAAAATACCCCTCTGGGTGGCTAAAAAGGTATTGGGCCATGCCCGATGTTTTCCCCGCGGACAGGCCCAGCAGCTCTTCTTGCAGTTGGTAGAACTGGACGCCGCCTTCAAAAGCGGGCGAGAGGATTTCTGGCTGGGACTGGAGCGCAACCTGTGGCAGGCTTGGCTTATGGCTGGGGCTGGTTAGCTGGCGACCAGCTTGGCCTGGTTATACTTACGCATAAGGCGCGATTTCTTGCGCGCCGCAGTGTTGCGGTGCAAGATGCCCTTCGTCCGGGCCTTGTCGATGGCCCGCAGGGCGGCCCGCAGCTTTTCCTCCACATCGGGAGCTCCCTGCGCCAAAGCCTGTTCGAATTTTTTGATGGCTGTCTTCAAGGCCGAGCGTAGCATCTTGTTGCGCAAGGTGCGCTTGCGAATTTGGCGCAGCCGCTTAAGCGAAGATTTTTTAGCCACTTCTCTTCCCCCTAGCACTCCGGTGGTTTCGCCTCGTATGACGTGCGTATTTTACCACGCTTGACCGGGGGGCCGCAATCCCTCCTAGGAGATCTTTTGCAGGGCCACTTCCTGGCGCTGGCGGCGGGCAAGCCAGTCGTCAGCGTAATCGCTGGCGATGAGGAAAAGGTTTACCCACAACTCGTGCTCGTTACTCTTTCCCTCCAGCTCCTTGGCCACCTCCCGGAATTTTTTGGCTACCCGGTCTTTGAAAGCGGAAAACTCGGACAGCATTTCAATGACGTCTTTCTGGGTGTAAGTAGTTCCCTCCCGCAAAAGCTTAATCATTTCCTTTACCTCCCCTTTTTGCCTATACAATAACACAAAAGTAGATAGAAGGGAACGGTTCTAAAAGAAAGAAGAGGGGAGGTCTTTGTCGGACCTCCCCTCTTCATTTCCTTAAAGATCGCGCTTTTGCTCCAGGTTTCCCACATCGCTACGGATGCTGGTCTCCTCGGTGCGGTAAGCCATGCTGCCCCCGTAACTCATTCCTGGGGTCCAGGTCTGAGTCCCCATGCCTCCCCACTGTCCAGGCATCGCGGCCCCGGGCATCATTGCCTGAGTGGCGCTGGCCAGAGCGTTAATTTCGTTGTGCAGGCTCAAGCATATCTGGTGAATGCGTTGCAGTTGCTGGCTATTCATACCTTCGGTCTGGCTCAGCCGGGCAAGTTGGTTTTGTGCCTGACTTTCGGCCTGGCTCAGCTGCATCACCATCTGGCTTATGTTGTTGATCTCCTGACGCAGGCGGTTCAGGTGGTCCTGGATTTCCTGCCAACGATACATTGCTTCTCCTCCCTTTGGGTGCACTTTTTTAGGTAGTATGTCTTTCCACCCGGGACTTTAGTACGCCCGGTTGTAAGGACTTCGGTCGGAATTTACACCCCGGCAAAATTTGCTGGGACCGGGTCGGAAGGAATTTTTTTCTGCCCGGCGAATTCAGGTGGGTGAAGGTGGGGATAAGTGGGGAGAAACTGCCGGTGTTTATCGGGACCTACGTCCACACCCTGGACAACAAGGGGCGGCTTTTTATCCCGGCCCGTTTGCGCGAAGGTCTAGGAGAGTGCTTCGTGATTACCAAGGGACTGGAAGGTTGCCTTTTCGGTTTTTCGGTTTCAGAATTTGCCAAGCTAGAAGAAAAGCTATTAAAGCTACCTTTCACCCAACCGGAGGTCCGGGCTTTTGCCCGCCTTTTCTTTGCCGGGGCGGCGGAGCTGGAGGTCGACCGGCAGGGACGGGTTTTGATTCCCCCCTATCTCCGCGAGTACGCCCAACTCCAGCGCGAAGTGGTCATACTAGGAGTGGCCAACCGGGTGGAGTTTTGGGCTCAGGAACTATGGGAACGTTATCAGGCTGATACTCAGGCGGTGTACGAGGAACTGGCGGCCAAGCTGGTGGCTTTTTCCACCGGCCAGGAAGGGTAAAGGGGGCCAAAGGCTCTGCCGGAAGGGTTTTTTCACGAGCCGGTAATGGTGAAGGAAGTGCTGGCCTACCTGGCGGTTAAGCCAGGGGGGCTCTACGTGGACTGCACTGTGGGGGGTGGAGGACATGCGGCGGCTATCTTGGCCCTCATAGGAAATGAGGGCCGGCTCATCGGGCTTGACCGGGATCCAGAAGCGCTCTCTTTTGCCCGGGAGCGGCTGGGAAGCGACCCCCGCGTGCACCTGGTCCACGCCAGCTTTGCCGACCTAGCGGAGGTGCTAGCGGGGTTAGGAGTGAAGGAAGTGGACGGAGTCCTTTACGATCTAGGAGTTTCCTCCTATCAGTTGGACCGACCGGAGAGGGGCTTCACCTACCGCGAGGACGCTCCTTTAGACATGCGTTTTGATCCTTCTTCTCCCATCACGGCGGCCGACCTGGTGAATCGGCTGGAAGAGGAAGAGCTGGCCCGCATCATACGGGAGTTCGGCGAGGAAAGATGGGCCAAAAGAATAGCCCGCTTCATCGTGCGGGCCCGGGCCCGCCGACCCATCCTCACCACTGGCCAGTTGGTGGAGATAATCAAGGAGGCCATCCCGGCCCCCGCTCGGCGCCGGGGTCCTCATCCCGCTCGCCGCACCTTCCAGGCTTTGCGCATAGCGGTAAACCAGGAACTGGAGGCTTTGAAGGCTTCTTTACCCCAGGCGGCCGACCACTTAAAGCCCGGGGGGAGGCTGGTAGTGCTGAGTTACCACTCATTGGAAGATCGCTTGGTGAAGGAATTCTTCCGCCGATCCCCCTACCTTCGCCCCCTTACTAAAAAGCCGTTGACCCCTTCGCCAGAAGAGATGGAGCGGAATCCCCGGGCGTCGAGCTGCAAGTTGCGTGCGGCGGAGAAAATTCTAAACCCGGAGGGAGGCGAATAAGTTGATAGCGGCGCAAGAAAGGCAGACTCCCTCTCTGCCCCAAAGGGGTCCGGAGAGGAGTACTAAGCCTAGAAGGAAGCCTGCCAAGAGGCTTGCTCAGGTTTCGCGGCTGAAAGCCTGCTCTCTGCTTCTTCTGGGCTTCCTCTTGTGTACCACTCTGGTTTACTGTCAGGCCCAGATAGCTCTGGTGGGCTTTCGACTGCAGGCGCTGGAGAAGTCGATCGATCGTTTGCGGGCCGAAAACCAGTTGCTGGAAACCAACCTGGAAAGCTTGGTTGCCCCCGACCGCCTGGAGGCCATCGCTAAGAAACAGCTAGGCATGGTCTATCCTTCCTCCGCAGCAGGAGAGATTGTATTACCACCGGCAAATCAGGTAGAAGCTGCTAAACAAGAGGAGAATAAAGGGCGGAGGGGGTGGCTGGAAGAGTTGCTGCAATTTTTGGCGGCGCACCTGGGACAGAGGGGAGCGTAGATGGCTAACATCGTAATCAGGCGGCGTCTGGCTTTGCTCTTCCTCTCTTCTCTTCTGTTCTTCACCTGCCTGGTGGGGAGGCTTTTTTGGTTACAAATAGTGAAGGGAGCGGAGTTGCAGAAGCAGGCGCAGGAAAACCGCATGCGGGACATTCCGGTGGAGGCCAAAAGGGGGGATATAACGGATCGCAACGGTCGGCTGCTGGTAACCAGCGTCAGCGCTGAGTCGGTGGCTGCTTTCCCCCCACAGATAAAGGATCCAGGGAAGGTGGCAGCTGAGCTTGCTCCCCTTCTGGAGATGCCAGAAGAAAAGCTCAAAGAGCTTCTCTCCCGTCGGCAGGCTTTCGTGTGGCTTAAGCGCAAGGTGGATTACCACACAGCGCAGAAAATAAGAAAGTTGCGCTTGGAGGGAATAGAACTTTACGAGGAAAGCCGCCGACAGTACATCTGCGGCTCCTTGGCCGCCCACGTTTTGGGTTTCGTCGGTGTGGATAACCAGGGCCTTTTGGGGGTGGAGAAGGAGTACGATCAGGTGCTCCGGGGGGTACCAGGGCGAATCGTCATCGAGCAAGATGCGGTGGGGAGAGATATACCCTCGGCCCTTCACCGCTTTTATCCTCCCCGGCCGGGAGATAAACTGGTTCTCACTATCGACGAGACCATCCAGCACTTTGTAGAGCGGGAGTTGGATAAAGTTGTAGCGCAGTATCATCCCGCCAGCGCAGTTATAATCGTTATGGACCCGAAAACGGGGGAGATCCTGGCCCTGGGTAACCGCCCCACATTCGACCCGGGGAACTGGCAGAAGGCCCCAGCCGAGGTCTGGAACCGCAACCTGGCCATCTGGCAGATTTATGAACCCGGCTCTACCTTCAAGATCGTCACGGCAGCAGCAGCCCTGGCCGAAGGAGTGGTGCGACCGGAGGACCACTTTTACTGCCCCGGATACATTAAGGTAGCTGACCGCGTCATCCGTTGCTGGAAGGACGGGGGACACGGTAGTGAAACCTTCGCCGAAGTGGTGCAGAACTCTTGCAATGTGGGCTTTATCCAGGTGGGGCTTAAGTTAGGGAAGGAAAAGCTTTATCACTACATCCGGGCCTTCGGCTTCGGCAAGCCGACCGGCATAGATCTTCCGGGCGAGGCTTCCGGTCTCTTGATCCCGGAGGATAAGGTTACCAACCTTAACTTAGCCACCATCTCCATCGGTCAGTCGATCGGTGTCACCCCCATCCAGCTCATCACTGCCGCTGCAGCGGTGGCCAACGGGGGATACCTGGTACATCCCCATGTAGTGAAAGCTATTGTTTCCCCGGAGGGCAAGGTAATAAAGGAATTTTCTTCTCAGCCGGTGCGCCAGGTGATCCCGACTCAGGTGGCCCGAGAGCTTTGCAAGTTACTAGAGAATGTAGTTCTTAAGGGGACAGGAGTAAAAGCTTATCTCGACGGCTACCGGGCTGCCGGCAAGACGGGAACGGCTCAGGTGGTGAGCCCCAAAGGAGGTTACGTTCCTGGCAAGTACGTAGCCTCCTTTGTGGGTTTTGCTCCAGTGGAGGATCCGCGCTTGGTGACGCTGGTGGTCATTTCCGAGCCCCAGGGAGCCTACTACGGCGGCGAGGTGGCTGCGCCGGTCTTCAAGGCAGTAATGCAGGATGCCCTGCGTTACCTTGGAGTTCCCCCGCAGGAGGGGCTGGCCCGGCCGACCAAGCCCTGGTACGAGCAGGTACCGGAGTCCAAACCGGTCAAGGTGCCTTCGGTAGTGAACCTGCCGGTTCACGAAGCGGTGCGGGCCCTCAAGGCCGCGGGACTTAGCTTTGTCCTGGAGGGAGAAGGAGACGTGGTTTGCTCCCAGGTTCCGCAGGGAGGAGCCACGGTGAACGCGGGCACTCAGGTAGTATTGAATCTAAAGGCGACTCCTGAAGGGGGAGGGGCGGAGGTTACCGTACCGGACCTCGGCGGGCTGGGGGTGCGGGAGGCGGCGGTGCTCCTAGAGAAATTAGGGTTGGTCTTGAACCCTGAAGGTACAGGGATAGCGGTGAGCCAGTCCCCAGCTCCGGGAGAGCGGGTCAAGCGCGGTCTGGCTGTGAAGGTCAAATTTGCTCCTCCGGAGCTCAAGACACCCCCTTGATGTGGAAATAATTGTTTTAGCGGCAGGTGGTGAGTTGGCGCTGGAAAGGATAATGAAGTTAAACCCTACAGGATTAGCCTACGACTCGCGGCGGGTAGAGAAAGGATACATCTTTTTCGCCATCAAGGGACTGGTCAGGGACGGGCACGATTTTATCCCTGAGGCTGTAGCGCGGGGGGCTATAGGGGTAGTAGCGGAAAGGGAAGTGGAGGTCCCGCCGGGGGTGGTGCTGGAGGTGGTGCCCAACACCCGGCGGGCTCTGGCCTGGGCAGCGGCTCAGTTTTACGGCTACCCCAGCCGTAAGCTACACGTGGTGGGGGTGACGGGAACCAACGGGAAGACCACCACCACCCATCTCCTGCGCTCCCTTTACCAGGAACAGGGAAAAAAGGTGGGGCTCATAGGTACCCTTTACGTGAAGCTGGGAGAGAAGATCTTCCCAGGGGAGCGCACCACGCCCGAGTCGCTGGATCTGCAGTCCTGGCTTGCTCGTATGGTGGAGGAAGGGATAGAGGTGGCGGTTATGGAGGTTTCCTCCCACGGTCTAGCCTTGGAGCGGGTGACCGGGGTGGCGTTCGATGTGGCCGTTTTTACCAATCTCACTCAGGACCATCTGGACTTTCACCGCGACTTGGAAGACTACTTCCAGGCCAAGGCCCGGCTTTTTACGGAGCTCTTGACGGGGAAGCCGGGGAAGAAGCTGGCGGTCATTAACCGAGACGATCCCTATGGGCAACGACTCTTATCTTTATGCCAGGGAGCAGAAGTGCTGACCTACGGTTTAAGAAAGGGGGAGGTGCACGCCTTAGACTATGAGCTCCGTCCCGAAGGCACCCGTCTTCTGGCTAACGCGGGGGGAGAAAGGGTAGAAGTTAGGCTTTCCCTGCCGGGACTCTTTAACGTCTACAACGCCCTGGCGGCTTTGGCTGTGGCGGTGGGCGAAGGGATGTCTTTGGATTTGGCCGCCCGCGCTTTGTCCCGGGTGCAGGCCGTTCCCGGGAGGTGCGAGCGGATCGATGAGGGGCAGGATTTTACAGTGCTGGTCGATTACGCTCATACCCCCGACGGTCTACTGAACATCCTGCGCACCGCCAGAGATATAAGCCGAGGGCGAGTCATCGTGGTTTTCGGGTGCGGTGGGGACCGGGATCCCTCTAAACGGCCGGTAATGGGAAGAATAGCCGGGGAGCACGCCGACTTCGTGGTGGTCACTTCCGACAACCCCCGAAGCGAAGATCCGGTTGCCATCATGCAGGCCATCGCCCAGGGCTTGGCCCAGGTGGCCCCTCCCTCCCGTTACCTGCTCATCGCCGATCGGGAGGCGGCCATAAGAGAGGCCTTTGCCCGTGCCCGGCCGGGAGATATAGTAATACTGGCGGGCAAGGGGCACGAAAACTGCCAGATAATAGGGGATGAGCGCATCCCCTTCGACGATCGGGAAGTGGCCCGCCGTCTCTTGCGGGAGATGAAGACCCGATGATACCTCTAAAGGCCGGACGCCTGGCCGAGATCATAGGGGCTCGCCTAGTAAGCGGTTCTCCCGAGCGGATAGTTCGGGCTGTCTTCACAGATACCCGGGGGGAGATACCGGAAGGAGCTCTTTTCTTCGCTCTGAAAGGGGAGCGTTTCGACGGGCACCATTTTGTCGTCGAGGCCGGAGCCAAGGGGGCTTTAGGGGCGGTGGTCAGCCGGTTGCCCGAACAACCTTTACCTTCCGATTTCCTCATCTTGGAAGTGCCCGATGTGCTGGCGGCCCTGCAAAGGCTTGCACACCATGTGCGGCGGGCCGTCATGCCTTTCTTGATAGGGGTTACGGGAAGCACCGGCAAAACTACTACTAAGGACCTCCTGGCCGCCGTGCTGGCGGTTAGGTACCGGGTGTTGGCCACCCGGGGCAACCGCAACAACGAGATAGGGGTTCCGCTTACCCTCCTGGAACTTGAACCGGGGCACGAGTTCGCGGTGGTGGAGATGGCCATGCGTGGAGAGGGGGAGATAGCTGCCCTCTCGTCTTTGGCCGAACCTAACGCGGCGGTGATAACCAACATCGGCGAGGCGCACCTGGAAAGACTGGGAAGCGTGCGGGCCATCGCCCGGGCCAAGGGAGAAATCCTGGACTACATTCCCCCGGAAGGCTTCGCCGTGCTGCCGGCGGAAAGCCCCTTCATCGAGGAGGAAGCCCGGCGCTGCCGGGGGAAGGTAATTTACTTCGGAGAAAGCGACAAAGCCCAGGTCCGCCTGCTCTCCTATGCTTCCCTGGGGGAGAAAGGGGGGATTTTCCGGGTGTGCACCGCTGCGGGTGAGGAAGAGTATCAGCTTCCTCTTCCGGGCTACCACAACGCTTTGAACTGCACGGCCGTGGTAGCGGTAGCCCGGCAACTCGGTCTTTCCCCCGAAGAAGTGCAGGAAGGCCTGCGTCGGGTGCAAACAAGCGGAATGCGGCTGGAAATAGAACACTGGAGGGGCTTTACCGTGATAAACGATGCTTATAACGCTAACCCCGCCTCTATGGTGGGTGCTTTGGAGGTACTGGCTGAGCTGGGAAAGGGCAGGCGCAAGGTAGCGGTGCTGGGGGATATGCTGGAGCTGGGTGAGAGGGCGGCGGCGGCTCACCGGGAAGTGGGGGAGAGAGCGGCGGCGGTGGCCGATCTGCTGGTGGCGGTGGGGGAAAGGGCTCCCGACTTGGTGGCGGGTGCCCTGGCAGCTGGGATGCCCCCAGGTAAGGTTCTGGCGGTGGCTACGGTGGAAGAGGCCATAAGGCAACTCGTGAGCGAGCTTAAAGGGGATGAAGTGCTTCTGGTTAAGGCTTCCCGGGCCGTGGGCTTGGAGCGGGTGGTCGAGGCCCTACGCCGATGGGGGGAGAGGCATTGACGGCCGAGGTGAGCCGGGCTTTCTGGCTTTCAGCCTGCTTGACGGTTATCCTGGGCTTCTGGCTCGTCCCGTTACTCAGACAGCTTAGAGTGGGGCAGAGGATCCGTACCGACGGCCCGGCCCGGCACCTGGTAAAAGCAGGCACGCCTACCATGGGCGGGATCACGTTTCTCGGCGGAATGACCGTGGCGGTTCTCTCCCTGGCTCGGCACCAACCCGATGGAATAGTGGTCCTCCTGGTGGCCCTTGCCTACGGTCTCATAGGCTTTTTAGATGACTTTCTGAAAATCATAAAGGGTCGCTCTCTGGGCCTACGCGCTCGGGAAAAGCTTCTAGCGCAGGTTTTGGTGGCGGCGGGCTTGGCCTGGTGGGCCTGCGCTTTCGCCGGACGGGGTACCGATTACGTGCTTCCCTTCTCGGGCTTCTGGGAAGTAGGAGGAGTTCGCTTCGATTTAGGCTTTCTCTTTTTCTTCTTTTTCACCATCCTGGTGCTGGTAAGTTCAGCCAATGCCTTGAACCTCACCGATGGGCTGGACGGCTTGGCCGCCACCTTAACGGCTATAGCAGCCGGCTTTTACGTTTTTATTGCCCTGGTGGTGGACAAAGTAGGCGTGGCCGTTGCTTTGGCGGCGGTGGTAGGCGGCTGCCTGGGGTTTTTGGTTTTCAATCGCCACCCGGCGAAAGTCTTCATGGGAGACACCGGCTCTTTGGCGCTGGGAGGAGCCCTAGGTGCAGCGGCGGTGCTGACGCGCACCGAACTCTTCCTGCCCGTGATCGGAGCGGTCTTTGTGGCCGAAACCCTGTCGGTGATCTTGCAGGTGGTTTCTTTTCGCCTGACCGGTAGGCGGATTTGGCGCATGAGTCCGTTGCACCATCACTACGAACTTAAAGGGTGGTCGGAAAATAAGGTGGTCCTGATCTTTGCCTTCTGGGGAATAGTGGCCGGAATCTTAGGACTTTCAGGGCTTTACCGCCTAGGTTAGGAGGTAGGTTTTAAGGAAGTGGAACTCAAAGGAAAGAAGGTACTGGTAATAGGGGCGGGGAAAAGCGGCATAGCGGCTACCCGTCTGCTCCTGCGCCATGGTGCCGAGGTTGTCTTGGCGGACAGCCAGAAGATAGACTTGCCACCTTTTCCTGGAAAGGTTCACCTGGTTCAGGGGGGATATCCTTCGGCTAAAGACTTCGACCTTTTGGTCTTAAGTCCCGGGGTGCCTCTGACCGTGCCACCAGTTAGGGAGGCTGAGGAGGCCGGCATCGAGATAGTGGGGGAACTGGAACTTGCCTTTCGCTTTGCCCGAGCTCCAGTAGTGGCGGTGACTGGCACTAACGGCAAGACTACCACCACCGCCCTCACCGGAGCCATATTCCAGGCTGCTGGCCTGCGCACCTGGGTGGCGGGCAATATCGGCCTACCCTTGAGCGAGGTGGTGGAGGAAGCAGGGCCAGAGGATGTCTTGGTGGTGGAAGTTTCGAGTTTTCAGCTCGAGACCACCTCCACCTTTAGGCCAGCGGTAGCGGTGATCTTAAATCTTACTCCTGACCACCTAGACCGCCACGGCGACTTTAGCTCCTACCGGCGGGCCAAGGCGCGGATATTTGCTCGTCAGACCGATAAAGAAGTTACAGTGCTCAACTACGACGATCCGGAAGTCAGGAGTATGGCAGCGGAAACCAGAGGGCAGGTATTATTCTTCAGCCGCCGACATAAATTGGCAACAGGTGTTTGGGTAGCCGAGGGCGCAATCTTGGTGAAGTGGGAAGGGGTGGAAGGAAAGGTGGCGGAGGTGGCCTTCTTGGCCCTTCCCGGGGCCCATAACCTGGAAAACGCGCTGGCGGCCACCGCTGCGGCAGTGGCCCGGAATGTGCCCTTAGAGGTGATCGGCCGGGTCCTAAGGGAGTTTAAGGGGGTAGCCCACCGTCTGGAGTTGGTGGCCGAGATAAACGGAGTTAAGTACGTGAACGACTCTAAAGGGACCAACCCTGAGGCTACCATAAAAGCCTTGGAGGCTTACGATTGCCCCATTGTTTTAATAGCCGGAGGGCGCAACAAAGGGAGTGACTTTCGCCTCTTGGTTTCCAAAATGAAGGAGAAGGTGAAAGCGCTGGTGTTGATCGGAGAAAGCGCTCCTCTTCTGGCGGCTCAGGCCAAGGCAGCAGGGATGAGCGACATTATCCTAGCCCGGGATTTACCCGAGGCTGTACGCCGAGCTCGGGAGAAAGCCCAGCCAGGAGATGTGGTTCTTCTCTCCCCCGCCTGCGCCAGTTGGGATATGTTCCGGAATTATGAGGAGCGGGGAGAGTGTTTTAGACAGGCGGTTAAGGAGTTAGTCCAGGAGGAAACCGGGATCGAGCGGGGGTAGGAAACGACATGCGGAAGAAGAGGGCGCCGGACTTCCTGCTCTTTTTCACCGTTTTATCCCTTCTTTCCCTGGGCTTGGTGATGGTCTTAAGCTCCAGTGAGTACGCGGCTTTGGTCTACTACGGTGACGGTCTCTACTTTTTCAAGCGGCAGCTTCTTCATGCCTGCTTAGGTTTAGCTGCCCTCTTCTTCTTCCTCCGCTACGATTATTGGCAATTTCGCCGTCTGACTTTCCCTCTGCTGGGCCTGTCCTTTATCTTCCTGATCTTAGTACTCATCCCCGGGGTGGGCGATACCTCTCACGGCGCCCAGCGCTGGATTTCTATAGGCAGCTTTAGCTTTCAACCGGCGGAAATAGTGAAATTCGGGCTATTGCTTTTCGTGGCCGATGGCTTGAGCCGCCGGGGAGCGGAAGTTAGAAAGTTCAAAGCCCTCCTTCCCTACCTGGGAGTTACTGGGTTGGCCGCTTTGCTCATCCTGCTCGAGCCCGACCTGGGTACGGCGCTGGCTTTGGCCGGTACCGTTTTTGTGCTACTTTTTTGTGCTGGAGTTCCTCTTTCCACCCTAGGGCTTCTTGGTCTAGCAGGCCTGGCCTGCGTGGGGTTAGCGATAAAGCTTGAGCCTTACCGCTTAAAGCGCCTGTTTGCCTTCCTCGATCCCTGGAAGGATCCTTTGGGGGCGGGTTTTCACATTATCCAGTCCCTTTACGCCATAGGGTCGGGAGGGCTTTTTGGCCTGGGCCTGGGACAAGGGAAGCAGAAACTGCTTTACCTGCCGGAGCAGCACACCGACTTCATCTTTGCCGTTATAGGCGAGGAGCTGGGATTTATAGGGGCCTTACTGGTCATAACCCTCTTCGTGATTCTCATATGGAGGGGGTTGCGGACGGCTCTTTACGCTCCCGATGCCTTCGGCTGCTACTTGGCTGCTGGGATCACGGCGGGCATAGGGCTGCAGGCTTTCATAAACATAGGAGTGGTGACCGGCAGTCTGCCTATAACCGGCATCCCCCTTCCCCTGATAAGTTACGGTGGGACCTCCTTGGTCTTCACTTTGGCCTCTATAGGAATCTTGCTTAATATATCCCGCTACAGCGTAAGGTGAAAGGATGCGTAAGTGGCGTTTTGTAGTAACGGGCGGGGGCACAGGGGGACACATCTATCCCGCCCTGGCCATAGCTCAGGGGCTAAAAAGAAGACTTCCTCAGGCGGAGATCTTTTATTTGGGAACGGCAGAGGGGCTGGAGGCCGACCTCGTACCCAAGGCCGGCTTTCCCTTCTACGCCATTGAAGCGGCCGGCCTCAAGCGCCATCTAACCTTGAGGAATCTCAAAGCTCTTTTTAGGGCTTTCCGGGGGTTAGGGGCGGCTTACCGCTTGCTGGGGCATCTTTCTCCGCGGGTGGTAATCGGCACGGGGGGGTATGTGGCCGGACCGGTGGTTCTGGCGGCTTGGCTTAGAGGAATACCGGTTCTCATTCACGAGCAAAACGCCTTCCCCGGCCTTACCAACCGCCTTCTTTCCCGCCTGGCCCAGGTGACGGCCCTCACCTTTCCCGAAGCGGCGCGCTATTTGCCACGCCGGGCCCGGGTAGTGGTCACGGGACTACCGGTGCGGGAAGAAATACTTAATGTGTGCCGGGAAGAAGCGCGTAAGCAGATGGGCTTGAAAGAGGGAGATAAGCTGCTCCTCTCTTTTGGGGGGAGCCGGGGAGCCAGCCGGATAAACGAGGCGGTGAAGGAGCTCATCCGCTACTTTAGGGATAAGGAAGGAATTTATCTCTTCCACGCCACTGGCCAAGGGCACTACGAGTCTTTTCTCAAGGAACTAGAAGCAGAGGGAATAGATCTCGGATCTCGACCTAACATCAAGATTTTCCCCTATTTTTATTACATCGCCGACTATCTGGCAGCAGCAGACCTGGTCATCTGCCGGGCCGGGGCGGCCACGCTGGCGGAGCTTACCTGCCTTGGCCGTCCAGCCATTCTCATTCCTTACCCTTACGCTACGGGCAGGCACCAGGACTACAACGCCCGGGCCCTGGCGGATAAGGGGGCGGCCGTGGTCATAGAAGACGCCGAGCTTACCGGGGAAAGGCTTCTCTCCGAAGTTAAGCGTCTTTTGGCTTCTCCAGCGGAACTTTCTCGTATGGCGGAAGAGTCTCGCCGCCTGGGCAAGCCCGAGGCCCTTAACCTGTTGGTGGATCTCGTGATAAGATTGGCGAGGGGATGATATCTTTTGGCGCAGGAAAGGACAAGTTCAGTAGCAGTCGTTTCCCGCCTCGCATATTATACCCAGGGCAAGGCGGGAGCGGAGGAGAAGGGGAGTTTGGGCTTGAGGGAAATTCCTCGTCATCTTCACTTCGTAGGTATAGGCGGCGTGGGGATGAGCGGTCTGGCTTTGCTCCTGAAGCAGCAGGGGTACGAGGTGACTGGTTCGGATACGGGTGACTCTTATTTCCTGCAAGCTTTAAGACTTTCCGGCATCAGGGTATACGACCGGCATGCGCCGACCAATCTGGCTCCGGAAACGGAATTGGTGGTGGTTTCCTCCGCCATTAAGCCCGACAATCCGGAGCTGCTTGCGGCCAGGGAGCGGGAGATCCCCATCGTCCGGCGCGGGGAGCTGCTGGCCTGGGTCATGAAGGAGTATCGGGGAATAGCGGTAGCGGGAGCGCACGGAAAGACCACCACTACCGCTATGGTGGCCAGCGTGCTGCTGGCCGGGGGACTTGACCCTACTGTTCTGGTGGGAGGGTACTGGCCGCCCATCGAGGGTAACTGCCGCTTGGGCAAGGGGCCTTACTTCGTTACCGAGGCCGACGAGAGCGACGCTTCTTTTCTCCTCCTCACGCCGATGGTGGCGGTGGTCACCAATGTAGAAAACGACCATCTGGACTACTACGGGGATCTGGAAGCGCTGCTGGGGGCCTTTCGCGCTTTCCTAGCGCGCATAGAGCCGCCGGGGACGGCCGTGGTTTGCCTTGATAGCCCTCTGGCGCGCCAGCTGATCGACGTCTTGAGCATCCCGGTGGTCACTTACGGGACGGAAGAAAGAGCCGACTACGTCCTGAAAAAGGTGGAGCTTTCCGGCAGCTCCTCTTCCGCCCTGCTTTACTACCGGGGAAGACTCTTAGGGCAGCTCAAACTTAACCTGCCCGGGAAGCACAATCTTTTGAACGCCGCGGCGGCGGTGGCCGTAGGGGCTTACTTAGGAATTCCCTTCGCGGTGGCCTCGCAGGCGCTGGCGGAGTTCAGAAGCGTGCGGCGGCGCTTCGAGTTCCTGGGAGAAGCGGGGGGAGTGATGGTGGTGGACGACTACGCCCACCACCCCACGGAAGTCCAGGCCACCATCGAGGCCGCCCGGCAGATACACCAGGGGCGCCTGGTAGTGGTGTTTCAGCCGCACCGTTACACCCGCACCGCTTTGCTTTATCTCGAGTTCGGCCGGTCTTTTGCAGGTAGTGACGTTTTGGTGCTGGATGAGATTTATCCCGCCGGTGAGCCGCCCCTTCCGGGGGTGACAGCGGAGCTCATTGCCAAGGCTTGCCAGGCTCATCGCCCCGACCTCCCACTTTACCGTCTGCCTTCCACAGGAAAAGCGGCGTTCCTTAAAGAAATCGTTTCTCCAGGAGACCTAGTGTTGACCATGGGCGCAGGGGATATCTACCGGGTAGGTAAGGAACTGCTTGAAATCTTGAAGGGGGCGAAGTAGTGACGCCGGTTGCTTCCTGGGTTTCTAAGGTGAAGCTTAAGGGTCACGTCTACCTCCGGGAGCCCATGGAGCGCCATACTACCTGGCGCATAGGCGGGCCAGCGGAGATGCTGGTAGAGCCAGCAGACCAAGAAGATTTAGCTCTTATTCTGCGCTTGGCAAGAGAGGAAGGAATCCCTCTCAACTTAATAGGCAACGGCTCTAATATCCTGGTCGGCGATGCCGGAGTGCCAGGAATAGTGGTGAAGATGGGCCAGGCTATGGGCGAGGTAAAGGTGGAAGGGAGGCGGTTGAGAGCGGGGGCGGGGGCGAAGCTCGCTCGCCTGGCGGCCTTGGCGCAGGTAGCCGGGCTTGCCGGCCTGGAGTTCACCTGTGGTATTCCGGCTAGCCTGGGGGGAGCGGTAGTCATGAACGCCGGGGCGGCCGGGCAGAGCATGGCCGAAGTGGTGCGATGGGTCAAGGTGATGGATCGAGAAGGACGGGTGGAGATTTTGCGAGGAGAGGAACTGGGTTTTGGCTACCGGCAGAGCGTCCTGCAGCACTTACCTGTCGTGGTCCTGGAGGTGGAGCTTGAGCTTTGCCCCGATGATCCCACGGCGGTGGCTCGACGCATGGCGGCCGTTTGGCGAAAGCGCCAACTCACCCAGCCTCTGGAATATCCCAGCGCAGGGAGCGTATTTAAAAACCCGCCTGGCGCCCCGGCAGCCGGGAAGCTCATAGAGCTCGCGGGGGGCAAAGGCCTGCGGGTAGGGGAGGCCATGGTTTCTCCCAAGCACGCCAACTTCATCGTCAACCTGGGAAGGGCGCGGGCGACAGACGTCTTGTGCCTGATCCGCCAGGTGCAGAGCCTGGTGGAAGCTAAGTTCGGGATAAAGCTGGAACCGGAGGTAAAGTTCTTAGGATCTTTTGGGTGGGACGGGGAGATATGCGCCTGATTATCAAGGGACCCAACGTTCTAAAAGGAAAGATAAAGGTGAGTGGAGCCAAGAACGCCATTTTGCCCATACTTTGCGCTTGCCTTCTCTGCGATGGCGAAAGCGTAATTCACGGGGTGCCCCAGCTGGGTGACGTGGCGGTGATGGGCGTCGTTTTACGCCATCTGAAAGTGCTTTGCCGCCGGGAAGGGGAAACCTTAAAGGTGGATACCAGCTCTCTTCAGCTGGAGGAGATCCCGGAAGAGCTCACCCGCCGCATGCGGGCCTCTTGTCTGGTCATGGGGCCTTTGCTGGCCCGCTTTGGCAGGGTCAAGATTGCCGCTCCTGGCGGCTGCAACATCGGAGCCAGGCCTATCGACCTGCATCTCAAGGGGCTTAAGGCCATGGGGGCGAAGATCACCGAACGGGCAGGCTTCATCGTAGCCGAGGCGGATCGTCTACGGGGGGCCGAGATCCACCTCGATCTTCCCAGCGTGGGGGCGACCGAGAACCTGATGATGGCGGCTGTGCTGGCTGAGGGAACCACCATCATAGGGAACGCGGCCAAAGAACCGGAAATCGTGGACCTTCAGAACTTCCTCAACCGAGCGGGGGCGCGGATAAGGGGTGCCGGTACCTCTACCATAAGAGTGGAGGGGGTTAGCAAACCGCTGCAGGCGCCCAAAGGACACCAGGTCATCCCTGATCGCATCGAGGCGGGAACCCACCTCATCGCTGCTGCCCTCACCGGGGGGGAGGTGGAGGTAGAGAACGTGATACCGGAGCACCTGGAGCCGCTCATCGCCAAATTGAGGGAGGCGGGAGCAGAGGTAGAAGCGGGAGAAGACAGGATCTGGGTCTGGCGGCGGAAGCCCCTTAAGGCGGTAGACCTGCGCACCATGCCTTACCCTGGCTTCCCCACCGATCTCCAGGCTCCCATGTGCGCTTTGCTTTCTGTGGCGGAGGGCATAAGCGTGGTGACGGAAAACATTTTCGAGAACCGCTTCCGGCACGTCCCTGAACTTCAGCGAATGGGGGCCGACATCCGTATTGAGGGTCGAACTTTGATCATAAAGGGAGTTCCTCAGCTGGTAGGGGCGCGGGTGGAAGCCCCCGACCTCCGGGCAGGGGCGGCTTTGGTACTAGCCGGGCTAGTGGCCGAGAACACCACCGTTGTGGAACGGATCGAACATATAGATCGGGGCTATGAAAAGCTGGAAGAAAAATATCGGCGCCTAGGTGCTTACATCGAACGCGTGGGTTGATCCCGCTTATATTTTTATGCCTGCGGGGGACAGGCCTTATGCTCTCGGTTTCCTCGCGAGCCAGGAAGAGAAGGTACGGCTGGTGGGAGCGAATAAGTCTCCTCCTCTTGCTTTTGGCGGGTATTTACTTGTTACTTAGCTCCTCTCTCTTTTCCATCAAAGAGGTAAGGGTGGCAGGAAATAAGAACGTGACGGCGAAGGAGATACTTGAGGCAGCGCAACTTCGCCAGGGAGAAAACATTTTTAAGGTGAACCTGGGGGAAGTGGCTCGAAGAGTAGCTGCCCTCCCCCAAATTGCCGAGGCACGGGTGAAAAGGCTACTTCCCCACACAGTGCTTATAGAGGTTAAGGAAAGAGAGCCGGTGGCTCTGGTACCCGGTAAGGATGGTTTTTACGGGGTGGACCTAACCGGGCACTGTTTGGGTCGCTACTCCGTTAACCTTCCTTTTCCTGTGCTGACTGGGGTGGGGGAGGCGCCGCCGCCGGGAAAGCAGATAAGTAGTTCTGGGTTTTTTCTGTCGAGGGAGCTATTAGCTGCTTTAAAGCAAGCCGGCCTTCTGGGGAAGATAGGTGAAATTCACGTAAATGTTCCAGACCGCACGATTGAAGCCTATACTATCGAGGGGGTTAAGATATACTTGGGCGCTCCGACCGAGGTGAGGGAAAAAGTAGATATCCTGGCCCGCCTTTTACCTATGCTCAAGGCGGGGGAAGTAGAGTATGCGGATCTTCAGGTAGTGAATCGTCCCGTAGTACGCTTCAAGGGGGGAGATCGCCAAAGTGCGCACACTTCACCTAAGCCTACTCTTGGTAGGCTTGACCCTGGGGCTAATCGTGGCTGTGCAGATGCGCTTGGCGCAGGAAATAGCCCGTACGGTTCCCATCCAGCGCATTAACACTTTGATGGCGGAAGTGCAAGCGGCGCGCAAGGAGAGGGATCAGCTGCAAAGCGAAGTGAACCGGTTACAACAGGAACTGGATGCAGTGACCAACCAGGAGGGGCTGAAGGAACTCAAGACTGAACTTAATTCTTACCGGATCGAGGCGGGACTAGTAGCGGTAACAGGTCCGGGGGTGGAGGTAACGCTCAACGATAGCACACTTATACCCAAGCCCGGGCAGAACCCCAACCTCTACGTGTTGCACGACGAGGACATACTGCGGGTCTTGAACGAACTTAAGGCGGCAGGAGCGGAGGTTTTGGCTATAAACGGCGAGAGGCTGGTAGCTACCAGCGAAGTGAGGTGTGCGGGACCGACCATACTGGTGAACAAAACGAAGCGGCTGGCCGCTCCCTTTGTCATTACCGCCATAGGCAATCCGGACACCATGATAAACGCTCTGAATATGCGGGGAGGCGTGGTGGACACCCTGCGGCAGTTCTGGGGAATCCAGGTGAGCATAAAGAAGCTGCCGGAGGTTACCATACCGGCTTACAAAGGTAGCCGCCGGTTCGAGTACGCGCACCCGGTAAGGGAGTAAAGGGGGACTAGCTGCCGTTGAAGAAAAAGGAACTGGTGTCGCTGGGTTTAATCGCGCTAGCGCTCGGCTTTCTCCTGGCCTTCACCTACCGCACGGCCAATCGCGTGGAACGAACCGTTCCTTACGATCGAGCCCATGAGCTCACCTTGGAGCTTAAGGCCCTGGCTAAAGAGCGGGCAGATCTGGAGGCCCAGGCGAGGGACTTGCGGGCCAAGCTGGCCAAGGCCAAGCAGGGCTATAGCGAGGCCCAGTTGGCCTTAGAAGCGGAGGTCAAGGAGGCGGCGGCGTTGGCGGGAGCTGTTCCCCTGGAGGGGCCGGGAGTGCGGGTAGTAGTGGACAACCCTCCCGGCACCGCAGGGGGTACCATCTTCGCGGTACGCGACGAAGACCTCTTGAAAATTGTAAACGAGCTCCGAGCTGCGGGAGCGGAAGCTATCTCCATCAACGGCCAGCGATTGGTCTCCACTTCGGAAATTAGGACGGCCGGCTCCTTCATCAACGTTAACCTTCAGCGCATCACTCCTCCCTACGAGATTCTGGCCATCGGCGACTCGGCGGCTTTAAAGGCCGCTCTGGAGGTAAAGGGAGGAATAGTGGAGACCTTACGTGATTGGGGCGTGCGCATTCAGGTGGAAGCGCGACAACAGGTAAAAGTTCCGGCTTTAAGCAAGCCCTTGCGTTTTGATTACGCCCGCGCCGTGGAGACAGGAGGGAAAAGCTAGATGTGGTGGGGAATTGTTTTAGTAATTTTAGGTCTGGTGGTGGGAATAGCCTTAGGACTCAATTTACCTTTGGTCATTCCTCAAGCTTACGGTAAGTATCTGGGGGTAGCGGTACTGGCCGCTCTGGATTCGGTGTTCGGAGGGATGCGGGCTTCGCTAGAGGGACGTTTCGATAACGCCATTTTCCTGAGCGGTTTCTTCGTCAACGCCTGCCTGGCGGCCGGCCTGGTTTTTCTAGGAGACCGCCTGGGGGTGGAGCTTTACACGGCGGCCATTGTAGCTTTCGGAGTGCGCCTTTTCCAAAATCTAGCTATAATTCGGCGTCACTTTTTGGGACGAAAAAAGTAATACTAGCAGGAAAATTGTCGGTTTGAAGAAAACTTTTTATGGCAACAAGATGGAAAGAAGGAAGGGGGAGGGCGGCCCATGATTGATATCGAGATGGAACTCAACGAACTGGCTAACATAAAAGTTGTGGGTGTGGGGGGAGCGGGGGGCAACGCTGTCAACCGCATGATCACAGCAGGAGTGCGCGGAGTGGAGTTCATCGTTATCAACACCGACGCCCAGGCTTTGGCCATGTCCCAGAGCCCTAATAAGATCCAGATAGGGGTTAAACTTACCAAAGGACTGGGAGCGGGGGGTAATCCGGAGATAGGAGAAAAGGCGGCGGAAGAGAGCAAGGACGACATTGTCGCTGCCCTGCGGGGAGCAGATATGGTCTTCGTCACGGCGGGCATGGGAGGAGGTACCGGTACCGGTGCTGCTCCCATTGTGGCGGCGCTGGCCAAGGAGCTGGGAGCGCTCACCGTGGGGGTGGTCACGCGTCCCTTCACCTTCGAGGGGCGCAAGCGGCAGATGCAGGCCGAAATGGGGATCAAAAACCTCAAGGAGCGGGTGGATACCCTCATAACCATACCCAACGACCGTCTCCTGCAGGTGATCGACAAGAACACATCTATAATAGAAGCCTTCCGTATTGCTGATGATGTGCTGCGGCAAGGGGTTCAGGGAATTTCCGACCTTATAGCCGTTCCTGGCCTTATAAACCTCGACTTTGCGGACGTTCGGACCATTATGAAAGACGCGGGATCGGCCCTGATGGGGATCGGGGTGGCGCGGGGAGAAAATCGGGCGGTGGAAGCGGCCAAGCTGGCCATCTCCAGCCCCTTGTTGGAAACTTCTATCGAAGGAGCTAAGGGGGTGTTGCTTAATCTCACCGGCGACCCTTCCATGCGCCTCCTAGAGGTGAACGAGGCGGCCCAGATCATCTCCCAGGTGGTAGACCCCGAGGCCAACATCATTTTCGGCGCCGTGATCGACGAAAGCTTAAACGACGAGGTGCGTGTTACGGTCATCGCTACGGGCTTCGACGAGCGACCTTCCTCTAAGGAAAAAAAGGAGGTGGAGTTGCGCACGCTCAACCACCACGAAGATCTAGACATACCTGTCTTTCTCCTGCGGCGGTCGGGAAGTCGGTAGGATATTGACTTCCTCTATTTCCAAGACATGACAGTCTCCGCTACCTCGGCTTGCTAAAATTAAGGCCGAGGTTTTTTATTTGGGGCATGGGGCAGTCGGGCAGCGCATAAGGGTATAGCAGGCTAGGGTGGGGGGAGAAGATTGGCCGGCTACGTGGTTTATGTGGACGAGTTGCTGGCTACTAACCTCCTGATGAACTACCTCATCCTTTACCTAACCGGCAAGCTGGCGGGTCTATCCCTCTCCTTCTTGCGTCTCTTCTTGGCGGCGCTCCTAGGCTCGCTCTATCTGCTGGTCCTTTTTCTTCCCGGCGGAGCATATCTTTATAACCTGATCGGGAAGTTTCTGCTCTCTTTCCTTATAGTCTTTTTGGCCTTTGGCAAAATGCCTTGGCGTCGCTTTCTGGCGGTATACGCTCTGTTTTTCGGTGTTTCTTTTGCTCTAGGAGGGGTGGTTTTCGGGGTGAGCTTCCTTTTTGGTGGCAGGCCCGGAGAAGAGAAGCTTTCCTACCGTTTTCTCCTTCCCGGCCTGCTGGCCACTCTGATCCTGGCGGTAATTTTGGGACGCAAGGGGGCAAACTTGCGCCGGCGGGTGAGTGAAAGTTTCTTCCGCGTTCCCTGCGTCATCTGGTTAGGGGACTGCCGTCTGGAGCTCACCGCCCTGGTGGACACGGGTAACCAACTGTTTGATCCCGTTTCTGGCCATCCCGTGATGGTGGTGGACTACGAGGCTCTGGCGAGGTGCTTACCGAAGGAGATGCAGACCTGGTTTAAAGAGAGCGGGAGGTTCGACCCCGCCAGCCTCTACTCTTTGTCTTGGCGCAACTCGCGCTGGCTTACCAGGGTAAGGCTCATTCCCTTTCGCTCTCTGGGAGTGAGTGGGGGGTTGCTGGTGGGCTTAAGGCCCGATGCGGTGGAGGTGTTTTACGGGGGAAAGGAGGTGAAGACCAGGAAGGTGGTAATAGGTATCTACAGCGAGCGTTTGAGCCCTGAGGGCGCCTATCAGGCTCTTTTGCCTCCCAAAATTATCGAGCCTCTACTCTAAGGGGGGAAGAGTGTTGCAGGGCCAACTACTTGAAGCTTTAAAGCTGCGTTTTAAGCTCTGGTTTTGCCTCTGGCTTCTGCGGCTTAAGCCGGCGGGATTTTATGTGGGGGGACCGGAAGCCCTCCCGCCCCCGCTTAACGCCGAGGAGGAGGCCCGCTTGCTCAGGCGGCTGGAGGCGGGGGACCAGTCGGTGCGGAACACCTTAGTGGAGCGCAATTTGCGCCTGGTGGTTTATATAGCCCGGAAGTATGAGAGTACGGGTATCAACTTGGAGGATCTGGTCTCTATCGGGAGCATCGGCCTCATTAAGGCGGTCAACACTTTCAACCCCCAGCGTAAGGTCAAGCTGGCCACCTATGCCTCGCGTTGCATAGAGAACGAAATTTTGATGTTTTTAAGGCGGCAATCCCGGACTCTGCGGCAGGAGGTGTCCTTCGACGAGCCGCTTAATACCGACTGGGACGGCAACGAACTTTTACTTTCTGACGTTTTGGGGACGGAGGGGGATGTGACCTCGCGCCACTTGGAGGAGGAAGTGGATCGCAAGATTCTTAAGCTTGCCCTGGCCAGCCTGAGCGGGCGTGAGCGGGTCATAATGGAGCTGCGCTTCGGCTTGGGAGCCGACGGTGAGGAAAAGACCCAGAAAGAGGTGGCCGACCTTCTGGGGATTTCCCAGTCCTATATTTCCCGGTTGGAAAAGCGCATTCTTAAGCGCTTGCGGCGGGAGATCTGCCGGCTAGCTTAAGAAAACATTTTTTTGCAACCGGCGGGCTTGGCCCGCCTTTTTTATTTAGTTAGTGTATAAGTCGTATGTATAAGCCTTTTTCTGGGTGGTAATAATGACAGATGAAATAGCTGTTGTTGACTGGGGTAGGGAGCGGTTAGGGGCTCATGCTTAATAAAGTGGAAATATGTGGAGTCAATACTTCCAAGCTTCCGGTGCTGACTGCTCAACAGATGCGCCAGCTCTTTGAAGCTATGAAGCGCGGGGACGAAAATGCCCGCTCAGAGCTGATAAA
The DNA here is from genome assembly GCF_003368535.1 of Ammonifex thiophilus. GTDB lineage: Bacteria > Bacillota > Desulfotomaculia > Desulfotomaculales > Ammonificaceae > Ammonifex > Ammonifex thiophilus. The sequence goes on from NZ_QSLN01000008.1 coordinate 62,752, forward strand.
AGGTAATTTGCGTCTTGTATTAAGTGTTGTGCAAAGGTTTGCCAATCGCGGTGAACACCTGGACGACCTCTTTCAGGTTGGATGTATAGGTTTGATTAAAGCTATTGACAACTTTGATCTTAGTCAGAATGTAAAGTTTTCTACTTATGCTGTTCCTATGATTATAGGTGAAATAAGGCGCTATCTGCGCGATAATAATGCCATAAGGGTGTCCCGTTCCTTACGGGATATAGCTTATAAAGCTCTGCAGGTGCGCGATGTCTTAGCCAACCAGTACGCCCGCGAGCCTTCGGTGGCTGAGATCGCCGAGGCACTCAAGCTGCCGCAGGAAGAGGTGGTGATGGCGCTAGAGGCCATTCAGGATCCCGTGTCCCTGTTCGAGCCCGTCTATCATGATGGAGGAGACCCTATATACGTGATGGACCAGGTAGGGGACGATAAGAACCAGGATGTCAACTGGTTGGAAAGTATAGCCATAAAAGAAGCGATGAAGCGCCTGTCTGAACGGGAGCGCCAAATCATCAAAATGCGCTTTTTTGAGGGCAAAACCCAGATGGAGGTAGCTGAGGAGATAGGCATTTCCCAAGCGCAGGTATCGCGCCTGGAAAAGGCGGCACTTAACCATATGCGCAAGTATGTTTGAGGGGGTAGGAGATCCTTGCGAAGGAAACTGATGACATTCTGGGCCTTACTTCTTCTGGGAACGGGGCTCATAACCTGGGGATGGTGTAAGGCTACAGCGGTGAAGGCTTACGATCCGCACAACCTCATCCGAATTCACATCGTGGCCAACAGCGATGCTCCTTCCGATCAGGCCCTGAAATACCGGGTACGGGATGCGATAATAACCGCCATGGCCCCTGAATTCCGGGGAGTAGAGGAAATCGAGACGGCCCGGCAGAAAGTGGAGGCCAACTTGGAAAGAATAAGGGAAGTAGCCCAGCGAGAGGTTCAAGCCGCTGGAAAAAACTATGAGGTAAAGGTCTATCACGGCTACTTCGATTTTCCGGAGCGATCCTACGGACGCCTCACCCTCCCCGCCGGTGAATACGAGGCAGTGAGGGTGGTCTTAGGAGCGGGTCAGGGGCAAAACTGGTGGTGCGTCCTCTTCCCGCCCCTTTGCCTGCTGGATGTGGAGAAGTCACCCGAAGGGGGAGGCGAGGGGGAAGTGGCCCTGCGCAGCCGCCTTTACGAGCTGGCCCGCCACCACCTCTTCCCTCCCCTGCGCCAGTTGGTGCAGGCTGAACCTTACCGATAAAGGTCTCGTGCAAGCTCGAAAAAGGCCCAGTCAATGGGCCTTTTTGCTTCTAGGAGCGGGAGGCTTGGCATACCTTTTAGCTTAAGGAAGGTGGAAGGGGGGAGGGTGAGGCTTCTGGCTCTGAAGGTTTCTGATCTGAGGTTGCGCGAAGTCATTAACATATCGGACGGGAGAAGGTTGGGGCTTATCAAGGACATCGATATAGATGTGGAGAACGGGCGCATAAGCGCCCTCATCCTCCCGGGTCCAGCAAGGCTTCTGGGGTTTTGGGGCCGGGAGGATGAGATTGTTATTCCCTGGGAGCGTGTGGTCAAAATAGGCACGGACGTTATTCTGGTAGAGGCACCCAGTGAGGCTTGGACCCGCCCTCCTTACCGCCGCTAGTACCAGATTAACCCAGGTTGCGGGGTGACCCCTAAATTTTTTTTCCGCGGGAGCTATACCTCCCTCTGCCCGAGCTTAACCCTTCCTTTTCCTTTTTTTGCCCCGTCCCCGAGGTTGTCCTCCCCAACATCTTGTGATATCCTCCTTTCTGTCTACTAGATGTAGGGGTAAAGCCGGCTTTATGCGTTGCCCTTTCTGCCATTTTGCCGATACCCGGGTAGTGGACACGCGATCGGCCAACGAGGGAACGGCCATTCGCCGGCGGAGAGAGTGTCCCCGCTGCGGCCGGCGCTTCACCACTTTTGAGCGGGTAGAGGAATTGCCGCTGGTGGTGATTAAGAAAGACGGCCGCCGAGAGCTCTTTGATCGAGCCAAGATTCTGAGCGGCTGCTTGCGGGCTTGTCACAAGCGGCCGGTCCGCCGCGAGGACCTGGAAAATCTGGTGGACGAGGTGGAGCGAGAGCTCAGAAACCGGCTGGAGCCGGAAATACCCAGCTACGTCATAGGAGAGCTGGTCATGGAGAAATTGAAGCGGCTGGACGAAGTGGCCTACGTGCGCTTCGCCTCGGTCTACCGGGAGTTCCGGGACAGTTACGACTTCAAGGAAGAGATTGAGCGCTTGGCGCGCGAGAAGGAGGGGGAGCCAGATGTTCGAAGTGATAAGGAAGCGTGACGGGCGGGAAGTTCCTTTCGATCCCAACCGCATAACCGAAGCGATTTTCAAGGCAGCGCGGGCCGTGGGCGGGGAGGACCGGGAAACGGCCATGCGGCTTACCCTGGAGGTCATGAAATACCTCAAGGCTCGTTATAACGGCACCATCTTTGGGGTGGAGGATGTGCAGGACGCAGTGGAAAAGGTGCTCATCGAGCACGGCCATGCTAAGACGGCCAAGGCCTACATCCTCTATCGCGCCTGGCGCACCCGCATCCGGGAGGCCAAGTCGGAGCTCATGGATGCGGTGGCTGACATCCTCAAAGAAACCCACAAAGAAAACGCCAACGTCTCTAACTCCCCCTCGGGCAAGATGTTGCAAATTGCCGAGGCGGCCAGCAAAAAGTATTATCTTACCCGCCTTATCCCCGAGGAATTTGCGCAAGCGCACCTGCAGGGCCGTATTCACATCCATGACTTGGGATTTTACGCCAAGACTATGAACTGCCTGCAAATTCCTCTGGGAAGGTTGCTACAAGGGGGGTTCGATACCGGGCACGGGTACATAAGGCCGCCTAAAAGGCCGAGCTCTGCCGCTGCTCTGGCCTGCATCATCCTCCAGAGTTCCCAGAACGACATGTTTGGAGGCCAGTCCTTCCCCTTCTTCGACCGGGACATGGCCCCCTTCTTCGAAAACGCCTCGGAAGACGATACTTACCAAGCCATGGAAGCCCTGGTCTATAACCTCAACAGTATGCACAGCCGGGCGGGCGCACAAGTGCCCTTTTCTAACATAAACCTGGGGACGGATACGAGCGAGGCCGGGCGTAAGGTAACGCGGAATCTGCTCTTGGCCTACGAGGCGGGCTTAGGTCGGGGGGAAAACCCTATCTTTCCCAACATCATCTTCCGGGTAAAAAAGGGGATAAACTTCGATCCGGGCGATCCTAACTACGATCTCTTCAAGCTCGCCGTGCGGGTGGCGAGCAGACGCCTCAACCCCACCTTTAGCTTCATGGACTCGAGCCTCAATGCCCCTTGGGGAGACCAGGTAGCTTACATGGGCTGCCGCTCCCGAGTCATGGCCAACCGTTGCGGCCCGGCGGTCACCGAGGGTAGAGGTAACCTTTCTTTCACGACCATCAACCTCCCCCGTCTAGCTTTGCAGGCCGGGGGCAACTTAAACTCCTTCTGGCGCTTGCTTCAGGCCACAACTTGGCTGGTGATTCAACAGCTCTTGCATCGCTTTAAGGTGCAAAGTCGGCTCCGGGTAAAAGATCTGCCTTTTGTCATGGGTCAGGGACTTTATCTGGGTTCGGATAAATTGGGACCGGATGATCCGGTAGAGGAGGCCATCAAAAACGGGACTTTGGCGGTGGGCTTCATCGGCTTGGCGGAGACTCTGGTGGCCTTGACCGGGCAGCACCACGGTGAGTCCTCCTCTGCGCAGGAGCTGGGATTGGAGATAGTGTCCCGGCTTAAGGAAATGGTAGAAGAAGCAGGAAAAGAGTACGGACTTAACTTCACCTTGCTGGCTACGCCGGCGGAGGGCTTGGCCGGGCGCTTCGTAGAGCTCGACCGGAAGGAGTTCGGGGTAATCAAGGGGATAACCGACAAGGAATACTACACCAACTCCTTCCACGTTCCGGTATACTACCCCTGCGAGGCCTACCGGAAGATAGAAATCGAGGGGCCCTACCACAAGTATTGCGATGCCGGGCACATAAGCTACGTGGAGCTTCCCTCCCCCCCCATACATAATCCGGAGGCGGTGGAGGCCCTGCTCCGGTACATGGCCCAGAACGACATGGGCTACGTAGGTATAAACTTCCCGGTGGATTTCTGCGTCACCTGCGGCTACCAGGGGATTATGCCCGAAGAACTTTGCCCCAAGTGCGGCTCCAGCCGCATCAAAAGAGTACGGCGAATAACCGGCTACCTCTCCACTACCGACCGCTGGAACAGCGCCAAGCTGGCGGAGCTCAGGGATCGGGTGGTGCACTTCCTATGAAGTTGAAGTTGGCAGGGGTGGTGAGGGAAAGTGTGGTGGATGGCCCTGGTATACGGTACGTCATCTTCGCCCAGGGATGCTTGCACCGCTGCCCCGGTTGCCATAACCAACACACTTGGGATCTAGAAAGCGGGGAAGAGGTCCCCGTTGAGTACCTGCTGCAGGATGTTTTTCGGAACCCTTTGTTAAGCGGCGTGACGTTCTCCGGTGGAGAGCCTTTCCTCCAGGCAGGCGCTTTCGCCTGCTTGGGGGAAGAGGTGAAACGTCGGGGTTTAAGCGTGGTAACCTACACCGGCTACACTTTTGAGGAGCTTGTGGCCCTGGACCTGGAACCGGTGAAGCGGCTTCTGAAGGTGACCGACATCTTGATTGACGGGCCCTTTAAGCTTGAGCTTAAAGATCCCACCCTTCCCTTCCGCGGCTCTTCTAACCAGCGGCTGATAGACGTTCCGCGCTCAATGCGAGAAGGAAGAGTGGTTACGTTGGAAGTTTGAAGGTTCCGACTACTCAGGGGGCGGGGAGACCGCCCCCTGAAATTTTTTGTATTGACGGAGGGGTTGGTCGGGTATAATATCCTTAAAAAGGAAGTTTGGTTTTTTGGGTTTGATGGTATTAAGGGGAGGAAGTGAAGTTGCTTACGAGGCGGCGCCTGGAGTTCTTGAGAGCACTGGGGAAAATACAGCAGGAAGAGGGCAGGCCAGTGCACTATACCTCGGTTGCCCGCGAGATGCGGGTGAGCAAGTGGACGGCCTACGACCTCTTGCGGGAGCTGGAAGAGGAAGGGTATCTAGAAGCGGTCTTTGAAGAGGCGCGGGAAGAGAAAACCAGGGGGAGGAAGCAGCTTCTTTACCGTCTTACCCCCAAAGGAGAGACAGTCTTGCAGCGCCCCGGTGGGGAAGAGTGGCAGGAACTTAGGTCTCTCCTGCTGTCTAGGCTGCAGGAAAAGGGCCGGGCTACGCGGGAGCTTATAGCCGAGCTTTCCAACGAGATTTCCCAGCAGACCTCGCGCCTGGCCCGGAGTGCCTACAAGCTGGCGGTGCTGTTGGCTTCCCTGGAAGAGACGGGATTTGGGCGGGGCAAGAAACTTTTGGCCCAGTACCTTAACCGCTTAAGCTCTCCGGAGCAGGGGCTCAACCTCTTCACGGGAGTGGTGCTAGCCAACTTCTTGCGCGATAAAGGCGGTTCTTTAGCGGTGCGGGAGTGTTTGAGGAGGTGGTTGGAGGTCATCCCTAACTTGACGTCCGAAGAGTTGCGCTGCCTTCTGGAATTCCTTCGGGAGGGACTTAACCGAGGCCGGAACTTTTCTCCTAGCCCGAGATCTTTTTAAGGGGAGGTGTAACTTATGGCCAATTGGGCTTCGCTGCCGAGTTTCGATTTCGCCAAGCGTTTCGTGAGCGAGCAGATCTTGCGGCAAATGCTCAACTATGTGGATCGGGATCCGGAGCAGAACTTCCCCAAGATCTTGAATCTGGCCAAGAAGGTGGCCAAGCAGCCTCATCATAAGGCGCACGCTGAAAAGATCGCGGCCTGGTACGAGAACAACCCGGCGGTAAGGTTTTACATTAACCGCTTGTTCGAGCGCACCCATCCCAACGTTAAACGCCGTCTGGTATACAACTGGTTCATCAACGCCATGCTCCTGGGTATTCCTCGGCAGCAGGAACTCTCGGCCAAGCTGGGGGTACATATCCCTAACTTCATCCTCATCGACCCGACCAGCGACTGCAACCTTCGCTGCGAGGGTTGCTGGGCGGGGATGTACGAGAAGCACGATACATTAGAGTTCGAGACCCTCGACCGCATTATCAGCGAGGCCAAAGAGCTGGGAATCTACTGGATAGTAATGTCGGGCGGTGAGCCTTTCAAGTACCCTCGGCTACTGGAGTTGGTGGCGAAGCATCCCGATATGGCCTTCATGGTCTACACCAACGGGACTTTGATCACCGAGAGGGTAGCCGACGCTCTGGTGGAGGTGGGTAACCTCTCTCCGGCCATAAGTCTGGAGGGCTGGCGGGAGGAGACCGATGCTCGTCGAGGCAAAGGGGTTTTCGACCGCATAATGCGAGCCATGGACCTCTTGCGGGAGCGGGGAGTTATCTTCGGCGCTTCTATCACTATAACACGCCACAACCTGGAGACGGTCACCAGCGATGAGTTCATCGATTTCCTCATCGATAAGGGGGTTACCTACGCCTGGACCTTCCATTACGTGCCCATAGGGCGCAACCCCAATCCTGAGCTCATGGTAACCCCCGAGCAGCGGGCCTACCTGGCCAAGCGCATACCCTACATCCGCACTCATAAGCCCATTCAAATCGCCGACTTCTGGAACGACGGGGAACTTACCGGTGGATGCATTGCGGGAGGGAGGATGTACTTCCACATCACCGCCAAGGGGGATGTAGAGCCCTGCGCCTTTGTGCATTTCGCCGTGGATAATATAAAAGAGAAGAGTCTACTGGAAGTGCTGCGCAATCCCCTCTTTGCCGCTTACCAGAAGCGGCAGCCCTTCAGCCCTAATTTGCTGCGCCCTTGCCCGATAATCGATGTTCCCCAGGCTTTGCGGGACATAGTGGCCGAAAGCGGAGCCCGGCCTACGCATCCCGGTGCCGATTCGGTGCTGCAGGAGCCCATAGCTTCCTACTTGGATAAGCGAGCGGAGGCCTGGCGCCGCCTGGCGGACGAGATCTGGGCGGAGAGACACGGAGCCCAGAAAGAGGCAGTGGCAGGGAGCCAAAAGTAGAGAGTTGTAAAAAGCTAAAAACTTTAGGGCCCACCGGGCCCTTTCTATTTTAGGGAACAAGTGCTGCAAGAGGTACTGGTGCAGGAACTACAAGAGGAACCGGAGCCACTCTCTACCCCTTTAGTAGTGAAGGCCGACATTACCCTTAGCGGAGCTTTGGCTCCGCAAGCGGGACAGGTTAGGTTCTCTCCCGTTTCCCCCATAGGGCAAAGCCTTTCAAACCGGTATCCGCACGCCTGACACCTGAACTCGTAGATGGGCATAAGCCTCCGCGCTCCTTCCTACTACAGACTTGGCCACTTCCAGCTTACCTCTCACCCTATACCCCTGTCAAGCCAGACTCATAGAGGGAGCCTAGGGCAAGCGGCCGCCGCTCGCTTTTCGCCAACAGAAATTTTAACTTTGGGCGCGTTTGCGGAAGGGAAGCGAAGCATAGGCTGTTGAATGTTCTAAATGCTTGAAGGAGGTGTAAAGATGCGCTGGCTTGCGCTTCTGGTCCTGGCGGCTTTAGGTGTTGTAAGCCTGGCCTGGCTCATTAACATCGAGCGAGGCGGGGGAGTAGGAGTAGCTTTAGCGGGAGAAAAGCTGGCCCTGGTTCGCCTGGAGGATGTGAGCGTATGGTACGCTTTGCAGGAAAACGGACTCGATGTTTTACGGGATCTGGCTGATTTCTTCCATTCGGAGGGGATACCCTTTCACATCTCGCTCATCCCCGTCTTTAAAGACCCGTCGAGGGGAATTGAGCTGGGAATAGGGGATCTGCACGACCCCCGCGTGCGGGCCTTCAACGATACCCTCAAGTATATGGTGGAGCGGGGCGGAGTGGTGGGGCTGCACGGCTACACTCATCAATGTGGGAACGAGGTAAGTGCTGCGGGATTCGAATTTGCCCGCTTCGGTGAGTATTCTCGGCCAAGCTATGCCGCTGTGCGGGTAAAAGCTGCCCTGGAACTGGTGCACAAGGTGGGCATTCCCGTGACCTACTGGGAGACGCCTCATTACACTGCTTCCGCGGCTCAATATCAAGAGTTTGCCCGGTATTTCTCTATTATTTACGAGCCGGATCCTGACGATAAGCGAGCCAAAAAAATCGCCGTGGTCAAGGGGCTGGGAGGAAGAAAGGCCGTTTACTTCATTCCTGCTCCCTTAGGGATGATAACCAGGGACTCCGATGTTCCGCGCCTTCTTTCCCGTGTAGACAGGCGGCGCCCGGAGCTTGCCAGCTTTTTCTACCACCCCTTCATGGAATATCAGCATTCGCTTAAGACGGGGGATTGTGCCGTATTCCACCTGGATCGGCCCAACGGCTACCTCCGTACCCTGGTGAGGGAGCTTAAAGCGCGCGGCTATCGTTTCTTACGGGTCGATGAACTTGTACGGGAAATCGAGCAAGGGGGACACCAGGGCCTTTACTACTCTAGTTGGCTTGAGGAAGAAGTTCTGTTGCAGTGAAAAGTGAAGGGCCGAAAAAAAGTTTTTTCGGCCCCCGTTTGGCTTTTCATGGTGGGCGCGGCAGGGATCGAACCTGCGACCTCTTGAATGTGAGTCAAGCGCTCTCCCGCTGAGCTACGCGCCCGTTTCAAATCCTATTTTAATAGGTAGCGCGGAAAAAGGCAACAGGTAAAAGAAAAATTAACGAGGGGTGCTTCTTCGGCTGTGCTTGTCAAAGGAGGGGTGTTGCGATAAACTGAAGAAGGTACGCTCAAGGTCGTCGGAGGGAGCCTTTTGGCCCGAGGCCAACGCACCCAGCACGACAGGGGAACCTTTATACTCATGCTTTTCCTGGGAGGGTTAGCGGGTAGCATTCTGGGGGAAGGACTGGGCGCTTTCTTCCCTTTCTTGAAGAACACCGCCGCCGTAGGTTTCGGACCAGCCACGCTGGATCTGCATTTTTGTAAATGCACTTTGGGGTTTTCCCTGGCCTTAGGGCCGGCGACGGTGCTGGGGTTGTTGGCCGGATACTGGGCGTATCGAAGGATATGAGGCGTATAGTCCTAGCTTCTACCTCTCCACGGCGCCAGGAGATTTTGCGCTCCCTAGGAGTAGAATTCGAAGTGGTGGCTCCGCGGGTGAAAGAAAGCTTTTCATCGGACTTCCCGCCAGCGGAAATGGCCGAAGAACTGGCCCGGCTCAAAGTAGAAGAAGTGGCTTCCCGCGTGACTCCACCAGCACTTGTCATCGGGGCCGATACTATCGTGGTGCACCGAGGGAAAGTTTTGGGTAAGCCCCGCAGCGAAGAAGAGGCCAAAGAGATGTTGGCAGCGCTTCAAGGGAACGAGCACACGGTCTTTACGGGTGTAGCCGTCTTGGGCCTGCCGGAGGGCAGACTGATCAAGGATCACGTGGCCACCCGCGTGTTTTTTGCGCCCCTTGCCGCAGAGGAAATAGCGGCTTACGTTGCTACTGGCGAGCCTATGGACAAGGCGGGAGCTTATGCCGCCCAGGGTAAAGGGGCGCTTTTCATCGAGAAGATCGAAGGCTGCTACTTCAATGTGGTGGGACTGCCGGTGTTTTTGCTTCACCGGCTGCTGCTTCAATTTGGCGTAAACCTCTTGACGGGGCAGGGGCTAGAGGGGTGAAAGGAGAGCAGACCTACCGGGTTCCTATAAAAAAGCTTCCTCCTTCAACCCGCCCGCGCGAGCGCCTTTGGCGGGAAGGGGCGTCTGCTCTCTCTGAAGTGGAGCTTTTGGCCATCATCCTGCGTACCGGTTCGGCCAGAGGCTCGGCTCTAGACCTGGCCCGGTTTCTCCTTAGCAATTTTGGAGGTTTAAAGGGTTTGGCTACGGCAGCGGTACAGGAATTGAGCTCAGTTCCCGGTATGGGGGAGGCAAAGGCAGCGCAAGTAGCTGCCGCTTTAGAGTTAGGCCGGAGGTTGGGGACCTTAGAGGTTTCTTCGCGACCGGTAATAAATTCCCCGGCCGCAGCGGCGCAACTGGTAGTTCCTACCATGGCCCACCTAGAGCAAGAGGAGTTTAGAGTGATACTGTTGGACACCAAGAACCAGTTGCTGGGGATAGAAACCGTGGCCGTAGGTGGACTTAACATCGCTGGGGTCTTGCCGCGCGAGGTCTTTCGGGCGGCGGTGCGCCGTTCGGCCTGTGCCCTGATTTTGGCGCACAACCACCCAAGTGGTGACCCCACGCCCAGCGGGGAAGACCTGGCTCTTACCCGGCGCCTGGTGCAGGCGGGGGATCTCTTGGGCGTTGAGGTGCTGGATCACCTCATTATAGGCGATAATTGTTATGTGAGCCTCAAAGAGGCGAATCTCTGGTGAAAGGAGTCGTAGGAGACTTGCGTATCGGGCTTTTTTCGCGCGACATCGGCATCGATTTGGGAACGGCCAACACTATTGTCTACGTTAAGGGAGAAGGCATTGTCTTGCGGGAGCCTTCGGTGGTAGCCATTCAGAAAGACACGGGCAAGATCCTGGCGGTGGGGGAAGAGGCCAAGAAGATGATCGGGCGGACGCCCGGGAACATAGTGGCTATAAGGCCGCTGGCCGACGGGGTCATTGCCGACTTCGATACTACCCAGGCTATGATAAAGTACTTCATCGGACGAGCCCTAAAGAATCGCCATTTCTTCGTGCGGCCGCGGGTGGTTATAGGGGTCCCCTCAGGGGTAACGGCGGTCGAGGAGCGAGCTGTCCGGGAGGCCGCCCTGCAAGCGGGAGCAAGAGAAGTTTACCTCATCGAGGAGCCCATGGCGGCAGCCATAGGGGCTGGGCTACCGGTGGAAGAGCCTACGGGGAATATGATAGTGGACATCGGGGGCGGAACCACCGAGGTAGCGGTTATTTCTTTAGGGGGCATTGTCACCAGCTGCTCCATCCGGGTGGCCGGGGACGAAATGGACGAGGCCATTGCCCAGTACGTCAAGAAGCACTATAACCTGATGATAGGTGAACGGACAGCGGAGGAGGTCAAGATTCGCATAGGCTCGGCCTATCCGCCTGATAATCCCAGTGAAGAAGAGGAAGTGCGGGGCAGGGACCTGGTAACCGGTCTTCCCAAAACCATCAAGGTAACGGCGGAGGAAATTTACGAGGCTTTGAAAGAGCCGGTGGCCGCCATCGTGGACGCCATCAAAGCCACCTTAGAACAGACTCCGCCGGAGCTGGCGGCCGACATTATGGACCGGGGCATAGTGATGGCCGGAGGAGGGGCTTTGCTCCGCGGACTCGACCGTCTGGTGAGCGAGCAGACGGGCATGCCGGTAGTGCTGGCGGAGGAGCCGCTTCTGGCGGTAGCCTATGGTACAGGCTACGTCCTGGATAACATCGAAATTCTACGCCGGGTGGCTCTGCAACCGCGGCGGGTGATGTAGCTTGCCCGGCCGGTGGCGCCAGGTAAAAAAAGGGCTGGCGGCGTTCTTGCTCCTTTCTCTAGCTTTGGCTCTTTTACGCCTCACCGCTCCCCGAGAGGGCCAATCCATTATTCCTTTCAGCTCGTGGGTTTGGGATGGAGCGGCGCCTGTGGGAGCGGGGCTCAACTTGGGAGCGGAGAAAATGGCCGAAGGGATGGCCTTTCTTTTTTCCGGGGGGAGGGAAAATGCCACTGTAAGAGAGCTTCGGGCGCGGGTGGCTGAGCTAGAAGCGGAGGTAGCCCGTTTGCGGGAGCAGGCGGCAGAAAACACCCGTCTCAAGGCCCTTCTCGATTATAAAGAAACCCACCCTGGTCCCAGCCTGGTGGCGGAAGTGGTGGGTCGGAACCCCAACAACTGGTTTGGTACCCTGACCATCAACCGGGGTAAGGTTGACGGGGTCACTCCCGACGCCGTGGTAGTAGCTCCTGCTGGTTTAGTGGGACGGGTTTGGCGAGTTAGCGCCCACACCTCGGAGGTGCTGCTCATAACCGATCCGCGTAGTGCGGTGGGAGCGGTGGTCTACGAAACCCAGGTGCCGGGAATAGTGCGAGGAATGCTGGCGCCGGGGGAGATGCGCATGGACTACGTAGTAAAGGACGAGCCGGTAAAGCAGGGGATGCTGGTGCTAACTTCCTCCTTAAGCGGCATTTTCCCTCCCGGTATTCCCGTAGGTAAGGTGGTACGGGTGGAGGAAGGAGAGGGAGGGCTTTTCCGCACCATTTATCTCAAGCCGGTAGTCGATCTCAACCGGGTCCAGGAGGTTCTGGTGCTTTTGAAGAAGTAGTAAACGGGGCGGCGAAGTAGGTGCAGACCTTTATCCTCCTTTGGCTTGTCGGTTTTAGTTTGCTTCTACAGACCACAGTTTTAACCTATTTGCGGGTGGCGGGGGTAAGGCCCGATCTTTTGCTTATATTGGTCGCTTTTATTGGCTTCTGGCGCGGCCCTAGGGAAGGAGGGCTCTGGGGGGTGGTAGCAGGGCTGCTTTGTGACCTGGTGGCCGGGGGGTTCGTGGGGCTTAACGCCTTGACCAAACTTCTGGCCGGCTATTTGGCTGGGCAGGCGGGGGTTTTCTTTTACCGGGAGAGTAGCTTAACTTGCGCCCTGGTCACCGGGACGGTCACTTTGGTGGCCGAGCTGGCCACTTATCTTTTGCTACTCTTTCTAGGCATCTGGCTGCCGCTCAAAAACACTCTTCTTTACCTGATATTGCCGGTAACTGCTTACAACACCGTTGCGGCCGTGGTACTTTTCTACCCCTGGCAGAGACTTTTGTCGCGACGCCTTAGAGCGAGGTAGAGATAATGGCTTCCTCCATAGAGCGTAAAGGAAAAATCTTTCTCCTGGTCTTCGCTTTGCTTTTCGCTGTGCTTTTTCTGCGTCTGGCCTACTTACAGATTTGGCGGGGAGAACACTATGCCGTTCTGGCCAAGGAAAACTGCCTGCGCCTAGTGCTCATAAGGGCGCCTCGGGGGGAGATTTTCGACCGCAACGGTCATAAACTAGTGGGAAATCGCCCGGTTTATGCCCTTTCTTACATCAATTTAGGAAAGCCGGTCGCCCCCTATCTGGTTAAGAGGCTGGCCGGGCTTTTGCATATGGATCCCACAGAGATCGAAAAGAAAATAAAGGAAGGGGAGAACTCCGGCCAGCCCGTGCGCCTGGCCACTAATGTCCCTCTTCAGGCGGTAACTTACCTAGAGGAGCACCATGACGAATTTCCCGGTATAATGGTAGAAATAGTGCCGGTTCGTTATTACCCTTACGGCTCCACCTTGGCTCAGGTGCTGGGCTACGTACACGAGATAAGCGCGGAACAACTGAAGAAGCATAAGGACGAGGGGTATGCTCCGGGCGACTTCTTTGGTCAAGACGGGCTGGAGTACACTTTCGAGCGTTACCTTCGGGGTAAGGATGGGGCACGCTATATAGAAGTGGACGCGGTGGGGCGTCCGGTAAGAGATCTGGGGATCAAACCTCCTACCCCAGGAGACAATCTGGAGCTGACCATAGACCTCAAGGTGCAGCAGGCAGCCGAGGCCGCTTTGGAGAAGGCGGTGAAGGAAGCCCGGAAAAAAGGCCTTCCAGCTCCTGGAGGGGCGGCGGTAGTGGAGGATGTGCATACTGGGGAGATATTGGCTATGGCCAGCTACCCCTCCTACGACCCTTCCATTTTCACCCGGGGGCTTACGCCAGCAGAAGCCAAGGCCCTTTTCCAAAACCCGGACAGCCCTTTGCTTAACCGGGCTTTATCCGCCTATCCGCCGGGTTCTACTTTCAAGATGGTCACTGCCTTGGCTGCCCTGGAAGCGGGGATAATAAATCCTGACTTTACCGTGTTCTGCCCTGGATACTACCGCCTGGGCAGTCACATATTCCACTGCTGGGTGTGGCCCAGCGGTCACGGAAGGGTCGATTTGAAGCGAGCCTTGCAAGTCTCTTGCGACGTTTACTTCTGGACCATAGGCCAGATGACGGGGATCAACCGTATCGACGCTATGGCCCGCGAGCTAGGTTTCGGAGAGAAGACGGGAATTACCTTGCCGGGAGAAATGGCAGGGGTCGTACCCACCCCGGAGTATAAGTATAAGCGGATGAAAGCCTATCTCGACTCTATTTTTGAGCCGAAATTTAAAGCAGTAGAGGAGGAATACGCCCGCAGGCTAGCGGCCACCCAGGACCCGAAGGAAAGAGAAAAGTTGGAGAGGGAAAAAAACCAGCGCCTTCAGGCGCTAAAAGCGGAGTACCAGCGCTACGCTTGGGATCTGGACTGGCACACTTACGATACGCTCAACACCTCCATAGGACAGGGGTACCTGCTTTGTACGCCCTTGCAGTTGGTCAACTATACGGCCACGCTAGCCAACGGGGGCACGCGCTACCGTCCTTTTCTGGTAAAGAAGATAGTGACACCCGACGGCCGGACGGTGGCCAGCTTCGGCCCCGAGGTGCTGGGGCGATTAAAGGTTAACCCGGAATACCTCAAGGTGGTGCAGGAAGGGATGGATCTAGTGACTCAGGGAGAGGGAACGGCTGCTGGGGTATTTGACGGTTTGCCGGTCAAGGTGGCAGGTAAGACCGGCTCGGCCGAAGTTCCGGGCAAGGGTACGTGCGCCCTTTTTGTGGGCTACGCTCCGGCGGACAACCCCCGCGTAGCGGTGGCGGTGGTGGTGGAGAACGCCGGGCACGGTGGAGCAGTGGCCGCCCCGGTGGCTAAGGAGATTCTAAGCGCTTATTTCGGCGGTTGAAAAGGTGGTTTGAGGTGGAGAGTAAGCAAGGGCGGCGGGAAAAGAAGAATGAACGGGCAAGTAAGCTGAGGCGTTTAGGGCTGAGAGCCACCCCTCAGCGCCTGGCTATTCTTGCTTTTCTCGAGGGAAACCGAAACCACCCCTCGGCGGAGGAAATTTACCAAGCCCTCAAGCCCCGCTTTCCCTCCCTTTCTCTGGCTACGGTTTACAGTACCTTGGAGATCTTAGAACGGGCTGGGGAAATCCAGATTTTAACCATTGATCCGGAGCGACGCCGTTTCGATCCCGATCCTACGCCCCACGCCCACTTTTACTGTCGGCTTTGCGGCCGGGTTTTCGATTTGCCTCCGGGCGAGCCGGTGCTAGAAGAGCTTCCGGAAGAGATTGAAGGTTTTCGGGTAGAAAAAATTTTGCTCTGTGTTTACGGTGTGTGCCCTGGTTGCCGGGGGAGGCACAAGGAAGGTACATAAAGTGCCGATCCTTTCTTTGGGGTTCGGTCCTGCCCGGAGTTCGACTAGCAGGGCACATTTTTAGCAGGAATTGGTTAGAGGATGGCGAATAAAGCTTTCGGGAGGGATCGGTCATGGGTGCAGGGCAGGGTGCAATGGTGCAGATTCCCGGGGTTCGACCGGAAAGAAAAACCATTCTGATCGAGCGTACCTTGCGTTCGGGGCAATCTCTCTTTTATGACGGCAATGTGGTAATCTTAGGGGACGTGAACCCGGGCGCGGAGGTCACTGCTACCGGGGATGTAATCGTTATCGGAACTCTTAGAGGGACGGTACACGCTGGGGCAGGAGGAGACGAGGGAGCCCTGGTGGTGGCTTTTCGACTGGAACCTACCCAGTTGCGCATTGCCAACCACGTTTCTAGGCCGCCGGAGGGCATGACTCCTTCGGGACAGCCGGAGGTAGCGCGAATAAAGGATGGAATGGTTATCATCGAAGCGTTGGGGTTCAGGCTCTAAAAGTCTTGTATCGTAGTGGGGGGAAGGGAATGGGTGAGACGATCGTAATCACCTCGGGCAAGGGGGGCGTAGGTAAGACTACAGCCACGGCCAACATAGGAGCGGGCTTGGCCCTGCTGGGCCACAAGGTAGCCCTGGTAGATGCGGACATCGGGCTTAGGAACCTCGATGTGGTATTGGGACTGGAGAACCGTATAGTCTATGACCTGGTGGACGTGGCTCACGGCCACTGCCGGCTGAAGCAGGCGCTTATTCGCGACAAGCGCTTCGAAGGGCTTTATCTTTTACCCGCCGCTCAAACCAAAGACAAGACGGCGGTAAATCCCGAGCAGATGCGGGAGATCTGCCAGGAGCTCAAAAAGGAGTTCGACTATGTGATTGTGGATTGCCCTGCCGGTATAGAGCAGGGCTTTAGAAACGCCATTGCCGGTGCGGACAGGGCCATAGTGGTAACCACGCCGGAGGTTGCGGCGGTTAGGGACGCCGACCGGGTGATCGGGCTACTGGAGGCAGCGGGGCTCAACGAACCTAAGCTGGTGATAAACCGGCTGCGTCCCAAGATGGTGCGACAGGGAGATATGATGGACATCGAGGATATCTTGGACATCCTGGCCGTAGACCTGCTGGGGGTAGTGCCGGAGGACGAACGCATCATCGTTTCCACCAACCGGGGAGAACCGATAGTGCAGGAGAGGAACTCTCTGGCGGCCGAGGCCTTCCGCAACATCAGCAGGCGCATCTTGGGCGAGCCGGTACCCCTTCTCGACCTAGAAAGTAATGGCAATCTTTTGGTCCGCCTGCGCAAGATGCTAGGCTTAGGTTAAAAGGAACGGGGGTTTAGGGGAATGGACCTTTGGCAGATAGTAAATCGCCTCCTCTCCCGCTCCGGGGCGGGTAGCAAGGAGATAGCGCGGGAGCGTTTGCGCCTCATTCTAGTGCATGACCGGGCTAGCGTCTCCCCCGAGCTCTTGGAGCACTTAAAGCGGGATCTCCTTCAGGTAATTTCCCGCTACATGGAGGTTGAAGAGAGAGGGCTGGAGATAGAGCTTGCGAGCCAGGAGGATACAGTGGCCCTGGTGGCAAGTATTCCTATCCGGCGGGTAAAGCGGGCAGTGAAAGTGGCCCCGGTGTGAGTCTGGTTAGTGTAAAGTTACCGTAGGAGTTCTTGCAGGAGCCGAGGGAGGAGAAAAAGAAGAAGAGACCTCACCGTCCTTGCTAGGGACGAGCAGTTGACAATCCAACCACTCAGGAGGGTGAGGTCTCTATGCAGATTATAAAGCAGATTTGGGAGAAGTTCCAGAGGGTAGCGGAGCTGACGTTAAAGGTTCTGGAGGAAGGGATCGACTTTTTAAGC
>NZ_QSLN01000090.1 GCF_003368535.1 Ammonifex thiophilus
CCGTGAAGAAGGTAGTGCACGACTTTATTTCCGAAGAACTGCCCGAACCACCCAAAGAGAAGCGCCGGGTGAAAGTTCTTTACGTGGAAGCGGACGAAGACCACGTAGCCGGTCAGGACGGGAAGAAGTACTTACCCCGTCTCGTTTACATACACGAAGGGAAAGAAGAAGTGGGGAAAGGGCGGTTTAAGCTCAAGCGTCCTTATTACCTGGGAGGGATTTATCCAGATACGGATGAACTGTGGCTGGACGTTC
>NZ_QSLN01000091.1 GCF_003368535.1 Ammonifex thiophilus
TGGTGTCACTTTTAGCCCCGGAAGGTTTACGTCGGTAGTCAACCACTTTAGGGTTGAGGGGGTAGACAGGGAATCCTGCCTCCAGGAGGAACTGGACCAGAAGGCCCTGACTGGTTTCCAGGAAGCAAGGTGCTTCTTCTGGCGAAGTTACATAGCGCAGCAGCTGCTTCTTGAGGGTTTCCAGGCCATGGCATGTGTGGGGAATCCGGAAATGGGCAAGTTCGGTGCCGTCTTGATCGAGGACGCAGACTTCGT
>NZ_QSLN01000092.1 GCF_003368535.1 Ammonifex thiophilus
GCCATGGCATGTGTGGGGAATCCGGAAATGGGCAAGTTCGGTGCCGTCTTGATCGAGGACGCAGACTTCGTGTTCTTTATCTGCCCAGTCAATGCCGACGAAGATCATTGGGCGGACCTCCTTGAAAGGGGCGTTATTTAGGTTACTGCAGGCAAGTGGTAAGCCTTATCTAGCACTGGCGCTCGAAGCGCTCCCCTCTATAGACCCTGGCTTGCCTGCATATTATTCCGGGAAAGGCGAGTCTCCCCAAAGCAG
>NZ_QSLN01000093.1 GCF_003368535.1 Ammonifex thiophilus
GACCTCGAGCAAGAAGAACCGAGCGGGCGGAAGTAGATTGGCTCGAAAACTTGAAAGACCGCAGCTTTCGCAGAGCAGCGGAAGTGGTAAGGACAAGTCCCGGCACCCTGCGCCGGCTGCTTCTAAAACAAGTGACCAATCAGGTGAACATCGAGGAGGCCCTTAAAGATCTACCGGCTTTTGCTTTAAGCATAGACGAGCACAGTTTCAGGGGTCAGGACATGATGATCACCGTTACCTGCGTGTGGCCCGAGC
>NZ_QSLN01000094.1 GCF_003368535.1 Ammonifex thiophilus
TACTCGTCAACGGCGTCCAGAAGCTTCCAGATGGGGCCGCAGTTGGGGCACTCCCGCTGGCCGCAGCCGCACTCCAGAGCCTTCAGAGCCGAACCCACGATTACCGGAGCCTCGTCCCCGGGGAAGTTGTAGGTGTTCAAAAGCTCCCGCACTTCCATTTCCACGAGCTCCAGAAGCTCGGGATCGTCCACCATGTCCGCCTTGTTGAGGAAGACCACAATGTAAGGCACCCCTACCTGCCGCGCCAGCAGAATG
>NZ_QSLN01000095.1 GCF_003368535.1 Ammonifex thiophilus
CTGACCGATGCCGCGGGCTACACCTTTACCTACACCTACGACCGGGAGGGGAGGGTGCTGGCGGCCTTCGATGCCGAAGGCAGGCAGATCTTCCGCAACACTTATGACGACTGCGGGCGCGTTATCTCGCAGGAGGGCGGGACGCCCGGCCGGGTCACCCGCTTCGCCTATTATGAAGACCCGGCGGCCGGTACCGTGGTACGACCGCAGCGGCCACATGAAGACTTACACCCACGACGCCTGGTACCGGCAGCT
>NZ_QSLN01000096.1 GCF_003368535.1 Ammonifex thiophilus
GTCAGGGCAGGCTCCAGGTCAAGACCTCGACCGATTAGTACCGGTCAGCTCAACCGGTTACCCGGCTTACACCTCCGGCCTATCTACCTGGTAGTCTACCAGGGGTCTTACCCGGGTTTTACCCCGGCAGGAAACCTCATCTTGGGGCGGGCTTCGCGCTTAGATGCTTTCAGCGCTTATCCCTTCCAGGCATGGCTACCCAGCTATGCCCCTGGCGGGACAACTGGTACACCAGCGGCCTGTCCGTCCCGGTCC
>NZ_QSLN01000097.1 GCF_003368535.1 Ammonifex thiophilus
GCCAGTGAAGACGCTGGCTACCTGCGGTGGGACAGAAAGACCCCGTGGAGCTTTACTGCAGCCTGGCATTGGACTCTGGTGTTCTATGTACAGGATAGGTGGGAGGCTGAGAAGCCTGGGCGCCAGCCTGGGTGGAGCCGCCGGTGGGATACCACCCTTAGGACATTGGGGTTCTAACCTTGGGCCGTTGAGCCGGTCTGGGGACAGTGTCAGGTGGGCAGTTTGACTGGGGCGGTCGCCTCCTAAAAGGTAACG
>NZ_QSLN01000098.1 GCF_003368535.1 Ammonifex thiophilus
CCGGGTGCCAGCACCCGGGAGGCTGGCAAAGATTAGGCTGTCGGGGTGGGACTTAAAAAGGCGGGTGATTTCCTCATCGTACTTCTTGATGGCCTCCAGGAGGGGCTCGAGTTGGGCGATCAGAACCAGCATAAATCGGCTTTTAGCTCTAACCACAGCCGGGCGTGCCTCGAGTTGCGGGGCGTGCAGCTGGGCGTAGATGCGCTGTGCGGTGAGGTTGGGTTTAGGGTGCCGGTGAGCCTTTAAAAAGGCAGC
>NZ_QSLN01000099.1 GCF_003368535.1 Ammonifex thiophilus
GCCAGTGAAGACGCTGGCTACCTGCGGTGGGACAGAAAGACCCCGTGGAGCTTTACTGCAGCCTGGCATTGGACTCTGGTGTTCTATGTACAGGATAGGTGGGAGGCTGAGAAGCCTGGGCGCCAGCTTGGGTGGAGCCGCCGGTGGGATACCACCCTTAGGACATTGGGGTTCTAACCTTGGGCCGTTGAGCCGGTCTGGGGACAGTGTCAGGTGGGCAGTTTGACTGGGGCGGTCGCCTCCTAAAAGGTAACG
>NZ_QSLN01000009.1 GCF_003368535.1 Ammonifex thiophilus
TGGGTGGAGCCGCCGGTGGGATACCACCCTTAGGACATTGGGGTTCTAACCTTGGGCCGTTGAGCCGGTCTGGGGACAGTGTCAGGTGGGCAGTTTGACTGGGGCGGTCGCCTCCTAAAAGGTAACGGAGGCGCCCAAAGGTCCCCTCAGCGCGGTTGGAAATCGCGCGGTGAGTGTAAGGGCATAAGGGGGCTTGACTGCGAGACCGACGGGTCGAGCAGGTGCGAAAGCAGGGCCTAGTGATCCGGTGGTACCGAGTGGAAGGGCCATCGCTCAACGGATAAAAGCTACCCCGGGGATAACAGGCTGGTCTCCCCCAAGAGTTCACATCGACGGGGAGGTTCGGCACCTCGATGTCGGCTCATCGCATCCTGGGGCTGGAGCAGGTCCCAAGGGTTGGGCTGTTCGCCCATTAAAGCGGTACGTGAGCTGGGTTCAGAACGTCGTGAGACAGTTCGGTCCCTATCCACCGCAGGCGGAGGAAACTTGAGGGGGGCCGTCCCTAGTACGAGAGGACCGGGACGGACAGGCCGCTGGTGTACCAGTTGTCCCGCCAGGGGCATAGCTGGGTAGCCATGCCTGGAAGGGATAAGCGCTGAAAGCATCTAAGCGCGAAGCCCGCCCCAAGATGAGGTTTCCTACCGGGGTAAAACCCGGGTAAGACCCCTGGTAGACTACCAGGTAGATAGGCCGGAGGTGTAAGCCGGGTAACCGGTTGAGCTGACCGGTACTAATCGGTCGAGGTCTTGACCTGGAGCCTGCCCTGACACTATGTAGTTTTGAGGGAGCGAGGGAAGACGAGGTCCTCGGTGGTCATAGCGGAGGGGATACACCCGTTCCCATTCCGAACACGGAAGTTAAGCCCTCCAGCGCCGATGGTACTGCCCTGGAGACGGGGCGGGAGAGTAGGTCGCTGCCGGGGACCTTTAAATTTCCGCGATAGCTCAACGGTAGAGCGCCCGGCTGTTAACCGGGTGGTTGCAGGTTCGAATCCTGCTCGCGGAGCCAAAAAGCTAGACCAGGCCTGCGTTTTAGCGCAGGCTTTTTTGGTTTCTGGCATGGCGCAGCTCTGCTTTAAAAGCTTTTTACGCTTAAAAGGTAGTGTTTTCTCAATCCGGATTTTTTCTGCTGAAGAAGGAGAGGAAGCCGCCGAGGTAGAAACTGGTCCACTTAAATGGTAGGATTTCTGGTAATGACAACGGGGGGATGGCGGTGAGAGGAGGCGGGTTATCGCTTGCGATGCTGGGGCTCGGGCTTTTACTGATGGCCGGCTGCGGACCGCCGCGAGCGGAAGAGTTCTCTTTCCCCGAAGACCGCGAGTGCATCGTGAGTTTGCGTTTGTGGAAGGAGACGCCTCGGGGACCGCAGGTTATTCTAGAAGTGACCGATCCGGTTCTGCTCGATTATTTTCTTGTTCAGCTGGAAAAGGCAGAGCCTGTCTCTACTCCTTCCTTCCCATCCGAGCGCTACTTTATCTCCTTCCGCTTAAACACGGATAAAGGGATACGGGAAACCGGGCTTTTCGCTTATCAAACTCACTCCTGGGATCCTCAGGCCCCCGGTTACTTTGGGTGGGACGGCCGGTGGGTAAAGCTTCCCCCTTCTTTCAACGGCCTCCTCTTCGACCTCTGGGGATATAGCCATCCCTCCGGAGCGATCGAAGGGGCGGATGCTTTGTTCCTGCGTCAGTACGGCTGGACACCGCTTTATCACATAAACTCCGGTACCGTACGCCTTCCTAGGCAATTTCTGCACCGGGCGGGCGAATTCCCTCTACCCCTTTACTGGGCCTATGCCAACGAGCTCAGCAAAGATGTGGGCTTGGATCTTACCCCTTACCTGGGCCGGGAGGTGGAGGTAACCCTCTACAAAGTAAAGGAGCCCTTGCCCCTCTTCGCCGAGCCCCGGCGGTGGTCCGGGTGCGCGGTGCTGGTAAAGGCGGAAGGGCGCCTGGTGGGGGCCTGGCTCGATGCCGGTCCCGGTTACGGCTTTGCCTGCTCTTTGAAGGGAAGGCGCCTGGAAGAGATTGCGGGGAAAAGTTTCGGCGACTGGGTGGCCTCCTTTACCGACTATAATGACCCAGTAGAGCTCCGGCTGGCCCGGATGACGCCGGAGGAAGTAATTCGCACTTACTGGGAGGCCGTTAACCGGGGAGATTACCGTCTGGCCCATGCCTGCGAGACCCGAAAGAGGCTCTTGGGGTATCTATTCATGGAGATGGACAAGAACTGGATTTACTCTGTTTCTTTGACCCAGGCAGCCTCTGCGGACTGGGCGCAAACCGTTAGGAGCGCCCGGGTTCTCTCGGTGAAAGAGGTGGAGGGGACGACAGATAGGAAAAAGAAGGAGTATATGGTAGAGGTGGATCTTAGGGTCAGGCGGGCGGATGCCTTGCAAGACGGGCACCGCCCTCTCTTTTTCACCATGGAACGGGAAAACGAGCGTAGTGGCTGGCGCATTGCGGGCATAGGCACCGGCCCTTAACCTCAACAGGTTAAGGGGTGCAATAGCGAATATCGCAAGGGGGTTTTAGCTATGTGGCTAAGGGCGGCTTTAACTTCTGCGGCGGTCTTTGGTCTGGCGTTGCTTTTGTGCTTCTGGCCTTCGGTTTCGGATGCGTCCGGTGAAGAGTTGCAGGCCGTGTTTGTAGTGGGCGAAAAGCGATACCTCGTGGGAAACGAAACCCGCTTCATGGATGTGGCGCCCTTTGTGGAGCAAGGACGCACGTATGTTCCCATCAGATATCTAGCTTATTCTCTAGGAGTGCCGGGATGGGCCGTCTTCTGGGATGAACAAACTAGAGTGGCTTACCTTTACGGCAACGGCACAGGAGTGTTCTTGACCATAGGGGAGCCTGGTTTGCTCGTTTTGCGGGGGCGGGATGCGGCCCTGGTCGCCAACGGCCTTTTGCTGGAGGAGCTCCCCAGGTGGTCGGATCGGGAGAAAGCCTTGGCCGAGGCCGTGAGGATTTTCTACGAGTACCCTGAGCTTGCCCAATGTGCGGCTGTAGCTATGGAGAATCCTGCTCTGGCCAGTCAGCTTTTTGAGGGGATATTGACGGATATCTTCAAGCGGGCGGAGTTTGTACCCACCGATGTGGCACCGGTGATCAGGCAGGAACGTACATTTCTTCCGGCCCGCTTTGTAGCGGAAGCCTTTGGGTTTACGGTGAGCTGGGATCATGGGACGCAAACCGTGAGGGTTTTCCGCGGTGGGTCCGACACGGGACAGCGTGCTGGTTCTGGGCTGAGTGCTCAGGAGCGTGTGAAACTGGAGCAGCGAAAACAGGAACTTGAACTTGCCATAAGTGATGTAGAGGGGAAAATAAAGAAGCTCAAAAACGAGTACCGGTATCAGCGCGAGTTGATCGAAAACAACTACAACAGCGCCATGGAGCGATTGAAGAAGAGAGAGGTGGAAGAGTTAAACGCCCTCATAAAGTCTCTCTACGCCAGAGGACTTGGGGGGTCGCCTCTGGCCGAATACGAAAGGAAAAAATTAGAGGAAGCTTACGCTCCACTTTACCGCCAGCTCGAGGAAGAGAAGCGAATTCACCTCCGTAGAATAGAGGCCGACGAGAGGTTGGCTTTGGAGCCGTTGGAGAAAAGCCTTGCCGAACTCAAGAAGCTGCATGCTGAAATCGTCGCGGTGCTCGAAAGCGGCGGGAAATTGGCTCTATAATCCGGCTTCTTCTACGTTTCGGCCCCGGCTCCCCTGGAGCTCCTCCTTGCTAAGTCAGCCTTTCCGTTGGAACCCGCCTAGCTAGGTCGCCGGAGCCGCGTCCTTCTGGCGGCCTAGCTTTTTTCTCCTTGGTTTGCTCTGTTGTTGGCAGGAGTGAGTAAGGGTGTGGCGAAAAAATGATTCGCTAACGACCCTTTAATTCTTAGCCGGAAGCGGAGGGAGTAACTTGGCAGTCTTTCTTACCGTTTTGCCGGTGCTACTGGTGCTTTTCTTGCTGCTTTTTCGTCGGTGGCCGGTGGATGCCAGTGGTTTGCTGGGATGGGTACTGACATTTATCATCGCCTGCTTTTACTTCCACACCCCCTGGCAGGTGGCACTGGTGGCCAGCTTGGCCGGATTAGTGGCCTCTTTCCCCGTGTCTTTGATGGTGGCCGCCTCAATCTTTCAGATCACCTTCTTGGAGTGTACCGGAGCTCTCAAGCGCATAGTGGTCGCGGTTAAAACGCTGGCCCGCGGCGACCGGGCGGCCCAGATCATGATGCTCAATATGGGGGTGGGCACTTTACTGGTTGCGGTGGGGGCTACCCCTGTTTCTATCCTGCCGCCGGTGATGATGGCGCTGGGCTACTCCACCTTGGTGGCGGTGGCCTTGCCCGCTCTGGGGTTTGACTCGCTCTGCACTTACGCTTTGCTAGGAGCTCCGCTGGTGATCTACGCCGATCTGACCGGCACTCCTCTGGAGCAATCCGCCCGGATTTTCTCGCACTATATGCCCATCATCTCTACAGCAATAGGCTTCGGTATGCTATGGCTGGTGGGAGGCTTTAAAGAACTCAGAAAAGGCTTTCTTCCCTGCCTCCTGGCCGGTCTTACCATGGGTTTCACAGCGGTGCTGGTAGCCTGGTCCGGTAAAGGGATCGTGCTTACCGGCGTGTTCGCCGGTCTGGCTACAGCTCTAGTTATGGTGCTCTACCTCAGGCTCAAGGGACAGCCGGTTATAGACCGGTCTTTTTTAACTCCTGCCGATCTCGAGTTGGAAAGGAATTTGTCCCTGCTCCGGGCTTTAAGCCCCTGGCTCATCCTCTTGTTTTGTTGCTTGTTTATCAATTTTTACCCGCCGGTTTTCGATTACCTCTTTCGCCATCTGGCTATGCCGGTGCACCTTATACCCGGCGGTAAGCCCATTCTGACCCGAATGCTGTGGAACGCTTACACCTGGGTGATCGTCAGCACTCTTTTGGCCCTCCCCTTCCTCAGGCCCAGCTGGGACCAGTGGAAGGAGATCCTCGTTAAGTGGTGGAGGAGAGCTCCGCGCCCCACCTTCTCCGCTGCGGTATTTTTCGCCATTGCCTATGTGATGAACTTTTCCGGCTTCACCCCTACTGAGCAGGGGTGGAGGCTGCTGGATCCCCACTCTAATATGATTTACGTCCTAGCTTACAGCTCCGCGATGGTTTTCAAGAGTCTGTACCCCGCTGTGGCCTGTTTTTTGGGGCTGCTAGGAGGATTTATAAGCGGCAGCGAGGCTTCCACCATCGCCCTTTTCGCTAAGTACCATTTGATGACCTCTGAATTCTTGCACGTTGATGCCCTGATAGTGACGGCGGGGTGTGCGGTGGCGGCAGGATTGGCTAGTGTAATTTCTCCAGCCAAGTTGCAGAACGCTGCGGCTACTATCGACGCCTTTGGGGTTGAGGGGCAGGTTCTAAGACTGGCCCTTCTTTTGAGCATCATTATGACTGCTCTGACGGCGGTGTTGACCTGGCTATGGGCCTAAGGAGTAAGCTCTTGGGAAAAGGGGGTTTAAGCCTTGGAGAAGACGGTGGCTTTGGTGGCCGAACTCATGGCTTTGTCGGCCAGGACCGCTCCCAAGTCGCGCGGGGAAGACTATTTGGTTCTGCGGGTACTCACCGGGGAGGAGGTGGTCCGTCTGGGAGAGGCGATGATTGATTACGGGAAAAAGACGGGGAAAAAGAATTTTGACCGAGATGGAGATAACGTAAAGCGCTCTACCGCGGTTTTGCTCATAGGGCTTAAAGACGCCAAGCCTTTGGGGCTTAATTGCGGCGCCTGTGGGTGGGACAGTTGCCAGGCGCTCTCTTCTCCCCAGGAAGGGCCAGAGTTCAAAGGCCCGCACTGTTTCTGGCGTGCGGTGGACCTAGGCATTGCCGTAGGCTCGGCGGTGAAGACGGCTTCTTTGCATAATGTGGACAACCGCATCATGTACCGGGCGGGAGTTGTGGCCAGACAGCTAGGCTTGATAGAAGCTGATGTGGTGCTAGCCGTTCCTCTGTCAGCTAGCGGCAAGAATATCTATTTCGACCGCAAAGAGTAGGGGGTTCGAAACTTGGAAAGGCTGCTTGCTGAAACCTGCGCCCGAATAGGGGATCTAGATAGGGAGGCTATGGCTTGGGCGCAAGCCCGCTTGGACCAGCTTCTAAAACCGCCCGGTAGCCTTGGGCGGTTGGAGGAGCTGGCCGTGCAGTTGGCTGGGATCACAGGCGATCCCTTACCTGCCATAAAGGACAAGTGTGTGATAGTGATGGCTGGAGACCACGGGGTGGTAGCGGAAGGAGTGAGCGCTGCTCCCCAGGAGATAACCTACCAGATCCTCCCTCACTTCCTCCAGGGTACGGCTGGTATAGGGGTGCTGGCGCGGCACGTGGGTGCCCGGCTGGTCGTGGTGGACGTGGGGGTGGCGCGCCCCGTTTCTTTCCCAGGGGTGTTGGTGCGCAAGGTACGGGCAGGCACGGGCAATATCGCCCGGGGGCCGGCCATGAGCCGGGAAGAGGCCTTGCAGGCCATCGGTGTGGGCATAGAAGTGGCTACGGAGGAAGTTCGCAAGGGGGCTTCGCTCATCGCTACTGGCGACATGGGAATCGGCAATACTACCCCCTCCAGCGCCATCCTTTCCGCTTTCACCGGGTTACCTGCGGAAGAGACGGTGGGGAGGGGGACGCTGGTAAACGACACGGTGTTACAGAAGAAACGGGAGGTGGTGGCTCGAAGCCTGGCGGTCAACCGGCCCGATCCTTCCGATCCTCTGGATGTGCTGGCCAAGGTGGGTGGACTGGAAATAGCTGGATTGGCAGGAGTCATCCTGGGAGCAGCGGCGCACCGGGTACCCGTTCTGCTGGACGGCTTTATCACCGGGGCGGCGGCCCTGGTGGCAGCAGGCCTCTGCCCTCGGGTGCGGCAGTTCCTGATAGCTTCTCACCTCTCCCAAGAGAAGGCCCACCGGCATATGCTGCGCCACCTGGGCTTGAGGCCCTTGCTCGATTTCGATCTGCGTCTGGGAGAGGGAACGGGGGCGGCTTTAGCCATGCCTCTGGTGGAGGCTGCATGTAAAATTTTGAAAGAGATGGCGACATTTTCAGAAGCCCGGGTAGCAGCCATGCACGAAGACAAGCTCTTGCGCTCGTAAAAATTTTTACCCCCGATGGGCATAATAACGAAAGGGCATGGCTTTGCACCGGGGGTGATAATTGATGGGGGATCTACAGGCCAAGGTGGCTTACATGCGGGGTTTACTTTCCGGTTTTGGGGGCGACCCTAATGCCAAGGAAAACCGCCTGTGGGAAGAGGTAACCCAGGTGCTGGACGCGCTGGTAGCCGAAGTGCGTGATTTGCGCAGCGCCCAGGAGGACCTGGAGGATTACGTGCAGGCACTGGATGAAGACCTTTACACGGTGGAATCGGTGCTCTTTGGCCCAGATGAAGAAGAGGAGACGGCGGATTACGAGACTGTCGACTTGAGCGAAGAGACAGCCGCACCCCAGCAGCAACAAGAGGACGTGTTTTAGAGGGGGATTAAACCCCCTCTAAATTTTGGGAGCATATCTTTGTCCCTCCTCTAATAAACCTTTTCCGGGGAGGGACAAACTGTGGAAGAGAAGCTGCGAGAGCAAATTTTATCCTTCTTCCCCACTTCGCTTCAGCGGCTTCTAGCCCATTTAGGCATCTGGCCTGAGCTCGAGGAGATAAGGCTGCGGGCGAAACGCCCTCTGACCTTACGGCTCGCCGGCGAAGAGTATTTCGTTTCTCCGGCGGGGGAGCTGGTTAAGGATCCGCTTCGGGCTTACGAGGTGCAGCCGGAGGATTTGCTCCGCACTCTCAATGTGGCCACCAACTCCTCCCTCTACGCCTTCGAGGAAGAGGTAAAGCAGGGCTATCTCACCTTGCCGGGAGGACACCGACTGGGTATTGCCGGACAACCCCTGATGGAAGGGGAAAAAGTTAAGACCTTTTGCCACATAGGTAGCCTCAACCTCCGTGTAGCGCGGGAGATCAAGGGGGTGGCCACTCCTTTCCTCCCCTATCTCATAAAGGGGAACCCTCCACGCGTGTGCCACACCTTGATCGTTTCCCCACCCCGAGGAGGGAAGACCACCTTTTTGCGCGATCTGATCCGGCATTTCTCCTGGGGCCTGCCCGCTTTGGGCTTTTCCGGGGTCACGGTAGGCTTGGTGGACGAGCGAGGGGAAGTGGCGGCTTGCTTTAAGGGGGTGCCTCAGTTGGATGTTGGCCCTCGCACCGACGTGCTGAGCCATTGCTCTAAAGTGGAGGGGATACGCCTTCTCCTTAGGGCCTTTGCCCCTGAGGTGATAGCGATGGACGAAGTGGGCAGGGCTGAAGAAGTGCGGGCTGTGGAAGACGCGCTTAACGCCGGGGTGAGGGTGATAGCAACGGCTCATGCTGGCAGCCTGGAGGAACTCGAACGGCGTCCCTTCTTCCGCTTCCTTTTCCGCCTAGGGGTAGTGGAGCGTTTCGTCCTTCTTTCCCGGCGGGGTGCCAAGCGCCAGGTCACGGTGCTGGACGGGGAGGGGAGGGTCATGCAGTTATGCTGCGCTGGTTAGGAGCGGGGTTGGTCGTCCTGGCTGGAGGGATGGCAGGGCAGGAACTGAGCCGGGATTACCTCTACCGTCCACGGGAGCTGCAGGGACTTTTGGGCGGGCTTAATCTTTTGCAGACGGAGATAAGCTACGCCACTCCTTTGCCGGAGGCCTTGGTTCGAGTGGGGAGGAGGCTGGGGGGGTCGGTGGGGGAGCTTTTTTGCCTGGTAGCCGACCGACTGGCTACCGGGGCCGGAGGGAGCGATGCCGGTGCGGTATGGGAAGAGGCGCTCGATTCCTTCCGCTCCCGGCTGGCCTTGAAGGAGGAGGATCTGGAGGTTCTGCGCTTGCTAGCAGGAGTTTTGGGCACCAGCCTCAAGGAGGAGCAGGAGCGGCACCTCACTCTGGCGCGGGAGCGGCTCAAACTAGCTCTGGCGCTGGCCGAGGAGGAAGCCCGCCGCTACGCCCGCCTCTACCGCTTTTTAGGCTGGGGAGCGGGGATAGGGCTGGCCGTGCTCCTCCTTTAGATTAAAGGCAATCAAGGAGGTTTGGGCATGAGCCAGATCGACCTCATCTTCAAGATAGCCGGGGTGGGGATACTTACCGCGGTCCTGCACACTATGCTCAAGCAGGCAGGCAAGGAGGACTTGGCCCACCTAGCTACCTGGGCGGGCGTAGCGATTGTGCTCATCTGGGTGGTCAAACTGTTGGGAAGCCTCTTCGCCGAGGTGCAGACGGTCTTCCGCCTCTTCTAGGGGTGGTGAAGGGGAAAATGGAAATCCTGCAGGTGGTGGGTTTTGCCCTGGTGGCAGCGGTACTGGCGGTGGCCCTGAGGCGCGAGAAGCCGGAAATTGCCCTCCTGGTGGGTTTAGGGACAGGAGCACTTATTTTCTTGGCCTTCGCCGGCAAGATCGGCGCCGTTTTGACCGTTATAGAAGGAGTAGCACAGCGGGCCGGGCTCAACCTCCTTTACCTGGAAGTTCTGCTCAAGATCGTGGGGATAGCTTACCTGGCAGAGTTCGGCGCCCAACTCT
The DNA here is from genome assembly GCF_003368535.1 of Ammonifex thiophilus. Classification (GTDB taxonomy): domain Bacteria; phylum Bacillota; class Desulfotomaculia; order Desulfotomaculales; family Ammonificaceae; genus Ammonifex; species Ammonifex thiophilus. The sequence continues at coordinate 9,548 of NZ_QSLN01000009.1, forward strand.
GCCGCGATGCAGGGGAAGGGGCGTTGGCGGTGAAGGTGGAGTTCGCTGCCAAGATCCTCATACTCTTGCTAGCGCTGCCGGTGATACTTAATCTTCTCGATCTCCTCCTGCAATTGGTGGGGATAAAGAGATGAGAGGGGTCTGGCTTTTTTGCCTGCTCTTTCTCCTGCAGATGAGCTCCCCCGCTCTGGCCGCTCCTCCTTCTTGGGAGGAAGAGCTTTCTCGGCTGGAGCTTGGCCGGGTGGAGGCGGAGGCGAGCAGGCTCCAGCAGGAGCTACACAGTTTAGCTCCGTCCACCGATTTTCGCCGGTTGGTGAGGGACATCATACAGGGGAAGCTGGAACTTACTCCCTCCTCGCTTTTCTCGGCTTTAGGCCGGTGTCTGGGGCAGGAGATCTGGCAAGGGGGAAGCCTGCTGGGGAAGCTTCTGGTTCTAGGCATAGTGCTGGCCGTGTTGCAGCAGTTGGGGACGGCCTTCGAGCAGGGCACAGTGGTGCGTCTGGGCTTTGCCGTATGCTTCCTGGCTTTAGCGGCCACGGTGGCCAGCACGCTGGAGCTAGCTTTGCGGATAGGTAGGCAGACAGTGGAGGGAGTGGTGAGCTTTCTGCAGGCCCTTTTTCCGGTGCTGCTCACTTTGCTGGCAGCCACCGGGGGCATGGGAGCGGCAGCTCTGGTTCACCCCACGATCCTTCTCACTCTAGAAGTGGTGGGCACACTGGTGAAAAATGTGGTCTTTCCCCTGCTGGTCTTCAGTGTGATTCTGAGCCTGGTCAATCAGCTGAGCGAGGCTTTGCCCGTCTCCCGCTTGGCTGCTCTCTTCCGTCACGCGGGCCTAGCCTTATTGGGAATTTGCTCCACTATCCTTCTGGGAATAATGGGCCTTCAGGGAGTAACGGGGGCGGTAAGCGGAGGGCTGGCGCTGCGGGCGGCCAAATACGCCACGGGGGCTTTCATCCCTGTGGCCGGTAGCATGCTGGCCGATGCCTTCGAAGCCGTGCTGAGCACCTCCCTCTTGCTGAAAAGTGCGGTGGGTTTGGCCGGGATGCTGGTGGTTCTGGGGGCGGTGGCCTTTCCGGCGGTAAAGCTCGGCGCTTTAAGCTTGCTCTTTAAGCTGGCGGCTGCCTCGGTGCAGCCGGTGGAGGGGAGATTAGCAGCTTGCCTGGATGCGGTGGGAGCGGGGCTTTTGGGGATTTTCGCCGTGGTGGTGCTGGTAGGTCTCTTGGCCCTTTTCTCCATCGGGTTAGTAACCGGCTTGGCCCATTTGACCACCTCGCTGCGCTGAAGGGGGAAGGGTGGCTTGGAGAAGATAGCGGAGTTGGTGCGCAATCTCACCCTGCTGGTGGTTCTGGCCGTTTTCCTGGAGCTCTGGCTGCCTGCGGGGGAGATACGGCGCTACGTGCGGCTGGTTTGCGGCCTTCTGCTGGTGGCGGCCGTTTTGCAGGTGATTCTGTCCGGGTTGCGTTCGAGCACGGAGTTCTGTTCTCTGCCGCCGGTGGGCAGCAGTGCCGTGGCTTCTGCCCCCTCTCCTGAGTGGCAGAGAAGGGCGGAGGAACTTTACCGGGAAAGCTTGGCTCGGCAGGTAAAGGCGCTCTCCCGCCTGGCAGGCCTGCCCGTGGACCGAGTGGAGGTGTTGCTGGAGGAGGGAACAGGGGGATACCCGCGCCTGCGGGAGATAAAGCTTTATGTTTCGCACGATGTCCCTGCCAGCACGGCTTCAGCTGACGAGGGGGCATCGGAGGCCGTGAAGACGCTGGCCGACTTTTACAATTTGCCCCAGCAAAAAATAACCCTAGTGGCACCCTGAGGGAGGGACTGCCTTTGGACTGGCAGCGTCTGTTTGGCGGAAAAGATAGCTCTTGGGCCAAGAAGCCGGGCTACTGGCTGAAGGTGGCTTTGCTGGGAGCGGCGGGGGTGCTGCTTCTGGTAATGGGAAGCTTGGGGGGCAAATCCGGAGCTCCACCACCGGCCAAGCCTGAGCCGGGGAAGATGGGCCCGGCCACCCGCTTGCGGGAGGAGGAGAAGGAACTGGCTTCCCGGCTGGCCCGGCTGCTTTCTCAAGTAGAGGGAGCGGGGCGGGTGGAGGTTACGGTGTGTCTGGCTGGTTCCACCAAAGTGGCTTACGCCACCAACGCCGTGGCTTCCCGGAGGGTCACGGAGGAAAAGGACAAAGGGGGAGGGAGCCGCGTGGTGACGGAAGACAACAACAACGGTCAGGTAGTGGTAGTGCGGGGCGGGCAGCAGGAAGAGGCCGTGGTGGAACGAGAGGAGGCACCTCGGCCTCTGGGGGTGGTAGTGGTGGCCGATGGAGCGGCCGACCCCCAGGTAAAAGAGAAGCTCTTCCGGGCTGTTCAGGTGGCCCTGGGGATCGAGGCCCACCGCGTGACCATTCTGCCTCGCTGGCCGGAAGCGGTGGTGGAGAAATGAGACTCGTCCTCGTGCGCCGCTCCTTCTTGGCGATGCTCGTCTTGCTCCTCCTGCTAGGGGGCTCTCTGCCGGGCCTGCTCAAGCTCAAGGAGATGGGAAAGCCTTGCCCCTCCCAGGCGGAGGAGAAGATGGCTCTTCCGCGGAGGGAAGCTAAAGACGGCTTTTTTGCCGACTTCCGCTTAGAAAAGGAGAGCCGGCGTAGCCAGCAGGTGGAGCTCTTAAGAGAGATAGCCAAGGATCCGGGAACCAGCGCGGCCACCCGCCGAGAAGCTCAGGAGAAAATAATGGAGCTCACCCGCCGGGCGGAGAAGGAGGCCTGGCTGGAGGGCCTGCTCAAGGCCCAGGGATTCGAAGAAGCGGTGGTCACCATCGAAGAACGAGGAATCATTACCGTGATTCTTCCTCGGGAGTTGAGCGTTCAGGAGACAGAGCGGGTAGTGGAGCTGGTCAGTCGGGCTACGGGGCGCAAGCAGGAAGAAATAACCGTAGTAACCAGAAAGAGCGTTGTGCCCCGTAAAGGGGAGGGTGTATAATAGAAGCGAAAACGGCGGCCTTTAACCTGAGGGTATGCCCGGCTCAGGTTTTCTTTTTTATGCTGTCCGTATGAACGCCAAAGAAGGAAGGAGGTGGAGGAATTTCTTGCGCAACGGGAAGCTGCAAATCATTCCCCTGGGCGGGCTGGGGGAGATAGGGAAGAATTGCCTGGCGGTTCGCTGCGGGAATGATATCGTGGTGATAGATTGCGGCCTCATGTTCCCGGAAGAGGAGCTTTTGGGGATAGATGTGGTTATTCCCGATGTCAGTTACTTGGTGGAGAACCGCCAGATGGTGCGGGGTATTATACTTACTCATGGCCACGAGGATCATATAGGGGCGCTGCCCTATGTCCTGCCCCAGCTCAACGTGCCCGTTTACGGAACCCGGCTCACACTAGGGCTCCTGGAAGGTAAGCTGGAGGAGCAGCTCCCCGGCTTCAAAGCCGACCTGCGGGTGGTGAGGCCGCGGGACGTGGTGGAGTGCGGCTGCTTCAAGGTCGAGTTCATCCGCGTTTCTCACAGCATCCCCGACGCCGTGGCGGTAGCCCTGCACACCCCTCTGGGCGTGGTGCTGCACACCGGAGACTTTAAAGTAGACCACACGCCGGTGGACGGGGAACTCATCGATTTTCACCGCCTGGCCCAGCTGGGGGAGAAGGGAGTGCTGGTCCTGCTCTCAGACAGTACCAATGCCGAGCATCCAGGCTACACCATGTCGGAGCGGGTGGTGGGGGAGACTTTCGAGGAGGTCTTTCGCCGCTCACGCGGGCGGGTGATAATCGCCACCTTCGCCACCAACATCCACCGGGTGCAGCAGGCCATCCTGGTGGCGCAGCGCTACGGGCGCAAGGTGGCCGTGGCTGGGCGCAGCATGGTGAACGTGGTTAGCATAGCCCACAAGTTGGGCTATCTTAATCTTCCCCAGGGTGTGATGGTGGAGCTGGAGGAGGCCAACCGGCTTCCCCGCCACCAGGTGGCTATACTCACCACTGGCAGCCAGGGGGAACCCATGTCGGCCCTGACCAGAATGGCCACCGGCGAGTTCAAGCAGCTGGAGATCATACCCGGGGACACCATCATCATCTCGGCGGTCCCCATTCCCGGCAACGAGAAGCTGGTGGCCCGGGTAGTGGACCAGCTCTTCAAGCGAGGGGCCATGGTGCTCTACGAGGCCGTTTCGGCGGTTCATGTGTCTGGACACCCCTGCCAGGAAGAGCTAAAGCTTATGATCAACCTCACCCGTCCCCGCTACTTCATACCGGTTCATGGCGAGTACCGGATGCTCATCCGCCACGCCGAACTGGCCCGGGAACTGGGTCTGCGTCCGGAGAACATTTTTGTGGCAGAAAACGGACAAATAATCGAGATAACTCCGAAAGGAGGACGCTTTGCTGGACGGGTGGCTGCCGGCCGGGTGCTGGTGGATGGTCTGGGAGTGGGGGATGTAGGGAACATAGTGCTGCGCGACCGGAAGCAACTGGCTCAAGACGGGATTCTCATCGTGGTGGTGGCTTTAAGCCAGGAGACAGGGCAGGTGGTGGCCGGGCCGGACGTCATCTCCCGTGGTTTCGTTTACGTCCGGGAGGCGGAGGCCCTGATGGAGGAGGTTAAGGCCCAGGTGCGGGCTATCCTAGACCGCTGTATAGAGCGCAAGAGCCTGGAGTGGGCTACCATTAAAAGTGAAGTGCGGGAGACTTTGAGCCGCTTCCTCTACGAGCGCACCCGGCGTCGGCCCATGATCCTACCCATCATCATGGGGGTGTGAAAGGTGGCCAGGAAAAAGGGACAGCTTGACTGGCGAACCCGGCTAAAGATCCAGGGAGGGTTTCTGCTGGCGGCTCTTATCTTAGGACTGGTAGATCTCGTCTACTACCGGTTGGGGCGTTTCTTCGCGCGCAAAAGCAAGCCCCGGACTTTTGGCCGCTGGCAACTTAGGGAAGAGTGAACCGCTCAAGTCCCTCTTTGAAGCTTGTCGGGCGGAAGCCAAAAATCTTTTCCACTACCGCCGGGTCGGTAATATTGTCTTCCTCTAGCTGCCTAAGTTCAGCGGTGGTCACGGGCGGATCTGGAAGTACCTTCTCCAGTACCGGGGCCACCGCCTTTATAATACCCAAAGGTACAGGTACGGGGAAGCGGCGTAGTCTTTTAGCCTCGAGGTAGGCGACCAACATTTCCCGGTAGGTTAGGTGCTCCGGGCCCCCCAGATCACAACTCTGTTTCACTAGTTTGGCGTCGGCCAGGCACAGGCGGACGCAGCGAGCCAAGTCCCAGGAGGCTATGGGCTGGAAAAGGATATTTACGGCCGGGTAAAAGACCAGCGGGGGAGGAGAAAGCTTTACCGACTGAGCCATGCGGTCGAGAAAGCCGAAACCAGGACCGTAAACTACGGAAGGGCGCAAGATGGTCCAATCAAGCCCGCTTTCCCTCACCAACTCTTCCCCCTGCCACTTGGAGTACCCGTAGGGGCGACGGGGGTCGGCTTTCACCCCCAAGGCACTCATGTGGATAAGACGCCTGACTCCGGCTGCTTTGGCCGCACGCACCACGTTGGCCGTTCCTCCCACGTTAATGGCTCTGAAAGTTTGGCAGCCCTTTTCCCGGATTATGGCCACCAGGTGAATGACCGCTTCTACTCCCTCCATGGCTGCCTGCACGCTGGCGGGATCGGTCACGTCTCCGGCAACGTATTCCGGCTCCGGGCCGAGGAGCGTCCGGGCGCGTTCCGGATTACGCACCAGGCACCGCACTTTGAAACGGTGGCCGAGGAGTTCTTTCACCACCGCCCTTCCCACCAGTCCCGTCCCTCCCGTCACCAGTACCATGCCTTATCCCCCCGGCGGAGGTAATAAAGAGGGAGCTCTGCTGGTAAACATTAACACGGGAAGGCTTGCGGCGTCAATCTCTATCCAGATGGCGGTGTGATGGCAGTTACGTATTGACCGCAGGCGGTCGATGGATTACCCTATATAAAGGTGGCGTCGGTAACAGTAGTGTCCACAGGAGGAGAAAAAAGCAAGCTTTTGTCGGGAGACACGGAATGGCGAAGATACTCTTTATACTGCAGCTGGCGCTGGCCGCTTACGGCCTTTACCATATCCTTCTATCCTTTTTCTCCCTTCACCGGCGGGTGGAGGATTACTCTGCTACTCCTCCCCGCCATTCCTTTGCCGTAGTCATTGCCGCTCACAACGAGGAAAAGGTAATCGGCGAGCTTATAAAGAGCGTCTTCCGCTCCGAGTACCCTCGCGAACTCTACGAGGTCTTCGTAGTCGCCGACAACTGTACCGACCGCACCGCTGAGATAGCGCGCTCCTTAGGAGCTACGGTGATAGAGCGCTACAACCCCCATGAGCGGGGTAAGGGCTACGCCTTAGAGTACGGCTTCCAGCGCATTTTCGCCCTGCCCCGGAAGTTCGACGCCTTCATCATTCTGGACGCCGATAACCTCGTTTCCCCTCACTTTTTGCAGGTTATGAACCACCGCTTAGCCCGGGGAGAAAAGATTATCCAGGGCTACCTCGATACCAAAAATCCTGACGATACTTGGATTTCCCGCTCCATATACGTGGGGTACCTAATAAGCAACCGGTTCTGCCAGCTGGCTCGGCACAATTTGGGCCTGAGCTGTGCTTTAGGGGGCACGGGCATGTGTATAGCCGCTGAAGTGCTGAAGCGCTTCGGTTGGGGTATGACCACTCTAACCGAAGACCTGGAATTTCAGACCAAAGCTTTGCTCTGCGGTCTCCGGGTTACCTGGGCCCACGAAGCGGCGGTCTACGACGAAAAGCCTTTAACCCTCAAACAGTCTTGGCGTCAGCGGCAGCGCTGGATGCAAGGCCACTGCCAGGTGGCTGGCCGCTATTTCTTCCGCCTCATGTGGGAAGGAATCCGCACGCGCGACTTTAAAAAAATAGACGGGGCCTTATATCTCCTGCGCCCCTACTTCACCATGATGGTGGGACTGGCCGCGCTGCTCTCTATTTTCGAGCTCGATTGGAGCCGGATCGACCTGTGGTGGTTTGTAAAAGGTTTCAGCGGCCAGTACCTTTACATGGCGCTGGCCCTTCTTTTGGAGCGAGCCCCTTTGCGTGCCTACCTTTGGCTCCTTTACTACCCCGTCTTTGCCCTAACCTGGATCCCCATCACCTACGCGGGCTTCATTTACCGCCACCGCCGGGCCTGGTGTCATACCCAGCACGTGCGCAATATATCCTGGGAGCAGCTTAAAACTTGGCACCGCTACCGGATGCAGCGGAAGTGGCACGGGGCGGAGAATCCCGAGTGAACTTGGCCATATCCTTTGAAGCGTGGTAGAATATCTAGGATTTCGCGCAGAAGCCAGGTGGATAAGGAGCTATGGGAAAGCCAGATTTCCGTTTACCGCCGGGCGTAAAGGATATATTGCCCGAAGAGATCCCCAAGTGGCACTACCTGGAAGACATAATCCGGGAACTGGCAAAACTTCACCGCTTCCGGGAGATAAGGACTCCCATTTTTGAGATGGCGCTTCTTTTCCAGCGCGGGGTAGGGGAGGCCACCGACATAGTGGTCAAGGAGATGTACCTTTTCAAGGACCGGGGGGGCCGGGAACTGGCCCTGCGTCCGGAGGGGACGGCGCCGGTAGCGCGGGCTTATGTGGAGCACGGCCTTCATACCCGCCCTCAGCCTCTAAAGCTTTATTATGTGGGGCCTATGTTTCGGCACGACAGGCCTCAAATGGGGCGCAACCGGCAGTTTCACCAGTTTGGGGCGGAGATTTTCGGCGCTCCCGGCCCGGCGGCCGACGCCGAAGTCATTTTTCTCCTGGCCCAATTCCTCCGGCGGGCCGGTGTTAGGGAATGGGAACTGGAGCTTAACAGCGTGGGCTGCCCCGTCTGCCGTCCGCAGTTGGTAGCCGCCCTGAAAGAGTACCTGGAGGGGCGCGCCTCTCACCTCTGCCCGGATTGCCGGCAACGCCTAGAGCGCAACCCCTTGAGGGTACTGGACTGCAAGGAAGAGTCCTGCCGGCAGGTAGTACAACAGGCTCCCACGCCCCTGGATTATCTCTGTTCCCGATGCGAGAGCCATTTTCGAGGGGTGCAGGAGGAGCTCTACTCTCTGGAGGTACCCTTTCGTCTAAACCCCCGCCTGGTGCGGGGGCTTGACTACTACACGGGAACGACCTTTGAAGTGCTTTCTCCCCGGCTGGGAGCGCAGAACGCTCTGGGGGGCGGCGGACGCTATGACTACCTGGTGGAGGAGTGCGGCGGCCCGCCTACGCCTGGAGTGGGTTTCGCCGTGGGCCTGGAGAGGGTCTTGCTGGCCTTGGAGAGGCAGGAGGACAGTCCTCTGCCTAAGGATGAGGTGCGCTGGGGGATCTTCGTGGTGGCAGCGGACGAGGAGGGAAGGAAACGACAGGCCTACTGGCTGAAGCTACTCCGGTCAGCTGGTTTGCCGGCCGACCGGGACTATGCTTCCGGCCGCGGATTGAGAGCGCAGCTCAAACAGGCCGACCGCCACCGAGCTCGCTGGGCCCTGATCCTGGGCGCCGAGGAGCTGGGGCGGGGGATGGTGCGCTTGCGCGACTTGGAGTCGGGAGAGCAGGTCGATCTTCCGGAGGCAGAAGTGATTGCTTGGCTCAGGCAAAAAGAGACGGGGGGAAGCTGATGGTTTACCGGACGCACTACTGCGGCACGTTGGGAGAGGGAGAAATAGGCCAAAAAGTAGTCCTGGCCGGTTGGGTGCAACGGCGCCGAGATCACGGGGGATTGATCTTCGTGGATCTGCGCGACCGTGAAGGCCTGGTGCAGGTGGTCTTCAGCCCGGACACCAGTCCGGAAGCTTTCGCGGTGGCGGAGAAGGTGCGCAGCGAGTACGTTTTGCGGGTGGAGGGGGAGGTACACCGGCGTCCACCGGGTACGGAAAACCCCAAACTCAAGACCGGCACGATAGAGGTGCGGGCCACCTCCTGCACCATCCTCAACCCTTCCCGCACTCCTCCCTTTTACATCGAGGACGGCATCAACGTCGACGAGGATCTGCGCCTGCGCTACCGCTACCTCGACCTGCGGCGCCCGGAGATGCAAGAGGCCCTGCGTTTACGCCACCGGGCGGCCAAGGTGGTACGCGACTTTTTGGATGCGCACGGCTTCTGGGAAGTGGAGACCCCCATGCTCACCCGGAGCACGCCAGAAGGAGCCCGGGATTACCTGGTCCCCAGCCGCATATATCCAGGGCGCTTTTACGCCTTACCCCAGTCGCCGCAGCTTTTTAAGCAACTGCTGATGGTGGCAGGGGTGGACCGCTACTTCCAAATCGTGCGCTGCTTCCGGGATGAGGATCTGCGGGCCGACCGGCAGCCCGAGTTCACCCAGATAGATCTGGAGATGTCTTTTGTCGAGGTGGAGGACATTCTCCAGCTAAGCGAAGGTTTGATAGCTACCCTTTGCCGAGAGGTAGCCGGGGTGGAGGTTTCTCTGCCTTTCCCCCGCATTTCCTACCAGGAAGCCATGTCCCTTTACGGGACCGACCGCCCCGATACACGCTTCGGTCTCCTCCTGACCGACGTTTCCGATCTGGTGGCTGAAGTAGAGTTCAAGGTCTTCTCCCAGGCGGTGAGGGAGGGAGGATGTGTTAAAGGCCTGGCCGTGCCCGGCGCGGCCCACTTCAGCCGCAAAGAAATAGACGAACTTACCCGCTACGCTGCCCTTTTTGGTGCCAAAGGGCTGGCCTACATTCAGCTCCTGCCGGAGGGCCCCAAGTCCCCTATCCTCAAGTTCCTGGGCGAAGGAGTAGTGGAGGCCCTGCGCCAGCGCCTGCAAGCAGGCGAGGGAGCGCTTTTGCTCTTTGTGGCTGACAAGCGCGAGGTGGTAGAAAGGAGCCTGGGGGCTTTGCGCAGCTATCTGGCCCAGAAGCTGGGTCTGGAGAAGCCGGGTCTTAGCTTCGTCTGGGTGGTGGACTTCCCGCTGGTGGAGTTTGACCCGGCGGAGGGGCGCTACGTAACCCTGCACCATCCCTTTACCGCTCCCCGGGAAGAGGATATTCCCCTCCTAGAAACAGAGCCGGAAAAGGTCCGGGCCAAGGCTTACGACCTAGTACTTAACGGAGTAGAACTTGGTGGGGGGAGCATACGCATCAACCGCCGCGACCTGCAGGAGAAAGTTTTTCGTCTGATCGGACTCGACCTGGAGGAAGCCCGGGATAAGTTCGGCTTCCTGCTCGAGGCCTTAGAGTACGGCGCTCCTCCCCATGGGGGGATAGCTTTCGGTTTTGACCGTCTGCTCATGTTGCTTTTGGGGCGGCAGACTATACGCGACGTCATACCCTTCCCCAAGACCCAGCGGGCCCAGGATCTCCTTACCCAGGCCCCCTCAGCCGTCACCGAGGAGCAACTGCGGGAGCTGCACCTGCGGGTGGAGGTAACCAAGGGGTCCTCAGGGCTTGTGAAAAAACTCTCATGAACCTTGCCCCCCGGGCGGTTGTGGCTTAATATAATCTTAAAAGTCGAATCGTGGTCGACTTAGTGGGATACGGCGGGGGCTGAGGCACTTGACGGCTATGGGCATGGGGCTTTCCCTCCTCGGCGGCATGGGGCTTTTGCTCTATGGCATAAGCCTCATGAGCGAGGGGTTGCAGAAAATAGCCGGGCATAAGCTGCGGCGGGCGCTAGGCAGAGTAGCTGACCGGCCGCTCATGGGCGTGGTGGTGGGAGCGCTCATCACCATCCTTTTTCAGAGCAGCACTGCCACCACTGTCATCCTGGTAGGTTTGGCCAGCGCGGCGGTTATCACCTTGCGCCAGTGCCTGCCAGTAATTCTAGGGGCGGACATAGGCACTACGGTCACGGCCCAGCTCATCGCCTTGCGGGTGACCGAGATATCCTTGCCCATAGTGGCGGTGGGGGCCAGCATAGTTTTCTTCACCAAGCGCGACCGCTACCGCCGGGTAGGGCAGGCCATTTTGGGCTTTGGCCTGCTTTTCTTAGGGCTTAAGATCATGGCCGAAGCCATGGCTCCGCTCAAAGAATCGGTTTTCTTCCGGGAGGCCCTGTTGCATGTGGCCCATCGACCTTTGCTGGCTATTGTGGTTGCGGCCATTTTCACTTTCCTGGTGCACAGCAGTGCGGCGGCCGTCGGTATCATTATCGTCCTGGCTTCCCAGGGTCTGATCGACGCTCTAGCCGCCTTTTACTTCATCCTGGGGGCCAACGTGGGCACTTCCTTTACCGCGCTTCTGGCCAGTATAGGCTCCAGTCGCGAGGCGCAGCGGGTTGCCATGGCCCATTTTCTGGCCAAACTGGGCGGAACCTGTTTAGTTTTTCCCCTGGCCGTCCCTTTTGTCAGTTGGTTGACCAAGATAAGCTCCTCGCCTAGCTTCCAGGTGGCCAACGCCCATACCTTTTTCAACCTCTTCATAACTGCTGTCTTCTTCCCCCTGCGCAACTACGGGGTATTGATTTTGGAGCGCTGTTTGCCGGAAAAGAAGCGTCCCGAGTTTGAGCCCAAGTACTTGAGCGAGGCGCTGCTCGACACCCCATCCTTGGCCCTGGGCCTGGCCTACCGCGAGGTCACGCGTATTTCGGCCAAGGTGCTGCGGATGTATCTTGACGTGGGGCGAGCGCTCAAGACTTCCAGCATGGCGGTGGCGGAAGACATAATGCACCAGGAGCACGTAATCGACCATCTGGTGCCTAAGACTACCGCCTACCTTACTCAACTCCTGCGCCGCCCGCTGCACCGCGACGAGTTCCGCCGGGGCATAGGGCTTATCCACGTGCTCAACGACCTAGAACTGGTAAGCGACGTCCTGGGTAACCGGCTAGGTGTGCTTTTGCAGGATAAAATAAGAGAAAACATCCAGTTCTCCCCTACCGGGGAAGAGGAGCTGGACATCATGTACCAGGAGGTCTCGATAATGGTGCGCCTAACTCACAAGGCGCTGGTCCGCTCCGATTATTGCCTGGCGGAACAAGCGGCCAGCCTTTATCCCCGTATTTTGAAGCTGGAGCGCGGCTTCCGCACCACCCATATCCACCGGCTGCGCGAGGGAATAAAGGAATCGGAGCTCTCTTCTCGCTTGCATTTAGAGCTCCTCAACGCTTACCTTAGGGTAAGCGAGCATATGCGGAACATAGCCTTGGCCGTGGCGGAGGAGATCGCCGAACCGCGGGTGTGCCCTGCCATGCCGCCACCCGAGGCGGTCCTGGCGGAGGAACCGGAGGCCGAGGCGCGCCTGGAGGCTCTTTAAGCCTTGTGGCAGTGCAAAGAGCTCCTGAAGTTATTGGTAAAGGCGGCTTCCTGTGACCCGGCCAGAGGAGCGCTAGCCCCTTTAGTTTTTGCCCTTGAGTCTGCCGCTCTTCCCTGGCGGCCGGAGCCGGTGGACGAGGAGGTAATCAACATTTTAATCCCCTTAAGCTCGGCGCCTCGGGTGCTGGTGGCGGCGCATTACGATGTGGTTCCTCCGGTCATCGAAGGGGTGCGGGCGAGGGAAGGGGAGGAGTCCGAATGCCTCTACGGACGGGGAGCCTGCGACGTCCTGGGGGGAGTAGCGGCCCTGCTGGGAGCTCTGGCGGAGCTGGGAAAGGATTTCCCCTGGGAAAAGAGTGGGCTGTGGGTGGCCTTCACCGGGGACGAGGAAAGGGAGGGGAGGGGTTCGCGGGGGCTTTCCGCTTCCCTTCCCTCTTCGCTGCGCTACGCGCTGGTGCTGGAACCCACGCGGGGTGAACTGGCCTTCTCCTCCTGCGGTTCTCTGGAGTATGAAGTGGAGATAAGGGGGACGCCCAGTCACGGCAGCGTGCCCGAGAGGGGTAAAAATCCTCTGCTCTGGGCGGCCCGTTTCCTTCTCCGGTTGGAAGAAACCCTGGAGGCACTCAACCGCCGCTACTCCCCTCCACTTCCCCTTGCCGTTACTCCACTTCTTCTAGCCGGTGGCAGCGAGGAGTTATCGGTGCCCGTTGCCGCCCGGCTGCGCTTCGACCTGCGCCTTCCCCCCGACGTGCCCCTGCGGGAGGTGGAAGAGGAGCTGGCCGGCCTTTTGCAGGCCGAGGAGGGAATCACGCTGCACTGCGGGCTGGCAGAGGAGTGGGCCGCCTCTTGGGAGAGCGATCCGGAAAGCGATTTCGGGCGGCTCTTGCGAGAGGTCTACCGGGAGATTTACGGGCGGGAGCCGGTGCCCGTGGTTATGGAGAGCTGGACCGACGCCCACCACTTCCGGAGCCGGGGCCTGGAAACCGTCGTCTGGGGTCCGGGAGACCTGGCGGTGGCTCACACGCCCTTTGAACACCTGCATTACCGGGAACTGGAGGAAGCCAAGGAGTTTTTAAAGCTTTTCTTCCGCCGCTTGCTCGATCTTTAAGTACATGCGCAGCCATTTCCCCGCCGTTGGTCCGGGAGTGAAACCGTGTTTGCGGTAAAAGTTCTGCGCTTTGATGTTCCCTACCCCTACCCACAGGCCTATCGTGCGGCAACCCCTTTCTTTCAAGAACCGAATTCCCCTTTGCAGGAGGAGACTCCCTATCCCTTTTTTCTGGTGAGCGGGGTCGACCACTATTTCGTGGATTTCTCCCACTCTTTCCCCCAGCCAATGGTCCTCCCACTCGGGGTCGGTGGAAATGAAGCCCACAGGAGTACCTTCCACCAGGGCCACGAAGAAACCCCCCTGGCTGTGCTGGAAGAGCCAGCGAAGGTACCCTTTAACCTCCCGCGGGTGAGTGTAAGCATACTCCGGGAAGGTAGCGCAGGCGCTGAGATAAAGGTTGACCAAGTGTTTCTTGAGAGCATTAAGAGTTTGGCGATCGGTCACGGCAACGATTTCTACCTTCTCCACATTTACCAGTATACCACGGAGCGAAGAGGATCTTCGAGTTGACAGCTTTTCCGCCGGTTTTGTATACTCGTGGGAGCAAAAAAATTCCCGCGCGATCTAGGCTCGCTCTACGCCCGCAAGCGAGCCTTTAAAACTGTGGTTTTCTTAAGGGAGGGGCTTGGTCGATTTGGGCAAGGTCATACTTCCTGACGGCGAGGAAAAGGAGTTCCCCGAAGGCGCGACGGTGAAAGATGTCCTGGCGCTCATACCACCCGAGCGCCAAAAGCGCGTCTTGGCAGCCAAAGTGAACGGGGTGCCGGTGGATCTTAACGCCCCTTTGCCTTCCGAAGCCAAAGTGGAGTTTTTGACCTTCGCCGATTCAGAGGGAAGGGAAATTTACTGGCACAGCACGGCTCACATCCTGGCCCAGGCGGTGAAACGTCTTTACCCGGAAGCCAAACTGGCCATCGGCCCCCCAACCGCCAGCGGCTTTTATTACGACTTCGACGTTCCCAATCCTTTCTCCCCTGAGGATCTGGAGCGGATCGAGGCCGAGATGAGGCGTATAATCGAGGCCGATCTTCCCATCGTGCGGGAGGAGATGGCGCGGGAGGAAGCGCGCCGCTTCTTCGCTTCTCGGGGGGAAGTTTACAAAGTGGAACTCATCGACGAGCTCCCGCCGGAGGTTCCCATAACCATTTACCGTCAGGGAGAATTCGTGGATCTTTGTCGCGGTCCCCATCTACCCTCAACGGGGTATGTGAAGGCCTTCAAGCTTCTGAGCGTGGCTGGGGCTTACTGGCGTGGGGATGAGCGCAACAAGATGCTGCAGCGCATCTACGGTATATCCTTCCCCGAGACTGAAGAACTGGAAGAATACCTGAGGCGTCTGGAGGAGGCACGGCGGCGCGACCACCGGCGGCTGGGGCAGGAACTCGACCTTTTTAGCTTCCAAGAGGAAGGCCCTGGTTTCCCTTTCTTCCACCCCAAGGGGATGATCGTGCGCAACGAACTGGAAGCCCTTTGGCGCCGGGAACATTACCGGCGCGGCTACCAGGAGATTCGCACCCCCATTCTGCTTAAGAGAACCCTCTGGGAGCGCTCCGGTCACTGGGACCACTACAAGGAGAACATGTACTTCCTGGAGATAGACGGGCAGCCTTACGCCATAAAACCTATGAACTGCCCGGGGGCCATTCTCGTCTACCAGCAGCGGGTACACTCCTACCGCGAGCTCCCCTTGCGGTTGGCAGAAATGGGGCTAGTGCACCGGCATGAGCTTTCCGGCGTGCTGCACGGTCTTATGCGGGTGCGCAGCTTCACCCAGGACGACGCTCATATTTTCTGCCGCGAGGATCAGGTGAAAGAGGAGATTCTAGGGATAATCGACCTAGTAGATTACTTTTACCGCCAGGTTTTCGGCTTCCCCTACCACGTGGAGCTTTCCACCAGGCCGGAGAAATCCATGGGGGACGACCACATCTGGGAGTTAGCCACTTCCGCCCTCAAGGAGGCTCTGGAGGAGCGCGGTTTCGCCTATAAGGTCAACGAGGGAGAAGGGGCTTTTTACGGTCCCAAAATCGACTTTCATCTGGAAGATTGCCTGGGTAGAACCTGGCAATGCGGCACCATACAGCTTGACTTCCTTATGCCCGAAAAGTTCGACCTCTTTTACATTGGGGAGGACGGACAGCGCCACCGACCGGTGATGCTCCACCGGGTGATTTTCGGGAGTCTGGAGCGTTTTATGGCCATTCTTATCGAGCATTTCGCCGGAGCTTTCCCTTTATGGCTGGCGCCCGTGCAGGTTCGCATCCTCCCCATAGCCGACCGGCACCACGCCTATGCCCGGCAGGTTTACGATTTGCTGAGCCGGGAAGATCTGCGGGTGGAGCTCGACACCCGCAACGAAAAAGTAAGTTACAAGGTGCGCGAGGCGCAGGTACAGAAGATCCCTTACATGCTGGTCATCGGGGATAAGGAGGTGAATTCTGGCACGGTGGCAGTACGCCACCGGAGCCGGGGAGACTTGGGGGCGATGACGCCGGAAGCTTTCCTGGAGAAGGCCCGGGAGGAGATCAAAGCCCTCGCCCTCGAATAAATAGGGTAGGGGGTTTTTGGAATATACTGCTTTACACCCGCAGTAGCAATTAGCTAAAATTGTGATAAGAGGCACAAAGGTACTCCTGGCTGCAGGGGAGTGAGATGAGCGGTGATAGTTAACGGCGAGCGCATAAGGGCTTTGCGGGAAGAAAGGGGCATGAGCCTTCACGACCTGGCACGTAAGGCGCAGATTTCTCTCTCTTATCTCAGCGAGATCGAGAGGGGCACCAAGCGGCCTTCCCTTAGAACCATAGAGAAGCTGGCCCAGGCGCTGAACGTCAGCAAAGCTCGCCTGGTGGAGCCGGAGACCAAAGAGGGGAAGATAAACGTCGGGGAACGGATCCGCCTCTTGCGCACGGAGAAGGGCTGGTCCCTGCAAGAGCTGGCCTGCCGGGCAGGTATATCCGCCTCCTACCTCAGCGAGATCGAAAGGGGAACCGTATACCCTTCCCTGAGCACGCTCAAGCGCCTGGCTGAGGAGCTGGGAGTGGCTCCGGTGACCTTTTTGGGGCAGCAGGGCACCTTGGGAGCCAGGCTCAGGGCCTTGCGGGAAGAGTATGGGCTCACCCAGGCCCAGCTGGCGGCTATGGCGGGGGTGACGGCGGGGCTTATCGGGCAAATTGAGCAGGGGAAGGTACAGCCTTCGCTCAAGACGCTGGAAAAGATCGCTCAGGCCATGGGAGTTTCTCCTTGCTACTTCCTTATCGAGCCCGACGCTTCGGAACAGGTTTTAAGCGTGCTCAACCCTGACCTGCGGGAGCTTCTGGCCGACACTAACGTCCAGGCGGTACTGACCATGCTGGCCAATATGAGCAAGAAGGAAATTCGCTTTATCCTGAACTTTATTCAGCTCTTTAAGCAGTCTGGCTTCTGCGGTTAGGATTGCGGGTGGTTTTCGAATATACTATAATGGGTATCATCGGAGACAAGCTTTCAAGCCTTTAAGGAGGGTGTTGCCGCGATGGTACAGGAGGTTAACGAGCGCAACTTTGAGGCCGAGGTTTTGCAAAGTAACATCCCCGTACTGGTAGATTTTTGGGCTCCCTGGTGCGGCCCCTGCCGGAGCATGGCCCCAGTGGTAGAAGAGGTTGCGCGGGAATTCGCTGGCCGCTTGAAAGTGGCCAAGCTAAATGTGGACGAAAACATGTCGCTAGCTCAGCGGTACGGTATCAGGGGCATTCCCACCCTGCTCTTCTTCCGCGAGGGTAAGGTGGTAGCGCAGGAGGTAGGCTACACCCCTAAGGAGACGCTGGTAGCTTGGCTTGGTCGGCTGTTGGGGGAGGGCGAGCAATAAAGTTGCCTTGCTCGATGGAGTGTGGTATACTGGACTCGCAGCGGTAAGCGGTTAAGGCTGGCTGGAAGCCTTAGCGGTCGGTAGGTGTTGGGAAAGAGTGGGTGGACAATCCCACTCTTTCGTATTGTTATAGGCCAAATCACGCGAACTTGGGGGTTGAAGCCATTGGCCACAGGGGAAAAGGTGGTGGAGGTGGTTTCCCGCTTGGCGGAGCCGCTGGCCGAGCGCCTGGGGCTGGAGCTGGTGGATGTGGAGTACAAGAAGGAGGGGGGCAGGTGGGTACTGAGGATCTTCATCGATAAGCCCGGAGGGGTAACGCTGGACGATTGCGAAGCTCTGTCGGAGGCGCTGGGGGAAGCCTTAGATGTGGAGGACCCTATTCCCCATTCCTATAATCTAGAAGTCTCTTCCCCCGGCGTCGAGCGGCCGCTGAAAAAACCCGCCCACTTTCAGCGCTTTGTGGGACACGAAGTGCGCGTCAGCACCCTAGCGCCGGTCGAGGGGCAGCGTCGTTTTACCGGAGTGCTGCTGGCGGCCGATGAGGAAGGAATGCGTTTAAAGACGACGGAAGGTAAAGAACTCGATCTTCCCTACCGCTTGATTGCCAAGGCCAATCTGGTCTTCCGCTGGGAAGAGACGGAGGGAGGGAGGTGAAAGGTTTGAACGCCGAGTTTTTGCAGGCTCTCCGAGATTTGGAGCGCGAGCGGGGATTAAAAACCGAGGTATTAATTTCGGTCATCGAGGCGGCTCTCCTTTCCGCCTACCGCCGCAACTTCGGCACGGCCCAGAACGCCCGGGTAGAAATAGACCGTACCACCGGCGAGTGCCGGGTGCTGGCCCAGCGGACCGTGGTGGAGGAAGTGAAAGACCCCCGGACTGAGATCTCGCTGGCCGAGGCACGGGAGATCGACCCGCGCTACCAGGTAGGGGACGTGGTGGAGATAGAAGTCACCCCTCGGGACTTCGGCCGGATAGCGGCCCAGACCGCCAAGCAAGTGGTCATGCAGCGGATAAAAGAGGCGGAGCGCAACATGATCTACGAGGCTTTCGCCGGCCGCGAGGGAGACATAGTTGTGGGCACGGTGCACCGGGCAGATAAGCAGAACGTTTACCTGGATCTGGGCAAAACTGAGGCCATCCTGCCGGCGGCCGAGCAAATCCCGGGCGAGCGTTACCGGCAGGGAGAGAAAGTGCGGGCTTACATTCTGGAGGTGCGCCGAACTCCTAAGGGACCGCAAATCATTCTCTCCCGCACCCATCCCGGTTTCCTGCGTCGCCTGCTGGAGCTGGAAGTCCCCGAGCTGCAGGAGGGGACGGTAGAGCTCAAAAACTTGGTGAGAGAGCCGGGGAGCCGCTCCAAGGTAGCGGTTTACTCGCGCGATCCTAACGTGGATCCGGTGGGGGCCTGCGTAGGGCCGCGGGGTAGCCGGATCCAGGCGGTGGTTAACGAGCTAAGGGGCGAAAAGATAGACGTCGTGCGCTGGGATCCCGATCCCTCGCGCTTCATCGCTGAAGCGTTGAGCCCTGCCAAGGTCACGGCAGTGGAAATCTGGGAGGAGGAAAAGATAGCCCGGGTGATCGTACCGGACAACCAACTCTCCCTGGCCATAGGCAAGGAGGGGCAGAACGCTCGCCTGGCGGCCAAGCTCACCGGCTGGAAAATAGACATCAAGAGCGAGAGTCAGATGGCGGAGATTTATGCCCGGGAGTACGCTAGTTACTATGGGGAGAAGGGCGGGGGAGGCGAAGAGGGTTGACACGTCCCAAGAAGATCCCTTTGCGCCGATGCGTGGCCTGTGAGGCCATGCGCCCGAAAGGGGAGCTCCTGCGCCTGGTGAGGACCCCCGAAGGGGAAGTGCTCTTGGACACCACGGGAAAGAAAGCGGGCCGAGGAGCTTATCTCTGCCCTGACCCCTCATGCCTTGAGCTGGCGCTTAAGAAGAGGCGCTTAGACAAGAGCTTGGGCCAACCGGCGCCTCCGGAGATAATAGAGGCCTTACGAGAGGAGATGAAGCGGCGGTGTCAGGGGTCCGGAGCGTAAGGCAGTACTTGGGCCTGGGACAGCGGGCGGGGCAAGTGGTCTCGGGAGATTTCGTGGTGCGGGTCAAGTTGCGCAAGAGAGAGGCCTATCTAGTGATCGTAGCCAGTGACGCTGCGGCCTCCACCGCCAAGGACATCGAGCGCCTGGCGAAGCACGCTTCTGTTCCCGTGGTGAGGTTTGGTACCAAAATGGAGCTGGGCTCGGCCCTGGGGCGTTCCCCCCGGGCAGTGGTAGCGGTCTTAAATAAGCCTTTAGCCGATCGGATTTTGGAAATTCTAGGGGGGAAGAAGGATGAATGAGCGGAACTTACGCCGTTTGCTGGAGGTGGGTACATGGCGAAGAAGCGGGTGCATGAAGTGGCAAAAGAACTGAACATGGAAAGTAAGGAGCTTTTAAAAAAGCTGGCCGACCTAGGGATAGAGGCCAAGTGCAACTTCTCTACCTTGAGCGAAGAGGAAATCGCCAAGGTAAAGGCAGCCCTGGAAAATAAAGAGAAAGGGACAGAGGAGGAGCCGGGGCTGGTAGATAAGGTGCCTTCCCGTCCCCCGGATCGGCGGCTCATCGAGCGCCCGGCGGCCTTCGAGAAGAAGCTGGCTCCCAAGCTTCCCTCGCCAGCACCGGCTCCCGAGCCTCCTAAACCGGCGCCGGAAAAGAAGGTATTGATACCTCCCAAGCCGCCGACGGAGAAGCCGCCGGAAGGTGAAAGGCCGCCCAGGGAGAAGCGCCCCCCTCGGCCGCCGGAGGGAAAGCGTCCGCCCCGTCCCGAGCGTGCTCCTGACAAGGGGCCCCGTCCGTTAGGGGAAAAGAGGCCCTTTAAGGCTCCCAGCCTTCCTTCCCCGCCTCCTCCGGCGGAAAAACCTAAGGAGCGCAAGCCAGAGAAGAAGATGAAGGGCAAGCCGGTGGATCACTTGATCCCGCAGTGGGAGGAAGAAGGGGAGAAGCTGAAAAGCAAGCTGGTGTTGCGCCGGCCCAAGGAGAAAGAAGCCGCCAAGGAGGCCTTGCCGGAGAAGACCGGGCCGCGCGTTATACAGATCGGGGAAACGGTCACCATCAAAGAGCTGGCGGAGAAGATGCAGCGGCGGGCGGCTGAGCTCATCAAGAAGCTCATGGACATGGGCATGCTGGTGACTATCAACCAGGAGATCGACGCGGATACGGCCACCATCCTGGCCCACGAGTTCGGCTGTGAAGTAGAGGTAAAGCCGGCCTTCGACGTGGAGGCCTTGCTGGCCGAAGAACCGGAGACCGATCCTAGCAAGCTCAAGCCCCGTCCTCCCATAGTCACCGTCATGGGCCACGTAGACCACGGCAAAACCACCCTGCTGGATGCCATCCGCGAGACCCGGGTGGCGGCTACCGAGGCCGGCGGCATTACCCAGCACATCGGCGCCTACCAGGTGGAAAAAGATGGGAGAAAGATAACCTTCATCGACACACCGGGGCACGAGGCTTTCACCGCCATGCGGGCGCGGGGAGCTAAAGTGACCGACATAGCGGTTCTAGTGGTGGCCGCCGACGACGGAGTGAAGCCCCAAACGGTAGAGGCCATAAATCACGCCCGGGCGGCAGGGGTGCCCATCATCGTCGCCATCAACAAAATGGACAAACCGGAGGCCAACCCCGACCGGGTGAAGACCCAGCTGGCGGAGTTGGGTCTTGTTCCCGAGGAGTGGGGTGGGGACACCATTATGCAGCCCATTTCGGCTCTCAAGCGGCAAGGCATCGACGAACTCTTGGAAATGATCCTGCTCGTGGCCGATATGCTGGAGCTCAAAGCCAACCCGGAGCGTCCGGCGCGCGGCACCATTATCGAGTCTCGCCTGGACCGTGGTCGGGGACCGGTGGCTACGGTGATCGTGCAGAATGGCACCCTTAAGGTAGGAGACACCCTGGTGGCCGGAACCCAGTTCGCCCGCGTCCGGGCGATGATCGACGACCGGGGACGCAAGCTTTCCCAAGCCGGACCTTCCACACCGGTGGAGGTGCTGGGCTTCTCCGAGGTTCCCGAAGCTGGGGAAACCTTCGTGGTGGTGGAGGAGCGCCTGGCCAAACAGATCGTGGAGAAGCGCCTGGCCAAGAAGCAGGCCGAAGAAGCCCAGGCCCGGGCCAAGATGCTGCTGGAGGACGTCTACCAGCGCATAAAGGAAGGGCAGATCAAGGAACTTCCTCTGGTGGTCAAGGCCGACGTCCAGGGTTCGCTGGAGGCCATTTGCCGGGCCTTGTCCCAGCTCCGTACGGAAGAAGTAGGGGTGAATATTATCCACGCGGGTGTGGGAGCCATCACCGAGACCGACATCATGCTGGCCTCGGCTTCAGGAGCCATCATTATCGGCTTTAACGTCCGCCCCGACGTCAACGCCCGCAAAGCTCTGGAGAAGGAAAAGGTGGACGTCAGGCTTTACCAGGTAATTTATGACGCCATCAAGGACGTGAAGGCGGCCCTTTCGGGCCTGCTGGAGCCGGAATACCGTGAGGTTCTGCTGGGGAGGGCCGAGGTGCGCAAGACCTTCCACGTTTCGCGCCTGGGCACCATTGCCGGTTGCTACGTGCAGGAGGGTAAGGTTACCCGGGACGCTCAGGTCAGGGTGATAAGAGACGGCGTGGTGATCCACACCGGCAAGGTTTCCAGCCTCAAGCGCTTCAAGGACGACGTGAAAGAAGTATCCCAAGGATTCGAGTGCGGCCTCATGATCGAGAACTTCAACGACATCAAAGAAGGGGACGAACTGGAATTCTTCGTCATGGAGGCTGTGCAGCGGACCTTGGATTAAGGGGGGATTTTCCCGTGTCTTACCGCTCGGCACGCCTGGCGGAGGCCATAAAGGAGGTAGTGGCGGACGTCCTGCAGCACGAGCTTAAAGATCCACGCCTGGGTTTCGTAACGGTTACCCGCGTGGAGGTGTCCGCCGACCTCCGCCACGCCAAGATATTTTTAAGCGTCTACGGCTCGCAGGAGGAGGAAAAAGAGAGCTTTGAGGTGCTGGAAAAGGCTAAGGGATTCATCCGCAGCGCCTTGGGGAAGCGCCTGCGCCTGCGGCACGTTCCGGAGATTGTGCTTAAACCCGACCCTTCAATAAGCTACGGAGTCCGGGTGATGGAGCTCCTTTCGGAGATCAAGAAGGAAGGGACGGGCCCCGATGGAGAGTCTTAAGCTGGCGGCCCGGGAACTGGAGAAGGCGAATGAGCTTCTGCTTCTGGGGCATATGATGCCCGACGGCGATTGCCTCGGCTCTATGCTGGCCTTGGGACAAGCTCTGCGGGCGAAAGGAAAAAAGGTGGAGTGGGCGGTACCCGACCCCGTGCCCTCCAACTTGGCCTTTCTGCCGGGAGCGGCAGAAGTAAAAGTGGGTCCTCAGGCCGTAAAAGGTGCAAAGCCCGATCTTATAGTGGTGCTGGACACCTCTACACCGGAGCGGCTGGGGGATTTGAGGCGTCCGTTTGATGAACTGCGCCGATCCGGGGCGAAGGCCATGCTGATCGACCACCACGTCACGGCCATCCCTTTTGCCGACCACAATTTCATCTTTCCCGAGGCGGCGGCTGTGGGGGAGGTGGTTTTTGAGCTCTTGCGGGAAATGTCCCTTTTCCCTTTGACTCCCGACATAGCTACCTGTCTCTACACCGCCATTGTCACCGACACGGGTTGCTTTCAGTACGAAACCACCCTCGCCTCCACCCACCGGCGGGTGGCGGAGCTCATAGAGGTGGGGGTGAAGGTCAGGGAGGTAAGCCTTAGACTTTTTGAAGAGAAGCCGCGGGAGCAGATAGTGGCCTTGCGGGAAGCGCTGAAAACCCTGCGCTTCAGCCCCTGCGGGCGTCTGGCCTGGATGTGGCTTGACCGGGAGACCATGGTGGCCAACGGGATCTTGGGGGAGCATACCAACGGCCTGGTTAACTATGCCCGGCAGATTCGGGGAGTGGAGCTGGCCCTCTTCTTCTGGGAGGTAAAGAAAGACCTGGTGAAGGTGAGCTTTCGGTCCAAGTGCCACTTGGATGTCAACCGCCTAGCCGGGCTTTTTGGGGGAGGGGGACACATCCGGGCGGCTGGTGCCCTAATCCCCGGGCGACTGGAGGATGTGGTGGCTAGAGTTGTCGCGGCGGGGCTGGAAGCGCTCGGGCGGGAGGGGATTTATAACAGTGATCGGGGTGCTTAACGTGCTCAAACCCCCCGGAATGACCTCGCACGATGTGGTGGATTGGCTGCGCCACCTGACGGGGGAGAAGAAGGTGGGGCACGCGGGCACCTTGGACCCGGACGCCTGCGGGGTGATGGTACTCCTTGTGGGAAAGGCCACCCGGGCAGCCCAGTTTCTGGTGGCGGAGGACAAGGAGTACCGGGCCGAGGTGGTCTTCGGTGTCAAGACCGATACTTTAGACCTCAGCGGTCAGGTGCTGGCCTGCCAGGACGCCTCTCGGCTTACGCCCGAGGCAGTAGCTGAGGTTTTGCCTCGATTCACGGGGAGCATTTGGCAAAAACCTCCCATGTTTTCGGCCGTTCGCCACAAAGGCAAGCGCCTCTACGAACTGGCTAGGGCGGGACGGGAGGTAGAGGTGCCGCCGCGCCAGGTGGAAGTTTACTCCCTGCAATTGCTCAAGGGAGATTGGGGGAAAAGGCATCCCCGGGCATGGCTTCACGTGCACTGCAGCAAAGGGACTTATGTGCGCTCTTTGGTGGCTGATCTAGGCGAGGCTCTGGGAACGGGAGCCTGCCTGGGGTTTCTCCTGCGCACCCGGGTAGGGCGCTTCGGAATAGAGGAGGCTTATACCCTGGAAGAGCTGGCCGGGCTGAAGGGAGAAGGAAAGCTTACCCAAGCTTTGATTCCCCTGGCGGAGGCTTTAGGGTACCTACCGGCAATAGAGGTGGGGGAAGAAGGGGCCAAGCGGATCAAAAACGGCGGATTCCTCTCTCCAGCCCACTGTCTCGCCGGGGAGTGGCCTCCGCAAGGAACCCACGTGCGAGTGATGGGGGCAGGGGAACTTCTGGCCCTGGCTCTAGCCGAATCCCTTCCCTCCGGCAGAAAGATTCTGCGACCAGTCTGGGTACTGTGACAGGTAGTTTGCAAAAGGAGGGAGAGATTTTTGGAGGTAGTTCGGGACTGGCACCGGGCCAAAGAGCGCTTCCCTTTCCTAGGGGTGGGCTTGGGCAATTTCGACGGGGTGCACTTGGGGCACCGCAGGTTAATCGAGCGACTAGTAGCTTGGGCAGCGGCCACGGGGGGAACGGCGGCGGTGCTCACCTTCGAGCCTCACCCTGCTATGGTGCTAAATCCGCAGAAAGCCCCTCCCTTGCTCCTTTCCAGTGAGCTTAAAAGGCGCTTTCTGGCCGAACTGGGCATAGAGGTGCTCTTCATCCTCCCTTTTACCCGTGAGTTTGCCTCTCTTCAGCCTGAGGAGTTCGTGGCCGAGGTCTTGGTAAAGGAAATGGGGGTAAAGGCAGTATTCGTCGGGTACAACCACACCTTCGGCCGGGGAGGCAAGGGTAACCCGGCTCTGCTTGCTTCCCTGGGAGAGCGGTACGGCTTCAGGGTGGAGGTCATTCCCCAGGTGGTGGTTAACGGACTACCGGTATCCTCCACGCTCATACGTTATCTGCTGGAGAAGGGCGAGGTGGAGGAAGCCCGGCGCTACCTGGGCTACTACCCCCTTTACCTGGGTACGGTGGTGTCCGGGGACGGCCGGGGAAGAGAGTTGGGTTTTCCCACCGCTAACCTGGAACTGGAAGAAGGAATTTTGCTCCCTGCCTGCGGGGTCTATCTGGTTCGTGTCCGGGTGCTGGAAAAGAACTGGTACGGGGTGGCCAACGTGGGAGTCCTGCCTACCTTCGGAGAAAGGGAGCGGCCGCGGATAGAGGTCTTTCTCTTCGATTTCCAGGGAGAACTCTACGGTCTCAAAATGGAAGTGAGTTTCCTGCGCCGCTTGCGGGAGGAAAGGCGCTTCCGTTCTCCGGAGGAACTCGTGGCTCAAATTCGCCGGGACGTAGCCTGCGCGCGGGAAATAATTGCCCAAATGGAGAAAGATGCGCCTCGCTTGCTTGGGTGAAGGGTGTTACGGTACAATGAAAAACGAATGAACCGTCGGCGCGGCAAGACGATTAAACGTCCTGCGGGGCTGGCGGCAATTACGGTAGGAGGTGGAGGTTTTGGCCTTAACGGCGGAAAGGAAAAGAGAGATCATCGAAGCCTTCCGGATTCACGAGAACGATACCGGTTCTCCGGAGGTTCAGGTCGCCCTTTTGACCGAGCGCATCAAGATCTTGAGCGAGCACCTTAAAGTGCATCGCAAAGACTTTCACTCGCGGCGAGGCCTACTCAAACTGGTGGGCCAACGGCGGGCACTTCTCAACTACCTGAGGGAGACCGACTTCGACCGTTACCAGCGCTTGCTCAATCGCCTGGGGCTGAGGAAGTAGGCACGGGATCTCGGCCCCTTCTTTTTTGCGAGATTAAAGTTTTCCGGAAAGGTGGTGATTAAAGCGTATGGAAGAGCAAAAAGTCTTGCGGAAAGAGATGATCCTGGCCGGCAGACCCCTGGTTCTGGAGGTGGGGCGGGTAGCGCGCCAAGCCTCCAGCGCCGTGCTGGCGAAGTACGGGGATACGGTGGTCTTGGTTACGGCTACCATGGCGCCGGAGCCGCGGGAGGGTATCGATTTCTTCCCCCTGCTGGTTGACTACGAGGAGAGGCATTACGCCGTGGGCAAGATCCCTGGGGGTTTCTTGAGACGGGAAGGGAAGCCGGGGGAGAAAGCGGTTTTATCGGCGCGCCTCATCGACCGCTCCATTCGCCCTCTCTTCCCCAAGAAGATGCGTAACGACGTGCACGTGGTAGCCACCATCCTTTCGGTGGATCAGGACTGCGCCCCGGAAATCACCGCCATGATCGGGGCCTCTGCTGCCCTCACCCTCTCGGAGATCCCCTTTGCTGGTCCCATTGGCGGGGTGATCGTGGGTCTGGTGGACGGGGAGCTGGTACTCAACCCCACGGTGGAGCAGGAGGAAAAGAGCCTCCTGCACCTGGTGGTGGCGGGTACCAAGGAAGCGGTGGTGATGGTGGAGTGCGGGGCTAAGGAGGTGCCCGAAGATAAAGTGGTGGAGGCCATAGAGTTCGGGCACCAGGCAGTAAAAGAGATAGCCGCCTTCATCGAGGCTTTGCGGGAGGAAGCTTTGGCCCTTGGCTTGGCTTCTCCCAAGAAGGAGTTCGAGTTCCCGGAGCCGCCGGAGGAACTGCGGGAAGCCGTGAAGGCGGTAGCCGAGCCGGCTTTGCGGGAAGCCTACCGCTGGTACGCCTCCGCCCGTCTGGACAAGAAGGCGCGGGAAAGCCATACCGAAAACCTGCGGAACGAACTGGTGGCCAAGCTGCTGGAGCAGTACCCGGAGGAGGAGGCCACCATAAAGGAGCTCATCGCTGAGATAGAGCGTCAGGTGGTGCGCGAGCTTATCGCTAAGGAGCGGATCCGGGCCGACGGGCGCGGCTTCAAGGATATAAGGCCCCTATCGGTCGAAGTGGGGCTCTTGCCTCGCACCCACGGTTCGGCCCTCTTTACCCGGGGACAGACCCAGGTCCTGTCGGTAGTGACTCTGGGAGCGGTGGGGGACGAACAAATTCTGGACGATCTCGATCTCGAGGAAAGCAAACGCTTCATGCACCACTATAACTTCCCGCCTTTCAGCACGGGTGAAGTGCGCCCCATCCGCTCGCCAGGTCGGCGAGAGATCGGTCACGGGGCGCTGGTAGAAAGGGCCCTGGAGGCGGTCATCCCTGACGAGGACACTTTCCCCTACACCATAAGGGTGGTTTCCGAGGTACTGGAGTCTAACGGCTCCACCTCCATGGCCAGCGTGTGCGCCAGTTCCCTGGCCCTGATGGATGCCGGCGTGCCCATCAAGGCCCCGGTGGCGGGAATAGCCATGGGACTTATTAAGGAAGAGGACGAGTTCATAGTCTTAACCGATATCCAGGGTCTAGAAGACCACCTAGGCGATATGGACTTCAAAGTGGCGGGGACGGAGGCCGGGATCACCGCCCTGCAGATGGACATAAAGATAGCTGGCGTGACCAAGGAGATACTGGCAACGGCCCTGGCCCAGGCGCGGGAAGCGCGACTTTACATCTTAGAGGTTATGCGCCGCGCCCTCCCGGGACCTCGTCCGGAGCTTTCGCCCTACGCTCCCCGCGTGCTCTCGCTGGTCATCAACCCGGACAAGATCCGAGACGTTATCGGTCCTGGCGGCAAGACCATCCGAAAGATAATAGAGCTCACCGGCGTGGAGATAGACGTGGAGGACGATGGGCGCATTTACATCACCGCCCCTTCGGAGAGCGCCGGGCAGCAGGCCCTGGAAATCATCAAGAACCTCACTGCCGAGGTGGCGGTGGGTCAAGTTTACCTGGGCCGAGTCACCCGGGTGACCGACTTTGGCTGCTTCGTGGAGATCATTCCCGGTGTGCTCGGGCTGCCGGGTAAAGAGGGTCTGGTACACATATCCCAAATGGCCCCGCTCAAAGGTAAGCGGATCGAGGAGGCGGTGAAGGAAGGGGACCAGGTGCTGGTCAAGGTAATAGGGTACGATAGTCAGGGTCGGCTCAGGCTTTCGCAGAAGGAAGCTCTGCGCATGCTGGCGGAAAAGGGAGGAAAAAGGGTAGAGAGAGCTTCTCCGCCGCGGACGAGGCACCGTTCTTCTCCTAAGTAAAGCCTCATAGAATTTTAGTGCTGAGAATTTCCTTTGGAGAATCCCCGGAAGTCAAGTAACGGGGATTTCGCCTTTTAAAAGGGGGTTGTCCCGCTTGGCCTTTTTCTTTTTCTGCCCGTCCCGCCACCGCGTGCGCCTTTTCCTCTGGCTTCTGCTTTTGGGCCTGCCCCTCATCTTAGGTAGATGGCTGGCTCTAGATGACTCGGTTCTAGAGACCTCTGCTGCTGGACCCGTCTACCACGGGCCGAGTTCCCGAAGGGAGATAGCCCTTACCTTCAACGTTTACTGGGGGGAGGAGCACCTTCCTCGGATTATGCAAATTCTTGAGGAGCGTCGGGTAAAGGCCACCTTTTTCCTGGGGGGAGAGTGGGTAGAAAGGCATCCGGAGCTGGCGCGGGAAATAGCCCGCCGCTTCGAGGTGGGAAATCACGGTTACGCCCACCGTCACCCCGACCGACTCTCGGTGGAGGAAAACCTGCGCGAAATTAGGCGGGCGGCGGAGGTCATAAAGAGGGTTACCGGAAAGGAAACACGCCTCTTTGCCCCTCCCTACGGCGAGCGCGGGGCTTCAGTTTTAGAGGCGGCCTCCCGCGCAGGGCATCGGGTTATCTTGTGGAGTATCGATCCGGTTGATTGGAAGAATCCTCCAGCGGCAGTGATAAGCCAAATAGTGATAGGAAAAGCGCATAACGGCGCCATAGTGCTTCTTCACCCCACAGCCCCCACTGCCGAGGCTCTTCCCCATATAATAGAGGAGCTCCGTGCCAGGGGATACCGGTTCGTAACGGTGGAGGAATTGCTAGAGCATGGGGCGGAAGCCGAAAAGTAGGCTTCTACTCCTGCTGCTTCTACTCCTTTTGCTACGAGGCGGGGACAGGAGCTCCCTTTGGCAGGCGATGAACTGGCTTTATCCGGTGGCCCTGGTAGGCAGGGTCATCGTGGTAGATCCCGGCCACGGCGGGGTGGACCCGGGGGCGCACTACCAGGCGAAGATCCTGGAGAAGGACCTAGTGCTGAGCATGGGTAAGATGCTGGCCGCCTTTCTGGAGGCGGGAGGGGCAGAAGTGGTTATGACCCGCAGCGAGGACCGGGATTTGGCTCCACCCGATATCCTTTCCCTTTCCGCGCGCAAGCGCTATGATCTTAAGGAGCGCATGGAACTTACCCGGCGGGTTCGAGCCGATGCTTACCTTAGCCTGCACGTCAACAGCTCCCCGGACTCCTCCCGGCGAGGGGTTTACATCTACTACTCCTCCCGTGCCGGCAGCCGGGAACTGGCGGCTTTGCTGGCAGAGGAAGTTAAGCGTACGGTTTCCCGCCGCTGCTTTTGCCTGCCGGGGAATCAGTACTACGTGCTGCGGGAGAACCCCACGGTGGCGGTGCTGGTGGAGGTGGGGTTTATTTCTAACCCGCAGGAGCGCGAGCTCCTGTCAGACCCTGCTTACCAGCAGAGGGTGGCCTGGGCTCTGGCGCGTGGGGTGTACCGTTTCTACGCCGAGCAATCCACTGGCGGCAGGGGAAAATAACACCCGGGTAGAAAAAGTATCGATCGAACCGCGAGGGGAAGGAGGCGCACTTTTGGTAAAGATTACGGATCTTGGCAACGGAGTAACCATTCTCACCGAGGAAATCCCGCATGTGCGCTCGGTGGCTCTGGGCATCTGGGTAGCGGCAGGCTCACGGGACGAGGAGGCCAACCAAAGCGGTATTTCCCACTTCATCGAGCACGCCCTTTTCAAGGGTACCAAGAACCGCTCTGCTCGGCAGATAGCCGAGGAGCTGGAATCGGTCGGCGGACAGATCAACGCCTTCACCGCCAAGGAGTACACCTGCTATTATGCCCGCGTGCTGGACGAGTACTTCGGACTGGCCGCCGACGTCTTGACCGATCTCATTTTCCATGCCCGCTTCGACCCCCAAGACCTGGAGAGGGAGAAGAACGTTATTCTGGAAGAGATAAGAATGTACGAGGATACCCCCGATGAACTGGTGCACGACCTCTTCAGCGCCACCCTGTGGAAGGACCATCCCTTGGGGCGTCCGGTCATCGGCACGGAAGAAACGGTGAAAAACCTCACTCCGGAGGAGATCTTTCGCTACTATGAGCGGCACTACCTCCGAGGGCGCATGGTGGTGGCGGTGGCCGGAAACGTGGTCCACGAACGGGCGGTAGACCTGCTTGCCCCCCGCTTTGCCGTAGTGAAGGAGGAGAAGCGCTCTCCGGGAGACCAGCCGCGCCCTTGGTTTGGCAGCAACTTCTTCCTCCGCTCTACCGAGCAGGTTCACCTCTGTCTAGGCACTCCCGGCCTGGCAGTGGGAGACGATGACATCTACACCTTCCAGGTGCTAAATACCCTCCTGGGAGGAGGGATGAGTTCACGCCTTTTCCAGAAGGTGAGGGAGGAGAGGGGGCTGGTCTACTCCGTTTACTCCTACCACAGCGCTTACCGGGATACGGGGCTCTTCTGTATCTATGCTGGCCTGGCGGCTGAGAACGTGCCTCGTGCTCTGCAGGCCATCGTAGAAGAGCTCAAGAAGGTGTGCCGAAGCGATCTTTCTCCAGAAGAAGTGGAGCGGGCCAAAAACCAGCTTAAGGGAAGCTTCCTTTTGAGCCTGGAAAGCGTGACCACGCGCATGAGCCGACTGGGAAAATCTTGGCTTTACCTGGGCAGGGTGCTGTCCCCGGAGGAAGTAGCCGAGCGGATAACGGCGGTCACTCTGGAGCAGGTGCAGGTTCTGGCTCGGCGCTTTTTCCGTCCCTCCGGGCTGGTTCTTACCACTTTAGGAAACTGGGAAGACGGCGCCTCCTGGAAAAAGATACTAGAGGAGTGGTGAGGTTGCGAGAAGTGATAATCCCCATCCGCCGCCTCCCCCACGCCGCCGACCTTCCTTTGCCTGCCTACGCCACCCCTCTCTCCGCCGGACTGGACCTTTACGCTGCTTGCGTCGCTTCTGTAACCCTCCCGCCAGGGAAGTGGGAGCTCATACCTACCGGTATATCTTTGGCCCTGCCGGAAGGTTACCTGGCCGAGGTTAGGCCCCGCAGCGGCCTGGCCTTGCGGTACGGCGTCACCCTGCTGAATTCTCCGGGCACTATAGACGCCGACTACCGAGGAGAGATAAAGGTTATTCTCATAAATCTGGGGGACAAGCCCTGGACCTGCCGCCGGGGGGATCGCATAGCCCAACTGGTAGTATTGCCGGTGGCCCGAGCGGTCTGGCAGGAGGTAGAAAGCCTCGATTCGACCATCAGGGGAGAAGGGGGCTTCGGCCACACCGGGCGGTGAAGGTTTTACTCCCTGGGTCTAGGTGTATAAACGAATGCTATATTTGGTTCGGCTAACACATAGAAAAAAGGGAGATCCTCCTGGCCGGAAGGGGGCTTGTATATTATCGGCTTGCTCAGTTCGTCGGCAACCCGCACCAGATCTTCAATGGACCTGAGCGGTATTGCGCTTTCGAAAGCCGTGGGGGCCTCCCCTTCAATCACCGCTAGGCGGTCACCGTACTTCTTGAGGATGGTGTTGACTTCCTGCTGTAGGGAACAGGGTTTGCGACCCTCTCCGGAGGTAAGGAATAGCACCGACACCAGCCCAACGGCACACAAACCGGCAAGAGCGCCGTAAAGGGCAACGGCTCGCTTATTGACCTTGGCCGGTACCTGTCTCGCTATGGTTATTGCGCCCGATTTTTCTTTGGCTAGTTCTCCTTCAATCTGAAAGGCTTTCTGCACCAGGGGAATGACCATGACCGGGGCTATTTGGTCTCTTACCGCGCCGCTGTCTGTA
This sequence comes from Ammonifex thiophilus, assembly GCF_003368535.1. GTDB lineage: Bacteria > Bacillota > Desulfotomaculia > Desulfotomaculales > Ammonificaceae > Ammonifex > Ammonifex thiophilus. The sequence goes on from NZ_QSLN01000009.1 coordinate 41,203, forward strand.
GCGGCCTCAACTAGGATGTTCCAGTATATGGTCATTCTCACCTCGTCCGGTATCAACTCCGAATCCTTTATGACCTTGTTAGCGAACTCATTAAAGTCTTGGAATCTGATGGGCAGGCTATGGTGGAAAGAGACCGTCTGGCCACTCCCGCTAAACTCCTGGGGGGGTAGGAGTACGAATTCCCTTTGCCAAACTTTGCGGTGCTCTTTTCCTACCATGGCCTCTATCGTGGCGATTGCTTCGCACTTTCCCTTAACCTCGGCCGCCCGCTCCCCGGTAAACTCGTACGTAAGGGTGGTATCGATGTAATTCACGAAGTTGGTGAGGTAAACCTTTCCTGCTTCCAGGTATTGCTCAGGGTAGAGGCTGTTAGGCTTTAGGGAGACTTTGTAGTCCACCCGGGCCTGCTGGGTATAGGAATACTTTGGCACTTTCTCCTCGGTCATGACGGGTCGGATTAGGGCTTTAAGCAAGAGAGAAAAGAAAACAATTAGGGATAGGGCCAGTAAGGTGATTAGTGCGAGTCTTGTTTTTTTGCTCAGGTAGAGCTTCACCTTCTCCCTCCATTCGGATGCAGGCAGGGCTAAGATCTTTTAGTTCTGTGCTTTGAGGTTCATTTCCTGCACTAGCGTTTTTAGGAACAGGGCGGCCCACCCGATTTTGGGCACCACGTAAATGACCTTGCCTTTTACCTGCTCCGGGTGAACTAGCTCTGGGTCCGGAGCTCTGTTAGCATCTCCTTTAGTGGTGTAAAGTTTCACTCCTTTAATTTCTCTAATTTCTATTATCCGGTGGGTAATATAGTTTTGCTCAACGCGAAACTGAACGATGTCTCCCAGCCTTATCTCCCTTTCTGCATCTTTTACCTTCTTTATCAATACGATATCTCCTTTCTTAATACCGGGTTGCATACTGTCACTAAGAATAACCGAGGGGTACAAGGGGAAGATACCTAACGAAAACCATACCAGCAAGACGGAAATAATGCTGATGGCGGTCCAAGAGAGAACGTCGTTTTCTCTGTCCAGGCTTTTTCTTCGGTGCTCCCTGGATTCTTTTGAGTAAACATAGTGTATAACCGCTAAGCTGAGAATAGGAGTAAAAGAATATAGAAGCGCCCTGGTTGCCCAGGTTAGGTCGGGGAGGAAGGGGCAGAACCAGAAGAAAGCCTGTAGCACCCCCCGATAAATCATGGCGGGTAGAGGCCCGCCCAGGTAAGCCAGGTAGGAAACCAGGGCGTTTTCGGAAATGGAGGGAAGAAGAAGGCCACCGGTAAACTTAATGAAGTCAATACCGGTTTGCAGGACGCTTACTTTGGCCAGCGGCAGGCTGAGGACCGTGAAGAATGCGGTCGTGAGTCCAATGGCCAGGTTCGGACGCCGACGAGCTATACTGTTTACCAGTAACGATCTGGAGAGCTCCGTGCCGATTAGAGAAGTGCCGACCAGAATCATGTTAGTTGTTATGCCCAGAGGCGTAAAAGAATAAGGACTTCTACCTATTCCTTCTAACATACCGCCTACCATCAGGAGTAGAAGATAAAGGGCGGCGCAGGATAAGGCCATCCAGTTTAGCAAGGGGAGAAAACGAAGCCGCCCTGCTGGCCGCACGCGTGGCAGATACCAAACGTAAAGTCCCACGGTGCTCCACAATAAAGGCTGTAGCACATAAGTAAGTAGCGGGGTTACTTTGAAGCGAAAAGGATAGTTAACCAAAAAATAAATAGCAAGTAGCATGATTATTAAGATTGCGATGTGGAGTCTTGATATTTTTGTGAGAGAGATGTTTTCTTTCACTGGTGGTAACTGTGCTCCTTTCGGTTGCGGGATAGATTTTAACTTTTATAAGTGCTACTACTTACCGATTCATGTTCAAAATTGCGGGGTTCCTTCTCCTGGTTAGGCACCGGTAGGACATTTGTTGTATTTAGTTTATCGTGTGGTATATTATGAAAAACAGCAGTTTTTTCTAGCTTCCAGGTTCCGGTGTGAATGGTACCATTAATTTCGAGATCTTGGCGCCAGGCGCCCAGTCCTCCCGGCAAAAGGGCCAGGGCAAAGAAGGTGGTAAAAACAAGTAATACAATTTTCTTCGCCATAGCTTGAGCACCTACCTTAGCGAAGTAAATGGGCAGGTTAACCCGCCCGGAGTTTAAAAATAGTCTTTACTTAGCGTTCCACTGGGTAGCCGCAAAGGAAATAGTAAATTTATAGGTGGTATTTTCTTTGGCGCTGCCATTAACGCGGAAGTGGAAAGAGATATTTTTTGACTCTCCAGGAAGAACCGTTATTTCTTCTATTTTATCCCTATCCCGCAGCTCCACGCTCACTTCCCTCGGCTTATCGATAACGGGCTTTTTGATCTTAATCGGGATAGTACCGTCGTTGGTTAGCTCGACGAATATCCTATTGTAGTACGAAGGGTAGGCGTTGGCAACGGTCACTTCTAGGGTTTTGTAGCGGCCGCTTGCATCCGGATTGGCCAAGGCAAGGATGGTTCGAGCCACATCTTTGTCCACCTGCCGGATTTTCTTGAAGCCCGGGTCACATACCCAGTCGTTTCCGGTATCTTGACTTCCCATACCGGTGAAGCTCCAGCTCAGCTCGCCGGTAGCTACCGTGCTGCTTATCTGAAGGCTTTTGCTCCAGGCAGCGTATCCTGCTCCCATCAGGACCAGAGCTGTAACCAGCACCGCGGCGAGGAGCCGGATCTTCTCCCTCTTCCCCATGCCGGGGTCACCTCCAGCATAGAAGCTTAGAATTACCCGGCAGGTGAGCTTTTAGCTCACCTGCCGGGCACAGATGAGGCTTACTTGTTCCACTGAATGGTGTTCACCTTGAGGGTATAGGAATAACTAGCCCTCTCGACAGCGTTGTCGGTTACTACATGCTTAATTTTGCCCTCGGCCTCCTGACCGGGGTCTAGCACCTTGCCCGCTATGTCCTGCTCGTTGGTTACCTCAATCTTGCCTTTATCGCTTTCGGGAATGTTGATCTCTATGCTCTGCACTTTAAGAGGAATGGTTCCGGTATTCTTGATTTTGTACGTTACCTCAGCGTTATAACCCGGGTAGGTGTTCTCCGCGGTGACGGTGATAGTCTTGGCGTCCTCGCTGATCGTTGCTTCTGTCTTTCCCACATTCTTGTCGGCTCCGGGGTCTACTGTATCACCCACATCATTTGTAGAAACACTGGAGAAGGTTACGTCGTAGGTACCAGTGGCTACCGAGGCGTTGATATTAATAGTTTCCGTCCAAGCAGCATAGGCAGCGCCCATAAGCGCGAGCGCTATCACCATGACCAGGCTGAGAAACTTGGCCCTCTTCATTTGTCACTTCCCCCTTTGGTAAGGTTTTTGCGGTTAAAGTGCTCTCCACAACCCGGTGCTTCTTTCATTATCACTCTCCTGTAGCGACTCCCACCCCCTTCGGCAGGTGAAGTTGTAAGAGTTTACCCGCGTTCCATTGCTGGAAGGAAAGGCAAACCGAGAAGCAATAGTCTTTGCACTCTTCGGCCGCACCCACCGTGAGACTCAAGTCCCCTTCCAGGTAGTTTCCTCGTCCATCAATAATTCCGGTCGGCTGGGTCAGGTCTATTAGAATGGCCGGGTTGGCACTGTGCGCTTCTGCCACGAACCGTACCGGTACTGTGCCTAAGTTGGCTACCCTGTAACGGAAGCGCACGTAGTAGCCAGGGTAGGCGTCTTGCACTTCGAGTATCAGTCTCTTCCCACCGTCTACTATCCAGGTCCTTGCCCGGCTAGGCGCACAACTCTCACCAGCCACTTCGCACCTGGTAAAAACCGGATCGATCTCGCCGGTGGCCACCGTTCCCTTCATTACTAGCCCTTCTTGCCAGGCGGCCAGGCCCACCCCCATCGCGTTTAACAGAAGGACCAGGGTAGCGAGAATAAGGCCTGTCTGAGATTTCCCTTTGTGCTTCCACCTCATTTTTGCCTCTACTCCCCTATCCTTAAGATCTCTGCACATGTTCTTTCTTTTACCCAAATAGTACCAAGGATGCTACAGGAAGTCCTTCCTCCCACAGGTAGGAAATAAAGGGTAGAAAGAGGGTGAAAGGAGGATGATCAGTATTAATCCTTCTTCTACGACAAATGCCGCTAGCGGAGGAGATTTCGGGTTTACCGCTGGCTTAGGTCGGATGAGTCCTTCTCCTACTCGATCTCGCCCTTTTATCGTCCCAAAAGCTAAATAAGGCTTCCCCGGTTACAGGAAGCAGGAGGGCTTTGAAGAACGGTAGCCGAAAGCCTAAAGCAGTAAGCCTAGTTTGTGGTCTACTCTCGCGTGTTTATGGTATTTCTGCTTTTTGCTCCAATTTTTCTAAATATGTTGCGTACATGTGTTTTTACCGTCGACTCGCTTATGAATAGCTCTCTGGCAATTTCTCTATTAGAGTACTTTTTGACGAGAAGGTTAAACACTTCCCTTTCCCTGGGAGTCAAGTTGTACTGAGCTAGGTTTACCTGGTTCAGCTCTTTAGCAGTCCCCATTTCTCTTGCGCAGGTTATTAGCAGCTTCGGGTAAACCACTATATCGGATCGACAGACCAGTTCCAGAATGCGAACCAGATACCCAGGAGCAATTGTTCCAATGTACGCATCTATGCCGGCTTCTAACATAGCCGTGAGATCAGCGGTTCTGTGGGATTTAGCTACCACTACAATCGTTGTCTGAGGACATTGCCCTTTGACTTTACCCAGGAGCGAGACAGGTATGTCATTACCCTTAATAGCACACAAGACGACGTCCGGCTGGGACTCGACCACCTTTTCTTCGAGCGCCAAGAGGTCGGAGGAACCCTCCACCTTAAAGATGTGGGGTAATTTCTTTAGCATTTTCCCCAGAGCTTCCTTGTAGTTGAGGGAATCGCTTGCTATAAAGACCCTGACGAGTGCCATAGAGGCACCTCCATGTCAAGGCAACATTTAAAGGTAGAACTGCTTCCTTATCCCCTGGTTATTCTTCCTGTTCTCTCCTAATTCCTGCCTGAAGGAAGGGTGCTTCCCTGGAATATCCTCTTACCTCCCCTCGTAAAGATGAAAGCGAGGGGTGGACAAAATTGCTCAGCTTCTGGCTCCTGTTCGCTTTGGCCCTTTTCCTCTCTTTGCGGCTGCGGGCGCGACAGATGGCCCTGGAAGAAATCGACGGCCGTCCCCGCCTTTCACCCTTAGCCAGGGCCATTCTCAACCTGTTGGGAGTGGCGGGAGGGGTTTACCTGGCCCTCTCCCTGCTCGTGGACTTTCTGGGGATAAATTTGCCTTCGCGGGTATCCGTTAGGGGGATAACCTTCGAGCCCTTGGCAGCCGTAGCCCTGACCTTTGCCCTGCTTCAACCCTGGCTTCTGGAACTTTACCGCCGCTTCGGGAGGTGAGAAGCGTGCGCTTGGGGGAGCTGGTGGGAAAGGAAGTGGTGAACCTGCACGATGGAGCCCGGCTGGGGGTAATCGGGGAGACCGACCTCTGTTTCGATGCCGAGACGGGGCGGCTTCAGAGCATTATTCTTCCCCAGCGCCAAAACCTTTTTACCTTGTGGTTCGATCGCCAGGAGCTAGTGATTCCCTGGGAGGCGGTAAAAAAAATCGGGGCGGAAGTAGTAGTGGTGGATCTGGACCGCACCTATCCCCGCCTTCGCTAGCCTTCTTGTCAGGGGCGGAGCTTTTTGCTAATATGCTATATTAAGCAAGCGGCCGGAAAGGGCCGAGTTTTCAAGCTTCGAAAGGAGGCGAGCGCCTGGTGTCACCCAAACCGGGGTGGCAGCAGGCGGAAAGTGGAGCGCTTTGCCTTCGTGATACACCCACTAGACGTTAGCGACGTGGCCAGGAAGTTTCCTTTTGTCCGCTTCCTCCCGGATCGCTGGGTAGAAAGGATGCTCTTGCTTTTACCCCCTGTTAAGGTCTCCCACATCACGGGAGTGCGTTCTCCCTACGCGGAGGCGGAGGGGTGGTTCGTTTCTTGCCCCCTCACTGCTCGCCAGATTATGAGCCTACCCCCTGAGTATGTTTTAGAGAAAATAGTGCAGGCGGGAAAATTGGCGGAGAAGCTGGGAGCCAAGATCCTGGGCCTGGGGGCTTTTACCAAGGTGGTGGGGGACGCCGGTGTAACCGTAGCCCGGCGCTTGAATATCCCCGTCACCACGGGCAATAGCTATACGGTAGCCACGGCGGTGGAGGCTACTAAGGAGGCGGCCCGGCTTATGGGCTACCAACTGGAAGAAGCCGCGGTGGCGGTGATAGGAGCTACAGGAGCCATAGGCAGTGTGTGCGCTGAGCTTTTAGCTCGGGAGGCCCAGGACCTGACCTTGGTGGGGCGCAACTTGGAAAGGCTCCGCAACCTGGCCGAGAGAATAAGACACCGGACGGGTTTGGCGGTTAAAATAACCGACGATCTCAAGGGGGCCTTACGGCGTGCTGACGTGGTTTTGACGGTCACCAGCGCGGTGGAGGCCATCATCGAGCCCGAAGATTTGAAGCCTGGCGCGGTGGTGTGCGATGTGGCCCGTCCTCGGGATGTTTCCCGCCGGGTGGCGGTAGAGCGCCCTGATGTGCTGGTAATCGAGGGAGGGGTGGTGGAGGTTCCAGGAGAAGTTAACTTCAACTTTAATTTCGGCTTCCCTCCGCGCATGGCCTACGCCTGCATGGCCGAAACTATGATTCTGGCCCTGGAGGGACGCTACGAGTCCTATACTCTGGGCCGGGATCTAACGGTGGAGCAAGTGGAGGAAATAGCCCGGCTGGCCCACAAGCATGGCTTTAAGCTGGCCGGCTTCCGCAGCTTCGAGCGGGCTTTAACTCCAGAGGACATAGAAAGGGTAAGGGAACACGCTCACCGAAAGCGCAAGGCCGTTTAGGCCTAAAGGTTTTAAGGATAAGGAGATGAAAGTCTATGAAGGAAAAGGAAATCGTGCTCACCCCCGAGGGCCTGCGGCGCCTGGAGGAAGAGCTAGAGCTTTTGAAGTCGGTGCGTCGGCGGGAGGTGGCCGAGCGGATAAAGCAGGCCCTGGCTTTCGGCGACATCTCGGAGAACGCGGAGTACGAGGATGCCAAGAACGAGCAGGCCTTCGTAGAAGGGCGCATTATTACCCTGGAAAAGATACTCCGCCACGCTCGGGTGATAGACCAAGAGGAGATAGGTACGGAGGAAGTGACGATCGGCTCTACGGTCCGGTTGAAGGACCTGGCGGACGGGGCGGAGTACGAATATACCATTGTAGGTTCGGAGGAGGCCGATCCTGCGGCTCATCGCATCTCTTACGAATCGCCGGTGGGACGGGCCCTGCTGGGCAGAAAGAAGGGAGACACTGTGGAGGTGGAGGTGCCCGCCGGCAAGCTTAGGTTTCAAATCCTAGAAATTGCGAGGGAGTAAAGCACCATGCCGGAGGTTTTGCCTGAATTCACCGACCTCATCCGGGTAAGGTACGAGAAGCTGGAGGAGCTTAGGGCTCAAGGGATAGAACCCTATGGCGGCCGCTATGAGCGCACCCATCTGGCGGAGGAGGTGCGCGAACGTTTCTCCGAGCTCGAAGGACGGGAGGTGAGCCTGGCCGGGCGTATTATGGCCCGGCGTAGTCACGGCAAGGTGACTTTTGCCGACCTCCAGGACTTCTCCGGGCGCATCCAGATAATGGTGCGCCAGGACGCCGTGGGTTCGGAGGCTTACGAAATCTTCAAGAAGCTAGATCTGGGTGACATCATCGGGGTAAAGGGGAGCGTTTTCAAAACGCGCACCGGCGAGATAACCATAGCGGTGGCGCGTTTTGAACTTCTGGCCAAGAGCCTGCGCCCGTTGCCGGAGAAGTGGCATGGGCTTCGCGACGTAGACCTGCGCTACCGCCAGCGCTACCTCGATCTCATCGTCAACCCGGAAGTTAAGCGGATCTTCATCCTGCGCAGCCAGATCATCAGGGCTATCAGACGTTTTTTGGACGAACGCGGCTTTTTAGAAGTGGAGACGCCCATGATGCAGCCGCTGCCGGGAGGAGCAGCGGCGCGCCCCTTCATTACCTACCACAACGCCCTGGAAATGCAGCTTTACCTGCGCATAGCTCCGGAGCTTTACCTCAAGCGTCTGCTGGTGGGCGGGTTCGAGAAGGTTTACGAGATCAACCGCAACTTCCGCAACGAAGGGATCTCGACCAAGCACAACCCCGAGTTTACCATGCTGGAGCTCTACCAGGCCTACGCCGATTACCAAGACATGATGAAGCTCACCGAGGAGCTCATCACCTGGGTAGCAAAAGAGGTCCTGGGAACCTGGCGGATAAAGTACGGGGAAGCAGATATAGACCTTACGCCCCCATGGCGGCGAATTTCTCTTCTGGAGGCGGTGCGGCAGAAGACGGGAGTAGACTTTGCTTCCATGGAAGCAGGCGAAGCCAGGGCAGCAGCGGAAAAGCTGGGGGTGGAACTCAAAGGGAAAACCTTGTGGGGGGAAATTGTCAACGAGGTGTTCGAGCAATTGGTGGAGCCGGAGCTCACTAACCCCACCTTCGTTCTCGATTACCCGGTGGACATCTCCCCTCTGGCCAAGCGCAAGAAGGAAGACCCCCGGCTTACCTACCGTTTCGAGCTCTTCATCGGGGGAAGGGAAATCGCCAACGCCTTCTCCGAACTCAACGACCCCCTGGACCAGCGGGAAAGGTTTTTGAAGCAGCTGGAAAAGCGCAGGGCGGGGGACGAGGAGGCCCACATGTTCGACGAGGACTTTCTGGTGGCGCTGGAGTACGGCATGCCGCCGGCAGGGGGGTTGGGCATCGGCATCGACCGCCTGGTCATGCTGCTCACTAACTCTCCCTCCATCCGGGAAGTCATTCTTTTCCCCTTGCACCGCCCGCGCGATTGACCATAGTGTTAACACCATAGTGTTAACCCTGGTTTAAAATTTGGGTTAAAAATTCATAGGAAGTAAGCCCGGCACGAAGGCCGGGGAAAAGCGGGACCACGGAGGTCTTTCCCGGGGTTCCGCTTTTTGCTTGGAAGGGGTGGGGAGAGTGAAGCGAAAGATTGTGGCCGTGGTCTGGCACAGCCACGTGACTACCTTTCGCCGGGCAGCCAAGCTCTTGAACCCTCAGAAACTGGAACTGCGCGTCTTTTCCGCCCGCTATCTTGCCGAAGGCAAAGAGGATCTCGGTGAAGCTTTGTCCGCCTTGGAGCAGGCGGACCTTGTCTTTTTCTACCGCTCGGCAGGCGAAGATATTTGGAGTGAGCTGGAGGAGAAGGCCAAGACACTCGGTTCCCGTCCGGTTGTCTGGATGGCCCACGATCCTGCCTACTGGGCCCTTTCCACAGTATCCCCGGAAGTGGTGGGCCAAGCCTACACTTACCTGGTGCAGGGCGGTCCGGAGAACTTCGCCCGCCTCATTAACTACCTAGCAGCGGAAACTTTAGGTCTGGAGATCCCCGTGGAGCCCCCTTTGGTCCTTCCCTGGGAAGGAATCTACCACCCGCAGGCGGAAGGCCACTTCGCGCACGTGGAAGATTATCTTGCTTGGTACCCCCACCGGGATCGCCCCTTGGTAGGCCTTCTTTTCGGCCGGCACCAGTGGGTCAACGGTACCTTGGACATAGAAAAAGGACTTATCGAAGCTTTAGAGGCGCGGGGCTTAGGGGTAATCCCCGCTTTTTGCTACTCCCTCAAGGACGCTTCTTTAGGGACACGGGGATCGGGGGAGGTAGTGGAGGAGTTTTTCTTTAACGAGGGGCGCCCTCGCATCGTGGCCCTAGTCAAGCTTCTCTCTTTCTTCCTGTCGGCCCGCGCGCGCACCGACGACTTTCACCGGGAAGAGGTGGCCGAAGCGGGGGTCAGGCTTTTAAAGCGCCTGGGGGTCCCCGTCTTTCAGCCGGTAGTTTCTTTCTACAAGACGCTGGAGGAGTGGGAGGACGATCCCCAGGGCCTTTCTCAAGACATCTCCTGGACCATTGCTTTGCCCGAGTTCGAGGGGGTGATCGAGCCCATCTTTCTGGGGGCGGCCCGCCGGGAAGGGGAGTTGGAGATAAGGAGGCCCGTTCCGGAGAGGATAGAGCGGCTGGCCGACCGGGTGGCTGCCTGGGTGCGTCTGGGGCAGAAGCCGCCTTCCGAGCGCAAAGTAGCCTTTATCCTACACAACAATCCCTGTGCTTCGGTGGAGGCCACCGTGGGGGGTGGAGCCAACCTCGACACTTTGGAAAGCGTAGCCCGGATCTTGCGCCGCATGCGGGAGGCGGGCTATGAGGTCGAGGTTCCGGCAAACGGCAAAGAGCTCATCGAAACCATCATGAGCCGCAAGGCCATCTCCGAGTTCCGCTGGACCACGGCGGCGGAGATCGTCAAAAAGGGCGGGGCTTTGAAGCTCATGCCGGTGGAAGAGTACCGGCGGTGGTTCGACACCCTTTCCCCCAAAGTGAAGGATAGGATGATCGAGGCCTGGGGAGAGCCGCCGGGAGAAGCTAAGAACGGCGTGCCCGCCGCCATGGTATACGAGGGAAAAATTATCATTACCGGCGTGCAGTACGGCAACGCCGTGGTCTGCGTGCAGCCTAAAAGAGGCTGTGCCGGTTCCCGTTGCGACGGTCAGGTCTGTAAGATCCTCCACGACCCCGATATTCCTCCTCCCCACCAGTACCTGGCCACCTACCGCTACCTGGAAAGGGACTTCGGCGCTGATGTAATCGTGCACGTAGGAACGCACGGCAACCTGGAATTTTTGCCGGGTAAAGGGGTGGGGCTTTCCGGCGACTGCTTTCCCGACCTGGCCATAGGTACCTTGCCTCACCTTTACATCTACAACTCCGACAACCCGCCGGAAGGTACCATCGCCAAGCGGCGAAGCTACGCCACCTTGGTGGACCACCTGCAAACGGTGATGACCCAAAGCGGCCTTTACGACGAACTGGCGGAGCTCGAGCGGTATCTGGAGGAGTACGAAAAGGCCAAGCTGGCTGATCCCGCCCGGGCTCACGCCCTGGAGCACCTCATCAAAGAGGAGATAAGGAAGGCCCACCTGGAGACCCAGATCCCCTTGCCCGAAGGGCACGAAAACTTCGACCAGGTGGTAGAGAAAGCCCACGCGGTGCTTAGTCTTCTGCGCAACTCCCAAATCCAGGACGGGCAGCACATTTTCGGAGAACTCCCGCAAGGGGAGCGCCGGCTGGAGTTCCTCTACTCCATCCTGCGCTTCGATGCCGGAGAAGAAGTCTCCTTGCGCAAGGCGGTGGCCCGCCTCATGGGGCTGGAGCTTGGGGAACTCCTAAAGCAGCCTGAGAAGTTCTCGCTCCGGTACGGCCGCTCTTACGGCGCTTTGCTGGAGGAGATAGAGAGCAAGGCCCGTGCCTTCCTCTCCCTTCTGCTCAAAGGGCAGGAGGTGACCCTGGAGCAAGCCCAGGAAATTCTGGGCGATAAGCTTTTGGCCCCGGCTTATCTTGAGAAACTAAACGCCTGTCTCCCCCGCGTGCTTGACCTGGTGGGGAGACTGGAAGCTTCCCGCGAGATGGAGGCCTTGCTGGCAGGCTTTGATGCTAAGTACATACCGGCCGGGCCCTCCGGTCTCATCACCCGGGGCCGGGACGATGTTCTCCCCACCGGCCGCAACTTTTATTCCCTCGATCCCCACCGGGTACCTACCAAAGCCGCCTGGGAGGTGGGCAGGCGCCTGGCGGAAAAACTTCTGTTCAAACACCTCAACGAGGAAGGGCGCTACCCGGAGAGTGTGGCCTTCTACTGGATGTGCAACGACATCATGTGGGCCGACGGCGAGGGCTTGGCGCAGATGCTCTACCTCCTGGGAGTGAAACCCAAATGGCTTCCCAACGGTCGGGTGGCGGGGATAGAGATCATACCGCTTAAGGAGCTGGGGCGCCCCCGCATCGATCTGACCGTGCGGGTTTCCGGCATCACCCGGGACAACTTCCCCAACTGCATAGAGCTCCTGGACGAGGCGGTGCAGGCGGTGGCGGCTCTGCCCGAACCTCCGGAGCAGAACTTCGTGCGCAAGCACACCCTGGCCCAGCTCGGGGATAAGGACGCCCCGGAGGCCTGGCGGGAAGCCACCTTGCGCATCTTCGCCTCCAAGCCCGGCACCTACCAGGCAGGGGTGAATCTGGCGGTCTACGCCTCGGCCTGGAAGGATGAGAAGGATCTGGCCGACATCTTCATCTACTGGAACGGCTACGCTTACGGCAAGGGGGTCTTCGGCAAGGAAGCCTTTAAGCAGCTGAAAGAGAACCTGCAGCACGTGGAGGTCACTTATAACAAGACGGTAACCGACGAGTACGACCTCTTCGGCTGTTGCTGCTACTTCGGCACCCACGGCGGCATGACGGCAGCGGCCCGGGTGGTTTCGGGCAGACCGGTCAAGACCTACTACGGGGACACCCGCGAGCCGGAGAGCGTAGAGGTACGCACCCTGGCGGAGGAGATCCGGCGGGTGGTGCGTACCAAACTCTTAAACCCCAAGTGGATAGAAGGACAGAAGCGGCACGGCTACAAAGGTGCGGGGGACATCTCCAAGCGCATAGGGCGGGTTTACGGCTGGGAGGCCACCACGCAGGAAGTGGACGACTGGATCTTCGACGAGATCGCCCGCACCTACGTCCTCAACGAAGAGAGCCGCCGCTTCTTCCAGGAGAACAACCCCTGGGCTCTGGAAGAAATTGCTCGGAGGCTCCTGGAGGCTGAGGGGAGGGGATTGTGGCAGGCCGATCCCGAAGTGCTCAGGGGCCTGAAGGAAATCTACTTGGAAATAGAAGGGTGGATGGAAGAGCGCATGGGGGAGGTGGAGGGAGACTTTCAGGGCGGGGCCATCGACATCCTGACGGCGGAGGAAGTGGCCGATTGGAAGGCCAAGATGGAAGAAATTAAAGCGAAGCTAGGAGGTTAGAGCCGGATGCGGAAGCATGGGGTAATAATCGGTGCCATTCTGCTGCTGTTAGTGACGGTTGCCTTCCTGGGCGGTTGCGGGCAGAAGCCCGCTCCTTCCCAACCAGCCGCGGTGACCATTACCGATTCCACCGGCAAGACGGTCGAAGTGCCCACTCCACTTAACCGGGTAGTGGTGCTGGACGGGGACGCGGCCGAGGCTATGCGCATCCTCAAGGTGCAGGACGTCATCGTAGGAGTAGGGGACACGGTACAGCAGAATCCCTACCTTGGCCTGCAAGACAAGCCGGTGGTGGGAAAGTGGAACAACCCCAGTATGGAGAAAATTGTGGAACTCAAGCCCCAGGCGGTGATCACCTACGGCAAGTGGCCTGGACCAGAGCTGGAGCAGAAGCTGGAACCGACGGGGATCAAGGTGGTGCGACTGGACTTTTATAAGCCCGAGACCTATGATAGCGACCTCAGGGCCCTGGCCAAGATTTTCGGTAAGGAAAAAGAAGCAGAGGAATTTATCAAGTGGAAGCAGGAAAAGCTGGCCCTGCTGAACGATAGGCTCAAGGGCCTGACTGACAAGGACAAGCCCAAAGTGTTTGCCGTCTGGGACAACGCGCTGCGCAAAGGTGCCTGGAAGACTTATGGACAGGGTACGGCCACGGCTCAGGCCATAGAGCTGGGTGGGGGGCTGAACGTAGCCAGGGAACTCAAGGAATATCCCCAGGTAAGTAGCGAATGGATTCTGCAGCAGAATCCCCAGGTGATACTTATCGGAGTTTTGCAGGAGAGTGGCATGGGCTACAAGGCGGAAAGCACAGCTCAAGCGGCTGCCATCCAGAAAGAGGCGCTTGGCAACCCGGTGCTGAGCAAGACGGAAGCGGCCAAGCAGAAGCGCGTTTACCTCTTAAGCACCAAGCTTCTGGGCGGAGACAAGAGCTACTTGGGGGCCATCTTCATCGCTAAGTGGCTTTATCCGGAGCGCTTTCAGGACGTGAAGCCCGAGCAGATCCTGAAGGAATACTTCGAGAAGTGGCTTAGGGTGCCTTTCAAGGGTGTCTGGGCCTATCCGGAAAGCTGAGGGGGTAGTTCTAGATGCGCTTGCGGTGGGGTATTAAAGGGTTGCTGGGGACTTTGCTTTTGTTGGGGCTCATCGCCGGCTGCGGGAAAAGCCAGCCGGGAGCGGTGGCGGAGAAAGCTCAGAAGATCACCATAACCGACTCTTACGGGCGGCAGGTGGAAGTGGTTTCTCCTCCCACCCGGATAGTTAGTCTTAACCCCAATGTTACCGAAATGCTTTACATCCTGGGAGCCGGGGAGCGGATAATCGCAGTTTCAGAGGGCCAGCAGTTTCCTCCCCAGGTTCGAGGCAAAGAAACGGTGGGCCCCACTTTCACTCCCAGCGCTGAGAAAATCATTGCTTTGCGTCCCGATGCGGTCTTCGCTTACGGCCCTTCTGGTGGCCCAGCGCTTAAAAAGGAGATTGCCGAGCAGCTGGAGGCTGCGGGTATTCCCCTGATTTACCTGGACCTTTACAAGCCCCAGACCTTCTCTTCCGACGTCCGCACTCTGGCCAAAATCGTGAATCAGGAGAAAAAGGCCGAAGACTACTTGGCGGTGGTGGACAAATACCGCCAGCTTATAAAAGAAAGAATCGGGCGACTCAAGCCGGAGGCAAAGGTGAGGGTTTATCTAGAGGGTCGCACGGGCGATTACGTTACCTACTCCAAGGGGAGCGGCGGGGATGAGCGGGTAACCTTGGCTGGCGGGATAAACGTGGCCGCCAACGAGCCGGGCAAATACCCTCGCGTTAGCCCCGAGTGGGTACTGCAGAAAAATCCTCAGGTGATAGTTAAAGAGATCTTGAAAGACAAGGCTCCTATGGGCTACGGTGTCACAGACACCAAGAAGCTCGAAGAGATCCGTGCGGCGCTCATGAGGCGGCCGGGCTGGGATAAGTTGGAAGCGGTGAAGCAAGGCCGGGTCTATCTTGTTTCCACCGAGATTAGTGGCTCGCCCCGCGATATTGTTCTGCTCTGCTACTACGCCAAGTGGTTCTATCCGGAGCTCTTTACCGATCTTGATCCGCAAGCCGTTCACCGGGAGCTTTTGACCAAGTTCTATGGGGTGGAGCCCCGGGGTGTATGGGTCTATCCGGAAAAGTAGGGTTCTGGAAATGAGGGGCGGATTATGAATACCCTGGTGGAGCTTCAAGGGCTTTCGGCAAAGGATATGCCGGCCATCAAGTCGGTTTACTCCCGGCACACCGGCCGCAAGCTTCTTTTCCTCTTTTCTTTGCTGGTGCTGCTTTGGCTCGCGACGCTCTTTTCCACGGCTGTGGGAGCCGCTGGAATAGGAGTCCGGGACGTGCTGGGAGCCATTTTGGCGCATTTAGGACTTAAATGGCTTCCCACCAGTGCCTTGGCCGAAACTATCGTCTGGCAGCTCCGCCTCCCTCGCATTCTACTCGCGGTTTTAACCGGGATAAGCTTGGCCGGAGCCGGGGCGGTAATGCAGGGGGTTCTGCGTAACCCCCTGGTTTCCCCCTACACTCTGGGGCTTTCCAGCGGCGCAGCCTTCGGGGCGGCTCTGGCCATCGTTCTGGGCACCGGTGTTCTGGGGAGCAGTTATCTTGCCTTCTCCAAGTGGCTGATCGTTACCAATGCCTTCATCTTCGGAGCTCTGACCATGATCCTGGCCTATCTCCTGGCCACCTTTAAGGGTTTGGCGCCGGAGGTCCTGGTTCTGGGAGGGGTGGCCATCGGCTATCTTTTTCAGGCCGGGGTATCGCTTCTGAAATATATCTCTAACCACGAATCTTTGCGGGAGCTGGTGGTCTGGTTGATGGGGGGGTTCTGGGGGGCCAGCTGGGGCGCGGTGTCCATCCTCGTTCCCATCGTGCTGATTTCTATCGGCGGATTGCTTTATTACGCTTGGGATCTCAACGTCATAGGAGCGGGAGAGGAAGTGGCGGCCAATCTGGGGGTGAACGTTAAGCGGGTGCGCTTGGCGACTCTGGGCCTTGCCACGCTGGTTGCTTCCTCAGCGGTGGCCTTCACCGGGATTATCGGCTTCATCGGGCTGGTTTCGCCCCACATCTGTCGCATGGTCATCGGCAGCGACAACCGCTTCCTCATCCCCGCTTCTTGTCTCATGGGAGCGGTGCTGCTCCTGCTTTCCGACACCCTGGCCAGGACCATCATAGCGCCCACCGAGCTGCCGGTGGGGATCATCACCGCCTTCATGGGTTCTCCCTTCTTTATCTACCTCTTGATTAAGAAAAGGCGCCAGTGGTGGGGGTGAAAGCGAGAATGTCTGGAAGCAAGTTTCTGGTCGCGAAAGTCGTTCTAGGAATCTTTTTGGCGGCCCTTTTGCTAGCGGGGTGCGGGTCTGGTACTAAGGAGACTGGACCGCAGAAGATTCCGGTTAAGGAGCGCTTGGTTACCGCCAGCGGGCAGGTAGAGGAGCGCGAGGTTCTGATCCCTTCTCCTCCCAGTCGCGTAGTGGTTCTGGGAGGTTACGCGGCGGAGATTATCCAGGCGCTTGGGGCTGAAAGCAGGGTGGTGGGCATAGACGAGCATACCAAAACCAAGGTACTATGGCCGGAGTACGTGACCAAGTTGCCCAGCGTTGGGCCTTCTAACACCCCAAGCGTAGAAGGAATTCTGGCTCTTAAGCCCGACCTCGTGATCGAGGGATTTTTGGAGCCCAAAATAAGGGAGCAGTTGGTGACGGCCGGAATCCCGGTGCTGAAAATCTATGGCTACAAGACCGAACTTCTGGGAGAAGAGATCCGGACTCTAGGAAAAGTCTTTAAAGCGGAGAAACGAGCCGACGAGTACGCCAGCTTTATCGAGCGGCAGTGGAATGAGGTTAAGAAACGCGTGGCTGGTCTTCCGGCTGCTCAAAAGCCCAAGGTTTACTGGGAGTCGAGCCTGGGGAACTGGAAGACGCACGGAAAGGGATCCGGTGCCCATCCCTTGATCGAGTGGGCTGGGGGAGTAAATTTGGCAGCGGAGCTCGGCACCTCTTACCCCACGGTTACCCCGGAGTGGGTGGCGGCTAAAAATCCGGACGTCATTATTAAGTATGTGGGAGCTCCGACTATGGGCTGGAAGGGTGATAGTAAGAAACTGGAAGAGATTCGCCAAGAGATCATGAACCGGCCAGCACTCAAAAACACCAACGCGGTCAAAAACGGCCGGGTTTATCTCATAAGCGATAAAATCACTTGTGCTCCCCAGGGAGCGGTTGGGATCTATTACCTGGCCAAGTGGTTCCACCCAGAGCTCTTTAAAGATATAGACCCTGGGATATTGCATCGGGATATGCTGAAGCGGTTTTACGGCGAGGAGTTGAAGGGAATCTGGGTGTATCCCCAGGAATAGGTGAGGAGAAGATGCGCTTGGAAGTAAGAGGGCTAGGCTTTGCTTATAGCAGTGTGCCGGCCCTTAGAGACGTGACCTTTGCCGTTCAGTCGGGAGAGGTTTTAGGAATAGTCGGACCCAACGGTTCGGGTAAGAGCACTCTGCTACGCTGCCTAGCCAAAGTGCTGAAGCCCCATGTCGGTACGGTTTTCCTGGACGGCAAAGACCTGGCCGGCTTGAAAGGCCGGGAAGTGGGGCGCTTGCTGGGATACGTACCTCCACCGGGCAGCGGACAGGCCTTTCCCTGTACGGTGCTCGAGACTGTGCTTCAGGGGCGCCGTCCTCACCTCACCTGGGGAGTGGGGCCGCGCGACCTGGAGGTAGTGACCAGAGCCCTGGCGTATCTGGGCCTTACCGAGCTGGCCGAGCGGCAGCTCAACGAGCTTTCCAGCGGCCAGCGGCAAAAGGTGCTGATTGCTCGGGCTCTGGCGCAGGAGCCGGAAGTCTTCTTGCTCGACGAGCCGACGGCCACGCTGGATTTGCGCTACCAGCTGGAGGTTCTGGCCCTCATGCGGAAGCTAGCCAAGGAGCAAGGATGCGTGGTGGTAATGGTTCTGCATGATCTGGGCTTGGCCAGCCGCTTTTCCGACCGGCTTTTGCTGCTGCACCAGGGGAGTATTTTCGCGGCCGGAGGCGCCGAGTCTGTACTGACCCCGGAGAACCTGCGGGTAGTGTACGGGGTTGAAGCGGTGGTGACCAAGACTCCCTGGGGCCTGCAAATAACGCCGGTAGCTCCGGTGTCTTCCAGTGAGAAGGCGCAGGAAAAAGCGAGGGTGGCGGTTAGAAGCCAATGACAGACCTCAGGGAAGAAGCGGCTATCGTCATTAGGGGTGTAACTAAAAATTACGGCTCGGTGCAGGCGCTTAAAGGGGTAGATCTTACCGTCAAGCGGGGGGAAATTTTCGGGCTTTTGGGCCCTAACGGGGCGGGGAAGACCACCCTCATCCGCCTGCTCACCACCCTAGCTCGCCCCTCGGGCGGGGAATTGTGGGTGGGGGGGTATCGGGTGGACCGCCACCCGGTGGAGGTGAGGCGGCTTATCGGGGTAGTTCCGCAGGTAAACAACCTGGAAAAAGAGCTTACTGGAAGGGAAAATCTGCTTTTGCACGCCCTTTTGCATCGGCTACCCCGGCAAGAGCGCCGACGCCGAATTGAAGAGCTGTTGGCCTACGTGGGCCTGGAGGAGTGGGCCGACCGCAAGGTGCAGGTATACTCCGGAGGCATGGCGCGGCGGCTCTTAATCGCTCGGGCTCTGCTGCACCGGCCCCAGATCCTCTTCTTAGATGAGCCTACCATTGGGCTTGATCCGCCTACCCGGCGGCGGATATGGGATCTCGTTCAGCGCTTAAATCAGGAAGGAGTTACCGTTTTTCTCACTACCCATTACATTGAGGAGGCGGAAAGCCTTTGCCACCGCGTGGGTGTGATCGACGGGGGGAAGATTATCGCTCTGGGTTCGCCGCGCGAGCTCTGTGCCCGCCTGGGCAGCTTTTGCGTGGAGTTTTTCGCCGGTGAGGAGACCCGCCGCTTCTTTTTCCCTTCCCGTGCCGAAGCTCGTGCCTACGCCGACAACCTGCCGGGGGATGTCACGGTGCGGCGCACCAACCTGGAAGACGTCTTTGTGGAGCTCACCGGTAAAGTTATGGGCTGAGGGGGTTGAGGCGTTTTGGGCTGGGTACCCTTGGTGCTGGCCATGGGGTTGGTATGGCGGCGGCGCTGGTGGCGCTTCCTGCTAGGGGGACTAAACCGCCCTCTTATTTTCTTGGCCCTCTTTGCCTGGAACTTCGGTCCTTCCCACCAGTATCTCCTTTTCCTGGTTCCAGGCCTGGTGGCCATGGCGGCGGTCAGCGCCAGCTACGGCGATCTGGTGAACTGGTTCACCCTGCGCCGCACTTATTTCCGGGTGCTGGACGAGTACCTGCTAGCTCCCATCTCTACCAACAGCCTGCTCTGGGGGCACGTGGTGGCCGGGGGGTTAAAAGGGCTGGTGGTGGCCACTCTGGTCTACACCGTGGCCTGGCTGGCGGTGCGGGAATTTCACTTCTCGCTTCTCTTCTGGGTGCAGTTGGCGATCGTGTGCCTGCTCTTCGCCTCTCTGGCGGTGGCGGTGGCCATGGTGGCCAACGGCGACCGGCAGGTGCTGGTTTTTTCCAACCTGGTGGTTTTTCCTATGACCTTCTTCTGCGGCACCTTTTTCCCCGTGGAACATCTGCCCGGCGCTTTAGCCACTCTTAGCTGGTTTCTTCCTCTCACCGCCGCCACCTACAACCTGCGTCTCCTGGCGGTGGAGGCGAGCTGCCGTTGGAGCTGGTTGGGCCAAAGCCTGGCTTGGTGTCTCGCCTTTTACCTTCTAGCCTACCTTTTGCTGGTTTGGAGGCGGCAGGAATGAGGGACTGGTTCCCCATAGTCTGGGAGGAGATGCTCACCTGGCGCCATCGCTTCTGGTTTTACTTAATCACCTACACTCTTTCCCCCCTGATCTTCCTCCTTTCCTTCGGCTTGGGGGTAGGTTACCGCTTCCGCCTTATGCTGCCCGGAAATGTGAGCTACCTGGAGTTTCTGGTGCCCGGCATCGTGGCCCTGGCCGTTTTCAACAACGCCGTTTCCTCGGTAATCATTCGGCTCTTTTATAGTCGCCTCTTTTTTAGAACCTTCGAGGCTTACCGCCTGGCGCCGGTTTCTAACTTCGCCTTGTGGTGGGGCTTCGTCCTCACGGGAGCTTTACGGGGGCTTTTCGCCGGGCTTATCGTCCTTTTGCTGGCGCTGCTCCTGGTTCCTGGGATAAGGCTTCCCTGGCCACTCCTCTTCTGGTTGCCGCTGGCGGCCATTGTTTGTAGTTCTTTTGGGGTCTTTCTGGGCTTCTGTCTCCGCTCTTTTGACGACCAGGCCCTGATCAACGAGTTTCTTCTCATCCCCATGAGCTTTTTCTCCGGGACTCTGGCCGCCCTGGACCGCCTGCCTCCCTTTTTGCAGAAGCTTATCTGGCTTTCCCCGCTGACGCCGGTCACCCAGGCTCTGCGCCACGTTTTCGCTTGCAAGCCTGTTCCCTTCTCCCTTATGGTTCTGCTGGCTGCTTGGCTGGTTCTTTTCGGACTACTTTCTTGGTGGCGCCTGATGAGGCAGGAAGATTAATAGGCCCTGTTTGCCCGAATACCGGGCAAACAGGGCATGGATGCCTTTAACTCTTTTTCTTAAAGGTCTCGCAGCGGGTGTGACTGGAAGTAGAGGCGCTGGCAGTGTTATCCCTTTCCACCTGGATCATGGGCGCATTACAGCGCATCCCTTCGTTGTAGTGGCACTCGGAGACACTGCACTTGATATCGGGCATGGTTCACACCTCCTTTACCTTCGTCCTTCTGCTGCTTAATCTTTCCTACCCACCGTTTCTTTATGCGTCTCGTTTCTTTTCCTTTCGCTACGAAAAAGTATTTTCGCACGAGGGCCCTAGAATCGGTTTACCTTGGGCAGTTAGTGTGCTAAGATAATTTAAGCAATGGTAGGTGAAGAGGGGATGGAGGGGTAGGTCTTGCAAACGGCGGAGCTCGTCTCGGCCCTGGTTAAATGGTTAAGAGAGCAGTTAGAAGAGACCGGGCAGAAGGGTTTTGTGGTGGGGCTAAGTGGGGGTATAGACTCTTCGGTGGCGGCGGTTCTTTGCAAGCGGGCCTGTCCGGACCACACTCTGGGAGTGATCATGCCCTGTCATAGTAGCCCCCAAGATGCCGAAGACGCCGAGCTTTTGGCCCGCACTTTCGACATTCCTTACGTAAAAGTGAATCTCGACGCCATATACGCTCAACTGGCGGAACTTCTAACGGGCAAGCGCTTCGAAGAGCTCGATCACCGCACCATTACCTTGTCCAATCTCAAGCCCCGCTTGCGTATGACCGTGCTTTACTTTTTCGCCAACGACCGGCAGTATCTGGTGGTGGGCACGGGCAACCGCTGCGAGCTCACCATTGGCCACTTCACCAAGTTCGGGGACGGAGCGGCGGACATCATGCCCTTGGCCAATTTGTTAAAGTTTCAGGTGCAGGAGATTGCCCGCTACTTGGGAATACCCGAAAGGATCATTGCTCGACCCCCTTCCCCGGGGCTCTGGGAGGGGCAGACCGATGCGGAGGAGATGGGGTTTACATACGAGGAGCTCGACCGTTATATTCTTTACGGGGAAGCTTCTCCGGAGGTGAAAGAGCGGATCGAGAGCCTCAAGGCCAAGCACCGGCACAAGCTTTTTCCTCCATTAACTCCGCCTTTTTAAGGCTAGTTCCGGGTTGGTGAGAAGGATGGCAGGGCACTCTAAGTGGGCACAGATCAAACGCAAGAAAGCCAAAGTGGACGCCGAGCGCGGCAAAATATTTACCAAGCTTTCCCGGGAAATTATGGTGGCCGTGCGTATGGGAGGGGGGGATCCGGAGGCCAACCCGCGGTTGCGGGCGGCTATCGACCGGGCCCGGGAAGCCAATATCCCTATGGAGAATATCAAGCGGGCCATCCAGAAAGCTCTAGGGGAAGGAGCGGGGGAAAAGTACGAGGAGGTCTTTTACGAAGGTTACGGCCCTGGTGGAGTGGCTTTGCTTATCCGCACCACTACCAACAACCGCAACCGCACTGCCGCCGAGGTCCGGCACATTCTGAGCAAGTTCGGCGGGAGCCTGGGCGAGGCCGGATGCGTTTCCTGGCTCTTCCGTTCCCAGGGACTTATAACGGTGCGTAAGGACAGTGGCTTCTCGGAGGAAGACTTGCTCCTTTTGGCCATGGAGGCTGGAGCCAATGACCTGCAAGAGACGGAGGATACCTTTGAAATCATAACCGCCCCCGAAGACCTGGCTAGGGTGAAGCAGAAGCTTCAGGAGCAGGGGGTCCCGGTGGAAGCGGCGGAGCTGACCCTCCTTCCCCAGACCACCGTGCCGCTGGAAGGGGAGGAGGCGGTGAAAGTTTTGCGCCTGGTGCAGGCGCTGGAGGATCTTGACGACGTGGAGGAGGTCTACGCCAACTTCGATATACCCTCCACTTTGATGGAAGAGGTCTCGGCCCGCGTTTAGGGGGATTTTAGTGAGGTATAAAATACGGTCCGGCGGCGCATAATTGGTGTTGCGTTAAGGATTTATATAGAAAAGGAGGATATTTATGGCTCAAAAGCGCCGTTGGACCAGAATCCTGCTACTATCCCTGGCTCTAGCGGCCCTGGTAGGGGTGGCTTGCTGGGGAGGGACGCGGGCTGCCAAGGTTTGGAACGCCTGGCGCAGCCCTGTAGTGGGGCCCCAGACCCTGGTGACGGTGGAACGGGTCTATCTCTGCGGAGAGCGAGAGCTGGTACAGGAGGGGCCGGCTCCGCCAGAGTGGCAGGGGCTTCGGGCCGAGGCTTTGCTCCAGCGCTTCCCGGCAGAGGAAGGGTGGCGGCACACCCTTAACCTCCCAGTGAGCGTGCGCCTGGTCCAGGAGGTAAACGAACTCTGCCCCCGCTGCCGTTCTTATCGCCACTTAGGGATAAAGGACGGTTATCTGGCGGTTTTTGCCGGGCCTCTGGGGTGTGACCGAGTATGCCTTTACCAGGACAAAAGATTACCACTTTCCTCTCTTCCTCCCGATTTGCGAGCCAAGCTGGAAAAGGCCATGGACTTTGCCTCTCAACCCCCGGAAGTTCAAGCGCAGCTCAAGCAGGAGTTAGAGTTCCCTGATGAGAAGAGATTAAAAGCGGCCCTGGAAAACTTGGACGAACTGCAGGAATAGAGGGTGGGCTTTCTTTGCTGGTAATGGGCGTCGACCCCGGAGCGGAAAGGTTGGGGTACGGGCTAGTTAGGGAAGATGGACAGCGTCTGGAGACGGTAGCCTACGGTTGCATCCGTACCCCGGCAGGTCAGCCTTTGCCCTCGCGTCTGAGGAGTTTGTACCGGGCGTTAAAGGAGCTCTTGCAAAAGTACCAGCCCAACGCTCTAGCGGTGGAGGAGCTTTTTTGGGGGCAGAACGTTCGGACGGCCATGATGGTGGGGAAAGTAGCGGGTGTGGTGCTTCTGGCGGCGGCGGAAAGCGACTGCCCGGTCTTCTCTTATCCCCCGCAGGTGGTCAAACAGGCGGTCACGGGGTACGGCCGCGCTACTAAAAGGCAGGTGCAGTTTGTGGTGAAGGAGCTACTGGGACTATCTGCCCCTCCTTCCCCCGACGATGTGGCCGACGCTTTGGCTCTGGCCATCTGCCATTTGTCACAGGTGGTGAAAGAAGGGTGCTAGCTTTCTTGCGCGGCTCGGTGCTGGAGAAAGAGCGGGGGAGGGCAGTGATCCTGGTGGGGGGGATGGGGTTTGAGGTTTTTCTTCCCCTCTCCCTCTACGAGCGCCTGCCAGCTAAAGGGGGAGAAGTCGAGCTTTACACTTGCCTGCTCTTACGTGAGGATCGGCCGGAGATCTACGCCTTCGGCGACCGGGAAGAGAGGGATTTTTTCTTGCGCCTCTTAAGAGTTGGCGGGGTGGGCCCCAAAACTGCTCTGGCGCTTATCTCCTGTTTCTCGGTAGAAGAGCTGCGCGAGGCGATAAGGCGCGAGGATCTAGAAAAACTTACCACGGTTCCCGGTGTGGGAAAGAAAACGGCCCGGCGGTTGCTGCTGGAGCTGAAGGAGGAGAAGGGTGCGCCGGTGGAGGACGAAGGAGCTGCCGAGGCCGTGGCGGCCCTTATGAACTTGGGCTATCGCCGCCGAGAAGCAGAAGAAGCGGTGCGAGAAGCTAAGGCCGGCGGGGCGCAGAGAATAGAGGAGCTACTTAGGTTGAGCCTGGCTTATCTAGGGCGCCGGAAGGAAGGTAAGGAGGCATGAAGAGGGAACCGCGACTGGTAGCAGCAGAAGCGGTGGAAGGGGAAAGGCAATTTGAGCTTCCCCTTCGTCCGCGGCGGCTGGAGGAATTTATAGGGCAGGAGAAAGTCAAGGAGGCCCTGCAGATAGCTTGCGAGGCCGCACGCCGGCGCCGCGAGCCTTTGGATCACGTCCTCCTCTCCGGCCCGCCGGGCCTGGGGAAGACCACGCTGGCGCGGATTATCGCGGCGGAAATGGGAGTCAATGTGCGGGTTACCTCCGGCCCGGCCATCGAGCGGCCGGGGGATCTGGCTGCCATTCTTACTTCTCTTTCCCCGGGAGATGTGCTCTTTATTGATGAGATCCACCGCCTCAGTCGGGCGGTGGAGGAGATCCTTTACCCTGCCATGGAGGACCGGGCCTTAGATCTGGTTATAGGTAAGGGGCCGGGGGCACGGGCGGTGCGCCTTTCTCTTCCTCCTTTCACCTTGGTGGGAGCTACCACCCGCGTGGGACTCTTGTCCTCCCCCTTGCGGGACCGCTTCGGCCTGGCTTTCCACCTAGAGTACTACTCTCCCGCGGAGCTGGAGCGCATTCTGGAGCGTACGGCTAGAATTCTGGGGATAAAGCTTTCGCCTAAAGGGGCAGCCGTCATTGCCCGCCGGGCGCGAGGCACGCCGCGCGTGGCCATCCGCCTTCTGCGCAGGGTTAGAGACTACGTGGAGGTCAAGGCGGAAGGGGTGATAACGGAAGGTCTGGCTGCCGAAGCGCTCGACTTTCTGGCGGTGGACGAGCTGGGGCTTGACCCGGTCGACCGCCGCTACCTGCGGTGTCTCATCGAGCGCTTCGGCGGGGGGCCAGCGGGGGTGGAGGCCTTGGCTGCCTCCACAGGGGAAGAGGTTAGCACCCTGGAGGAGGTAGTGGAACCCTATCTTTTGCAGGTGGGACTCATCGTGCGCACCCCCCGGGGGCGCCTGGCCCTGCCTGAGGCCTACCGTCATCTGGGGATCAAACCCCCTTCTGCTTTACGGCAGGAGACTTTGTGGCCGGAGGAGAAAGGATGAAAGTTTTGTTGCATATCTGCTGCGGTCCTTGCGCTATCTACCCGGCAAAGGTTTTGCGGGGGGAAAACTTTGAAGTTTACGGCTTTTTCTTTAACCCTAACATCCATCCTTACACGGAGTA
The DNA here is from genome assembly GCF_003368535.1 of Ammonifex thiophilus. Classification (GTDB taxonomy): domain Bacteria; phylum Bacillota; class Desulfotomaculia; order Desulfotomaculales; family Ammonificaceae; genus Ammonifex; species Ammonifex thiophilus. Next base: position 66,451 of record NZ_QSLN01000009.1, read on the forward strand.
CCAGCGGCGGCGAGAGGCGCTGGCCCAGTTCGCGGAAAGCGTTGATCTGCCGGTGATCTATGCCGAAGACTACCCTATAGAAGAGTTCTTCCGCCGGGTGGCCTATCGCGAAGCTCTGCGCTGCCGTTTCTGCTACCACCTAAGGCTGGAGCGGACGGCGGCGGTAGCCAAGCACGGCCGTTTCGACTATTTCACCACTACTTTGCTGGTAAGCCCTTTTCAGAAGCACGAGCTTATCAAGGAGACTGCCGAGGCGGTAGCGGAGGCTTACGGTCTACCCTTTCTTTACCGGGATTTCCGCCCGGGCTTTAAAGAAGGGGTAGAGCTTTCCAAAAAGCTGGGGCTTTACCGCCAGCAGTATTGCGGCTGTCTTTATAGTGAAAAAGAGCGCTACTGGAGGGAAAAGAAGCCGGGAAAGGGGGAGTAGGATGGATTTCGGGCAGCAGATGGCCAAGTTTTTCTTGCTCTTAGGACTTTTCTTCCTTTTTCTGGCCCTCTTCTTCTTTCTCATCGGCAAGGTGCCGGGTCTGGGGCGCCTTCCGGGAGACATTTACTACCATAAAGGCAATTTCAGCTTCTACTTCCCGTTAGCCACCTGTATCCTCCTGAGCCTGCTTTTAACCCTGCTTCTAAACCTCTTCTTCTTTTTCCGCCGTTAACACTTTTTGTACTTCTCTGGAGCAGGAAAGTGACTCCTCCTGTCGAAAAAGGTAGACCAAAAGCTTGCGGCAGGGGGGGTTGAGATGCGTCGTTGGTTGCTAGGGTTTAGTATTTTCTTCCTCTTGTTCACCGTAGGTGCGGGGTGGGCGCGGGCAGCGCCGGCAGAAATCATCTTCCGCATCGGGCAGAAGTATTACGAAGCCGAAGGGCAGAAATATCCGATGGATGTGGCTCCCTTCCTGGAGCGGGACCGCACCTATGTGCCGGTCCGTTACCTGGCCTACGCCCTAGGGGTTTCGGAGCAAAAAGTGAACTGGAATGCGGCGACCAAGACCGTCACTTTAGACCTCGACGGTCCTGTGCTGAAACTAGTGGTCGGGGAGCCGGCCCTATGGATCGATAACGAGCGGCGGGAGATCGACGTAGCCCCTCTGATCTACCAAGACCGGACCATGTTGCCCGCCCGGTTCGTAGCCGAGGCCTTGGGGTATGTGGTCAACTGGGAGGCGGACACCCAGACGGTTAGGGTCGTCCTGCCGCCAGCGGCTAAAGTGCTAGCCACCGCCCTTAATCTGAGGACGGGGCCCGGGATCAGCTACGGTATCAAAGGGCGAGTGGAAAAGGGAGAAGTGCTCCGCGTTTTGAAGGCTGCTTCTGGTTGGTACCAGGTGCAGCTAGAAAATGGTCGGGAGGGCTGGGTGGCTACACCTTACACTGAGCCTCTACTTACTTCTCCCCCGGTCTCGCGCGGCACAGGGGGAAGTAACGACCCCGAGCCTCTTGAGTTCTCTCCTTACCGGTTCGACCAGCCGGTGCGGGTGCTTCTCTCCCAGGGGGAAACGGCAGTTAAGGTAGTTCCTAGCGGCAGCTACGCCTTACTCGACGGGGCAGGCAAGACTTTGGTTCTCCTTTCCTCCGGTGACGTCGTCATCTTCTCCGTGGTGACTCTTCCCCTGCCCGGCGGCGTCTCGGCAATCCAGGTGGATAAGAACCGTGGAACTATCGGTCTTTACCCGGGGCCGCTGGTGCTGGCTACAAGCCAGAAGGAGGGTTGGTTTGCCCTCAGTGGGGGAAGCTTCTCCGGTCAACGTTATCGGGGCCATCTGCGCTTGGACCTTGACGGCAATGCTCTCCGGTTAATCAACGAGCTGGATATGGAAGATTACCTCAAAGGCGTGGTCCCCGGGGAAATGCCGGCTTCTTGGCCGCTGGAGGCCCTGAAGGCCCAGGCGGTGGCGGCCAGGAGTTACGCGTGGTGCAAGGTTGAGAAGGCCGGAACGCAGGCTCCCTACCAGCTTCTCAGCGACACGCGGGATCAGGTTTACGGGGGGATGAATTACGAGCAACCTAATTCCAGCCGAGCAGTGGAGGAAACCAGGGGAGAGGTACTCCTGTGCGGAGGAAAGCCTGTCGCTGCCTACTTCTGCAGCTCCGATGGAGGTTATACTGAGCGCGCGGAGGATGTCTGGCGTTACCCCTGCGACTATCTGGCGGCCCGTCCAGATCCTTACGATCACGTCTCGGGTAACCCGCACTACGGCTGGCAGGAAAGCTTCACTCCGGATCAGGTTGCTTCCCGCCTGATCCAGCGAGGCTACGACGTGACTGTGGTGGAGGACGTCTACGTGGTGGAGCGCACGGCCACCGGCCGGGTAAAAGTTCTGGAGGTTTTGGGGAGGAACGGGTCGGGCCAAATGGTGCGACAAAAGCTGGGGAACGCCGACTATGTGCGGATAGTCTTTGGCCTCAAGGCGCCGGCCAGTGACATGATTAAAGTTTACGATCCCGCTACGGGCAAGCTACTCCGGATTACCTTCACCGGCGACGGCTGGGGGCACTGCCTGGGCATGTCCCAGTGGGGAGCTCGGGGAATGGCTGAGAGAGGTTTTAGTTATCGCGACATACTTGCCTTTTATTATCCGGGGGCAAAACTGGCAAAATTATAGTGAAAGCTTAAAGGCAAATGTCCGGGACTAAGATCCCGGCTTTTTTCTTTTCCAGCAATTTCAGTCTTGTTTGTCTAACTAATTGTCGGTAAAATGCAGCCGAAGCTAGAAAGGCCGAATCCCCGGTAGTACCGGGGTATGGGGGAAATCAACGGCAAGGGGTGAATCCGGCCTTCCCTCAAAAGGGGGTGAGGTAAAGCGGGAGGCCGGTAGGGTGACCCTCGACCCGAACCCGTCAACTAACCCCAGAGGCCAGAAGAGGGGGTAAGAGTCCATGCGCTTTTTCTCACGCCTTTTGGTCGGATTAGGGTTTTTGCTCTTTAGCGCCCTGCCCGCCTGGGCTGCCTACTACACTGTCAAGCCTGGTGATTCCCTTTATAAGATAAGCCGCCAGTTCGGTACCACGGTGGAGGCCATTCAGTACGCCAATAGTTTATGGACCACTCTCATTTACCCTGGCCAGGTGCTTTACATCCCCGACCAGCCCTTCACCCTTTACACCGTGCGCTCCGGAGACACCCTTTACTTCATAGGTAAGCGCTTTGGCGTTCCTTACCAGGAAATTATGCGCCTTAACGGCCTGAGCTCCTCCCTCATCTACCCGGGGCAGGTCTTGCGCATTCCCCTTGCGAGCCCGGTCCCGGCCGTTTCCCGGGGGGAGATAAGCGTTAGTCGCTCGGATATCGATCTGTTGGCTCGTCTAATCACGGCCGAGGCTGACGGCGAGCCTTACATAGCTAAGGTAGCGGTGGGAGCGGTGGTGCTTAACCGGGTGAAGACGCCCGGTTTCCCCAAGAGCATTCCGGGGGTCATTTATCAGGTGGTGGATGGGCATTACCAGTTCGAGCCGGTGCTCAACGGGTGGATTAACCGACCGGCCTCGCCGGAGGCTTACCGGGCAGCACTTGATGCCCTCTCCGGCTGGGACCCCACCAACGGGGCCACCTACTTCTACGCTTGGTGGGCCAACAATGCTTACCTCCGCTCTTTACCGGTAGCTTGCGTGCTAGGTAACCTTATCTTCTGCTACGGTAAACCTTAAACTCCGATGCCTTTTTAAAGCCCCGCCCTTAAAGAAGGCGGGGCTTTAAAAGTTTCGGCTGGTTTTTAGCAGGAAAATGACGGGGCATATTGAATATTAAGAGCACCTGCAAATTTTTCATTGGAGGAGTGAGGTAAGTATGGCTCGCATTCCTTACATTGAGACTTCCGAGTGCATGGCCTGCGGGACTTGTGAGGTTCTGGTGCCCGAAGTCTTCCGCCTGGATCCTGACAAAGGGTACGCAGAGGTTATAAACCCTCACGGAGCTCCCGAAGACAAGATCCAGGAGGCCATCGACTCCTGCCCGGCAGAATGTATCCACTGGGTAGAGGAGTAGGAATTTCGCTTCTTTAGCGCTCCTTGCTTTTAAGATGGGCAGCCTCTGAAAAAATTCTAAAGGGGGCTGTCTATCTTTTTTGACTTGACGGCGGCGGTATAGGGAATATTATGGTATTTGATGTCGAAATTTGGCCAGAAAGGATGGCTTCGATGCGGCTGCTGGCGGAGAGAGTGGCGTTGATCTACCTTCTGCTCGCCTCTTTATGGGTCTTTTTTTCCGATCGCTGGTTAGCCCTTGCCTTTCCTCCGCCTTTCAGCTACCACCTCGGCCTGGCCAAGGGGCTGGTTTTTGTGGCCTTGACCGCTCTTTTCCTGTATCTGGGACTGCGGCGTTTCTGCTCCCTGCAGGCGCGGGCGGAAGAGAGGATCGAGCATCTCAACCGCATGTACGTCCTCTTGGCGGAGACCAACCACGCTTTGATCCGCCTGCAAAGCCCCCAGCTGCTTCTGGCAGCTGTTTGTCGGGCGGCAGTAGAAGAGGGCCTTTTCGCCACGGCCTGGGCCATGCTCAAGGGGCCCAATGGCTACTGGGAACTGGTGGCCCGGGCAGGAAGAGAAGTTCCCGCTTTTGTGCCCAGTTCTCTAGCTCCGCCCTACCAGGTGATTAACGATCTACTCTCCTACGAGGAAGAGTTCCCCTTTAAGGACCTTTTCCTGGCCCAAGGGATAAGGACGCTGGCCTTTCTACCTCTCACGGCCAACAAAGACATCTCGGGCTTTCTGGCCTTCGGGGCGGAGAAACCCGGAGTTTTGGGCAAAGAAGAGCTGGAGCTTATGGCCCAAATAGCAGCCGACATTTCCTTCGGTCTGGAGGTTCTGGCGCACCGGGAACAGTGCCTGCAGGTGCAGGAGAAGCTTCACCATTTGGTACATTACGATCCTCTCACCGGCCTGCCGCACCGCTTTTATCTGGAAGACCATCTGAAGCAGGCGGTGTTGAAGGCCCGGCGAGGACTCTCCAGTGCGCTCATGGTGATAGATGTAGACAACTACCAGTTAATCAACGATAACTGGGGGTATAAGGCAGGAGACCGACTTTTGCAAGCCTTTGCCCGTTTCTTGCGGGAAAACGTTCGCGAAGAGGACATCGTAGCCCGAGTGGCCGGCGATAAGTTCATGGTGTTGATGGAGGATGTTTTTGAAGAGGAGGCCTGTAGGTTGGCGGAGGAACTCCGCCAGCGGGTAGAGGAAACTCCTTTTGAGTTGGATGGCAGAATGGCCCGCGTAACGATAAGCATAGGTATTGCTCTGGTCAAGGGGGACGAGGCGGCGGAAACAGTGATGAGCCAGGCTGACCTGGCCCTAAGGCGGGCTAAGGAAGAGGGGCGCAATCGGGTAGTGCTTTTCCAGCCAGAGGAAGAGTTGTTGGCCAGGCTTAAAGGGGAGCAGGAGGTATTGAATCTGCTCAAGGAGGCTCTGGTTACCGGACGGGGATTGCTACTCTTCTTGCAGCCGGTGGTTAGGCTTTCGGATTTGCAGGTGGTTCATTATGAGGCTTTGCTGCGGCTGCGTGAGTGCGTGGATAAGTACTGCTCGCCGGCGCAGTTTATCCCTTTGGCGGAGCGCTTTGGTCTCATGCCTCGTCTCGACCGCTGGGTTATAGAGTCGGCTCTGGATATCCTAAAGGCTCATCCACAGCTCAAGCTTTTCGTGAATCTGTCGGGTCTGAGTGTGGGGGATGACACTCTTCTAGAGTACCTGCAGATGAAGCTCAAGGAGAAGGAAGTGGATCCTTCGCGCCTGGGATTTGAGGTGACCGAAACGGCGGCCATAAGGAATCTCCTGCGGGCGGAAAGGTGGCTCAGCAGGCTAAGATGGCTGGGGTGCGAGCTGGCTCTGGACGACTTCGGCAGCGGCTTTTCCACCTTCAGCTACCTGCGTAGCTTGCCGGTGGACTACTTGAAGATAGATCTTTCTTTTATCCGCGGGCTTGCTTCCGATCGGGTGCACCGAGCCTTGGTAGAGGCTATGAACACGGTGGCGCACACCTTAGGTAAGCTTACCGTGGCGGAGGGGATAGAAAGCGAAGAAACCCTGCAAATACTTAGAGAACTGGGAACCGATTTCGGCCAGGGTTATTACTTCGGCCGTCCGGAGCCGGTAGAAGTAATCATTGCCCGACGACCTGAGCCCGCAGGCGGGCCAGATCTTCCGGCCGCCCCCTGACGGTTACCTTGACCCCTTCACTTCCATACTCTTCGGCCACTACTCGCACGCGCTCCCGCCACTTTTCCAGCTTCCCTAGAGAGGTGAAGGGGAGGAAGAGCTCTATTTCTTCTTCCTGGAAGAGGCGGGTTTCTATCTGGTGAAGCAGCTGGTCGAGGTTGATTTTCTTTAGGGCCGAAATCACCACTCCGTCGGCCGGTAGAATGCCAGCATAGCGATCCACTTTGTTGTAGACCTTGAGAACTGGCTTCTCTGCCAGTCCCAGTTCCTCCAGGATGCCTTCCACCGCCCGCTGCTGCTCGTCCAGATAAGGACTGGTGAGGTCGATGACGTGCAGCAAAAGGTCGGCTACCTCCAACTCTTCCAAGGTGGCTTTAAAGGCTTCCTTTAATTTGGGAGGCAGGTCTTTTATGAACCCCACAGTGTCGGTGAGCAAGAAAACCCTACCGGAAGGAAGAACTACGCGCCGGCTCACCGGATCCAGGGTGGCGAAGAGGCGATCCTCGGCTAGTACTTCTTTCCCTTCGGCGGCGAGAGCGTTGAGCAAAGTCGATTTTCCGGCGTTGGTGTAGCCCACCAGAGACACCACCGGTATGCCGCTTCGTTGGCGGTGGCGGCGCAGCAGGTCTCGGCTGGCGCGCACCTCTTCCAATTCGCGGCGCAGCTCCGTTATGCGCCTTCGCAGGGCCCGGCGCAGCACTTCCAACTTGGTTTCCCCTGGGCCCCGGGTGCCCACTCCGCCTCCCAGGCGTGAGAGAGTGCCCCCCAGGCCGTAGAGGCGGGGGTAAAGATAGGTAAGTCGAGCTAGTTCTACCTGGATTTTTCCCTCCCGCGACCGGGCCCGGCGGCGAAAAATTTCTAGGATGACCTGGGTGCGGTCCCAAACGGCCACTTCCGGACCGAAAAAGTCCTCCAGCGCCTGCACCTGGCGGGGGGAGAGCTCCCGGTTGAAAACCACCGCCTGAAGCTTTTCTCTTTCCACCAACTCTTTGACCTCGGCGATTTTGCCCGGGCCTAAGAGGTAATGGGGATCAGGCGGGCGGCGTTGCACCACCGTGGCCACCGCTTCGATGTCCACGTTGCGCAAAAGCTCCTTTAGCTCCTGGAGATCGTATTCAATTTCTTCTTCCTCTTCTTCCTGGGCCAGGTAGCAGACCACGCCTTTTTCCATATTGCCTCCCGCCTTTCCTTCTTGATTCTAAGATTCATTTTAGCAAAAGAACTCCCGGCTGGAGCTGTTAGTGTAAAGTTACCGTAGGAGTTCTTGCAGGAGCCGAGGGAGGAGAAAAAGAAGAAGAGACCTCACCGTCCTTTTGCCAGGGACGAGTAGTTGACAATCCAACCACTCAGGAGGGTGAGGTCTC